>PLCO01000024.1 GCA_003134815.1 Acidobacteriaceae bacterium | reverse complement strand
CTGGTTGTTCTGGTTCTGTCTGTTCTGATTCTGCTGTTGCTGGTCGCGCTGTTGCTGCTGTCTCTGATCTTGCTGCTGCTGCGCCTGCCTCTGGTTGTTCTGGTTCTGCCTGTCCTGATTCTGCTGTTGCTGCGGCTGCGGCTGCGCGGGCTGTTGCTGGGCGTGCTGTTGCGGCGCTGCCGGTTGTTGGCCGTGCTGTTGCGGCTGACCCGGTTGATCATGCTTATCGCTTTGCCTCTGATCCTGCGCCGAGGCCGGAGCGGCCATTCCAAGCGCCAACGCCAGGACTGCCGAAGTGAAGATGAGTTTCGCATTCATAGCTGGTTCCTCTTATTTGCATTTCGTTAACTGCCGCTTGCTTTGGAGCAAGCTTCCCGTTGTCGAATGGACTGGACTCGCGATGGCTTCAGCCGATATGACCAGTCACACCCCAACGCGTTCCCCGCGCTTGAGGGCTACTACACTCAGGCGCTTTTATAAGTGTCGGCTGGTCCTGGAGTCATGTCTGATTCGTTTTGCTCATCTTCGAAGAGTCTCTCCGCAGCCCATTCGGCTAACCACTAACCGCTAGCCACTAACCACCAATCACTTACCACTGTTTTCCGAGACAACCCCCCGCCGTCCCAACCCATCAAACCACCGATGGATGAAGGAGGAACTATGTCCAAACTCAAAGGCTTTGCACTTGCAACTCTCGCAATTGGCCTGTTTTGTTGTGCGCCTTCCGCGTCGGCCCAGATCTCCATCACCTTTGGAGTGGAGCCTGTCTGCCCCTATGGCTACTTCGACTATCCGCCGTATCAATGCGCGCCCTACGGCTACTACGGGCCCGACTGGTTTAACGACGGCATCTTCATCGGAGCCGGTCGCTGGTACCATGGCCCGGACCACTTCTACGGCCATGTCGACAACCGCTACGATCCTCGTCGCGGCTACCGTGGACCGTTCCCCGAGCGCGGCGATGAGCAATTCAATCACTTCCACGGCAATGAGGCGCGCGACGGTCACGGCCACGCTGGCCACGCCGGTTATGATGCAGGCGGCGAACACAACCTCCCCGGCTATCACGGTGGTGGCGATCATGGCGGCGACCGCGGCGGCGACCACGGGGGCGACCACGGCCACCACTAAACTCTGGCTCCCAAACCGCAGCTCGCGAAATTGAAGCCCTGCGAAATTGAAACCGCATCTAGCCGTCGGATACCTTCCGGCGGCCCGAGAAGTCTGCGCGCCCATTGATGTCTCGGGGCGGGATATTGGAAGGTTGTCGCGCTTCGTAGGCTGCGAATTGAGCCGAGAGCTGGTTGGGGGGTCAGCCGAAAATTGCCATCACGATGTGGTTTACCGCGAAAGCTGCTCCGTAAGCCAGGGCAAGCATGTAGAGGAACTGCGCTGCGGGCCAGAGCCAACTGTTGGTCTCGCGCCGCACAACGGCGATGGTCGATGTGCACTGCATGGCGAAGGCGAAGAAGATCATCAGCGCCAGCGCGCCGCCGAGCGTCATGTCGTGGTGCAGAGCGGTTTGCAGACTAAACGCCTGCGTGCTGGGATCTGCGCCGTAGAGCGTTCCCATTGTGCTGACCATGACTTCGCGAGCCAGGACGCTCGAAAGCAGTCCGATGCCGATCTTCCAGTTGAAGCCGAGCGGCGCAATCGCCGGCTCGATGAAGTGGCCAAGGCGGCCGATGAGGCTGTCGGCAAGTAGCGGCGCGCTCAACGTGCCCGCGGCGGTGTGGATGACTGGCACATGCGCGAGCACCCAAAGCACCAGCGTTACGGCGACGATGATTGTGCCGGCAGTCTTCATGAAGATGCGCGCGCGGTCCATCAGCCGCAGCCCAAGCGCGTAGAGCGTTGGCATGCGGTACTGCGGCAGTTCCAGGATGAACGGCGTATCGCTCGACTTGAGGATGGAGCTCTTGAGCAGCCGCGCGGTGGTGAATGCGGCCACGAAGCCGGCCACGTAAAGGCCGAGCATGACCAGCGTCTGCAGGCCGATGACTCCGTGCAGGAAGTAGATGTTGGGAATGAAGGCAGCGATCAGCAGCAGATAAACGGGCAGGCGGGCCGAGCACGTCATGAACGGCGTGACCAGAATCGTGGCGAGCCTGTCGCGCTTGTTCTCAATGGTGCGCGTAGCCATGATGGCCGGAATGGCGCAGGCGTAGGCCGAGAGCAGCGGGATGAAGGCCTTGCCGTTCAAACCGATAGTCCGCATGACGCGGTCGGCGATGAGCGCGGCGCGGGCGAGGTAGCCTGTATCCTCGAGAATCCCGATGAAGAGGAAGAGCAGCAGGATCTGTGGCAGGAAGACGAGCACGGAGCAGATGCCCTTCCAAACACCGTCGAGCAGCAGCGATTGCAGCCAGCCCATTGGCAGTAGAGGCCGCACCAGGTCGGCCATGCGCGCCAGCAGTTCGCCAAAGCCATTCGAGAGCGGCTGGCCCAGTGCGAACACCACTTCGAATACGCCAATCACAACCATTAAGAAGAGCAGCGGTCCCCAGACGCGATGCAGAAGCACGTTGTCGATCTTGCGCGTGTTCTCGGCCGAGAGCGGCGCCTGGTAGCCGGTGCGGCGGATGACCTGCTCTGCCCAGCTATGGGTGCTAGCCGCGTTGCCCATGACGGGAAGGAAGAGCGGCTTGGCTTTCTCGCCGTGCCCATTCTGCTGATTGAGGAAGAGCGCGACGGAATCCAGTCCGGTTCCGTGCGTGGCGCTGATCTGCGCCACTGGAGCGCCCAGCTCGCGCGCCAGCTTCAGCGTGTCGATCAGCCCGCCGCGCGACTTCATCAGGTCGCTCATGTTCAGCAGGACCAGAGTCGGAAGGCCAACGTCCAGCACCGGCGCAGCGAGCATCAGTTGCCGCGTGAGGTGCAGTGAGTCGAGGACGAGCAAAACTGCGTCGGGCTTGGGTGTTCCCGGCATGCGTCCGCGGAGCACGTTCACGGCCACGCGCGCGTCTTCAGAGTACGGCGTGAGCGAGTAGATTCCCGGCAGATCGATCAGCGTGAGGTCATCGCGGCCCACACCAGCCATTACGCCCATGCGCTGCTCGACCGTGACGCCAGGATAGTTGGCCACTTTTTGACGGAGGCCGGTGAGCCGGTTGAAGAGAGTGGATTTGCCGGAGTTGGGAGGCCCGATGAGAACGACTGTGCGGAGCGCACTGTCGGTTCGTGCCGCGGGCGGCTCAAAGACCGGAGTGTCGCAGCAGGCATTCATCGCGCGGCCTCGGTGAGTTGGGGAGCATCCGCGGAGCCTTGGCTCGGTTGCTCGCCTGTTGACCCCAGGGGGCGCATTCGAATGGCGGAGGCGGTCTCATGGCGGAGCGCGATTTCCAGTCCGTCGACGCGGTACACGGTGGGGTCGCCGGCTGGAGCGCGACGCAAGGCTGTGACTTTGGCGTCTGGCACAAACCCCATATGCATCAGGTGGTTCTGGACATTCTCAGGCAAGTCGAGGGCAACCAGGACCCCGCATTCACCGACCGCCAAATCACTGAGCAAACTCACGTGACGAACTCCGCATCGCTGGCCGCTAAGGCGGCCAGCAAGAAAATACGACCGGAATGGTCGTAATTCAGTATACGGCCAAATTGCCTGCGACTGCAATCCTGGTTTTTGGGGGATTCTCGATTCGGATATTCCTATGACTTGACCTCCGGGACGGGTGGTCCGGCTGGGATATTCAGCTCCATTACTGGCTCCATGGCGGACCCTTCGGCCAGTTCATCGGAGCGGTAGTTCATTTTAGGCAGGGTTGTTTTTGCCGCGAGGTGATCCAGATCACAGAGCGCAGGAAACGGCTTCAGTTGCGGGGGCCGATCATGGATGGTACAAGCAAACCATGACGCTTGAGGAATTTCGGGCTTCGCTAACGCTGGCTGCACCGCCGGAAGGGATACCGGCGCCGCTTGTTGCGCTGTGGTGGGATGCGAAAGGCGATTGGGCTCGCGCCCACGGAATGGTTGATGACCTCGAAACTGCGGAGGGCATGCCCGTACACGCCTACCTGCATCGCAAGGAGGGCGCGGCGTCAAACGCCGACTACTGGTACAGCAGAGCCGGACGCGAATTTCGCCGGCCCACGCTCGAGGCCGAGTGGGAAGCTTTGGTGGAGAGGCTGGCGCGGTGATGGCTGGCGAGCGAGTTCACAAGTGAGCGGGACTGCGGGTCTGTTCGTTGGCGAATCTGCGCGAATTCGGCGACCCGAATAACAGGATACCGCGATTGCATTGATAAGGGTCATTCAATCCCTCTGAGGCTCGCAAAAACAATTCAATTACAACTCGAAATCATTCCGCGCTTAGTCTTAATTGTGGCGAGTGAATTTGCGTGCCGCCTGATCCGCAATTGGAAAGTGTGGGGCAGTGATGAGCATTGAATTGCCAATGCAGCTACGAGGGGCGGATGCAAGTGCGGAAGGCGCCGGGCGGATCGCGGCGATGCCGATTCTACTGCTGCACGTTCACGAGCACTGCAATTGCCGCTGCCTGATGTGCGACATCTGGCAAAAGACCGATGGTAAGGAACTCGACCTGACGGATTTCGCGCGGCATCGGGAATCGATTTTGCGGCTTGGTGTGCAGGAGGTGGTGCTTACCGGCGGAGAGGCGCTGCTGCATCGTGGATTTGAAAAACTGTGCGAGTTTCTCCGCGAATGCGGTGTACGCGTCACGTTGCTGACGACAGGATTGCTGCTGGCGAAGCGCGCTGACGCGGTGGCGCGCGGCGTGGATGAGGTGATTGTCTCGATCGATGGGCCAGACCAGGTTCACGACCAAGTGCGTCGCGTGAAAGGAGCGCATCGGCTGATCGGGAAGGGAATTGAGGCAGTGCGGGAGCGGAGGCCGGACATGCCGGTAAATGCGCGCTCGACGGTGCAGAAGGCGAATTACCGATTCATACGGCAGACTGTGGCGGGCGCGAAGCTGCTGGGACTCGATTCGATTTCGTTTCTCGCGACCGACTTGACATCACAGGCGTTCAACCGCGACGAGGTGTGGCCGATTGTGAGGCAGGACGAGGTAGCACTTTCGCGGAACGAGGTGAAGGCGCTCGAAGAAGAGGTGGAGGCGTTGATCCGGGAGAATGCGGAGGATTTCCGCACCAAGTACATTGTCGAGCCGCCGGAGAAGATGCGGCGGATTGTGCGGCGGTTCAAAGAGCACCTGGGCGAGTGCGCGCCGTTGGCGCCGATGTGCAATGCGCCCTGGGTGTCGGCGGTGGTTGAAGTGGACGGAACGGTGCGCCCGTGCTTTTTTCACGAGAAGATCGGGAATCTGGCAGGGAAGACGCTGGAACAGGTGATCAACGGAGAGGAGGCGCAACGGTTTCGCGCCTCGTTGGAAGTGGAGTCGAATTCGATCTGCCAGCGTTGCGTGTGTTCGCTCAATTACAAGCAAGGCGAGGTTCTGGCGATTTCGGAGAAGATCTGAGCAGTTGTGAGGGCCGCGCACGAAACTGAGATTGAACGCGGTACCCCGCTGACCCTGCAACTGAGACCGGAAACGCGAAGCGCTCTTGCGCTAGTTAAGAAAAAGCCCTGCATTTGGCGAGCGGGGCGTGCTACTCTGGCGGCGTGCCAGGGGCTCTACAGCTTGAACGGACAAAGACTCGTCGCCATTCGGGAGTGGTGCGCGCAACGCACTGGCTCACGTTCATCGCGTTCATCGCGCTGCTGGTGACGGGCGGTGAGATCGTGATTTCGCACCCAAGGTTTTACTGGGGTGAGGTAGGAAACGTAAACACGAAGCCGCTCTTCGTGATCTCCATTCCGTCATCGCGCGACACGGTGCCTACCAAATACAACTACGTGATGCCGAACCAGAATGGATGGAGCCGGTATTTGCATTTTGAAGCGGCGTGGGCGGCAGTGCTGACGGGGCTGGTCTACGGGATCTACGGAGTCGTGAGCGGCCACTTCAGAAAGAATCTACTGCCAGAGCGACGCGATTGGGCATGGCGGGCGTATAGAGACCGGATTGCGCAGTATCTGCGGCGCATACCGCCGGGCGGCGCGGAGGAAAACTCATATAACGTCCTGCAGCGGACGGCGTACGCGGTGGTAATTTTTGTTTTGTTCCCACTGATCATCTGGACGGGACTCGCAATGTCACCGTCGTTCACGGCGGCGTTTCCCTGGACGGCGGCGCTTTTGGGCGGACGCCAATCGGCGCGGACGATTCACCTTATTGATTCCGGGTTGCTGCTCCTGTTTCTGCTGGTTCACGTGACGACGGTCGCGGTTTCGGGATTTCGGAGCCGGATGCGGGCTATGATTATGGGTTATAGCCGCGATTCCACATGCGACTTCAGGGAGGGCCGATGAACAAAATCTCGCGACGCGAACTGATTTACGGGGGCGTGGCCGCAACTGCGGGGGCGGCTGGATTGGCAACGGCTGAGCGCATGGCGAAGCGCTACGGGCTGATCCCACCGGATGGTAGCGGAATTTATGGACCCGGCGAAACGCTGACCTACGCATGCCAGCGCATCCTGACCACGTGCACGCCGGCGCGCGAATTTCCGCGCAGCATGATCTCGAAAAATCCGTTCGCCAACGAAATTGCGCCGCCGACCGACGAGTTCAAGCGGATGCAAGCGGCCGGGTTCAAGGAATGGCGGCTGGTGGTTGATGGAACGGTGGCGCGCCCGCTGGTGCTATCGCTCAGCGATCTGAAGACGATGCCGATGCGCAGCCAAATCACCGAGGTCGCGTGCGAGGAAGGTTGGTCATATATTGCGGAGTGGATCGGGACGCCGCTTTCATCAGTTCTGCGCGAGGCAGTATTGTTGCCGGCAACGCGCTACATTGTGTATTACGCGGTGGAGAAATCGCTTTGGGGCAGCATCGATATGACGGATGCGATGGATCCGCACACGTTGCTGACGATGGGCATGAACGATGGCGATCTGCCTGTGCCGTTTGGTGGCCCGCTGCGGTTGCGCGTGCCGCGACAACTTGGCTACAAGAGCCTGAAGTTCGTTACGCACATCACGGCGACCGACAATATCAAGAAGTTCGGCAAGGGACTTGGCTCTGTCGATCCTGAATATGGCTACTCGTGGTACGCGGGGATATAGGGCCCGATTACTGTTTGCCGTTCTTAACCGCGAGCTTGTAATCGCTGTAGTCGATGGCTACCACGGTGCGGCCGAAGAACGCGCTGTCCGACTCGGCGCGGGCATGCATGGCCATCGAATATCCGTCGATGTTTGCGTATTGCCGCATCATATGCGTGGTTCCCGAGAATGCCGATGGGTTCTTCGATGCGACTCCGTCAATCTGGACCAGAGTTCCGTCGCGCGCGTCTACCCAGATGGTGCCGATGATTAGATTCGGAGCTTCTTCCTTGGGTTTGATGTCCAGCAAAAAACAATCGCGCCCATCCAGCTTCTGCACGCCACCAGCTTTCAACGTCATCATGTAATTCGCCGAGTTGAACCACGACTTCTCAACATTTCCCGGCTGATTGATGGTATGGTCGCTATCGAGAAGCGGTTTCAATCCAAAGTGCAGCAAGAACGCCGATCCGCTCTGTGAGAGTACTGTGAATTCCTTGCCCACGCCCCTTTTGTAGGTGTCCCGCACCGTCATCTCCGCCGCGGGATGCGTGTCATCGCCGCCACGGTAAACAGCGTAGTGCTCAATGTCAATGAATCCGAGAACATTCTCGGATCGGGATGTAACCGCGGCGTCCACAGCGCGAATCACGGCAGCCGGATCGGGTTCCTGCGCTGGCCCTGCGGCGCGCAGCGAGGCCATGATCGAAACCAAGATCGAAACCAGAATCGAAACCGGGATGCAGAAACCCGGTACTGCCCGTGCTATTGCTGACGATCGAAGGCCCATCCGATCCTTTCTGTCTGTCTCATATTATCTATTCTCTTTGCCAGTCCGGTTCTGCCGGGTTCTGCCGGCTCATGAGCGGGAACATGCTGCAAGGCGCGGATGCCCTATTCCTTGCCGCGCTAAGCTGATGCCTGAGCGAGGCGCGGGGTTGACCATAGTTCCTCAATCTGAATGAGTGCGGCGCGAGGTGCTCACTATAATGACGATGCGTAGAAGCAGCCGCAGATTGTTCACGATTCCCGCCGGGGTGCTCAGTTGCTTGCTCGCCATTAATGGCCTGGCCGCAGTGCGAGGCTTGGATCTTCGACAAAACACAGTTTTGTCCATCGCCTACTGTGCGTTGCCTCTAATGAGTTTTCCACTATTTCTTCTCGCGCTCGTGGTGCGCAGGCTGCTGCCGCTTCAGGCCATTCTCGTTCTTGCCTACATTCCCGTTTACTCCGCTCTCAACTGGAGAACGTGCGCCGAGCTGGGATACTGCGGCAGCGTCGCATCCGTCGTCATGTTGACGATTACTACGACGAAAGTGCTGCTTTTCGGGGGTGTCGGCCTTTGCAGCGTCGCCGCGCGGGTGGTTGAGCCGCGCCCCAAGGCTAATTCACGCGAGCAAAGGTGAGGGCGCTGGATCACCCAAGGTCGACATGCGCTGAAAGTTGCCCGGTGGCATTCTCGTTCCACCAAATGGGATTCCCGTTCCTGCTTGTGCCCCCCATCACTGCTGCCGTTTATCCCGAAGAAGAGACTCACGATAGCGGCCGATCATCCTCAAAGGTTGCATTGTGGAGCGAAACGAATGAGTGAACCAAAGACTGTGATTCCCACCGTGATTATGGACGGGAACGAGGCCGCGGCCTCGGTTGCCTATAGACTCTCCGAGGTGGTTGCCATCTACCCGATTACCCCGTCCTCGCCGATGGCCGAATGGGCCGATCAGTGGCGCTCTGAGGGCAAGAAGAACATCTGGGGCGGATTGCCGATTGTGGAGGAGATGCAGAGCGAGGGCGGCGCGGCAGGCGCACTGCACGGCGCCTTGCAGGCCGGCGCCTTCGGGACGACGTTCACCGCGTCGCAGGGGTTGCTACTGATGATCCCCAACATGTTTAAGATTGCCGGGGAGCTTACACCGGCGACGATGCACGTGACGGCTCGCAGCCTGGCTACGCACGCGCTGTCGATTTTTGGCGACCACTCCGACGTGATGGCGTGCCGCGCCACTGGCTGGGCCATGCTGGCTTCGAATTCCGTGCAGGAGGCGGCCGATCTGGCACTGGTGGCGCAGATCGCCACGCTTGAATCGCGCATTCCGTTTATCCATTTCTTCGACGGCTTCAGGACTTCGCACGAGGTGGGCAAAATTCTGCCGATCAGCGACGAAACGATTCGTGCCCTGGTCGACGACAAGTACCTCATCCAATTTCGCAAGAACGCTCTCTCGTCGGATCACCCGTTTATCCGCGGGACGGCGCAGAATCCCGACGTTTTCTTCCAGGCCCGCGAGGCCTGCACGCCCTTTCACGCTGCGGCGCCTGGCATTGTGCAATCGGTGATGGATCGATTCGCGAAGCAGACAGGGCGTGCCTATCACCTGTTCGACTACTACGGCGCACCGGACGCGGAGCGCGTGATTCTGTTGATGGGCTCCGGAGCAGAAGCAGCCGAGGAATCCATAGACGCGATGAATCGCCAAGGCGAAAAAGTCGGAATGGTCAAAGTCCGCCTGTTCCGACCATTCGATACGAAGATGTTTCTGGCCGCGCTGCCTGCGACGGTAAGGTCCTTAGCCACGCTCGATCGCTGCAAGGAACCCGGAGGCGCAGGTGAGCCGCTTTACCAGGACATTGTGACGGTGCTGGCTGAGAATACCGCAAATCTGCCTTTTGCTGCGATGCCGACGGTGATTGGCGGCCGCTATGGGCTTTCTTCAAAGGAGTTCACGCCAGCGATGGTGAAGGGCGTCTTCGATGAACTGGCAAAACCGGCGCCAAAGAATCACTTCACTATCGGCATCAACGACGACGTGAGCCATTCGAGCCTCGAGTACGATGCTGCATTCTCGACAGAGGATCCGAAGACCGTGCGCGCGTTGTTCTACGGACTCGGATCCGATGGCACCGTTGGCGCGAACAAGAATTCAATCAAGATTATTGGCAGCGAGACGCCGAACTATGCGCAGGGCTACTTCGTTTACGACTCGAAGAAGTCGGGGTCGATGACCACATCGCACCTGAGATTTGGGCCCAACCCGATCCGGTCAACCTATCTGATTACCCGCGCCAGCTTTGTGGCCTGCCACAACTTTGGCTTCCTGGAAAAGATGAACGTGCTCGAGGCCGCGATGCCGGGAGCGGTATTCCTGCTCAACTCGCCCTATTCTGCGGCCGATGTTTGGGACAAACTTCCCCGGAGTATCCAGGAAGAGATGCTGCGGAAGAAGATCGAGTTTTATGTGATCGACGGCTATAAAGTGGCGCGCGAAGCGGGCATGGGCACGCGCATCAACACGATTATGCAGACCTGCTTCTTTGCCATCAGCGGCGTGCTGCCGCGGGACGAGGCGATCAAGCAGATTAAGAAGTCGATCCAGAAGACCTATGGCAAACGCGGCGAGGCGGTGGTCGAGAAGAATTTTGCCGCGGTCGACCATGCGCTCGCCCATCTCGAGAAGGTAGCGCTGCCGGACGCAGCTTCGTCCAACTTCGATGTTGTCGGAGTTATCTCCGACAAGGCACCAACGTTCGTTCACGACGTGCTGGGCCAGATCGCCGCAGGGAAGGGCGATCAGATCCCAGTGAGCGCGTTTCCCGCAGGCGGAGCATACCCCTCAGGAACGGCACAGTGGGAGAAGCGCAACATCGCGCAGTTTATTCCGGTTTGGGAGAAGGATCTTTGCATCCAGTGCGGGAAATGTGTGATGGTGTGCCCTCATGCCGTAATCCGCGCCAAGGTTTACGATCCCGAGCTCGGGGACAAGTCCCCAGCGACATTCAAGTGGGCCAAGCCAAAGTGGCGCGGCATGGAGGAGCAGCGCTATACGCTGCAGGTTGCGCCGGAAGATTGCACCGGTTGCGCCGTGTGTGTGGAAGTGTGCCCCGTGAAGAGCAAGAGCGACGCCGGCAAGAAGGCCATTAACATGGCTCCGCAAGCGCCGCTACGGGAAATAGAGCGCGAAAACTGGGATTTCTTTCTCAGCCTGCCTGAAGTCGATCGCGCGAAGCTTTCGCACAGCCAGGTAAAAGACCTTCAGCTTTTGCAGCCGCTGTTTGAGTTTTCCGGTGCGTGCTCAGGTTGCGGCGAGACGCCCTACATCAAGCTGATGACGCAATTGTTCGGCGATCGGCTCTACGTTGCCAATGCTACCGGTTGCTCGTCGATCTACGGTGGCAACCTGCCGACGACGCCCTACACGAGCGATGCACAGGGGCGCGGGCCGACCTGGGCTAACTCGCTGTTTGAGGACAACGCGGAGTTCGGATTCGGCATGAGGGTTGCGCTCGATCAGCAGAAAGCCTTCGCTGAAATGCTGGTTGAGCGGCTCGCGCCTCAAATCGGCGCGGAACTCGCGGCTGAACTCGTCAGCGCTTCGCAAAAGACCGAGGCGGAAATCAACCGGCAGCGGGATCGCGTGAGTGCTTTGCGCGAGCGGCTCGCCGGAAACGAGTCGTCGGACGCCCAGAACTTAATGGCTATCGCAGACTCGCTCGTCCGCAAGAGCGTGTGGATTCTCGGCGGCGACGGATGGGCCTTTGATATTGGATTCGGCGGCCTCGACCACGTGCTGGGCTCGGGCAAGAACGTGAACGTGCTGGTGCTCGATACCGAAGTTTACTCAAACACCGGAGGCCAGGCTTCAAAGGCCACGCCACGCGGCGCTGTAGCGAAGTTTGCCGCCGGCGGAAAACGAAATAGTCGCAAAGATCTGGCCATGGAGGCCGTTAGCTACGGATCGGTCTACGTGGCGCAGGTGGCTCTTGGCGGCAACGACAGCCATGTTGTGAAGGCCTTTCAGGAGGCCGAAGCGCACGACGGGCCGTCGATCATCATCGCGTACTCGAGTTGCATCGCGCACGGATACGATTTGGTGCACGGGCTGGAGCAGCAGAAGCTGGCCGTGCAGTCGGGCTATTGGCCGCTGATGCGCTACAACCCCTCGTTGCGCGAGCAGGGCAAGAATCCGTTCCAACTCGACTCCAAGGCGCCGTCAATCCGGCTAAAGGATTATGCCTATCGCGAGGCCCGTTACACGATGCTCGCGCGCGGAAATCCAGAAATGGCGGCGGAACTGCTGAAGGACGCGCAAGACGATGTGGAGCGCCAATGGCGCGTATATTCAGGGCGTGCCGCCATGCAGGGACGCGGTGAAACGCCGCACATTGCGCCCCCCGAAAAGGCTGAAGCAGGGCGGGAAGGTACGCTGGCGGCTGCTGCTGCCGGAAGAGAAGAATGACCGACAGCAGTGTGAAGATGCGGCCGTTTTCGTGTCACGCGAGAGCGGTCTCTGATATGTTGGGTTCGTTGTTCAGGAATTGAAAACTGCATTCAGCCGGACAGCCGCACCAGTTCCTGCGCTTCGTCGCGAGGGCCGAGGATGGACATGCGCGGTATGCGTCCACGGACCATGGCCACTTCGTCGCAGCGGTGGAGGCGCGGGCACATCTGGCAGTCCTTGAAGATCTTGTCCGGAAGCTCGGACTTATCTTCCACTGTGCGGAAGCCGTACTTGAAAAAGAAATTCGGGATGCGCGTGAAGAGGCAGACCGATTGGACGCCGTGTGTTTCGGCCTCTTCAATCAGTGCTTTCAGAATACCGCCGCCGGCACCCTGGCCCTTGCCTTCAGGCTTGACGACGATTGAGCGAACCTCGCAAAGATGCGGGCCGTAAAGGTGCAGCGCTCCGCAACCGAGAAACACGCCGCCATCGGATTCGGCGACTGTGAAGTCGCGAATGTTTTCGCAGATCTCGGCGAAGGGCCGCTTGAGCAGCGTGCCGTCGCCGGAGAGCGAGTTTACGAGATCGTAGATATTGGAGGCGTCGTGCAGAAGAGCTTTACGAACCTGCATGAATTGCCTCCGCGACGTTTTGATTGGCGAGCGCGGCGATCCACTCCGCTGCGCGATCGAGCGCTTTGCTGACGCGGTTGCGCGCGGTTCCCCCGATCACGTCATGACATTCGAGCGTGGCATCAAGTGTGACGGCGGCATAGAAATCCTGGCCAAATTCCGAGCCAAACTGGCGCAGCTCGTCGATGGTGAGGCCGTCCAATTCGACGCCCTTCGCGATGGCAAAGCGCACGGCCTGGCCGACTTTCTCGTGAGCGGTACGGAAGGGGACGCCCTTGTGGACCAGGTAAGTTGCCGCGGCCATTGCATTCAGGTAGCCCGACTCCGCCGCTTCGCTCATGCGATCGCGATTGAACTGCAACGCGGCCGTGAACCGCGCAACGAGAGTGAGCATCTGTGGCACAAAGCCGACAGAAAAGGCCGGCTCCTGAGTCTCCTGCATGTCTTTATTGTAGGCCAATGGCAGCCCTTTAAGCTGCATTGTCACCGACTGCGCGGCACCGTTGATGCGCCCAACCTTGGCGCGGATCAGCTCGGTTAGATCCGGATTCTTTTTCTGCGGCATTGCGCTCGAACCCGTAGAAAAAGCCTCGGGCAGCGTGACAAAACCGAATTCGGCGGTGGCAAACAACGTGATTTCTTCCGCAAACCTGCTGAGGTGCAGGCCAACAAGAACGAGCGAGTTAAGGTATTCGAGGATGAAGTCGCGGTCGCTCGTTGCGTCAATCGAATTTGCAGTCGGCGCCCTGAATCCCAGCTCGCGTGCTGCGATCGTCCGGTCGAGCGGAAGCGTGGCGCCGGCCACTGCTCCCGATCCAAGAGGACAGAAATTGAGGCGCGCGGCGCAATCGAGAAGGCGATCCGCATCGCGCAGCGCCATCTCAACATAGGCTAGCAGCCAATGCGCAACGAGAACCGGCTCGGCACGTTGCAGGTGCGTATAACTGGGCATTACCGCCTCGCCGGCTGCGCGCCCCTGCTCAACCAGGGCGCTTGCCCATGCTGCAAGGCCGTCGACCACGCGCCCGATTTCAGCCCGCACGTAAAGGCGCAGGTCCGTCGCGATTTGCTCGTTGCGGCTGCGGCCGGTGTGCAACTTAAGACCGAGTTGCCCGACCCGCTCCACCAGCTTAAGCTCGACGAAGTGGTGAATGTCCTCAGCAGCCGGGTGATCGCGAACTGCAACGCTGCCGCCGTTTGACCCGAATTCAACAACAATTGCATCGAGCGCAGAACGCAACTCGACTGTTTCAGCTTTGGACAATATTCCTGCAGCGGATAGGGCAGACGCGTGCGCCTTGCTGGCAGCGATCTCCTCAAAAAGAAGCCGCCAATCGAAGACGATTGAGCGCTGCCACTCCTCAAATTCGGGATCCAGCGGATCGCGAAAGCGGCCTGACCACATCTTCCCGGATTGTTGCTCGTTCGACATTACTTTAAGCGTACCTCATGCTATTCCTTCTCACTGCTGCTGTTGAGCTGAGGCATTTCGCTGCCTTGGCTGAGCGTGAGGAGGCCGGCTTTGGCGTAAGTGACGAGCTTCTGCCGGGTGTCGGTGATGTCTAGGTTTCGCATGGTGAGTTGCCCGATGCGATCGCGCGGGGAGAAGGTGGACTCAGTCTTCTCCATGCTGAGGCGCTCGGGATGGAAGGTGAGATTGGGCGACTCCGTATTGAGAATCGAGTAGTCGTTGCCGCGGCGCAACTCGAGCGTGACCTCGCCGGTGATGGGTTTGGCGACCCAGCGCTGAGCGGATTCGCGGAGCATGATTGACTGTGAGTCAAACCAGCGGCCCTGGTAGAGCAGGCGACCAAGCTTGCGGCCATTGTCGCGGTACTGCTCAATAGTGTCCTCGTTGTGGATACCGGTGATGAGGCGCTCGTAGGCGATAAAGAGCAGGGCGAGGCCGGGAGCCTCGTAGATGCCGCGGGACTTGCCTTCAATAATGCGGTTCTCAATCTGGTCGGACATTCCGAGACCGTGTCGACCGCCGATGCGGTTGGCTTCTAGGAGGAGGTCGACGGGCGATTTAAATTGCCGGCCGTTGAGAGCGACAGGCGAACCCTCTTCAAAGCCAATGGTGACTTGTTCGCGCTGAATCTCGACATCGTCGCGCCAGAACGCCGTGCCCATAATGGGAACGACGATTTTGACAGACGTGGAGAGATGCTCCAGATCCTTGGCTTCATGGGTGGCGCCAAGAATGTTGGAGTCAGTGGAGTAGGCCTTTTCCGCGGACATCTTATACGCGAAGCCGGAGCGCTGCATGAAGGCAGACATTTCGGCGCGGCCGCCTAGTTCGTCGATGAAAGCGGCGTCAAGCCAAGGCTTGTAGACCTGGAGGCTGGGATTAACGAGCAGGCCGTAACGGTAGAAGCGCTCGATGTCGTTACCTTTGAAGGTAGAGCCGTCGCCCCAGATGTGGACGTCGTCTTCCTTCATCGCCGCGACCAACATGGTGCCCGTGACTGCGCGGCCGATCGGGGTGGTGTTGAAATAGGGAACGCCTGCAGTGGTGATGTGGAAGGCTCCGGCCTGGAGCGCGGCGATGCCTTCGCGTACGAGCGGACCGCGACAGTCGATGAGGCGAGCCTTTTCCGCGCCGTATTCGAGGGCCGCGCGCGGGATAGCGTCGTAGTCGGTTTCGTCTGGCTGACCGAGATTGGCTGTATAGGCGTAAGGGATCGCACCCTTCTGCTTCATCCAGTGCAGGGCGGCGGAAGTGTCGAGCCCGCCGGAGAAGGCGATGCCGACTTTTTCTCCGATGGGCAGGGACTCGAGAATTACGGACATGTTCTCCTCTAAAGTTCAAAGTTCTTAGTTCGTAGTTCAGAGTTTACGCGGCCTTTGCACGAGGCAGCCGGACAACCGTGAATCAAGAACTATGAATTACGAAATCGTTACTGAAATTTCTCCACATTCACGAGTCCGCCAAGCAACAACAGCAGCAATGCCTTCTGCACGTGCAGGCGATTCTCGGCCTGATCGAAGACGATAGATTGCGGGCTATCGATGACCACATCGGTAACTTCTTCTCCGCGACGCGCGGGCAGGCAGTGCATGAAAACCGCATTGGGCGAGGCTTTCTGCATCAGCGCCTCGTTTACTTGATACGGCCGAAAGAGGGGCGCGCGCTTCGTGGATTCATGCTCGAATCCCATACTCACGCAAACGTCGGTGTAGACGGCGTCCGCGCCTTCGACGGCCGCCTGCGGATCCTGAATAAGCCGCAGCTCGCAATGATTCTTCTCGGCCATTTCGCGCGCGATGTTCGCGATTTCAGGGTTGGGCGAGTAGCGGCGTGGCGTGGCAATTGTGACGTTGGCTCCTAACTGCGCTCCGGTGAGCATGAGCGAGTGGCAAACGTTGTTCCCATCGCCAACATATGTGAAGTTGAGACCAACGGCGGTACCGAAGTGCTCCTCAAGCGTCATGAAATCCGCGAGCGCCTGGCAAGGATGCTCAATATCGGATAGAGCGTTGACGACCGGCACGCGCGAGTTGACAGCCATCTCGGTGATGGTGTCGTGCGCATATGTGCGCAGCACGATCACATCCACCCAGCGCTCCAGATTCTTAGCCACATCGGCAATGGTCTCGCGCTCGCCCAACGGCGAGTTGGTCTGGTCGACGAAGATCGCGTTGCCGCCCATGGTGTTCATGCCGGCTTCAAAGGCCAGGCGGGTGCGCAGGCTGGCTTTTTCAAACATGAGCACCATCTGCTTGGCGTCGAGACCGTGGCGGTACTCGCCGGGATTGCGCTTGACGTCGTGGCCGAGTTTCATGATGGCACGCACTTCAGCGCTGGAGAGATCGGCGATGGAGCAGAGATCCTCGCCGGCCATTCGCGCAGCCGCGGCAAGGACGTCCGGGTTCTTCTGCACGGGAACCGCGGATTCTTTGCGTCCAAGCTCTTTGCGTTCCAGCTCCTTGCGTTCCAGCTCCTTGCGTTCCACGATCGTTCTGCTAGCCATGAAGGTGTCCTCCGGCTGATGCGTTGTGCTCCGCGGCATGTACGGTGAAGATTTCATCGAGCGCGGCAATCGCCGTGTCGACATGAGCGCGTTCCAGAATATACGGAGGCAGGAAACGCAGCACGGTTTCGCTGGTGCAATTGATGAGGATGTGGCGCTTGAGCATTTCGGCCACAGTAAGCTTGGCAAGTTCCGCAGAATCGAGCTCGGCGGCGATCATGAGGCCCTTTCCGCGGACATCGACGATGGTCTCGTGCGCTGCGGCGAGCGAGCGCAGGCGCTGCATAAAGTAATCGCCGATCTCGGTGGCATGAGCCAACAGGCCGTTTTTCTCGATGGTGTCAATGACGGCGATGCCGACGGCGCAAGCCAGCGGTCCACCGCCAAAGGTGGTGCCGTGCATGCCGGCATGCATGACACGCGCAACTTCTTCGGTGCACATCACCGCGCCAAGCGGCAGTCCACCGGCAAGTGGCTTGGCGAAGGTGGTCACGTCTGGCTCGATGCCGAAATGCTGATACGCGCACCATTTTCCTGTGCGTCCCATGCCGGACTGAATCTCATCTACTATCAGCAATGCGCCGGTGGAGCTTGCCAATGCGCGCGCTTCGGAGAAGAACTCCTGCGTAAGCGGACGGATGCCGCCTTCGCCCTGAATGGACTCGACGAGGATGGCGCAGACTTCGCTTGAGAATTTTGCCCGCAGGTCGGCAACGTCATTGAAGCGCACAAACTCAACACCGGGAACGACGGGACCGAACGGCTCGCGGTATTTTGCCTTAAAGGTCGTCGACATGGAGCCGAAGGTGCGGCCGTGGAAGCTCTGCTCCAGGGCGAGGAACTTCGTGCCGACGTTTGCGCCCTCGTTCCGTTTCAGGCCTGCATAAGCGCGCGCCAGTTTGAGCGCGCCCTCCCACGCTTCAGTTCCGGTGTTGGCGAAGAAGGCGCGGTCGAGGCCGGTGCGCTCGGTGAGGCGAAGCGCCAATTCCGCCTGGCCCTCGTGATAGTAGAGGTTCGACGAATGAATGAGCGCGCGGCTCTGGCGGGCAATCGTATCGACGACCGCCGGGTGGTTATATCCAAGCGCGTTGACGCCAATGCCGCTGAGCAGATCAAGATAGCGATCACCGGATTCATCAATGATGTAGACACCTTCGCCACGAACGAAAAGCACCGGGCTCCGCTCGTAGGTGGAGAGGAGCAGGCGGGATTCCGCGGCGCGAATCTCATCGAGTTTCATGGTTTGAAAACCTCCTAAGCAACCATCACTTCAGTGCCGTGTACAACGCGCGAGCTGCACAGGTCGGGCAGGGAACCTGCAGCGTCGGCGGGTAAAATTCTTACGCGCTTCACGCCGTTCAGAAGCGCCTCACGACATGCGCTGAGTTTGGGCAACATGCCGCCGGAAATGACAGCGCTCTTGACCAGATCCGCAATTTGATCGATAGAAAGCCAGCGCAACACTTCTCCGTCCGCTCCTTTTACGCCAGGAACATCAGTGAGAAAGACCAGCGCGTCGGCGTGGCAGGCAACGGCGCAGGCCGCGGCCATCTCGTCAGCATTGATGTTGTAGTACTCGCCGTCGAATCCGAGAGCCATGGAGCAGAGGACCGGAACTCCATTCAGTTGCCAGATAGCCTCAATCCAGCGTGGATCACTCGCGGCGATCTCGCCCACGAATCCGAGATCGGGCGATGTACGCTTTTTGCGTGCGCGAAAGAGCAGACCATCGCCGCCCGAAAGACCGACCGCCGGCTGGCCCAATACACCCAGAGCGGCGACAAGGCCTTTGTTCACGCGGCCGGCAAAGACCATCAACGCGACATCGCGCGTCTCCGCGTCGGTGACGCGCAGACCGTCGACGAACTCGCTCTGCTTGCCCAGCGCCTTGAGCGTCCGGGTCAGCTGGATGCCGCCGCCGTGAACAACCGCGACCTGATTACCATCGCGCACAAGTTCGACGATGGCTCTCATGCAGCCTTCGAGGAGCGGGGGAGACTCGAGGCCAGCGCCTCCGAGTTTGACAACGTACTTCATTCAAGCCCCTCCGATTCGGGCCAGCCTTGCATGACGTTCAGATTCTGGACGGCTTGACCGGCAGCGCCTTTCAGAAGGTTGTCGAGGCAACTGACGATGACTGCGCGCTTGCCGCTGGAATCGAGTTGAAAGCCGATGTCCGCGTAGTTTGTCCTCACGGAGTACTGAATCTGCGGCAGCGATTTGTCGTAGAGCCGCACCATTGGGCTGTCTCTAAAAAACTCTCGGTACACCTGCGCCACACTTTCATGTGTCTGCGCCATTTTGAAGTGCACGTAAATCGTGGACAAAATCCCGCGCGGAATTGGCAGCAGGTGCGGCGTAAAGACGATCTGGCAGCCCGAAACGCCGGCTTGCTCCAATAGCTCGCCGGTGTGGCGATGGGCAAACACGCTGTAGGCAGAGAGATTATCCGCCGCGTACATGAAGTGAGTTCTGGCCGTGGCAGCCTTACCGGCGCCGCTTACGCCACTCTTGGCGTCGGCCACAATTCCGCGATCGAGATCGATGAGGCCCGCCGCAACGAGAGGCTTGAGCGCGAGAATAATCGAGGTCGCATAGCAGCCGGGATTGGCGACCAGTTGCGCCGACGCGATTTGCTTGCGATGCAACTCGGGCATGCCGTAGACGGCCTGCGATTGCGTGGAGGCGGCGAGTTCGGTTGCTTCGTCCGCGAAGTCATACACGGCGCGATTGGCGGCCTCAGTGAGACGCCAGGCCGCGCTGAGATCGATGACGCGCAGGCCACGCTTGAGCGCTTCCGGCACCCACTCACGCGATTGCTCGTGCGGAGTTGCGAGGAACAGCACCTCGACTCCGCGGGTAGTGAGCAGTTCCCACGAGAACGGTTCAAGTTTCAGGTTGGCGGCGCCGGCGTTGTCTCCTAGTTGCGGGTGGATTTCGGCGAGCGGAACGCCGCCGTGCGCAAGATCCTTGGTGTCAACGCGTCCGGCAAAGACCGGCGGATGATTCTTCAAACGGGGATGATGCAACAGCAGCCGCGCCAACTCGGCTCCGGCGTAGCCAGTGACTCCCACGATCGCGGTTTGTATATTTTTCGTCATACTTTCAGCTTCGGCCCACCTCCAACATCGTCCTCAGCCGCGATTCGACTTCGCTGGCGCGGCGCGTATCCATGCATATCAAAAGAACTGTGTCATCGCCGGCGATGGTGCCGACAACTTCCGGCCATTCTTCACGGTCGAGGGCTGCCGCAACCGGCTGTGCGCTGCCCATCGCCGTGCTCAAGACTACCTGATTCATTGCCTGGCGCACACGCAACCCGAAGTTTTCGATGATCATATTCAGAGACGGCGATTGATCCTCTTCTGCCGCTGCCGCGATGGTTGCCGTGCCGTGCCCATTAGGAAGGGAGTAACCGCCGGGGCCTTTGGAAAGCCGAAGGTGGTGAATGTCTCGCGAGAGCGTAGCCTGCGTCACCTGAATGCCGCGGCGGCGCAACTTGCGGCGCAGCTCGTCCTGGCTGGCCACCGGCGAGCTAGCAAGGACTTCGCGAATTACGTTCAGGCGTTGGGCGTTCATATTCCCGGTTCCGATTCCGCTTACGGTCAAGGCAAAATGCGGGCAAAGCAAAAGGTGGCAAATCAAATGCGCGGTCCGCAGGGTAGAAACCGCACATGTATAAATATACGCCAGATTTGTATAAGTATGCAAGTGAAATTTAGAGGCAATCAGGAGTCAGGGTGGGAAGCACAGATGTTCAGTTTATTGTTGATTCCCCGTTTGTTCCTGCGAATCGCCGGGAGGACGTCGTTACTCAGGTTACCTTCCAATAGACAGCAAACCGTTGCCAACTTTGGTTCAGCGGCTTGAGAACTATTTCGTGTTCCTGGTCCGCCGCGCGAAATGCGAGGGATTCGCCTGGAATCGGCCGGATCAGCGAGACGGGATCTGCAGAGCCGGGATCAGCGCCGCTCGATTTGAGAACGGGGACTTCCAGTGTTGGCGCCTCCTGGATCTCTGGGCCTTGCAAATGTTCAAGGCGGTCTTCGAGGCCAATTTTTGGAAACTGACCGGCCAACACGAGAGGCCCATAGAGAAACGCCTGTTGAGTGCGGTCGTCCGCCAGCGGTTCGGCGGTGAGGCGCATGGGCATCGTCAGCTCGATGCGATCTCCGGCCTTCCAGTCGCGAGTCAACGTCAGATAGCTTCCGGGAGTGCCCACCGCGTCGAGGCGCCTTCCATTGATGGCCACGGAGTTCGCTGCCGTCGTCCAGGATGGAATGCGCAGATGGAGCGACCATTCATGGGCCGGCGCCTGCTCAATTGAAAGCTCGGTGCTGCCGCTCTCGGGAAAATTCGTGCTCTGCCTCAAACGCACGCCACGATCTTTCCAATTCACAGTTGACGCGAAGTAAAGATTGACGAAGAGCGAATTGTCGTCATGAAAATAAATCGTATCGTTCAACTTGGCGAATTCCTCGAGGGCAGTGCCTGTGCAGCACCAGAAACTCTCACCCTCGGTGCAGGTAGTCTTCCAGGCTCCTGGCGCCAACGAAAGGAAATAGGCGGTGTGCCCCGTTTCCGGCTCGATTGCGCCCAAACGATGATTGAGTAGATTACGTTCGTAGTAATCAATGAACCGGCTTTCGCCGCTCCATGCGTAGAGGTGTCGCGCAAGCTTCATCATGTTGTAAGAGCAGCAGCATTCCTGATGGTGCGAGCTAACCTGCATTTCAAGCGCGAGATGATTGGGATCGGTGAGCCAGTGTTCATTGTTGCTCGATCCGCCCGTGGCGTAGGTTCGCGATTCGGAAACAGTCTCGAAGAAGAAGCGGCTGACATCGGCGAAACGAAAGTCGGAGCTGAGCTCAAGGCGTCGAGCTGCGCCGATCACCTGGGGGACGTGGGTATTCATGTGCTGGCCCTTGAGCGCGTCGTGGCGAAGGGCAAGCGGAGTGAAAAAGATCTTCTTGGTAAAGCGGTCGCCGATGCGGCCCCAGCGGTCGTCGCCGGTAACCGCCGCGAGATTGTAGAGAACGTCGTTCATGCCGCCGTATTCGGTGTTGAGGATGTCCTGCATGTGCGCTTCGGACTTATCAGCGGTCCATGTGTCAACCCAGCCCGCCATTTTGAGGACGACATCGAGGGCCTGGTCGTTCGCTGCATGCGTCTTCATGTCGAGGAGGCCGGCCATGATCTTGTGCATGGTGTAGAACGGAGCCCAGACGTTTTCGCGCCGGTCGAGGCGGTCAAAGAACTCAGAGGGAAAGGCGCTGAGGTAGCCGTTCTGATTGAGAGCGGCCTGACATGCGGCAAGGCCGGTGACGAGCTCGTCGGCCCTTGATTTGATTGCGGCATCGCCGGTGGAGGCGTAGAGCAGAGCGCAGGCCGATAGGTAGTGGCCGACAAAGTGGCCGCGGAGCTCGCACGCAGGCCCTTCCCACCCGCCCAGCGGTTTGGCGCTGGACGGCAAGCCTGCATTGACCCGAAAATTGTGGAGCAGGCGGTCATTTGGGAGGCGCATGATGTAGCCGCGATTCCAATCGCGCGCCTGCTGCAGCGGCCCTGAATCCAGCGTCACATCGCCCAATGAAAAGGGCTTCAGCTTCTGCGGCATTTCATTGCGAACGAATTGAAGCGGCGCATCGAAAGGGCCGGGTTCGGTAACAGAAAAGACGCGGTTGGCAGCGTCTTCAGGATTGGGAGCTTTCTTTGGAGCCGGGGGCACCGCCGGGCTCTGAGGAGCTACACCAACCTGGCCAAACAATGACGATGCTGCCGCCAACCCTAGTGGAGCGATCGCTGCGCTCTTTGCGAACTCTCTCCGAGTGACCTTTTTCATGGTGATTCCTCCAACCTGGGCAAACGTTTACTAGCCGGAACCAGTTTAGGCCGCAGATCGTCTTACTTCAAATCTCTCCAGTTCGGCCCGAATGACACGTCGGCGACGAGCGGTACCTTGAGCTTGACGACACTTTCCATTTCCTCGCGAACGAGAGCCGCGGCTTCGCCGGTTTCATCGTGCGGGACTTCGAACAACAGCTCGTCGTGGACTTGCAGGACCATGCGCGTTTTCAGTTTTCGCTCAGCCAGTTTGCGGTCGAGGGAGATCATGGCGAGCTTAATGAGATCGGCTCCGGTGCCCTGGAGCGGCGTGTTGATCGCAGTGCGCTCGGCAAAGCCGCGCTGATTCGGATTACGGCTCTCGATATCGGGGATTGGCCGCAGGCGCCCGAACATGGTGCGGACGGATCCTTCCTTGCGTGTCTGCTCGAGAGTCCGCTCGATGAAAGCGCGGACACCCTGGTACCGCGCGAAGTATCGCTCGATGTATGCCTTCGCCTCGGCCTGCGGAATTCCCAACTGTGCGGCGAGACCAAATGCGGAGATTCCGTAGACGATTCCGAAGTTGACGGCTTTGGCGCGATTGCGGGTTTCCTTGTCCATGGTTTCGACGGGAACGCCGAAGACTTCGCTGGCGGTGAGGGTATGAACATCGATGCCTTCAGCATAGGCGCGAATCAACAACGGATCGCCCGAGAAGTGCGCAAGAAGGCGCAGCTCGATTTGCGAATAGTCGGCTGAAAGCAGTTGCGTGCCGGGCGTGGCTGCGAATGCGGCGCGAATCTCGCGGCCGAGCTCGGTGCGGGTGGGAATCTGCTGCAAATTTGGATTGAAGGAAGATAGACGCCCTGTAGCCACCGATGCAATCTGGAAGGTCGTGTGGATACGTGACTGATCGTCGGCTTGATGTGGCAGCGTGTCGCAGTAGGTCGACTTGAGCTTGAAAAGGTGGCGATATTCAAGGACCACGCGGGGAAGCTCATGCTGCTCGGCGAGAAGATCCAAAACGCCTCTTGCGGTGGAGAGAGTCTTGGTTTTGCCTCTTCTGCCCTGGCCCTGTAAGCCGAGTTTTACGAAAAGCACTTCTCCCAGCTTCTTCGGGGAGTTTATGTTGAATTCCTCGCCAGCAAGTTCGTAAATGTGTTCTTTCAACCCATCGATTTCCTTTTCGAGACGTGACGAAAGGTCGATCAATATCTGCTTATTTATTCGGACGCCGGCTTTCTCCATGCGATAGAGAACTGGGGCGAGCGGGAGATCGATTTCGGCGTAGACGCGCGCGAGGCCGGCTTTTTCGACTTCTTCGCGCAGGGCGGGAACGAGAGCGTGAATGGCCGCGGCCGCAGCAGGCAGCGACGAGGGTGGTGGCTGGTTGTTGCGGGCGGCGACGTCGGCCAGGGATTGTGTTGCGTGTGTGGGATTGAGCGCATAGGACAGAAGCAGAGTGTCGTCGAAGGGGCCGCGCAACTCGACGCCCATGTCGGCGAGGACGTGGAGAGCCAGCTTCCAATCGTGGACGCGCTTGGGCACGGCGGCGTCTTCGAGGAGTGCGCGGAGCTCGGAGGTAAGCGGCAAGCGCAGAGCGCGGGCGGGATGAGCGGAGACCCCCACATAGAAGTGGGATTTTTTATCGGCGGCTTCGGCAATGTCAAGGAGCGAGAGATTCGCGGGCACTTCGTCTTCGGTTTCGTCGGCGGGCGGCTCTACGGCGTCGAGAGCAAAGGCGAATCCATGCTCACGGGAGGCGGCGTAGAAGGCGGCGGCTTGGTCGTCATCGGGCTCTTCGAGCAGCTCAACCGATGCTCCGCCGGCGGCGGGCGCAAGGTCGCGCAGCATGGATGTGAATTCGAGCTCGGTGAAAAGTGTGCGGCAGGCCTCGAGGTCGGGCGGCTGGGTTTCCATTGCGGCCAGGTCGAGCGGCAGCGGCACATGAGTGTCGATGGTGACAAGTTCTTTTGAGAGCAGAACGGTGTCGCGATTCTGCTCAAGCGATTCACGGTAGGCCTTGCGTTTGACTTCGGAGGCGCGGTCGAGCACGGCCTCGACGGTGCCGAATTCCTTGATGAGCTCGACGCTGCCCTTGTCGCCGATGCCGGGCGCGCCGGGAATGTTGTCGACAGAGTCGCCGCGAAGAGCCATGACGTCGACGACTTTATCGGGAGGAACGCCGAGAGTCTCGATGACCTTGGCGGGGTCGAGGATGAGGTTATCTTTTTGCGGGTTGAGAATCTTTACCTGCGAAGTGACGAGCTGCATCATGTCCTTGTCGCCGGAGACGATGAAGACTTCATGCTGCTGTTCGGCGGCTTCGCGGGCCAGCGTGCCGATGACATCGTCTGCCTCAAAACCTTCAGCCTGCAGAATGGGAATTCGCAGGGCCTCGAGGGCGCGGCGAATATAGGGAATCTGGCGGCGAAGGTCCTCGGGCATGGCTTCGCGCTTGGCTTTGTATCCGTCGTAGGCTACATCCTCGAAGCTTTGCGATTTGGAATTCCAGCGGCGTAGAGTTGCGATGGCGCGGGCGCGTTCGTCGCGGAAGACTTCGCCACTGACGTCAAAGACGGCGGCGAAGTATTTGGGCGAGAAGTCCTGGCGGAGCTTCTTGATCATGTTGACGAAGACGTAAGTGGCCGCGGTCGGCAAGCCTGAGCGAGTGGACATGGGCCGCGAGCGCTGCATGGCGTGGTAGGCGCGAAAGATGAAGGACATCGCGTCGAGTAGGAAGACGGGCGGCCGGGATTCTAGGGACATCGATAGTGAGTTTAGCAGCGTGATCTATGTGTTGCAGCCGCCATCCCGTGAAGCAGGTCCTTCGACTCCCTTCGCTGCGCTTCGGTCGCTCAGGATGACAACTCTATTGAATGAACATGCAGTCACCGTAACTGAAGAAGCGGTAGCGCTCGTGGATCGCGTGCTGGTAGGCGGAGAGGATGCGGTCGAGGCCGGTATATTCGCGGCCGGCGAAAGCGCTGACGAGCATGAGCAGGCTTGACTGGGGCAGATGAAAGTTGGTGACGAGTGCGCTGGCGATGCGGAAGTGGAAGCCAGGCGAGATGAAGATATCGGTTTCGCCGGAGTGCGGGACGGCTTTGCTATCGATTTTGGTGTCGGGGGCGGCGACGGCAGAGGCGGCGAGTGCGGCAGCTTCGAGGGTGCGAACGACGGTGGTGCCGACGGGGACGATGCGGCGACCTTCGCGCTTGGCATTGTTGATGGATTCAGCGGTTGCGGCGCTGATGGTGTAGCGCTCGCGGTGGAGATGGATTTCGCTGACGCGGTCAACGCGAAGAGGAGCGAATGTGCCGAGGCCGACATGGAGCGTGATGCGGGCGATCTCGACGCCGTTGGCGGTGAGGGCGTTGAGGATTTGCGGCGTGAAGTGCAGGCCCGCGGTGGGCGCGGCGACGGAACCGCGCTCGCGGGCAAAGACGGTCTGATAGCGGTCGCGATCGGCATCGGCGTCGTCGCGATGGATGTAAGGCGGCAGCGGCGTGTGGCCGATCTGGTCGAGGACAGCGAAGAAGGCATCTGTTGGGCCCGGAACTGGAGCGAACTCGAGTATGCGCTCGCCGAACTGGCCGCGTTCGACGACGACGGCCTCGAGCGCAGTAGAACCGTTTGCCGCTGGAAAGACGAGGCGTTCGCCGATGGAGACTTTGCGGCCGGGGCGAACGAGAGCGCGCCAGCGATTCGCGCCGGCGGGGTCAGGAACGGGTTCAACTAGCATGACTTCGATGCGGCCGGTTGGCGTTTCACGGTCGCGGACCAATGTGCGGTGCGCGAAGAGGCGCGCGGGAATGACGCGGCTGTCATTGAGGACGAGGAGATCGCCGGGACGCAAGAGCGATGGAAGGCTGGCGAAATGGTCGTCGCGCAATGCGCCCGAGGCGCGGTCCATAACTAACATGCGGCTGGAGCCGCGCTCGGATGGAGGCTCTTGCGCGATCAGATCTTCTGGCAGATCGTAGTTGAAATCGAAAACACTGAGGTCGTTCATTCGCGAGCTTCCGGTCTCGTGATCACTTCGTTGTTCAACGATGGCCAGCAAAAAAGGTTCGGTTCAGGGGCTAAAGCCCATGTCCGAAGAGGCAATTGTTACGGCACGACTTCACAGCTTG
>PLCO01000029.1 GCA_003134815.1 Acidobacteriaceae bacterium | reverse complement strand
CTAGTTATCTAGGACAGCCCCTATTTTTTTGAAGTTTGCCGATTAATTCGCGGATTTTGCTAGCGTGGTCTTAGGGTCTGCATTGAACCCTCCCTTTCGATTGGGGGTTCAAGGCAGGCCCTTTGCCATTTCTGGCGACAAAGGAGCTTTCCATGCAATTAAGCGCAGACGGTTTGGATCTGATTAAGCGGTCTGAGGGATTCCGCGAACACGTTTATCGCGACGGCGCCGGTTTTCCGACGATCGGCTATGGGCACCTGATCAAGCCCGGCGAGACCTTTGCGAATGGGATTGCCGAGCCGCAGGCCGCCGCGATCCTCGCAAGCGACGTTCAGCAGGCCGAACAGGCCGTCGCCCGGCTCGTTAAAGTGGCAATCACCCAGGGCCAGTTTGACGCGCTGGTCGACTTTTGCTTCAACCTGGGTGCAGGCCGGCTGGCGGGGTCGACCCTGCTTCGCGAGCTGAACGCCGGCAACCACGATGCCGCTGCCGCGCAGTTGCTCTCATGGGATCACGCAGGAGGCGCGGTCGTTGCGGGGCTCAAAGCTCGGCGCGAAGCCGAACTGCAGCTCTGGACTTCTTGCGGGTCAATGAACAGCGGCCCAATGAACGGAGAGTTGATTGACCCATCCAAAGCGAACGCCGCCTGAGAGAATCCGCTCGAATAAGCAACCAGCCGGAGGGAACGAAAATGAAGGCCACTGCGGCTGACAATCTTTACGAAGAGCTGGAAGTCAGGAGTCGGCGGCTTGAAACTGCCTTTACCCCCTCCCCCAATTTGGGCACATTCTTGCTTATAAGGCTTTTATAATCAGCAAATATCGCTGAAAATTTCGTCGTAAAACAGACCAAAAAGTCGCAAAAAATGACTCAAATCGCCTCAAAAAAGGCGAAATTCGTAGCAATTAGGCCCGATTTTCATCGCAATTCAGCGCCATGAACCTGCCAAATTTTTCTCCGGCTCACAGTTCTCACTGGCTGACGCTTTCCTCGACCACCTCGAGCCGCTCTTCAGCCTTCAGGTAGCCTTTGCGGCGAAACCAATCATCCATCGCGGTCTGCAGCCGATCGATCGGCACTCGATTTCCCGCTTCCAAAATACCGTCGGCGACCGGAAAAGTATCGTCAAAGATCGCGTCATTGGTGAAATTTCGCATGGCGAAGTTGTCGATTTGGCCGATTGGGCAGGCGTGGCGCCGACCCTCGGCGTCGATTCGGTTCACGGAGATTCGCCGCGCAAACATGGCTTCAATCTATCGCGTCACCCGAGGAAAACCGAATCGTGCGCCTCAAAAACCGCCTTCAATGAGGCAGGACTGCGATCCTGCAGCGCGTGGATTGCCTGGATGAGTTTGAGAATCGTCGGCGTCATAAACAGCAGGTACCGCACCGGTCCAGGACCTGGATTCCAGTACGTGTGCGGCGTTCCGCGCGGGACCAACACGGCCGAACCCGCGGCCACTTCTACATCTTCTTCGCCGACGCGCACGCCGAGCCTGCCTTCGATCACATACCATGCTTCATCGTCGTGGTTGTGCAGATGCAGCGGCGCAATCCAGCGCTGCGGTCCGGGAGGGCCGCCGGCGTCGCGCCACTCGGCCACGGCAAACGAATCGTTGACAGTGCCCAGAACTTTTCCTGCAAGCGGGGAAGCAATCATGGTTTCAATTTAAACGGCGCCCAGCAAAGATCAATCAATTTTTCGCGAGTTGCACGGCTTGCGCAGTCCGGGCCGCGCATCATAGGGTAGATTCGGCCAGGTCCGCTCGCAGGCCGTGGGGATTTCCGCGGCCGGGTTCATCCTGGACTGGCTCTTCGCCGGAGGAAGACTGAATGAGGCTCCTTTTACAATGGCTGCTCAGCGCCATCGCGCTGCTGATTGTCTCCCATCTTGTGCCGGGTTTCCACGTCAACGGCTTGCTTCCGGCCCTGATCGCCGCAGTGGTGATTGGTCTGTTGAACGCCACCGTCGGGCTGTTCCTCAAGATCATCACCATTCCCTTGAGCATTCTCACGCTGGGAATCTTTCTGCTGGTCATCAACGGGGTGATGATTCTGCTGGCCTCGGCGGTTGTCCCAGGCTTTCACGTCTCCGGCTTTGGTCCGGCGTTCTGGGGAGCGCTTGTGCTGGCGCTGCTGGGAATGCTGATCCGCGCCGTCGTCAAGGACGCCTAGGGCCCGCTGTCGACCCTGCCTTGGGCCTAGCAGCTGCCTTCTTCGCTGACTTGGGGCGCGCCGGATTTGCTTTGGCATGCTGCGGCGCCGCGGGTCCGGGCAGCGTGACCGGCGTGCGCATGGCGCCCGCTCCCGAGAAGCCGCCTGCAACCGGCATCCGTGGGGGCAGCACAATTACTTTGGCAGGCTGGCTCTGGGCGAAATGCGTTAGCCCGGGTCGCGAGGACTCGACGCGAGAATAAACGCCCCATCCGCCGCCTGCGATTACAAAGACGATTGCCGCCGCGGCCGCGGTGCGCATCCAGCTGCTCTCGGGACGAAAGGTCAGGCCAAGAGTACGGGGCCAGGCCAGAACGCGGCCACGGCGTCGCGCGGCAGTCTGGACCACGCTGAGGGCCGCATTTACACGGTTTTCGAGACCGTCGGGCGCGGGCAGACTTGCAATCAGCCGCAGACTCTTTTCCGCCGGGGTCAGGTTAGATAGGTTCGGATCGCGAGGGTTCGTATTCATCGCAAACTCCTCTGGTGCTCAAGCAATTCGGCCATCAGGTTCCGCGCGCGGAACAGCCTTGATCGCACGCTGGACTCAGTAATTCCCAGCACGGAAGCGATCTCTACGCTGGTGAGCTCGTCGAAAGCTGAAAGGAGGAGCACCTGGCGCTCCTTGGCCGGCAGTTGGTCAACGCAACCGAGTACGTGGGCATGATGCTGTGCCGCGGCAGCCAACTCCTCGGCGGAAAGTCCCGTTGACGGCAGCACTCGCGCTAGTTCGGCCACATCGTCGGTCTCTGGCCGTGTTTTGGCGCGGCGCTTGCGGTCGAGAACGATGTTCCAGACGATGCGAATCAGCCAGACGCGATGATCACGCACTTCGCCCAGCGAGTCGCGATGACGCAGGACGCGCAGAAACGCTTCCTGGACTGCATCTTCGGCGTCGGCTTGGTTGCGCAGTACGGAATAGGCGACGCGATAAAGAGCTGCGGCATACTGGTCGACCAGCGCCGTCAGCAGCGCTGCAAGCGCATCGTCTTCCGCGCGCTGGCGGGCCTTGTCATTCACCGCGCTCGTGGGACTCTCCATCCACTCTGGGACTAGGCCTGCGATTGGACCTGCGACTATGGCCTGGCTGGTGCTCATCACTCACCAGACGCAGCCGGAGATGAAAATGCTCAGTTACGCCCAAAAGATGCTCTTGCGGCGCCGAGGAAAGGATCCAGGCGCCCTGGAAAGGGTCAGGTACCCGGAAAGACTTTAAGGGCAGTGTGCCGCATCCCGTCCGCGCGATCCTACTTGGCCGCGAGCTTCTGCGCGGCGATCTGCCCTGCCGCGCCGTCCTTGTCCGCATCCTTCACCTTGGCCCACAATGCGCGTGCCAGATCCTGCTTGCCTTCGGCCACATAAAGGTCGGCGAGGTCGAGTTGCGCCACACCAGTTGACACCGTAGCGGAAGGCTTGGCAGCCAGTTCGTTATAGAGCGCAATGGCCTCGTTATCGCGCGAGGTTTGCCGGTAAAGTCCTGCCAGAGCCAGCTTTGCCAGGTTGCCTACATTGCGGTCCCAGGATCCGGCTGCGGCCTTCAGTTCAGTCTCTGCCTTGCCATTCTGGCCCAGGTCTTCGTAAGTAACGCCGGCAAAATAGTGGGCTTTGGTCCCTTCAGGAAGCCAGCCGTAATCGTGGGCGATTGCAACGAACTCGCGATTGGCTTCAATAGACCGCGCGGCGGCAGTCGTATAGCTTCCGGCTTCAGCGGGAGCACCGGGGGTGGCCAGCGGTGTTGTGTACACATCCAAGGCTCCGCCCAGCGCGGCGCTCGCGGCCGACGAGCGAACATTCCAGAAGATCAGCCCGCCGATGGCCAGAACCACAACGATTCCAATGCCGATGCTCCAACGCACCGCAGCGGCCTGGTGATCGCCGATCCAACTGGCGCTGCTGGCGGCAGCCTGCGCAAATTTATCCTTTTTCAGGGCGTGACGAGTTCGAGTATCCACGGGATCTTTCTTGTCCTTTGACGGCTATTGTGAGCCTTGCAGGCGGGTCTGAACTGAAGAAGATGGCGCAACTGCAACCCGACCAGTGTATCAGCGCGGTTCGAACACAGTCCAACGGGTGCGGATGCGGCTGGAGCATTCTCTATCCCGCAGAGCAGAGGATTGCCGAGCGCTTGCCGCGGCACGGCCGGAACGGTACGCTTAAGGCATGTATGACGACTTCAACGTAAGCGACCGCTGGAGCGGCGAAGACCTGCATTGCCGTTGGAAAGGGACGATCGTGGCCATCGCCACACGACACGCCGACGCCGTTGATGTGCGCTTTGACGTGAACGGCCGGCCCATGTGGATCGCGTTGCCGTGCACGGCATGGGTGGAGCAGAAGAAACGGACCGGCAAGGTGATCACCGATCAGTTGGCCGCGCAGGTTGCCGGGCGATATTTAAAGCAGTTGGTCGAGGAAGGCTTCGACTCCCGGCGCGAGGTCTACACCATGACTGTGGCCGAAGTGCTCGATCACCTCGACGCCGTGGTAGCCGAAGCGAAGACCGAGGGCTCGATGCCCGCACTGCCGGTGGGTCCATAGAGAATTTCAGGGCCAAACCTGGTTCCAGCACAGGGTGCTGGCGCGTCCAACAAAAGTACGCCGTCGGAATGGCCATTTCATGTATCGAAACGCCGCTATTCTTATTTTCGCGATCGTCGTTCTTCTCGCCGCGAGTTGTCGGTGCGCCGCACAGGCCCCCGCACCTGCACCCAACGCGCCGTTGCCCAATACGAACGAGCTGTTGCAACGGGCACTCGCAAATGAGCACAAACTGGCGACCGAGCGGGAGAAATACGATTGCCGCATTTCCGATCGGACCATTGAGACCGACAGCAAAGGCAACACAAAGAAAGACACATCGGTGGTGTCGGATCTCTTCTACGTCAACGGCGTTCCCGTCGAGCGCACCCTGCAGAAAGACGGCAAGGACTTATCCGCAGACGACCAGCACAAGCAGGACGATCGCGTGATGAAGGAGACACTTAAATACAGTGATCAGGCCAATGCACAGAAGCAGGAAGACAAGCAGAACCAGGAACTCGAAGATTTCATGCAGGCGATGATGCTGGCCAACGGGCACCGGGAGACCGTGAACGGGCGCAGCGTTCTGACCTATGAAATCGTGCCCAACCCCAAGTTCGACGCGAAGAATCTGAACCAGCATCTGGCCCAGGTGATGCAGGGAAAAGTCTCCATCGACGAGCAGACCGGCGAGCTGATCGATATCAACGTCACGTCGGTTGCAGATTTGAAGATTGGAGGCGGGCTGGTAGCGAATGTGCACAAGGGCCTCTGGCTGCACATCCATAATGAGCCGCGTCCAGACGGCGTCTGGCTCACGGACTTGGCTGAAGGCTCGGGCGACGCGCGGGCCGCTCTATTCCTCCACCCCTATTTTCGCTTCAAGGAGACCGCCGACGGTTGCCATATCTACTCGGCCACTGCCGCACAGGTTGGGCCGGTCCAGGTGGTCAAGAAGCCATAGTTGCGGCCATTGACCGGCGCGCTAACTCTCAGTCTGTATTTCAACCGGGTCGCCACGCCTGAGCAGGCGGCTCAGGATTACATAGAGCACGGGAATAAATACGAGATTCAGGACAGTCGAGAGCAACATGCCGCCGACAATCGTCGTTCCCACAGACTGGCGGCCCAGCGCGCCCGCCCCAGAGGCGAATACCAGCGGCAGAACGCCCATGATGAATGCGAATGAGGTCATAAGAATCGGCCGCAAGCGCAGTTCGCCGGCCTCGATCGCGGCTTCGGAGATGGTGCGGCCTTTGCGGCGCAACTGTTCGGCAAACTCGACAATCAGAATCGAGTTCTTCGCCGAAAGGCCGATCAGCATCACCAGGCCGATTTGGCAATAGACGTCGTTGGCCAGCCCGCGGAGAGAAATCAGGCCCAGCGCTCCCAGTACGGCCATCGGTACAGCCAGCAAAATGATGAAGGGCAGCGCGAAGCTCTCGTATTGCGCTGAAAGCGTGAGGTACACGACCAGAAGGCCGAGGCCGAAGATGATCAGCGCTTTGCCGCTCGACTCGATCTCGTCGAGAGTGAGTCCGGTCCACTCGTAGCTCATGCCGTGCATCATGTTGTCGGTAGCCAGTTTCTCCATGCCCTTCAATGCTTGCCCAGAGCTGACGCCGGGAGCGGCCGAACCGTCGATCTCCACCGCGCGGAACAGGTTGTAGTGCGTGATCACTGGAGCGCCGGCGCTCGATTGGACCGTAACCAGGTTGTCGAGCGGCACCATCTGGCCGGAGTCGGAGCGCACGTAGTAGCTGTGCAACTGGTTTGCGTTCATACGGAACTGCTGGTCGGCCTGCACATACACGCGATAGGTGCGGTTGTTGTAGTCGAAGTCGTTGATGTACTCAGAGCCCATAAAGACGTTGAGCGTGGTCGCGATCTGCGTGATCGAAACGCCCATTGCCTTGGCCTTCTCGCGGTCAATGGTCACCAGTTCCTGCGGGTCATTGGCGGAGAAAGTGGTGAACAGGTCCGTGAGATCCTTATTCGCGGCGCCGGCGCCCGCAATCTGGTGCGCCACCCGGTCCAGATCGCTTAGTGAGTTGCCGCCCTGGTCCTGCAGCATGAACTGGAACCCGCCGAGACTGCCTACACCTGACACGGCCGGCGGCTCAACTGCTGCCACAAGGCCGCCATTGGGAGCGAACATCAGCATCTGCAGCTTGGGCGATATATCCTTGATGACGTCGGCTGTCGTGTAATGCTTTCCGCCGCTCTGGTCCATCGTGCTGGTGTCCACAAACATCATGCCGGCATTGGAAGCACTGCCCGCGAAGCTGAATCCAATAATCTGAAACAATCCGGCCACATGGGGATTTTGCCCAATGATGGCGGCTCCCTCATCGGCGAGGGCCGTCGTGTAGGCGACCGACGACCCCGGCGGAGCTTGCACGATCACGAAGAAGTAACCCTGGTCCTCCTGCGGAATAAAGCCGGTGGGCACCGAGCGGTAAATCCACACCGTTCCGGCCAGCCCGGCAAAGAAAACCAGCAGGAGCACATAGCGCAGTTGCAGCGCGACATGGATGACGCGGGCATAGGTGCGGCCCAGCCAGCCGATAAAGGCATCGGCGCCATGGATAAACGCGGCGAAGGCACGCGAGACCGGCCGGATATGGAGAAAATCCAATTGCCGTGGGCGAGCTTCCTCGCCGCGCAGAAAGAGCGCCGACAGCGCCGGCGAAAGCGTTAGCGCATTGAATGCCGAGATGGCGATGGAGAACGCGATGGTGAGCGAAAACTGGCGATAGAGGATGCCGGTGGCGCCCGGGAAGAATGAAACCGGCACAAACACGGCGATGAGCACCAGCGAGGTGGCAATCACGGCGCTGGTCACTTCGCCCATGGCATGCGAAGTGGCCTCATGCGGGTCGGAATGCTCCATGGCTATGTGACGCTGCACATTTTCAATGACTACAATCGCGTCGTCGACTACGAGGCCCGTGGCAAGCGTGATGCCGAACAGGGTGAGGGAGTTGATGGAGAAATCGAAGACTCGGATAAAGGCAAAAGTTCCGATGAGCGAAACGGGAATGGTGACCGCGGGAATGATTGTGGCGCGCCAATCGAGCAGAAACAAAAAGATAACTGCAATGACGATTACGATTGCCGCTGCAAGCGTGATGAGAACTTCGTGAATCGATTCGCCCACCGCGGTTGTGGAGTCAAAAGCAATTGCGTAGTGGAGTCCGGGCGGGAAGGTCTTTGAGAGCTGCTCCAGCGCGGCCTTGGCCTTGCGGTCCACATCGAGGGAGTTCGCGTTCGATAGTTGCTCCACTCCGAGGCCCATTGCGCTATGGCCGGCGTACTTGAGCGCGGTGCCATAGCTTTCGGCGCCGATCTCTGCGTGACCCACGTCCTTCAGTTGAACCAGCCCGTTGGCCGTATTCTTGACGATAATGTCGTCGAACTGTTGCGGATCGCTGAGCCGGCCAACGACGCGAACTGGGATCTGATAGGCCTGTTTCGGGTCGGCGGGCGGCTGGCCAAGTTGTCCGGCCGGAACCTCGACATTCTGCTCCTGGAGAGCGGCAATTACGTCGGTCGCAGTGAGGCCGCGGGCTGCCAGCTTCTCAGGATCGAGCCAGACGCGCATGGCGTATTTGCGCGGGCTGAAGTTCACCACATCGCCCACGCCGGGCACGCGCTTGAGCGCGTCGACGACGTAGACGTCAAGGTAATTGGAGATGAATTCGCTCGAGTAGCGTCCGTCGAGCGTATAGAATCCTGCGCCGAAGACAAAATTGAAATTCGATTTCAAGACGTTGATGCCCGTCGAAACCACTTCGCCGGGCAGGCGACCCTCGACACTGGCCACGCGATTCTGCACATCCACGGCAGCGATGTCGAGGTTGTATCCGGTCTGGAATGTAATGTCGATCTCGGTGCTGCCGTTGTTTGTGCTTGTCGAACTGATGTAGCGCATCCCCTCCACGCCATTGATCGCTTCTTCAAGCGGGATGGTCACAGCCTTTTCGACGGTCTCAGCGTCCGCACCCACGTAATTGGCCGTCACCGAAACAACCGGCGGCGCCAGATTGGGGTACATCTCTACGGGAAGATTGGGAATGCAAATGGCGCCCGCCAGAATAATGAGCAGGGCGCAAACCGTGGCAAACACCGGGCGACGAATAAAGAAGTCTACAAACACTTGTGAGCCCTCTTTCCTATGAAACCGTCGCCGGCTGAGTGTGTTGTCTCTTCCTTACTCGTGCTCTTCTATGCCTTCTGTGGCGGGGATGATATGCGGCGTTGCGAGGCGCCGCACCTTTCCCCGCATCCGCTCCCGCTGCATTTGCCTGAGGGCCGCTGTTCTTCTTTCCCTCCGGGGGCGCTGCTTGCGGCGGGCCGCCCATCGGCATCACAGGCATGCCATCCACCAGGAACTGGATTCCCGACACGATCACGCTGTCGCCGGGATTCAGTCCTGAAACGATGGGGTAGTTGTTTCCCACCGTGTCGCCGAGCACAACTGAAGTGCGGTGCGCCGCGGTCATTCCATTTTGCTTCACCACTACGAACACGAAACTTTCTTCACCCTGCCGCGTTACCGCGAGCACCGGAACCACGGCCATCGGCTTCGTGCTCCACACAACCCCGGCCTTCACGATCTGCGCATTGCGAAGCCCTTCCGGCCCCGCCTGCACGGGAGCCTTCACCAGAATCCCCTGCAGCGTGCTGTCGACTTGTGAAGAAACGAAATCGATTCGTGTCTTCTGCAGCAGCTTGCCGCTGTTGTCCATCAGGTTTACAGCGAGTCCCTGGTGCACCTCGCCGGCGCGCTCGGTGGGAATGTAGATATACGCCTCAAGATTGTTGTTGTCGTCGATGGTAGTGAGAATCGTGGCCGGCGACTGATTTTGAGAGACGTAGTCGCCCACATGGACCGGAATATCGCCGACCGCACCGCTGAAGGGCGCGCGGATCGTGTAATAGCCTAGCAATTGTTCCCCTGCCTTGCGCGCCTCCACTGCCGACTGGTAATCCGCCTTGGCGTTTTGAAAAGCCTGCTGGGATTGCTCGTACGCATCGCGGCTGGTTACGCCCGCCTCGAACAACTTGCGCTGCCGGTCTTCTTCGATGGTGTCGTAGTCGTCCAGCGCTTTCTTCTGTTGCTCGGTTGCGCGCAGCGAGTCGACGGTGGCCCGTTGCTGGCGCGCATCGATCTCCATCAGCAGTTGGCCTGACTTCACCTGGTCGCCGGAGTGGACTCGAATATCCGTCAGTTGTCCGCTTACCTGAGGCAGCAGTTCGGTGGAGCGCCGCGATTTGATAGTGGCGACGTACTCGCTGCTTTGCGCCACCGGCGCCATCGTCACCGTAACCGTTTGCACGGGCAGGGCCTGTGCACCATCTCCTGCGGGCGCTGCCGCCGGCTTCTTATGGCAGCCGGTCGCCGCCAGCCCCGCCAGAATCACACAACCGATGGTATAAATACGCTGCAAACTGCTGTGGGTCACTCGTCTTGTCCTCTGGCTAATTTGAGCGCCGCTTTCCGCGATGAACGGTTCGGGCGTGCTCTGGAGCGTCTTTGCGGCCAATCGTCTTCGCGACTAATCTGCGCGGTTTTCGCCTCGATTGTGCGTTTCGGAAATACGGGAAATTGACAAAAAAACGAACGTGGCGCTTTCCCGTATAAACGCTCGCATCATTGTGAATCTTCATCGAGGATAGCGCACAACGTCGTTCCCCAAAGGTGACGCTTCTGGTTCCCGCTCGGGCAACATCAGACCGGTCTCCCGATCCTCGATCCAAGTCTCCCGATCCCCGATCGCAGATGGGCGGCAACGCCCTTTGGATGCATGAAGGCGCTGTTTTGTTCCAGCTTCTTCTTGTGACGAGCTCTTGCCGGTCTTTTGACACGGTTTCAGCGAGTTGATAGCCTCAAGGGTAAGGGCATCCGCAGCCGATCTCACCTTTGCGCTCTGCTCTCCCACGCGTCCCCGTCGTCTAGCCCGGCCTAGGACACCGCCCTTTCACGGCGATAACACGGGTTCAAATCCCGTCGGGGACGCCAAATAAAAACATAGACTTAGGGAACGAGCCGCGCATGCGCGATTGCGGATCTACGTGCATTGCGACACGATGGAGGGCTCTCTCGCGATGTTAGAGTGGGTCGAAGCGCAGGATTTCCCGCTGAAGCATTCACAGTCCGTACAGCGTTCGCGCCTCGTTGGATTACTTGATCGGCGAGAATACGACGCGAATCGTTGTATCAACCTCTGTTGGCGCGTTGTTGAGCATATACGGCTTGTAGCGCCATGTCCGCACGGCGTCGAAGGCGGCCTGCTGCAACATGGCCGGCCCGCTGACAATATGCAAATCCTTGATCGACCCGCTCTTGGCGATTGTGGCATGAAGTTCCACAGTGCCAGACACGCGGGCCGACTTGGCGATGGCAGGATAAACGGGCAGAGTCTTTGCCACCAGCATTCCAGCCGCTACGCCCGATGAAATGACAATCGTTTTGGCAGGCACAACCTTAACGGCTGGCTGTCCGTGCCCGTCGAATGGGCTGGCATCCGCGTTCGTGCCGCCCAATCCATCCGCGCCAGCAGCGCCAAAGCCCGCCGGAGGAGGCGCATTTTCGGCCATTTGCTCCGCACTACCTTGCGGGATCCGAGTGGGCGCAGTGAGTTGATCGTTCATGTTGTTAGCCTGCATTTTTGTGGGCGCCTGCGCCGGCTTCGCTCCCGCAACTTGACTGCCGGGCTGGCCGTTCGCTGGCTGTTGCTTTTCGGTCGTTGCCACAGGCTGGTTCTGGGTGACTGGTGCACTGGACGGGTTGGCGGACTGCGGAGCGGACGATTGCGGATTTGTCGTCTGCGCCTCAGGCTGAGGATCGGTTGCTGCCGCAACCGGCTGAGCTGCTGGCTTCGATGCAGGATTCGATCCATGGTGGAACAGCGTGATCGACAGGATGGCCAGAAGCGCAATCGAACCGGCGCCGATGCCGGCAATGATCCTCTGCTTCTTTTTGGCCGGCTTCTGCTCTTCCTCAACCTCGATACTCTTTGCTGAAAACAACCCCTGGAGAGCTGCGCCAACTTCGCGTTTCGTTGTCGCTGTCGATTTGGGCGATTTCCGTTTTCCATCCACCACTGCAGCGGTTGATAGACTCGGCTTCACAGCAATCTTATTCGTCGCATGGATCGCCTCCAGCTTCTGCGAGGTACGGCTGGGCGATCCATTAACCGGCTCACTCGTCACATTGTGCTGTTCGACAAGGCTCGGCGCGGACGCGGCAGATCTCGAGACACGCGGCTTGTCGGCTACTGGCGCCCCGGCCGTTACAGGCGGCGAGGTCGCTTCGCGATTTGCAGATTGCGCGGCAGGCTTGGGACCCGTGTCAAAGGAATGAGCGGCTACCCATGCTTCCCATTCACCAGACTTGACGGTCGAAGGCGAAGAAGGAGCTTCGCTGTCCCAATCTACGAGTTCTTTTTGCAGCTTAGTCGAGCCTGCTGAGGACGAGGCTGAACTCCAGACACGCGGCCGGTCCGTAAGGGATGCCAGGAATGCTGCGCGGTCAGCGATTTGCTTGCCCGATTTTGAAGGGTCCCCGTGGGTATGCGCAGCTTCCCAGGCTTCCCATTCGCCAGGCTTCGCTGGCTCAGGCACAGGTGAAGCCTCGCTATCCCATTCGCCGAAGTCGTCGGGAAGCGTTTCAGGTAGAAACGGAGCTATTTCTTCTGGAGATGCCATTGACCGTCCTCACCTTTCTCGTAGACAGCGCCTTTGTACGTGCGTGTTTCGCGCGGTTTTGTCTCGGTAGCAGCGCACTCGGCTGTTTCCGCCGCCGGTGTCGGATCCGCAGGGGCAGAGGGGGTGGCTGTGAAGGCCCACTCCGATGGAGACTCATCGGCTGCCGCTGGCAATGGAGCACCGTAAAGCAATCCCTCCACCTCAAGCTCCACAGTGGCTTGCGCCATTGCGTGTTTTGCGGTGTCAGCCGGAGTGAATGATGCGGATAGGGTGTACTTCCCCGGCGCGAGCACGTGGCCCGCGGAAGGGGTGTAGACAAATGTCCCCGGAACCGATGCCGTGGCATTCAACTGAATGTCGCTCAGCGCAATCCCGTAGGAAATAGCGGAGGGCGTTGGCCAGGTAACGATGATTGGCGACTTTTCCGTGACAGTGAGCGAGACCACGGCGCTTACCATTGAGTAATTCAACTTGTCAGTCGGGGTGAAGGTGGCTGAAAGCTCGTGCACTCCCGGCGCGAGTCTTTCGCCCGCGGCAGGAGTGAAAGCGAACGATCCCGGAACGGGCGCGACGGCATTGAGCTGAATGGCGCTGAGGGCGACGCCGTAGGGAATTGGATCCGGCGCCCGCCACTTAATGGCAGGCACTGCCTTGGCCACCGTCACAGATACGGCAGCGCGCGATGTGGAGTAGCCCAGAGTATCCGCCGGTGTAAAAGCCACTGACAATTTATGCTCACCAGCCGCAAGCACCGCTCCCAGGCCAGGGTTGTATTCAAACGTTCCCTTAACCGACGACGCGGCGCAAAGTTGCGCGCCGCTGAGTTGCGTGCCATAGGTAATTGGAGCGGGCGCCGGCCATTGGATTTCGGACTTTGCCTTGGCCACGGAGAGCGACACCGTGGCGTGTGACGGGTTGTAGTTCGCGGTGTCCGCGGGCGTGAATGTTACCGAAAGCGTATGCATTCCCGGGGGCAGCATCTCCCCGCGCGCGGGAGAGTAGTCGAATTTTCCCGGGATGGATGCTGAGGCATTGAGTTGAACATCGTCCAAAGCGTTGCCGTAGACGGTCCTGGCCGGTGTTGGCCAGGAGATGGCCAGCGTTGCCTTGGCCACAACAATTGAAACTCCGGTCTGCAGCGGAGCACAGACGTTAGAGTCGGCCGGAGTAAAAGTTACCCATAGCGTGTGCGTTCCGACCGGTAAAACATAGCCCGGGCCGGGCGTGTAGACCAAAGTTCCATCAGCCGACGCTGTGGCATTCAACTGAGCGAAGGTTAGCTTGTGTCCGTAGGTAATCGGCTCCGGCGCCAGCCATGTGATCGTCGGGGCCGTGCGCGCTTCGGCCGATTCCGAAATCGTATTGCTAAACGTGTTGCTCTGCGCTTCGTTATTCCCGGAATCTTGTGGAGCAATGTGTGTGTCGAGATCGCTCAGGTCGAAGTCCCACTTTTTTTCCTGCGGAATTGGGCGTCCGGTAATTGAGCTGGCCATCTCCAGGCTTATGCGCGAGATGCGCGTTTCAGGAAAACCGGAGTCGCCATATTGCAGCGCGCGCGCAGCGTCCTGATCGTCGGGAAACTTCCACCGCACAGGCCTGCCCAGAGCCTTGGCGATGACGTCTTCGTTCGCCGGCTCCAGAAAGCGAGACTCGAACCGGTTGATCACGATTTCAAGGTTTTGACTTCCTTCGGCAAAGAATTGCGAAATAAGGCGATTTGAATTGCGCAAATCGGAGATGCCGGTCTGGGTTACCAGGTAAATAGTTGAAGCATCTTGAAAAAGCGCCTTGGCGGCTACATCGATCCTCGACCCCACATCGACGATCACATGATCGAACTCCCGGCGCGCGATCGCGATCAGCTTGTCGATCGCTTCCTTTGAAACATCGACGTCGGGAACTTTAGTAGGAGCTGCGAGTACGAAAACTCCTGACCGATGCCTGACCAGAAGATTTTGCAGAAAACTCGTATCCAGCCGGTCGATATTCCTTAGGGCGTCCTCAGTCGAGTAACCGGCGGATATTCCCAGACACAGCGCCACGTCTCCAATCGGGAGAGCAAGGTCGATGAGCAGGATTTTCTGATCGGAATTCTGGGCCAGAGCGATGGCAACATTGCAGGCGACAGTCGTGACGCCGGATCCTCCTTTGGACCCGGCAAAGACGCGCAGCCCTCCTAAGGACTTCTCTCCCGACACAACCTGTTCGCGAATGGCAGCGGCCCGAATCAGGGCTTCGGCTACTGCGCCTCGCTCGAAGGGTAGAAGGAGGTATTCACGAGCGCCCGCGCGCATCAGGCGGATGGCAAGCTTTGGATCATTCTTCTCCGAATAGACCATGATCGTTGCCGCGTCGCTGGCGCTTGTTCCCTCCAACAGCTCCAGGGCTACATCTGGATCACTGTCCAGGTCAAGGATGACAACGTCGAACGTCGTCAACAGTCTTTGCAGGTGATTGACTTCCGGAGGGTAAGAATTGAATTCCCGGACAATGGCTCGGCGAGAGTCAACCAGAGCTTTGGCCACGACCGTGCGTTTATCTTCGTCTGGGCCGATCAAGGCGACGGACAAGGGTTTAACCGCAATGGGGGCGGCATGATTCATGTCGAAATCCCGCGGTCCGTCCGCTGAACTCGCGGTATGAGGCGCATTTTGAGATGCGGTGTTCATTGAGGCGCCAGATGCCTTTCCGTCTAATTTCAAGCTGACAGGCCGTCCGGAAGCTGCCCCCAGGTTTCTCCAGCCCTCACTGAACGAAGATGGTGCAATTCATGGGGAAGAAATCTCAATGCGAGCATCAACTTGCGACTGCCTGCCAACAAATAGCTGTTCGACGATGGTAACCACTTTTGTCTCAATCTGGAACTATGATAACCATATTAAATATTACTAAAGTTCTAATGGCGTAGTCGTTGTGTTCTCTCTAGCACAACTCGGGCACTATTGGCGTTTTCTTCCGATTGGTAAGAATAGCTGGCTTCCATGACCGTGAATCGACCGCGAATCAGGGGATCGACTTTCGAACTATCGCTAGTCCTGCCATGCAAATCGTTCTAAATTAAATAGTTAATGTGCCAGAACTGCTTGAGGCCTGTTCCGTTTTGCGTTCATTTTTTATCCCTGGTCCTGCTATAAGTGAGTTCAAATTGCTTTGTAGTCGCGGGTCGGTCCGGTGGACTGAAAAGCCCAGTGAACCCGCGACGGCGCAGGCGGCGCTATTTCGAATGAGTGAGATTGAGCAATTCGATTCGCGAAGGAAAGCAACCCTGCGCGCGACGGCGAAGAACTACGTGCCTGCAATTGCTTGTGCGTTCATACCGCTTCTCTGCTATTTCGTGGTGCGGCCATTCGCTGAGATCGGCATCAGTGATGACTGGTCCTACATCAAGACAACGCAAGTACTCGCCCAAACCGGTCACATCCTCTATAACGGCTGGGCGACCGCTATGCTCGGTTGGCAGCTCTACTTTGGAGAATTGTTCATCAAGGTTCTCGGATTCTCCTTCACAGTGGTTCGATTCAGCACTGTGATCGAGGCCATGGCGACGGCATTTCTGCTGCAGCGTACTTTCGTGCGTGCGGGCATCAACTCCTGGAATGCGACGCTCGCGACAATGACTTTTATTCTTTCGCCGCTCTGCCTTCCACTGGAATTCACCTTCATGAGCGACATTTCGGGCGTCCTCAGCATTGTGGTCTGCCTGTACATGTGTCTGCGCGCCCTGCAGGCGGAAAACGAACGCTCCGCGATGCTCTGGATCGGCGTTGCTGCGCTGCTGAACGCGATAAGCGGAACCGCACGGCAAATCGCCTGGCTTGGCGTGTTAGTCATGGTTCCGTCCACGCTCTGGCTGCTCAGGCGCAACCGGCGAGTGCTTGTCGTCGGGTGCCTCGCCTGCATCATCGGAGCAAGCATTGTCATCGTCTCAATGCACTGGTTTGCGCGACAGGCGTATTCCATTCCGCAACCTTTGATTCCCAGCAGAATTGACTTGAGCTCCATGAAAAGAGCAGTGGCATTCGGCCTGCGCAGCTCTGGGCAGCTTGCGCTGCTTGCGCTTCCGGTCCTGCTGATGTTTGCGGGAACTCTCCGCTCATGGAATCGACGGATGGCCGCCATCTTATTAGCCGGATTTTGCTGTTTCGTGGTCCCAGGAATTGCCTTGGCTCTCGCCAGATTGATGCATGTGCAGTTCGTTTTTTTTGTCGCCGACGACTTCCAAATCGTCCTCGCATTCAAGAGACTGAACGCGATAGCAGTCCAGGCAACTCACCTTTCCATCGCATCTGACGGCCTTCAAATGTTGCTCACAGGCGCGGTTGCGCTTGGCCTTCTAAGTCTTGTAACGTGCTCTTTCGCAGCAAGGCTATATCGTCACGAACCTCAACAATCGGCCACCGAAATCTCATGGCAGAAACTCGGTTTTTTGCTTGGCCCATTCAGTCTGGCCTACATCGGCTTTCTGGCGCCCGGAGCGATGAGGGGCGAGTTCGACGATCGATATCTAGTGCCCTTGTTTGCCATTCTCCTTCTCGTGCTGGCCCGCTACTATCAGCAGCGGGTCAGGGCGAATCTGCCCACAGCGTGCGTCCTTCTGATCGCCATCTTCGGTGTTTTCAGCGTTACCGCCGCTCACGATATGTTTGCCATGTATCGTGGATACGTATCCGCAATTTCCCAACTGCTTTCAACCGGGGCCTCTGCGACCTCCATCTCCGGGCCACTCGAATTCGAAGGGTGGACTGAAATTGAAAAGATAGGCTACGTTAACGACCCCAGAATCCGGTTCCCCAAAGGAGCCTGGGTACCACCGCCAGCGCGCTCGTTGCCGGCAGATTGTAACGATGATTTTCTTGACTGGACCCCGGCAATCAAGCCTGTCTACGCGATCGTGGGCGATCCAACAGCATGCGGCAGCCAGCTTGCTCTTCCCCCGGTCACCTATACAACATGGATAGCTCCCCACATCAATTCCATCTATACCGTCAGGCTTCCCGCAACCGCTCCTGACTGAGACTCGCGACCTTCCGGCCGCGTGCGTGAAACACTGTACAATCTCAAACGAATCGGCGCTGAAGAGGAGACCTCAAGAGTGGGTTGGTATTTTGCCTTTTTCTTCATCTCGGGCTTCTGCAGCATTCTCTATGAGCTCGTCTGGTTGCGGTTGGCGATGGCGCAATTTGGGGTGACGACGGCGCTCGTGTCCATCGTACTTTCCGTGTTCATGGCGGGCCTGGGCGGCGGTTCCTGGGTTGCGGGAGTTCTGGCGCGGCGCTATGCCGACCGCATTAGCTTCCCACCACTCCGCCTTTACGCCCTGGCGGAACTCCTGATCGGCTGTTCCTCTCTGGCTGTCCCAGCACAACTGCTTTGGGGACACCGTCTAGTGCACTCGCTGACGGACCAAACGACGTTGTCATCGGCAACGCACTATTTTGCATCAGGAATCCTTTTGGCGCTGATCGTAATGCCCTGGTGTGCCTGCATGGGCGCTACCATCCCATTGGCGATGTCGGCGATTCGAAGCGACCCACTTTATGAAACGCGCCGCTCATTTAGCTTTCTTTATCTGTCCAATGTCATTGGCGCAGTTGCCGGCGCGATCGTTCCTCTGTTGCTGATCGAATTGTATGGATTCCACGCTACGCTGCGCGTTGGTGCGCTCCTGAACACCGCGATTGCGGCTTCTGCATTTGGGCTGACGCTCAGGCAACAAGGACGAACCTCTGCGCCCGCGCGACCGCGGAGCGAGGCCGCACTGAAATCTATCGAACCAGGGAAGGGAACATTAGGCCTGCTCTTTCTCACGGGCCTCGCAACGATGGGAATGGAGGTCGTTTGGATCCGGTTGTTCACGCCTTACGTCGGCCCGTTCGTCTACTCTTTTTCGTTCATCCTGGCTTGCTACCTCATTGCAACCTTCGCGGGCTCCACTGTGTACCGAAAAATGAGCCGCAGCCGCGACCCCGACAGTCCACTTGCCTGGATCATGCTGGCGTTCCTCGGACTGCTGCCGCTCATTACCTCCGATTTCCGGCTTCATCTAGATTCGCTTGCGCGCGTGTTTCTCGGTGTCGCTCCTTTTGCCGGACTTATCGGCTTCCTTACGCCCATGCTCGTGGACCGCTGGTCGGCAGGCAATCCTGATCGTGCAGGCAAGGCATACGCCGTCAATATCCTGGGCTGCATTCTCGGTCCCCTGCTCTCCGGTTTTGTGCTGCTGCCTTTCGTGGGCGAGTGCGGGTCCATGCTGGTGCTCGTGCTGCCGTGGTTCGCCATGGCGGTTCCGTTGTTCCGGCGACGGGAACTCGCCATTGGGTTGCGCACTTCTGCAAGCGTCATCCTTGGCGCGACGATTTTGGCTTTCTTTCTGACGAGAGGATATGAGACCCAGTTTGCGCATCGAGTGGTCCTGCGGGATAGCACCGCCACTGTCATCGCGACCGGCGCCGGAATGGACAAGATGCTGATTACAAATGGCGTTGGGATGACAGTGTTGACTCCGACAACGAAGATGATGGCCCATCTGCCTCTCGCATCGCTCGATCATCCGCCGCGGAGTGCGCTGATCATCTGCTTCGGAATGGGCACGACCTACAGATCGCTGATCTCCTGGGGCATTCCGGCGACCGCAGTCGAATTAGTTCCCAGCGTGCCTCGGCTGTTCTCTTATTACCACGACGATGGAGCGAAGATCTTGGCATCGCCGCTGTCGCATCTGGTCATTGACGACGGCCGCCGCTACTTGGAGCGCTCCACGCAGAAATATGACGTCATTACGGTTGATCCGCCACCTCCGGTCGAAGCCGCTTCGTCCAGTCTCTTGTACTCGGAAGACTTCTACGCTGTCGTCAAAGAGCGGCTACAGCCGGGCGGTATCCTGGCACAATGGCTGCCGTACGGAGACAGCGCGACACTGGCCTCGGTTGCGCGCGCGCTGAAAAACTCCTTCCCATATGTGCGCGTTTACCGATCGTTTGGCGACTACGGTTGGCACTTCCTTGCCAGCATGACATCGATTCCGAATCGCAGCGCTGCGGAACTTGTGGCGCGGATGCCCGGCGGCGCGGTCGCGGACATGATGGAGTGGGGACCGGCCAGGACTCCCAACCAGCAGTTTCAAAGTATTCTCTCCTCGGAATTGACCGTCGACCAGCTGATCGACCTTTCGCCAGCTACTCCGGCCATGCAGGATGACCGGCCGATCAACGAATACTGTCTGTTGCGCCGTCTCACCTGGCGCTTACTCTTGTCTCACATGCACTTGCTTTCGCCGTCCTCTTGATTTCACCGGCTGATTTTGAGGAGCAAGGAATGCGGGCCATGTCCTGTGGCAGCGGGAATCGCCGCCAGTGGACTCAAAAGGCGCTCGCGTTTGACTTTTCCGGTGGCGCATCTCTATGGCGTAGCCGGAACGGCCTTCCCAATTGGGATGGAAGCTGCAGCAGTAACCGCCTGAATATAGATGAAGTCCGAGAATGGCGGAAGCCAGGTACGATACGGGACCGGGGCAAACCGAGAAAGGCCGTCGCAGGCCTGCGGATCGAAAGAGAGCGCATATTTGGGTTGGATAGCTGGGTAGCTCGAGGCAAGCTCGTAGTCGCAGGAATTCGAGGTGGAGTCCGATGACAGCGTCGGTTGAGATTCCGACGAAACATTGGGATCGGGCGCAACAACGTAGCCCTGACTGTCAATTTGGGTCCAGCCATCGTACTCAACGCCACCGTAAAAGGCGGTTCGTGGGACACTGGCGGCTCGGATCTCGTCGGCTGCAGCGAGGCGAGCACGCTCCATCGAGTAGAGATCGTGCAGCGCGGCGACGCTGTAAGCGGCGACGATGAAGAGGCAGACAACGCTGAATGCCGGCAATCGCTCGGCGACCCTCTGCTGATAAAGACGCAGAACGATGATGAGGGCTACGACAAGAAGTGGAAGCAGGTAGCGATCGAACATGAGCCCAACTGCCCCGCGGGGAAGAAGCAGGGCGAAGTAGACGATTGTGAAGGGTGCCAGAAGAATTGTGAGGTCGCGACCGGACGGAATCCGATTTCTCGTGGAGGTTTCGTATTGGTATGGGCCGGAGGAACTGGAGACGCAGGCCGCGAAGGCAAATAGGGCGAAGAAAACAAAGAAGCTGATGATGATTCGCATCTGTGGTCCAAGCACGGTGGGACGGACGCCGATATCAGGGATATTGATCAGACCTCGTTGCGTGACATAGTTACTTCCCCAAGGCGCTAGCCAACCGAGCCCGGGAGAATGCCGATATAAATAGAAACCCGCCAGCACTACGAGCACCAGGGCCGCAACTGCACTGGCCACAGCGAACCGACTTCTGCGGGTTTTAACCCAGGCGGGACTTATGAAACCTACCAAGACCGGGAGCAGAAGCAACGGGACGCTGATTACAAAATGATAGACATTTCTGATGATGTAGAGCATTGGCCCGCGGTCCCGGATATTCTCTATCAGGTTGATCCGCTCGACATGAGGTTGGTGATTGAACCATTTGAGGCACCCATAGATGCAGAGCAGGCTGAGAAGCCAGAATAAGGCCGCTCTGACCCACGAAATCCGGTGCTCGCGGAGGAGCCATAGGGTTGAGGGAACGACCACAATTACACCAAGCCAGGAGGTCTGGCGCGCAGTGCCAGTGAGTACGTTTGAAAGCGCGGCAAAGATGAGCCAGTAAAAGGCAGCGGTGGTTGTGGCCGCCTGAAGGGACCGTAGGCAAAGATAGAGGCAGAGCAAAAGCGAGAATACCCCTGGGACGTCGTTCATGAAACTGAAGGCGAGAGGAAGAAAAAGAGGAGAAAGCGCAAAGGAAAGTGTGCCGATGGTAGCGTTTGCCTCACAGATTCCGCACCGAACCAGGATGCGGTGGAGGAGATAGACAGTTGCAGCGGCGACGAGTAGTACTGAAGATCGGACTATGCTGAAGGAGAAACCGAAGAGCTTGATGAAAAGGGCGCCCAGGTAGAGCTGCCAACCCAGGATTGGAGAGCCCCATCCGTAGTAAACGACTCGGCCAGTCTGCGCCAGGTGCAGGGCGGAGCGAATGTAAGAGAAGTCATCGTTGATACCCATCTCAACAAATGGGCGGGCAATAAGGGTGCAGACAAGCAGAGCAAAAGAGCATAGTAGCGCCTGGTTGCGAAGCAGAATCGCAGATACAGCGATGCGCGCCTCTTTTTCATGAACGGTGGCCACGGAATTGGAAATCTCCTTTCTCGGCGCTGTTTCACTCAAGTTGCGCCAATCCGCTGCCTGAATTATGCGGAAGACAGAGGCCGCGTGCCGGTTCGATCGGCTAACGCCATTGGGGACCAGAATTTCAATTTTATTCCTCCATCTGACTTGCCCGGGAAAACTCTACCGGTTGAGGCTGGAGTTCTCTCGTAATCTAAGCGGGAGGACGGAGCGATAAAGAAGGGCCGGTATATGGAGGACCAGACTGGTTGCGCACCAAGCAGCCGCGCACGAGCGGGGGCGATACGATGACCCTTTGGAACTCAGAGTATGAAAAACCCTTCTCGGCGCTCCGATTGCGGTTTGGAATTCTGCTTTCATAAGCCGGCTAAGCCTGGAGAGACACAAGAAATGTCGCCAACAAAACGGAAGATCGCGTCATTCACTTCCCGGGCATTTGATCTTCCCACCGCCCTCTTCTTGCTGGCTGCGCTGATCTTTCTATATCGCCGCCTCTTTGTTTTCCTATTCTTGCCAACCGCGGGCAATGTGATTGGCGATTGTTTTCGCTTTCTGGCTTCCGGCCAACGCCTCTATCAGGGCGAGATGATCTATCGCGATTTCTTCGACTTTGTGCCCCCAGGCACCGCCATCGTCAACTTTCTTCTATTCAAGCTTTTCGGACTTCGCTTGTGGATTCCCGACTTGTCAGCACTTCTGTTGGCACTGGGGCTCGTCTGTACTGGGGTCGCGATCTCAAAGAAGCTGATGCGGCCCAGCCTCGCGCTAATGCCGAGTGCCGTGTTTCTTGTCGGGCTAAGTTCGTTCCTTCAGGACCCCACACATCATTGGTACAGCCTGCTGGCTGCCAGTGCAGCAATCGCCGTCCTGATTGAGAAGCGAACCACGCTGAGGATTGCCGCTGCAGGCCTCCTTTGCGGCATTAGTGCTTCCTTCAACCAGACGTCCGGACTAGCCGCCGTCGTTGGTTTTGCTTTTTACTTGTTATGGGAATCGCGGCAAAGGAATGAAAGCTGGAACCGGTTGTTGCGAAATCAAGCGTGGCTGCTCTTGAGCTTCCTCGCAACCGTTCTCGCAGTGAGCGCATATTTTATTTGTGAGGCCGGACCAGTGCGCCTTTTCTGGTGCACCGTTTTCTTCGTCGTCAAGTACTTCCCCAAACAGGCCGACCTGGACACGCTTTCGCTGGTCCTCAGGAACGATCTAAGAATCTACTTTCCAGTCTTTGATCCCATGCACTTTTCTTTTTATCGATTGTTCGCGCGCGTGCTATTGTTGTTCGCAATCATTCCGTCTTCATTCATTTTTTTCTTCGCTCATTACTTGCGCGCCTCCCGCAAAAAGCCTTTCGAGTACTGGGAGCGTCCGATGCTGGTGGCAATCGTAGGTCTTGCGCTCTTCCTGAGCGTCGCGCCTGCACCGGATGATGTTCGAATGGCAGGCATTTCGCTGCCCGCGCTCATTCTTCTCGGCTGGCTTATGGATTCCTCTCGCAAGCTGGTTAGAGCATTTCTCTCGGTCGTCGCTGTAGGCCTGGCGCTCGTCGCCTTTCATGCAGTCGTAGCAAAGGGACCAACTCCTGCGGGCATCCTGACTACACCTGAGGGAGAACTTGCGTTTTCTGACCGTGGCGCATTTGAAGTGTATGCCTGGGTGCAACAGCATACACAGCCATCGGAGTATTTCTATTCGCCGGAATCGCCAGATGAGTACTTTTACCTGAACCTACGCAACCCTACTCCTCTCACGTTCATTACGAATAATGGCTTCACCACAACCGAACAAGTGGCGGAAGTGATTCGTGGCTTGCAGCAACATCGCGTTCGCTACATTCTCTGGGACCCGCAAGGCCTGGATGTTCTCCCGGCCTGGGAGAATCCCTCTGACGATCATCTCGGGCCGCTGCGGGACTACATCCACAGTTCCTATATGAGGACCAAAGTCTTTGATGGCTCTACCGAAGTCTGGGAAAGGCAAACTGGCTCGTGATCAAGAATCCCGATCTCGGTCGAACCGTGCCGCATGACACGGGGTGCAGTCAGGCGCCATCGCAATCTCATCGATCCGGGCCATCTCCTCGCTCGCGACTTCAAATTCGACTAGAGCGGGCAACCCGTTAATCGAGCTGGTCCGATTTTCTCAATACACAATTGGTGCAGTCTTTGGTAATACATTTGATCGAATCTCGTTCAGATTAGTGAACATGAAAATCGATATCCAATTACAATAATCACTATGTTCGAACCGGCGGCCCGCATTGGCGCCGGCCATCCTGCCGCAACGAAAATAATTTGGAGCAAACACAGGATACACCGCGATCGGGCCTCTTATTTTGAGATATGCCTTCTTCAACCAACATGACCGCCGTTGACGCCGGCCTGCCTCAATCGAAGCGCGACCCACGCCGCGCCTTGCAGGAAAGTCACGCCGCCACAGACCCGGTTGGCTTTCTGGTGCTGGCTGCCCAAGTCGCAGGATTGCTCTTCCTTTTTCACTACTATCACATCGAATCCATGCAGTTTCTCGAGATGTCGGCCATCGTGTTTGCGGCGTTTCTCGTTCATTATTGGCTTCCATTCCGTTTTAAGGAGATTTTCTGGGTCGCGGTCTCAATTGCCGGATCCTTTTTCCTGCTGGACATCAAAGTAGCGGCCCTGGTGCTGGGCGCAGCGCTCGGGATCTACCTTATCCTTCACTGTCCCCTTGCATTGCGTTGGCGACTCGTCTTGCTGATCGCAGTTTTCGCTGCGTTCCTCTACGAATTAGTCGCCAAACCCCACGGGATCCCACAATCGTTTTATGGAGTGTTTACCGCGATCTTCACGTTGCGGATCATCCTTTACACCTACGATCTGGCTCATGCCAAGGAACCACCGTCGTTCCTGTCTTACTTAAGTTATTTCCTTATTCTGCCAAACTATTATTTCGCCTACTTCCCGGTTATTGACTTTCAGACAATGCGCATCACGTATTATCGGCGGAACATTCACGACATCGCGCAGCAGGGAATTCACTGGATGGTTCGCGGGGCGGTGCAATTAATGCTGCTCAAGGTGGTGTTTTACCTGGATGATCGGTTCCTGCCGGATCGAGTCACGAGTCTGCCGAAGCTCGTCTGCGCCTTGGTTCTCACTGCATTGTTTTACCTCCGAGTTTCCGGGACTTTTCACATCATCGTTGGCATGTTGCACTTGTTCGGCTACGACCTGCCGGAAACCAACCGGCGCTACTTTCTTGCGAGCGGCTTCTTGGACTACTGGCGCAGGATTAACATTTACTGGAAAGACTTCATGCTGAAAGTTGTCTACTTTCCGGTGTACTTCAAGTTCAGAAAACAGGGAGATCTCCGCGCTCAGATATTTGGCAGCGCGGCTGTATTTACGGTCTCATGGGCGCTGCATTCATATGGGATTTGGATTAGCGGGAATTTCTCGTGGACAAGTACCATATTTTGGAGTTGTATCGGCCTACTGGTGATCGCGAACGTAGTGTACGAATCGCGGCATAAGGCGCCCCGGACTGCTTTCGGTTGGCGGGGTCGCGGTCTTCTTGCGCTTCGAACAGCCGGCACCTTTGCCACAATCGTCATTTTGTGGTCCCTGAATCTGTCACCAAGCTTCTCTTCCTGGCTCTACCTGATGACACGATGGACCCATGGGGCCGCACAATGATCACTTTGCAAAGGGGCGTATCTTCCCGGCGTGCGATACTGATTCCTACGATCACGATTATCGCCCTTGTAGCGCTCAAGAGCCTCGCGACACCCATGTACACGATGGCATTAGGGCGATTTCCAGCGATGATGATTGACGTCATGTCGAGTCGGCCCCCTCTCTTCGGCTGGACGCCAGATGGATATTTTGACCAGTTGTTCTGGCCAGACCCCGATAACTGGCGTGAGCACTGGAGCGCCACGTTTGCACCGGACGCCTTTCGCGTTCTGCGAATGAGGCCTAACTTAGCCAGTGTGACAACCAGGCCTGCAACGAACTCGCCAACCAATCGATTTGGATATGAAGGTCCCGAGTGGACGCTCATCAAACCTCCCGACACGCGCCGAGTCGCGGTTCTGGGTGATTCGATTACTCTGGGCCTGGGCGTAGACTCGGATCAGAATTTTGTCAGCTTGCTAGCGGATCGACTCAATACGGATCACTCACCGCATCGGCAACAATTCGAATTCCTCAATTTTGCGGTTCCAGGATATGAGCTGACACAAACGATGGACGTTGCGCTGCATGATGTACCGCAATTTCAACCCGATGTATATGTTTTGATGCTGACGGAGCTCTCTGTTTATCGGCCGTGGGACACGCATTTGATTTATCTGGTGCAGTCCGGAGCCGATGTCAAATACGACTTTTTGCGAGAGACCGCAAGCGAGGCAAACGCGAAGCAGTCCGACGACAATTCTAAGCTGAGTGCGAAGTTCGCGCCTTACAGAATGTCGATCATTCGGCAGACAATACTAAAGATAAAAGCCAATGCTGAGCAGCATCACACCCAGTTTCTGGTTGTCTTGGTCCCGGCGGTCGAAGACGCTGACTTATCCAGGCGGAGGTTTGCCGGAATTCCAGAACTTTTATCTACGATGAATATTACCTTCGTCGACCTGTCCGACACATTTACAGGAATGTTGGACAGAAAATCCATCCGCCTTAACGGGGTCGATGTCCACCCCAACGCAAAGGGCGACGAGATGATATACAAAAGTCTCTACGAGAAACTGCGCGCGAATCCGGAAGCGTGGTCGAAACTGGTTGGACCTGCTCTCGGTATTAACCAGCACCCTTGAAATCTCCGGCGGTCGCAGGTGTATGAAAGAACGGGCGTGGAGTTAGACGCTCGCGATGCGCTAGAAAGCACTCTCTATTCCGAGACGTCGGAGATACAACGGAACATCTTCGCCAGGCTCCCAGGCCTGTAGGAGCAGGGACAAAAGACCTTTCGCGTTAGGCTAGAGGAGGCCACAAAAATGAAAGACAAGAGCGCAATGAAAGAAGAACTTCGGACTTATATCGCCTCGGCATTCCTGCCGGACGAGTCGCCGGAGAGCTTAAAGGACGACACGCCTTTGCGAACCAGCGGCGTAATGGATTCAATGGGGCTGCTGCGGCTTGTCGGTTTTGTGGAGAGCCAGTACGGAATTGAACTCAAAGCTTACGATACCAGCATAGAAAACTTTGATACAATCGACGCCATCGCAGATTTGATTGAGAGAAAGATCGCGGGTGAAAACTGAGTTGTGCCTACGGATACCCCATTTTCGTGTCTTACATCGGGAACAAGTACGCAAGCGAGAGAAAGAATCGTGGACGGGGACGGCTGGCTATAAGCCATTAGCGAATCCCGTGAGAGTCTGCTTCAGAGCACGTAGAGACTGCGTGTAATGAGGAGTCATCGAAAATCGGAACAAAGAGTCTTCTCGCTGTAGGGAATACGATCCAGATTTCCAGGATATCCAGACGTGTTGAATCGCGTTTTTGAGGAGACTTTTCGGTCGGCTGGCCCTCGGACGGCGCTTGTGTTTGGGGATGACCGCTACACGTACGGGCAATTGGAAGACCAAGTGGCTCACTGGGCAGCGGCCTTGAAGCGGCTAGGGGTTACGGGTGACATGGGTGTAGCGCTGGTCCTGAAGAACTGCCCGCTGTTCATTTTCTCTTACTTGGCGGCATCACGTCTCGGTGCGCCCGCATACTTACTGGATCCCGGCTCAAAGCCTGGTGAGTTGATGAGGATCTTCTCCGAGAACGACATCGCAATAGCGATTTGTGAACCGAGCCAGCGACTTTCTTTGGAACAGGTCAGAGAAGAAACCAATCAACGCTTTGTGATTCTGGTCCGAGACGCAGGCTTTGAGAGTTCAGTCGATCACTTGGGCGAACCGCCAGCGGAGCTGATTTACGACAGCGAAGCTGCAATCGTGCAGTACACATCGGGCACCACTGGAATTCCCAAATGCATCGTCCGGTCCCACCGGAATCTCTATTGTGAGGCCGCGAACTTCAATGAAACGACTGGAATCTCGGCCGATGACTCTATCCTGTGCACCGTTCCACTTTTTCACTCACACGGCTTTGGCAATGCACTCTTGGCTGCAATGTATGCTGGGGCGACCCTCGTGTTGATGGAAGAATTCAACCGTGCCGCAGTGGCGGAGATCGTAGAACACGAGGGGATTACGGTCTTTCCTGCTGTGCCGGTGATGTTCGAGCTGCTTGCTCAGCAAGGGCCGAACCGTCACCGACGCGGGACGTCGCTGCGCTTAGCTTTCTCCGCTGGCGCCCCCCTTCCTGCAAAGGTGGCCAGGGAGTTCAAGGATGGCTTTGGTGTCTACGTCCGTCAGCTTTACGGAGCAACGGAGGTTGGCGCCGTAGCAATCAACACGGATATTGATCCACAGGAGACGCTGGAATCCGTGGGTCTGCCACTGCGAAACGTTCGAATCGACGTTCTTCTGGAGAGTGGGGAGCCGGTTGTGCCGGGGGAAAGAGGCGAAATCGCGATTCAGAGCGCCGCCATGACGCTTGGTTATCAGGGTCAGCCCGAACTGACCGAGCGACGGTTTCGGCAGGGACTGTTCTGCCCAGGCGATTTTGGGAGAAAAAACGATCGCGGTTTTCTTTATCTTGAGGGACGTACGGACTGGTTGATTTTGGCGTCAGGGAAGAAGGTCGACCTCTTCGAGGTCGAGGACGTGATCAGCAAATTTGCTAAGGTGCAAGAGGTGGCAGTTGTTGGGATCCCGGGCTATCAGGGCGAAACCGTGTTGAAGGCTGTCGTCGTTTCACGCGAGGCATGTCGCGAGCAGGAAATCATTGATTACTGTCGGGAACGGATGTCGGACTTTAAGATTCCCCGAAGAGTGGAATTCGTTAGTGAACTCCCTCGCAATGGAATAGGAAAAGTCCTGCGCAAGCATCTGGTCGGTTAGGTATTGAAGTTTCCCGGCTTACGCAAGATTGGGGGTTGCCGTCTAACTTCGCTGGCGCAAAAAAGCCCATAGCGGAACTTATGATTGCATTTCAACCAGGAGAAATATGTCAGCTATCGATGTCCTCAATAATGTCGCTAAGATCAGTGCCAGTGGCCTTGGTCCCACTCAGCGGGTGCTCTTGGTTACGGATGGAACGCTGACAGAAATTCTGGAGGCTTCATTCCTTGAGCGCATCCAGCTGATCAAGGTTGCGCAGCAAGTGGTAAATGCGAAGAGAGAACATTCTAGCTTGGAGCCGAAAGATGAAGAATCCATAATGGAGCGACAGATTCTCCTGCGCGGCTCTGAGTCCGGAAGGAACTACGTCTACGCCGAGTCGCTCATAGCGGTTGACCGGCTGGGTCCAGCAATGTCTGATGAACTCCTGAACTCTCAGGTCCCGCTGGGACGACTGTGGCTTGAGCACAAGCTGGAGACATTTAAGGAAATGGTAGAGGTCGATTATCGAGCGTCAGGGGAGCTTTCGAAATACTTCGACGGTGACGGTGCTTCCTTATTGCTGGTTCGGAAATATCGAGTCTGGTCAGGGAAGAGGGTGGTCATGGTGGTCACCGAATACATTCCGACATTTTATGATTATCGCCCTCCCTCGATGAGGCGTTGAGCCAAGCCTGTGGCAGCGCGAAGATTTGAATTCTCGGGCGGCGAAGTGGCCTGCTCCTAACATCGGAACCTTGTCAGGCGGCGCCCAGAATCGCGTCAATGCGGACCAGATCCTTGCTCGTGAAAGCCAGGTCGGAGAGTGCCGCGACGTTTTGCTCGATCTGCTCCACGCGGCTGGCGCCGATCAGCGCTGACGTCATGCGGCCGTCGCGCAGTACCCACGCCAGAGCCATCTGCGCCAGCGATTGTCCCCGTTCTCGAGCCAGTTGATCCAAACTTCGCACCTTGGCGAGCTTGCCGTCGTCGATGTCGCGCTTCTTCAGGAATCCGTGCGGCTTTGCGGCGCGCGCATCGGCGGGGATGCCTTTGAGATAGCGATCGGTAAGCAGGCCCTGCGCCAGCGGACAGAACGCGATTGCGCCTACGCCTTCATTGCCCAGCACATCGAGCAAACCACGCTCCGGAGTGCGCTCGAACATCGAGTATTTGGGCTGATGAATGAGGCAGGGCGTGCCGAGCTCCCGAAGAATCCTAATTGCCGCGGTAGTCTGCGCCGGATCGTAGTTGGAGATGCCGGCATAGAGAGCCTTGCCGGAACGCACCGCTTGGTCGAGCGCGGACATCGTTTCTTCCACTGGCGTCTCTGGATCGGGACGATGCGAGTAGAAAATGTCCACGTACTCCAGGCCCATCCGTTTCAGGCTCTGGTCGAGACTCGCCAGCAGATACTTCCGCGATCCCCAATTTCCGTACGGGCCGGGCCACATATCGTAGCCTGCCTTGCAGCTGATGATCAGCTCGTCGCGGTAAGGCGCGAGATCGAGGCGCAGAATCTCGCCAAAGTTGCTTTCCGCGCTTCCCGGCGGAGGACCGTAATTGTTGGCGAGGTCGAAGTGGGTAATGCCCAGATCGAAGGCGCGGCGCACCATGGCGCGGGAGTTCTCGAAGTCATCGACGCCGCCGAAGTTGTGCCACAGGCCGAGTGAGATGGCGGGCAGCCGAATCCCACTGTGCCCGCAACGGCGGTACTGCATGGTGTCGTAGCGCTTCTCGTTGGCGGAATACAAAGCGGCTCCTTAGTTCACGGAGAGATGCAGCGTCAGCACTAGCTCAAAACCGTCTAGCCTAAAGCCGCCACAATCGTCACTTCCCTGCGGCCGTCCGCAGGGGGATGCACAATATTTCCCTCTACTGGCGCTCCGTCCACGGTCAGCGCGACACAATTCCCGGTGCCCTTGCGCTCAACGGCGATCTTATACGTCACTCCACGAAAGATGCGCGTTGCGGAGAATCCGGGCCAGTTGGCGGGAAATACGGGAGCAATTTCAAGCCCGTCATAGGTGGGCCGCACGCCGAGAATCCACTGCGCGATTGCGTAGTAATTCCACGCCGCCGTTCCTGTGAGCCAGGAGTTCTTGGCCTCGCCGAAGGTCGGCGCGTCCTTGCCGGCGATCATTTGTGCATAAACGTAAGGCTCGCAGCGGTGCACCTCACTGATCTCTTCGCGCGCCGAAGGATTGATGCGCAGATAGTAATCGTGCGCCTCATCGCCGTGGCCCAGCAGCGTTTCTCCGATCATTACCCAGGGATTCACATGGCAAAAAACGCCGGCATTTTCCTTGTATCCCGGAGGATACGAAGAAATCTCGCCCAGGTGGAGATAGTAGCGGGTGTAGGCCGGCTGATGGACCACGAGTCCGTGCTTCGTGGCCAGATGCTCGCGCACTGCATTTAGCGCTTTGGCCGCCCTGCCGTCGTCGAGGCCGATCCCCGCCAGCACGCAGAACCCGTTCGACTCGATGAAGATCTTTCCTTCCTCGCGTTCCTTGGATCCGATCTTCTCGCCGAAGCTGTCATAGGCGCGCAGAAACCATTCGCCATCCCAGCCGTGTTTCTTTACGGTTTGTTCCATTCGGTCGGCTGCCGTCAGAAAACACGTCGCGTCGTTCGGATGGCCGTGGCGGCTGGCCATCGCTGCCAACTCGTGTGAGGCGTGCACGAAAAGTCCGGCGATGAATACCGACTCGGCCACCTTGCCGTCCCGATTCGTCGTGGTCTGGAAGGAATTACCTGGCGCGTCAGAAAAGCAGTTCAGATTGAGGCAGTCGTTCCAATCCGCGCGGCCGATCAGCGGCAGCCCGTGCGGACCGAGCCGCTCAAGCGTGTAACGAAAACTTTGGTGCAGGTGATCGTAGAGTGTCGCTTCCGTGCCGGGTTTGTTGTCGTAGGGCACGGGCTCGTCCAGAATGCTCCAGTCTCCTGTTTCTTTGATGTAGGCTGCGACACCGAGGATGAGCCAAAGGGGATCGTCGTTGAATCCGCCGCCAATGTCGTTGTTGCCGCGCTTGGTGAGCGGCTGGTATTGGTGATAAGCGCCGCCGCTCTCAAGTTGCGTTGAGGCAAGGTCAAGAATGCGCTCGCGAGCTCGCGCCGGCACCATGTGCACAAAGCCCAGCAGGTCCTGGTTGGAGTCGCGGAAGCCGAGCCCACGGCCGATGCCGGACTCGAACGACGAAGCCGAGCGCGACATATTGAATGTGGCCATGCACTGGTAGGCGTTCCAGATGTTCACCATGCGATTCGTATGCACATCCGGCGTTTCTACCTGGAAAATTCCGAGCAGCTTGTCCCAATGCTCGCGCAATCGCGCAAAGGCCGAGTCCGCCTGTTTAGCGCCGAGGTACTTTGCGATGGTCGGTTTGGCCCGTTCCTTGTTGATGATTTGTGAATCTGGCGGATCGAACTTTTCGTCCACGGGATTTTCCTGATAGCCGAGGACGAAGACAATCTGCCGTGTTTCTCCAGCGGCCAAATCGAGATTCACCTGATGCGCACCGATCGGCGCCCAGCCATGCGCGATGGAGTTGGTCAGTTGGCCTGCGGCCACCGCTGCAGGATTATCCCAGCCGCGGTAGGGCCCGAGAAATGCGTCTCGTGCGGTGTCAAATGCCGCAGTTGGCTCCGAACAGGCAAAAAACGCGAAGTGATTGCGGCGTTCGCGGTACTCCGTCTTGTGATAGATGACGCCGTCCACCACCTCCACTTCGCCGATGTTGTAGTTCCTCTGGAAGTTCGTGGCGTCGTCCTGCGCGTCCCACAGGCAAAACTCGATGCTGGCAAAGACAGAGACCCGCGCCGGCGTCTCGCGCCGATTTGTGACTGTCAGTTGCCAGATTTCGAGATTCTCGTCGAGCGGGACAAAATAGCGTGTGTGGGCTTGAATGCCGGCGAATTGAGAGCCAAGGGTGGTGTAGCCCATGCCGTGGCGGCACGAATAGTCCTCGGCGGCGTGGCGTGTCGGCTGCCAGCTTGGTGACCAGAAGCGGCCCGACTCTTCATCTCGCAGGTAAATATATCGCCCGCTGCAATCCAACGGCGCGTTGTTATACCTGTAGCGGGTCAGTCTCCGCAGCCTCGCGTCGCGATAAAACGAGTATCCACCCGCGGTGTTGGAAATGATTCCGAAGTACTCCTGGCAGCCGAGGTAGTTGATCCAAGGCAGCGGAGTATCCGGCCGCGTGATTACGTACTCGCGGTTTTGGTCATCGAAGGTCCCGAACTTCATCGTCAATTCCTTTTCTGACCCGGGGCGCTTGAAGCAAGCGATTTCTGCACTTTTCTCAGTATTCACTGAAACGATTTTGCAGGGGCTGATCCGGCATGGTTGTCGGCGAAGCGCGATTATAGCCGAATCGGCGGAACCGCAACAAGACTTTTTCCGCGAGCGCTTCGCCCGAGCAAAGGAATCCGTTGCCGCAGTGCGTGAGGATGTGAGAGACTGATCCGTCTTTTCACCCGAAGCTCCTGGCTCATGCGAAAAAAAGATAGTTCGCCTTCATTAATCTGGAAGCCTCGAACACCCCGCGGCGGTCGCGTCCGGCGCTTGCTTCTATTCGTCTCCGGCCTGGCTCTCTATCCCGGTTGTCTCGTTCATGCGACCAAGAATCCGACCCTGGCGATCAAGTTGGACCAGGTGGGCTACCTTGCCGGCGAGCCCAAAATCGCCCTTGTCGCGAGTCCGGCGAGAACCTTTGAGGTCAGGCGTTCAAGCGATGGGAAGGCGGTTCTTAGTGGAGCTCTCGGACCGGCCGCAACCGATCCACTTTCAGGCGACACCGTTCAGGCAGCGGACTTTTCCCAACTGCGGCAGGCAGGTACTTACTACGTTTATGTTCCTGGGGTAGGAAAGAGCTGGACCTTCGTCGTTGGCAGCAATGTATTCAAGCGCGCTTACTACCTGGCCATGCGTGGGTTTTACGGCCAGCGCTGCGGAACGGCCGTCGATCTCGGGCCGGAGTTTCCCGGATATTCCCATCCCGCCTGTCACCTGCACGGCGAGTTTCATCCCAGCTCGGGCGCGTCCGGACCCCGCGACAACATCGGCGGGTGGCACGATGCCGGCGACTATGGCCGTTACATGGTCAACTCGGGCATCGCAACGGGTACGCTGCTATGGACCTGGGAGATCTACTCGCCGAATCTCAAGCCAATTCAACTCAGGATTCCCGAAACCGGCAATGGAACTCCAGACATCCTCAACGAAATCCGCTGGAACCTGGAATGGATGCTCAAGATGCAGGACACCGACGGAGGCGCATGGCACAAACAGACCAGCGTTCACTTTCCCAAGTTCATCGCACCTGAAAAGGACACGCTGCCAAGCGAGGTCATCGGCACTGGCTCGGCGCCGTTTAAAGGCACTTGCGCCACTGCCGATCTGGCTGCGGTAGCCGCGATTGCGGCGCGCGTCTACATACCATACGATGCGGTGTTTGCCGCTCGGGCGCTTGATGCAGCTCGCCGTGCGTGGCAATGGGCCGAAAAATATCCGAACGTGACTTTCCGTAATCCGCCCGGCATTTCAACCGGTGAGTACGGCGATTCCAACTGCTCAGACGAACGGCTTTGGGCGTCGGCGGAACTTTGGCGCACGACAGGCGACACTGCTTACCACCAATTTTTTCTCAATAACTATGCTGCGTATCTTCCTGGTCTCGACTCGCCGGCCACAGAAGGCTGGAGCTCTATGGGGCCCATGGCGCTGCGAAGCTACGCTCTTTCGCGGCGCAAAGACGCCAACGCCGACGCGCAGGCGGCGATTCGCAATCGAATGTTGGCCGCGGCGCGCACCATCGTTAGCGCGACTGCCGCTAATCCTTATCACGTGAGTCTCAAGCCGAAGGATTTCAGGTGGGGCTCGAACGGGATCGCCGCCCAGTATGGCATGGACCTGATGATCGCCAACGTAATTGCGCCGAATCGTGACTTTGTAAATACAGCGAGCGACGATTTGCACTATCTTCTCGGGCGGAACACGTTCTCGCTCTCGTGGGTTACGCAGGTAGGCGAGCATTCGGTCCTGCATCCGCACCACCGGCCCAGCGGTTCTGGCGAGCAACCGGGGCCCTGGCCGGGACTAATGTCTGGAGGACCGAATGCCGGACGCCAGGATTCCGTGCTGGCGGCATTGCCCGCGGGCCTGCCTCCGGAAAAGGACTATGCCGACCAGACGGCCTCGTACGCCAGCAATGAGATCGCCATCAACTGGCAGGCAACTTTGGTCTTCTTGTTAGCAGGGCACTTGCACTAACAGACTTTATGCCCGAGCTTCACTCGCCGCATTCGCAAGCGCGCGGCAGGAGATCGGGAAACAACAGTTGACGAATGAACTCGGAGTCTGAATGCACTTACAACCGTTGGACGTTGGCATCATTCTCGCGTACATGATCGGCACAGTTCTCGTGGGCTATTGGGTATCCCACTACGCCTCGCGCGACATGACCGCGTACTTTTTGGGCGGCAACAAGATGCCGTGGTATGTCCTGGGCCTTTCCAATGCATCGGGCATGTTCGACATCAGCGGCACCATGTTGCTGGTGTATTGGATGTTCGTCTATGGCTTGAAGAGTGTGTGGATTCCATGGCTCTGGCCGACCTTCAACCAGGTCTTTCTCATGGTCTACCTTTCAGCGTGGTTGCGCCGCTCGCGAGTCATGACCGGCGCGGAGTGGATCAAGACGCGCTTCGGCACAGGACGCGGCGCACAGTTGTCGCACCTCATCGTTGTTCTCTATGCGTTTATCAGCATCATCGGATTTTTCAGCTACGGCTTCAAGGGGATCGGTAAATTTGCTGCCACGTTTCTTCCATGGCATCTCTCGCCGAACCAGTACGCGTTGATTCTGGTTGCCATCACGGCCATCTACGTCATCAAGGGCGGCATGATCAGCGTGGTGATAACGGAGGTAGTGCAATTCTGCGTGCTTTCCATCGCGTCCTTTGCGGTGGGCATCATCGCCATGCGCCGCGTGGCGCCAGGAGTTCTGCACAAATTTGTCCCTGCCGGATGGGACAACGTGTTCTTCGGTTGGCACTTGAATCTCGACTGGTCGACGCTCATCCCGGCCACCGGCACGCGCATCGCGCAGGACGGCTATGGCCTCTTTGGCTTCTTCGTCATGATGCTTTTCTTCAAGGGCGTTCTCATCTCTGCCGCGGGACCGGCGCCGAATTACGATATGCAGCGCATACTTTCCTCTAAAAATCCCCGCGAAGCATCCATGATGAGCGCGTGGGTTAACATCGTTCTCACGTTCCCGCGCTATTTTCTTACCGCCGGCCTCGCCATTCTGGCCGCTGTGTTTTTCAGCGACAACATCCGCGCCATGGGCTCCAACATGGACTTTGAGCTGGTTCTGCCGTACGCCTTGGCGCGCTTCGTGCCGGTCGGCCTGCTCGGATTCCTGATCTCTGGACTGCTCGCCGCCTTTATGGCCAATTTTGCCGCGACGGTAAATGCCGCGCCGCCCTACTTCGTCAACGACATCTATAAGCGCTACATCCGCCCCGACGCTCCGCCGCGCACTTATGTCCGCCTGAGCTATCTCGCTTCATTTGTCGTCGTCGTCATCGGTGTCCTCATCGGGTGGAATGTGACCTCGGTCAACGCCGTCGTCGTTTGGATCGTTTCCGGTCTTTGGGGAGGATACACAGCGTCCAACGTCCTCAAGTGGTACTGGTGGCGCTTTAACGGCTACGGCTACTTCTGGGGCATGGTAACCGGAATCGTATCTGCGCTCGCGCTGCCGCCTGTCGCCGCGAAGGTTCCGTTCGTGCAGCACCTGTTGACGACCTATTCCATCAATATGGATGTCTCGATCGTTTTTCCGCTGGTGCTCGTTCTCTCGGTCATCGGATGCTTCGCCGGTACCCTGCTCACCAGGCCCGAAGACGACGAAGTACTCAAGGACTTTTATCGTCGAGTTCGGCCATGGGGATTGTGGGGTCCCGTCTACCGCAAAGTGCTTGCCGAGGATCCCGCCTTCAAGCGCAACGAAGATTTCATGCGCGACATGTTCAATGTCGCGGTCGGGATCGTATGGCAGGTCGCATTGGTTGTGCTTCCTATGTATGTTGTCATCTGGGAACTCCGCCGCGCCGCCATCACCCTGGCCATCGTTCTGGCCACGTCGGCGATTCTCAAGTTCACTTGGTACGACCACTTGGAGCGCCGCGAAGTCGAGACGGACAAGGCCGCCGCTTCCCCGCATTCCTCCTCCTGAGTCTCTCGAAACTTGTTAGAAGAGTAGATAAATGGTCAGAAAGACGAAATCGGGGCGCGAGCCGAAGCCAGGACAGCCAGTCAGCCTGCGTATTCTGGGTGAATACCTCGATTTGTCGCCGGCCACCATCTCCCTCGTACTGAATGATGCGCCCGGTGTTCGCGCGATTCCGCAGGAAACCCGGGACCGCGTGAAGACAGCCGCCGCGAAGTTCGATTACCGCCCGAGTTTTTACGCGCGCTCCCTGCGCAAGCGGCAAACCTTTTCCATCGGCGTGTTAGTGCCCGAGCTAAGTGACAGCTATTCCGCGCAGGTACTTACCGGCGTCGAAGAATCTCTCATCGAAGAGGGCTATTTTTACCTGACCGCCAGCCATCGCCGCAAGCCCGACTTGATTGAAGAGTACCCGCGCATGCTCATGGAGCGCTCGGTCGAGGGATTCATCCTGATCGACACCGTGCTGCAGCATCGCTTCAAAATTCCGGCGGTCGCGGTCGCCGGTCATCGCGAAATTCCGGGAATCACCAATGTGGTGCTCGATCAGCGAAGAGCGGCGGAACTCACTTTGCGCCACCTCTACCAGCTCGGTCACCGCAGAATCGCCTTCATGCGCGGCGGCAGTCACAGCTCTGACGCCGCCGACCGTTGGGATTGTCTCAAAGAATTGGCTAAAGAATTCGGCATTGCGGTGCAACCCGAGTTAACGGTTCAGCTCAAACTTCTGGTTTCCACGCCGGAACTTGGGTACGGGCCCGCATGCGAGTTGCTCAACCGCAAGGTCACCTTCACAGCCCTCGTTTGCTACGACGATATCGCCGCCATAGGCGCTATTCGCGCCTTTCGTGACCATGGGCGGCGCGTTCCTGAAGACATCTCCGTGGTGGGTTTCGACGACATCCAGAGCGCGGCCTTTCATAATCCCAGCATCACCACAATCCGCCAACCGCTTCATCAAATGGGCACAATCGCCGCTCGCGCTCTTTTGCAGCGGGTTCGCGGCGAGGCCGCGGTTCCGCACATGTTGCCCGTTCTGCCGGAACTGGTCATTCGCGAGTCGACTTGTCCGCCATCCGAGAAGCTCATGCGAGGCAGGCGCAATTGAAGGCGCGAAAAAATCCCCTTCGGTGAACGAAACCCGCATAAGAATGTTCTCCCAAACCCCATATTTCATTGCCTTCGCCACATACAGACTGCTATAGTCCTGCTTTGGCCGCTAACATGCGGCAATCGATTCTATTGCTGAGCTTGTTCGGTCCATAAGACGAAATCGCAGCCTGACCAAAGAGCTGCAGGACCGCCCTATCCTCAAATTCGAGAGCTCGGCCAGGGCGAAAAAAGGCAAGCTGTTCCTGGAGTCATCGAATTGGCAAAATCACTCACGGGCCAACCTGTGAATAAAGCCAGGCAGCGTGCTGCCGCGGCCGCGGTCAATCGAAAGCCCACCATGAGCGACGTAGCTCGTCTCGCGGGCGTGGGCACCATGACCGTCTCGCGAGTGTTGAGCGGTACCGTTCGCGTTTCGGCGGAAACTACGCAGCGCGTCCAAACCGCGATTCAGCAGCTCAACTACCGTCCCAATGTCCTTGCCCGCGCCTTTCGCGGACAGCGCAGCCATTCGATTGGGCTGATTATTCCCTATCTCTACGATCCATTTTTTGCCAGTTGCGCCCACGCTGTCACCGCTGTCGCCCGGGAACATGGCTATTCAGTCATCATCACCACCTCCAACGAAGATCCTGAAACGGAATTCGCCGAAGTCGATGAGATGCTGCAGCGCCACGTCGACGGCTTATTGGTAATTCCGTCCCGCGTAAGGAACTCGCGCCTCACGCGCGCTCTCTTTGGCAAAACGCCGGTTGTGGCTTTCGATCGCCCGGTCTCCGATCCATCCATCGACACTGTGCTGGTGCAGAACGCTGTCGGATCGCGCCGCGTCGTCGAACATCTTATTGAACACGGCCACAGGCACATCACCTATCTGGCGCTCAGCAGGAGCCTGTTTACCATCAACACGCGCTTTCTTGGCTATCGTCGCGCCATGCAGGATGCGGGGCTTGAGTCGTGCGCGGTCTTCGATTGCACATCCGAAGAGATCGTCGAGCAGATCCTGAAAGCGAAGATGGCGCTCGACACTCCGCCGACCGCGGTCGTCACCTCGAATACTTTGGTTACGCGCTACGTTCTTGGGGCGATCTCACGCCTTGGCCTGCGCATTCCCACCGATCTTGCATTCGCCGGCTTTGACGACTTCGACCTGGCAGAATTCACTTCACCGCCGCTTACAGTCGTTCGCCAGCCCGCGCAGGAGATGGGCCGCGTCGCCGCAAACCTCCTCTTCGACCGGATCGCGCGCGGTGAAACGCCGCATACGGGCAACCGCATTGTTTTACCCGTCGAAATAGTGCTCCGTCGCTCGTGCGGCTGCAAACACCGCGCTGCCTTCGTCATCCATTGAAAGCGATTTCACAAGGCGTTTCCGCTACTGCACTGCGATTGTCTCAGTAGCTGCATTCCAACCGCGCAGGCCAATCGAAGGCTTTGTATCGCTAGCCGCGAACGCTACCGACACAGTGCGCTCCTCGCCGGGCAAAAGCGAGACGTAGTTGTCGCTGTAGTAAGCGGGCAAAATGCGCTGGCCCGTCGCGGCGTCATTGAGCGTGAGTTTAATCATGAGCGCCGCTGCTGAGCCCGTATTCTTGATCCGCACAGTCACTGCGCGTTCACCGTTGGCTGGTTCTGACGTCGCAGTAGCCGTAAGCGTAGCCTGCGGAAGCGAGTTCAGCTCGCGATAGCTCGCTTCGTCCGCCGCCCACCAATAGAAGTTGTCGCTCACCGGCGCATCATTCGCATCGCTTACCGCGAGCCTCACTAAGACCGTATGTCCTGCGGCCAAATTTGCGAGGCCGGGCTTCGCCACCGCAGTGCGATCGTCGGCTACGGCTTGCACCGGGCTGGTCTGGTCGCTTAGCGTCTTGCCGTCGAGACTCTCCACAAGCGTTCGCACTTTATAGGAATGCGCATCGCCCAGGTTGATCAGATCCACCGAGCCATCGGACAAATTCAATTGCGCGTGCACCGGCTCGCAGGCCTTCTGCGTTCCGTAGAAACTCGATTGCGTATCATAATCCCAGCTTAGAAAATTCCACTCCATGCTAGGCCACGAAGGTTGTGTCATCCAGATCATGCGTGCAGAGTTGGGCTGCCAAAGATGCGCGGCAAACCCCTCGAAGATGGCGCGATGGCCCACATAATCCAGCATCTGTGCCTTGCGCTCGAAATCCTCGAGGCTCGTTGGCGCGCCAAACTCCGTCTCCATATGAGCCATGTAGGGCTGCACCGCGCCGTTCCCGCTCTGATGCCAGTCGTGATATGCCCAGGTATCGCTGATCGGCCAGCGGTCGGCCTCAGGAATAAATGACTTCATGCTTTCCAGCGTCGGCACGCTGGGAATGCCGAGTTCAACGCTAAATCCGCGGTTGATCCGGTAATAAGTCTCGAGCGGCTGAAATTGATACGGCCCGGAGTTACGCAGATTTACCTGGTTCGAGCTGCCCGTGTAATAGCGCGTGTGGTCGAGTGTGCGAACAAGTTCCGCAAGTCCCTCGTTGATCGTTGGCTGGGGCACGCCCTCATTGCGCCCGCACCACACCACAATCGACGGATGATGACGGTAGCGCAGGATCGTGTCGCGCGCATTCGCTAGAAACAGCTCTGGGTCTTCGGCTTCCAGGTTGTAAGTCTGCGTCGACTCCCAGAAATCGTTCCACACCATCAGCCCGTACTTGTCTGCGAGCGCGTAAAAACTTTCTTCTGTATTCTGGCCCATCCAATTGCGGATCATGTTTACATGCGCGTCGCGATGCAGCCGGAAATACGGTTCGAGATGCGCAGTGCTAACGCGCTTCAGCATGTCGTCCATGCCCCAGTTGCCGCCGCGCGCGGCGATGCGAACGCCATTCACTTTGATCACCAGGTCCGTTCCCGGCCAACCTCCCTCGACGGGACGGATCGACGGCGAATCCGCGGCCCCCGGCTCCAGCGTCTGCACCCAGGCGTGCAGCATCCAGTCCGGCAGCGTTTGCCCAGGCAGGACTTGATTCGGCGTCCAGTCGAAAATTTGCCGGATGCCCTGGTGCGTCCCGTCGATCAGGGGCAGTGCCTCGTCGTGAGTGCGGCTGGGCAGCACCTCCACGCGCCGCAGGTTTCCCGGCGCATCGAAGAGCGAAATCTCGTAGCTCACCTCTCGCATGCCGAACTCGATTTGTTTCGCCGCACTGACCTTGCCACCGGCGGCCAGCGAAACTTTCAGCGTGTGCAGCACGGGATCTCCGTACCCATTCGGCCACCACAGCAGAGGATTCTGAACTTTGAGGCCGGCAAACTCTGCAGGCTCCAGCCGAATCACCGTCTCCCCCGGAGCCAGATGCACATGCTTCGTGACCTTGACGTCGTCGAAGCTGGCCGTGAGCTCACCATCGATCGCGGCGTTGCCGGTGTTGGTGAGCGGCGCTTCGATTTCGATGTCGGCTTCGCTGCGGTCGGGCTTGGGCAGGGTTGTAATCACATTCAGGTCGCCGATCTCCACCGGCCCCGTAGCTGTCAGCGTCACGTCCTGCCAGATGCCCGTGTCACGGTCGCGAATGCCGGGAATCCAGTCCCAGCCCTCGGTCGCGGAAAAGGTCGGCCCGTCGAGCACTTCAATTCCGCCGTTCTCGCCGGGACCACCCCTGAGCGACTGCTCGTTCGGAATCCCCGGATGCGGAGGCGGAGAAACACGCACGGCCAGCGCGTTTTCGCCGCCGGCGGCAACATCCGTCACGTCGAATTTGCCGCGCAAAAATGCGCCCGCGAATCCACCGAGTTTCTTGCCGTTCATCCAGACTTCGGCCGCGTAATTCACGCCTTCAAAAGTGAGCGTCAGGCTGCGTCCACGTGCCGCGGCAGGCGTCTTGAACTCCACGCGGTACCAATAATCCTGACGAGCCAGACTCTCGGGAATGGCCAGGTTGTTCAGCCCGTAGTAGGGATCGGGATAGAGCCCGCGGTCGATCATCGTCGTCAGCACCGTTCCCGGCACCGTAGCTACCATCCAGCCTTTGTCGTCGAATCCAGATTTGGAAATTTCGTCGCCGGTTGCGCTCACTTGCGGCGCCGCTGCCAGCCTCCAGCCGCCCGCGAGTTTCCACGGGGCATCGCCTGTCAACTGGCAATGCAGGTCCGCCGCAGTCGGCTCTTTCGCCACTGGCTTCTGAATCTCGGCCTTTCCATGCGGCCACGTGGACGGATCCTGCGGCTCGCTGTATCCGGCCTGCGAACGAGTCTGAACCGGCCAGTGCTGCGTGGCCTCCTCGTATGCGGCCAGGTTGAACTCCGGCGGCGCATCGGCAATCGCCTTCACCTGCTCGGCTGTCAGTGCTCCACGATAGATTCTCAACGACGCAATCTTGCCGCCGAAGTGGCCGGCGGCGACGTCGGTCAACGGCGGCGGCGCCATCTCCAGAACCGCCGCAACGCTGCCCTGGGCAAGCGCGCTCGCAGCCACCTGCCGGCCATCGGCATACAGAACCACATGTTCTCCGTCGCTCACCGCGGCAGCCATGTGCCACTTTCGCGCGTCGAGCGGCTGATTACCGCTCACAAATCCCGCCGCGTTTTGAGCTCGCCCAAGCCACAGGCCGAGCCGATTGTCTTGCACACCAATAAAGCGCGCATCCTCTGCCGCAGGATCGCCAATGCCGGCGAGCAGCATCATCCCCTGCGCTGGCTCGGGAGACTCGAACCAGAACGCGATTGTCCACGAAGCGCGCCCTGCCACGATGGGATCCTGCATCGCTGGCTGCTGATTCGGTGCTTGAATCGTTGTTGCCACTGCCGCGAGGCCGTCGAGCGATGTCAGTGGCGAAAGCGTCTTGTTCAAACCAGAGCCGTCGGCAAGGAATTCTGCGTTAAAGGGACCGTACGCCAATATCGCCGGCGTCGTTGCTTGCGCGTGGACCAGAGCCCCCAGCACCGCTGCTACGAGGGCAACGGTGATGCCGAAAGAACTAAATGGGTGATTCTTGAGCATGGCAGACCATCCTATCGGACGCGCGAATTGGAGAGCAAAAGCCCAGCCTCGGTTTCTTCGGGCGTCGGGATCGCAGTAATCCGGGTGCAATCGAAAGATAACGTTATCACTGCCGGGCGCGCGCCTCTTCAAGGCGAGGAAAATCCGGCCCCGAAAACCGGAAACCATCATAGCGGCAGCAAGTCAGAATTGTCGCCTATATTTTGCGCAAATGCGCGGATTTTTCCAGAAAGATCCCCCTGCTTCCTGCTGCTAGCTGTGATACAAATGGTAACAATCTCATTCCGCGTGTGCGTGCTCTCGCCGGCTGGGGTTTGCGGTGTTCGTGATGGCCAACCTTGTGGAGAGCCGTGTGCTTGTGTTCGATGTCGGCGGCAGCCACGTCGCCGCGGCAGTATGCTCTACTCCAGGTTTCAGCCTCGGCCCTGTTGTGAGCGGTCCGCATCCGGCCGCGCACACCTCCGACGCCTTCGTCGATCTCCTCTACGGGCTGGGTATGAAAGCTCAGACAGGCCAGAACGGGGGCAACGTCAAAATCACGGGCGCAATGCTTGCCGTGCCCGGCCCCTTCGATCTCCAGGCCGGCGTCAGCCTCATGCGCCACAAACTTCCTTACCTCTATGGCGTTGATTTGCGCTGCGCCTTGGCCAATCGATTTGGCTTGCAGGCCGCACAGGTCCGCTTTCTAAACGATGCCGATGCATATCTGCTTGGCGAGGTTGGCGCTGGAGCTGCACGCGGATTCAGGCGCGCGGTTGGACTCACTCTTGGAACGGGGATTGGCTCAGCGTTCGCAGTAGAAGGACACCTCACAACCACAGGGCCAGGCGTTCCAAGCGGCGGTGAGATCTGGAATCTTCCCTACCAGGGCGGAATCGTCGAGGACTTCGTTTCATCGCGAGCCATTGTTGGCAATTACGAACGCCGCACCGGCAAGCGGCTCGAAGTCGTCGACCTCGCGGCTGCTGTCTCTTCTGATCCGGCCGCGCAACAGGCTTTCAGTGAGTTCGGCCAGCATCTTGGAGTGGTGATTCAGACCTTGCTCGCCGGATTCCATGCGGAAGTCATCGTGCTTGGGGGCGGAATCTCCCGGTCAGCGAATCTCTTTCTGCCCGCTGTGCAGGCCCAGCTCGGCGATTCCACGGTCCAGTTGCGCGTCTCCGAACTTAAGGACAAAGCCGCACTTGTCGGCTGCGGCGTGGCCGCATTCCGCACCGCCAATGGTTCGCAGGAAGAAGTAGCCGAATCCAAATCCGTGTCGAGCAGCGCAGTCTAAGCCTGCGCCATGCCGGCCCGCATCACTGCACAAACGTAACGATACTTTGCGCGGGAAGCGTGTAGTTGAATTGCCCGCCAGTTACCGTGACCGCGGATTGCGCTGCCAGGCTTAATGTGGACGAACTTTCATAAGGCGTAACTGACGTGACTGTCCCATTGCTCAGCGCAAACGTCAGGCTCTCCGAGGTCGTATTGGCGTTGATTGCCACAATCACATAGTGTGCTGGCGAGCTATTACTGTACGCCGAAACATACACTCCGGAAAGCGAGTTTACGGTTGCCAAAACGCGCACATAGCCGGGCTGGATGAACTTCGAGTACTGGCCCATCACTTCGCCCATCGGCTGCACACTCCCAGCATTGTCGACAAGGCCACAGGTGCCGGCGGATGTTGCGCAACTGCCGGCGGAGTTGCCGAAAAGTCCCCACCAGACATAGGCGTTGTATTGGCCGGTGACCATTGAGTTATGGATCGATTCACCATAGATCGTCAAGGCTTGAACCCAGGTTAGCGTCGCTGAGCTCAATGGGCCGAACTCGGTCATCCAGATTTCTTTCGGGCTGTCTCCCGAAGGAATGGAGTATGGCGCAGGCTGGACCCCATAGATGTGGCCACCGATGATGCTGACAAGTCCCTGCGCATTTGTGTCGTTGAGGGTTGGTGAGGCAACGAACGAATTAAATGACTCCGACTCCGGCATGATGAACTTCGTCGAGTATGCGTCCGAAGTGATCGTCGAGGCGTTGCCCGCGACCCAGGTATCCATTTGCTGTGGAGTCCAGACGCAGGACTCGTAGTTTTGGTTCACCTCCGGCTCATTCTGCATCGAGATGGCGTAGAGATGGAAGGTGTTGGTGGTATTGAAGAATTTAACAAAATCCTCCAGGTAATTGGCATAGTCGGCATAGTGATTCGGATCCAGATAGCCGCCACAGTAACCCGCTCCATCGCCGCAACTGCCGTTGAAGGCCTCGTTAAAGACAACGCCGCTTATTGTGGTTGAGGTGCCACTGAGTTTCCAGGTGGCTGGCGCCGTCCAGGGCGAGGCGAAGACGATGGCTTTGGGGTTGGCGGCGACGGCGTCTGCGCCATTGGCAGCCTCGTAGTCCCATTCGCTGGTTTCATATGGATCCCCATGAGTGCCACCACCCGTTGACAAACCCTGGGGATCGATGCGCAAGCGCAGGATGCTGAGGCCGAGTCCGCTCGTTGGGTTGAACAAGGCCGTAGAGACGGCTGATGGCATATGTCCAAGCCATGCGGTCGAGCCGCCGAATCCGCGAATGGTCTGATAGGTCGTTCCGAAGTCAACTGTCACTTGGTTGGGGCTCGCGCCAGTGGTGAATGTCCACACGTAGTTAGAGGCCAGCGCGGCGCCGGCAGCGCTTGTCGCTCCCGTCGTAATTGTCGCAGTGTACGACGTGCTGTAGGCCAGAGATGCATTGGGAGTGAATGTCGCCGTCGAAGTTCCGGTGTTGTAAGTGACCAGGCCCGCAACCGGAGTGTTGCCGCTTGATGTGGCCAGCGTAAAGGTGGTCGCGGTGACGGTCGACGAGTTCATCGGCTGACTGAAGGTCGCCGTCAGCGCGTTGCCGATGTTCACGCTCGCAGCGCCACTCGTCGGCACGGTGGTTGAGACAGTGGGAACCGGTGCTGCAGCCGTCGTGAAGCTCCACGTATAAGCCGCAGCCAGCGCAACGCTCGTGGAACTCATAATGCTGGTGCTGAGCGTCGCCACATACATGGTGTTGTAAGCAAGATTCGCCGTCGGCGTGAACGTCGCAACCGAAGTACCGGCGTTGTAGGCGACGGTGCCCTGCACAGAAGTGTTTCCTGGTCCGGTCAGTGAGAAGGTCGAGGCGGTAATTGTGGAGGAATTCATCGCCTGATTGAAGGTTGCCGTTACAGTCGTTGAGATGGCCGCAGTGGTGCTCAGATTGATCGGTGTCACTCCAGTGACCGCCGGAGCCGGCGCCGTTGCGGTGGTAAATGTCCAGGTGTAGTTGGCGGCCAGCGGAGTGCCTAAAGAACTCTGCACTAAAGTTGTTATTGTGGCCGTGTAGGCGGTGTTGTAGGCGAGCGGAGCGGTCGGCGTAAGTGTTGCGGTCAGATTGTTGGCGGTATAGACGACTGCCGCAGTGACCGCCGACCCGCCCGCCGTCGGTGCCAACGTAAAATTCGACCCAGTGATTGTCGATGAGCTCATGGCCTCGCTGAACGTGGCCGTGACGGTTGAGGTAATGGCAACGCCGTTGGTCAGGTTCACCGGCGTCACCGCGTTAACGGTCGGCACCGGGCCAAGCACGGTTGTGAACGACCAGGTATAGTTCGCGGCCAGCGCACTCCCGGCAGAGGATGAGACGCCCGTCGTGATTGTGGCCGTATAGGTCGTGTTGTTGGTGAGCGGCGCGGTCGGAGTAAGCGTCGCGACGTTGCCATTACTGGAATAGCTGACAGTCGCGGCGACGGCTGCTCCTCCCTGGGGCACGAGCGTGAACGTCGCGGCGGTGATGCTCGCCGCATTCATGGCCTCGCTGAAGGTAGCCGTAACGTCCGATGTGATGGCAACGCCAGTGGTTGTGTTCGTTGGTGTCACCGAAGAAACCGTCGGCGGAGGCACTGGCGCCGTTGTAAACGACCAGGTGTAGCTGGAACCCAATGCCACTGAACCGCTGCTCTGCACGCCGGTCGTAATTGTCGCGGTGTACATCGTGCTATAAGCTAGCGGGACGCTTGGCGTGAATGTCGCCGTGAAATTGCCACCGTTATATACGACGGTTCCGGCAATGGCCGACCCGCCTTGCGGCACGAGCGTAAATGTCGAGGTGGTGACGGTCGACGAAGTCATCGACTCGCTGAATGCCGCTGAAATAGTCGAGCCGACCGCGACGCTAATAGCGCCATTCGTGGGCGTCACCGAGGCAACTGTCGGCGGAGTGTTGTTCCCGCCCCCACCACCTCCGCCCGAATTGGAACCGCCGCATCCGGCAATGACGAGAGTTGAAGCCACCAGCCACCAAGCCGAACGAAAGCGCATAACCAGCTTCTCCTTAGGATCACTTAGACAGTGGGTCTATCTGTCCGAATCAAAACCCGGCCATGGCATCAATCGCATGGGAAAGCTGATTGCAGTGCCTGGAATCGCCGGCCGCCGCTTGTAGGGATCGTCAAGGGCGGCTATACCAAAGCGCGTTTATCAGTGCGCAGATCGGGCTCGCTCTTCTGCAGCCCACCCATACTAAATCAATTTATTAAGCCACGCAACGCCGGCTCAAACAACATCGCGCCGCTTGCGCGGCGCGATGAAAGCATGCCTGAATTCAGTCCCGATCGATGAGTTTGTTACTGCACATTCACATTGACGTAGAACGGTAGAGACACCTGGTTTTGGGTGCCAAAGACCTCGATGCCGTTATTGGTTGTCGAGCCACTCCCCGGCACGATGCAATTGTCGCCCCCGCCGCCGGGCTGGGAAGAACAGAACGAGCCCACTTCGTCCGCTGTAATCGTCACCGCATACGTTCCAGCAGGCGTCTTCAAAGACGCAAGAGGGGCCAAGGTTGTGGTGTTGCAAGCGGTAATGCTAACCGCAAGCGCGCCCCCGACAACCATGAGGAACACCATCATGAGAAGCCGGGCTTTTTCAAAGGCCTTGCGGCGGAAGAAGAGCCCCATCATTCCGAAGCCAAAGATTGCCGCCAGTGTGACAGAGGCAGTGCGGGCATTCTGGCTGGTGGTGGTACCCGCTGAAACGTCGGTGTAGAAAGTCACGCTTACCTGTCCCGGCGTGCATTGAACTGAACCGTTAGCAATCTGTGTCGACGTTGCGCCAGAGGGGCACGGGATATCCACGGAGTTGGGTACAAGCGGGTCCGGGATGGGATAAGTGAACGAACACTGTGTATGTGGCGGCAGATTGTCGCAGGTGAGCGAAACCGGGAAGTTAGTAGCGTTCAACTGGGAGTTCCGTCCAGCAATCCCGTAACCGAGAATCGAGGTCAGAGTTAGATTCATGCTCGCCGAGGATCCCGCTGACACCGTCAGCGACGGAGCAGCTGTGAGTGACGCTGCATTGCCAGTTTGCGTGATTTGCACCATGGGTCCACGCACGGACTGCAGCACCGTCGATGTCGGCCCGGTAAGGCCCAGGAAATTCTGATCCCCGCTATACACCGGATAGATGTTGTGCGTGTAGATCACCGGCGAATAGCTGACACCCTGGGGCACAAACCACAAGCAACTTGTTGGGAACGATGCCTGGGCGCCGGTAATCGTGCCGGCGTTCTGGATGGTCAACACTCCCGCGGCAGTGTTGGTTGGGCACGCGACGCCGGTGTATCCACCCGGGGTTGCGTAGCCGGGTAGATTGCAGGTTGCCGCGCCGATTCCCGCTGCCGATGTTCCGGGGGGGCATGCGGTCGAGTTGTCCATTACTGTAATTGACCCGGTGGGAACGCCTGCGGCGGTGCCCACCTTCATGATGAAGTTGTATTGGAACGGCGTCTCCGATCCGTCGTATGGAACGGTTCCGCTGCCAGTTCCCGCCGGAACGAACGGCAGGTTGATATCTGTTAGGTCGGGGAGGGTGGGCAGGGCAATTCCCGTAATCGCGGACTTCGCCACGGTAACGGACATTGTTCCCACCGATCGACCGTAGACCCGATCGCCGCTGTAGAGCACGGTCATGGTCTGCGTCCCCGCTAAAACCGGCGAAAGAGTGAAACTGGCGGCGCCATTGGTCAAACTTGAAGTGGCAGTCGCTGTTTGCGGCGTAATGGTGGGAACGCCCGCAACAATGACGACCGTCCACGTCGTATAGACGACCGTGACGGTACCAGTGGGGGCCGCGCCTGCGCCGCTCTTGGACGCCACGGTGATTGAGAGAGGAGTATTGATTACCTCGGATGCATGGCCTTGTCCCGCAACGAGGGCCGACGCGGAATTTGCCAGCGCCAACGCCGTTCCGGTAGTAGCAATGGTCGTTGGTGCGTTGATCGCACTGCTGGTAACGCCGATTACGCCGGTGAGCGCCCCTTGCTCTCCAGCTCCGGGGTTGAAGGTGATGTTCACCTCGCAGGTCGCGCCTGCCGCCACCGGGCTACCCGCTTCGCAACCGCCGGTTGACGCATCGGCAGCCGAGAAGTCCACCGGCAATTGAAAGTACGAGGGCTGCTGCGCGTTTGCCGGGTTGCTGCCGGTGTAGCCGGTGACGGTCAGCGGCGAGTTCCCCGTATTGGTGATCGTGGCGATCGCATTTGTTGAGGAATTGAGCGTGGCGGGCTCGGGCAGGACCATTGCACCATTCGTGCTTACCAGGGTGATGGCTCCGCCAGAGGCCTGGACCAGATAGACGTTGTTTGCGCGGTCAAGAGCGACCGACGAAGTGTTGCTCACTGCCGAGGCGACGGTGGTCTCATCGGCAAGATTCAACGCGCCGCTCACATAGGGGATGCGCGTGGTTCCGCTAGCCGAGGTGATATAGACGGCCCCGGAAGGATCGACTGCCAAGCCGGTAGCGCCGCTTAGATTGTTCAGCAACGTGACTGGAGCCCCGGCGCCGCCGATGAGCTCGAAAAGATTCACGCCGTCGATCACGTAGACATTGCCGACTTCATCCGCGGCCACAGCCGAGGGCGCGGTAAAGCCGGCGGTCAGAATGGTCTCCGTGTTGCTCAGATTGGAGGTAGTCGAAGCGCCTACGGCGCCCAGCTTTACGACCCGCCCATTGCTCGGATCTGCGATATACAGATTGTTCAACCCGTCCACTGCCAGTTGCAGGCCGGTAGTACCCAGCCCGCTCACAAGAGTCACTTGGTCCGTTGGGTTCAGTCCCGCAGGCGTGCCAGTGGTCTCGGTTTGCCCGAAGGGCACTTCGACGACGCTACCGGAGCTGCTGTCGGCGATGAAGATGTCGCCTGAGCCATCGACGGCCACGCCTGTCGGCAGCGTCAGTCCAGTGCCTACGGAAGAGGGGGTAGATGAGGCGCCGGAACCCGCGGCATACACAAGAACCTTGGCCTGGCCGGGATCTGCGACATAAAGATTCCCCGCTGCGTCGGTCGCAACCTGGCTGGGAGTCAACAGCTTCGATCCGATCGAGGACTGCAATGCGGGCGATGCCTGGATGTTCGCGCCCAATCCGACGCCGTGGAGCGCCATGCTCGCCAGGGTCACGTAGCTGGAGCCTAGAACGGTAGCATTAGCCGCCACAGTCACCACTGCCGCCGGCGGCGTGAAGGTCGGGGCCACAGCGCTGGTCGAAACTTCGAACTGTGTTGCGCTTAGACCGGCGGGCAGAACGGTGAGTTGCAAGCCATTGAGCGCGTACAACGGATCGGTTTTCGTGGTGTCGGTGAATATGACGATTTCGCCCGATACGAGGGAGTTCGCAGCGGTGAGCGTGAGAGTGGTGCTCCCTTTGGGGATTGAATATGCGGTGACCGAGAAGTTCGGACCGGTCGGTACAAGTTTCTGCATCAGCAGCTTGGCCGAAATGTTCCCAACGGAAGTTGGCGTAAAGGATACGTTCTCAAGGCAACTCGTGGCATTCGCGTAGGCGACGCCTGTAGTGCATGTTCCGCCAGTAATGGCGAAGTCGGGCGTGGACACGCCGTTTTCAGCAATTACGAAGGTGGCCGGCGTGGCCGCGCCGTTAAAGCCGAAGAGAACGTTCGGCCCTGTCGTCACTGCTTTGCCCACAGGGGAAGCGCCGAACTCAGCAGAGCCAAGGCCGACCTTGGCCACATTCGCCTGGCCGTTGGTCTGCGTCTGCGAGGTTGGAACATACATCAAATTGCGCGCCGCATCGATGGCCACCTGGCCTCCGGCATGCAGGCCCGAAATCAGGACCGCCGATGACGTTTGCGGGGTCCCGGACGGATTTGGAACCTCGACCACGCCGGTTTGCGAATCGCTGATGTAGAGGTTGCCCGCGGCATCAGAGGCGACACCTGTCACGGCAGGTAGATTCGGGTCCACGCGAGTCATCGTTGCCTCAGCGGCCGTCGTTTTAGTTGACTGGTATTGCTCATTGGTCGCGGTCGCGGGGATTTCAAGAACTCCGGCGGCTCCGCCGGAATCTTCAACAAAATAGACGTTGCCTTCCGGATCCTGCGCTACGGAGTTCGGTCGCTTGGTCAGGCCGATCGCGGGTACCCAGTCCCATCCGGCGGTCTTGGGATTGGACCACGCGCCGCTGACTGTCAGGCGCCGAATGTCGGCGGCTTCATTGCCGCCGGTATCGCCGACAATGATGGTGTTGTTTGTGCCGATGGCCATGCCCCAGGGCTGAAAATAGCCAAGGCCTTCGCCCGTCAGATCGGCGACGTTATACTGCGCCCAGGCTTCAGCTTGGTTGTTGCTTCCGGAGTTGGTGCACATCGTCGTCGTTGGGTTGGAAGGCGATAGGTCTTTAGCTCCGCCGTCATTCAGGCCGGTCCAGGTTTTCGTGGCCGCATTCCACGGGAACATCACGATGCAGTTGTTGTAGTTGGCTTCAAGGTAGAGATTGTTACCTGGATCGAAGATGATGCCAGGGTTCTGGTAGCCGCCCCCCAGGCTTGCCGACGGGGTCGCACCAGCAACCACAATCGCCGGGCCTCCGCCCGCGGGGAACTCGTAAAGCGCGCCGTTCTGCCAGTCCACCACCCACCAGTCGCCGTTCTGGTCCATGGCCGTGTCCAGGATTGTCCCCCACCCGGTCGGATGACTCAAGCCGACGGCGGAGCTGGCAGTCACAAGCGGCGATCCCTGGCCTGCGGCGAATCCAGTCAGACACAAGCTAATCAGCATCAGCGTAAAGGCATAGCCGGCAATCCGGCGCAGCGCGGTGAACGACGTGGTGGCCATTCCATTCCTCCCCAAACTCACTTGTAACGACTCTCCGCAGGCGACTCTAGTCTGCTTGCGGATCGAGGCTTGCTTACTTTTCCGCTGTCCTGGAGCCGCCTCCGACTCCAGGACAGAACTGCTTACTTCGCTCAGCTCACAAAACTCCTACTGAACGGTGACGGGCAACGTAAACATCGGCGTCGTCAGTGAGTTCTGAATCAGCGCCGCTGGATCGTAGGTGATGATTTGCACGTTATAAGTCCCGCCGGGCGTCTTCACCTTTGGTGCGGGCGGCGGCGTTGAGTAACCGGCGTTGGTGCAAGCGGTGATTCCCATGAACAGGCCGGAAAGCATCATCGCGATGCAGATTACAGCCATCGAGCGGTAAAGTTTTTTGCGCCCGGCAATCAACCCGACCATACCCAACCCGAACAGGCCGGCCAGCGCCCATGGCGACTGCCTCGCGATCGAAGCCGAGGCGCCGCCGTTAACAGCGACGTTTGTACTGATGGTCATTACGATGGTTGATGCAACCGCACCGCCGGTACCCACAGCCTCAGTGCCCGTGCTGGCGTTGGCGTAATTGAATGTGCACTCGGAATACTGGGGCAACGTGGTTGAAGGATTAGTCGCAGCCAGCTTGATCGGCGCATCGGATGAGTTGCACTCCAGGGCGACGTTCCCAGCGAACCCCACGAGCGGCATTAGCGTGAGCGTAACTTGAGCGGGGGTCCCGGGGGTGATGGTTGTTGCTCCGGAGGCTGTGATTTGGACGCTTCGACTGATTTCGTAGAAAGGTTGCAACGCGACAGATAGCGGGGCATAGTTCACGTCACCGTTGTACACCGCCGACAGGTTGTACAAACCCTGTCCGAGATTCTGGAGCAGGAAGGTCGCAACGCCACTGCCGTTCGGCGCAATGGCCCCGCCCACCCCCTGAGTTGGATCGGCAGGTTGTCCACCCTGCGTAAAGGTTACGGTGCCGGACGGCGTTCCCACCGTCGAGCTCACAATTGCTGAAACATAGGCTTGATGTGCCCAGTACACATAGGTGTTTCCGGCCCACACGGTCAACAGGGTAGGGTTGGGAGTGCAGAGGTTTACCGGAAGATGAGTCGTCGGATCAGTAACCGTCGATGAGGAGCCATTCAACAGCGTCGTGTAGTTGAGGCATTGATTGTTCGTCACCGGTATCCCAAGGGTGATGGTTGGGATGGCCCGGGCGATTGTGAACGCTCCCTTTTGGGCGGCCCCGGCGAAGCAAGGAGTAGTCGTTGCGCAGGTGTTCTGCGTGGCGCCTGCTGTACCGCCGCCGCTATAGTCCGCGTTGACGGTGTAGATCCCGCCGAGGAGCGCATTGTAGGCAAATGTGGCGACGCCGGCACTATTCAGGGTTTGGGTCTGTTTCGGCTGATTGCCGTTGGCGCTGCCTACTGAAAGCGTCACGGTTCCCGTCGGCGTACCGTAGCCCGTGCCGGCGCTTACCGTCACTTGGATCGTGTTGCATCCTGGATAAGTGGCGCCCGCGCACCCCGTGGTGGTCACTGGCGTAACCGTAATCGCAGCGGTCGTCGCGGGACGAAGATCCTGGATCACAAGACCTGACACTGCGACGGCAACTCCGGACGTCGCATTCGCGGCGTTGCTGATCACATTGATGGAGGCACTGGTTTGGCCCGCAACCGGCGCTTGCAGAACCATTCCGAGGTAGCAGGAACCGCCCGGCGGAGTGCTTGTGGAGGAGCTGCAGGACGGGGAGTTCTGGGTGGCCGGAGCCACGGAGTAATCTGCGGGATTTGTGCCAGAGACGAGGTCGACAGTTGGGTCGTCGGAGACCGTCAGCGGCAGGTTGCCCAGATTGAGAATCTGGGCGTCGACTTCGACAGGCACGTTGGGATTGGCCTCAACGTTTCCGGCGTTGAAATTGTATGTGCCGCCGATGCCGAGCTGCGACAAGCCAGCCGTTGACCCGGAGCCATAAGATGCATAGGCATTCTGCATGCCGTCGAGCGTCACGCCCCACGGTATGGCGGGGCCGGTGCCCAGACCGCTTGACAATAGAACCTCGCTGTTGACATTCAAGGCACCCGTAGTCGTGCTATAGGGTATCCACACGAGCCCCGTGGATTCTGCTACAAAGACCGAGCCCGATGGGTCCACGGCCAAACCGGTGACTGGCGCGTGGAGGCCGCTCGCAACCTTGGTCAAACCTCCGAAGGGTATTGTGATCTCAAACAGGTTAGCTCCATCGGCTACCCAAACATTCCCTGAGCTGTCAGTGGCAATAGCAGACGGACCCGTGAATCCCGACCCAAGCACGATCTGCGGATAGTTTTTCGCGATCAACTCTGTCTGCGGATTCGGGATCTCAACCACCTGCTTGTTGGCCTCATCGGCTACAAACAGATCCCCAAGGCCATTGACTGCAAGATTCAAGTTGCCCGTGCCCAAACCGGAGGCAATCTTGGTTTGCTGCGTGGTGGCCAAGGCGCCCTTGACAAACGGAATCAGGTAGACGTTGCCGGAGTCTCCGATATAGAGATTGCCAACGCCATCGACGGCCACGCCGGTGGGCGCCGAAAGGCTGCTGCCCAGGACTTTGCCCGATACCGGACTGGTGGTGCCCGCCGGATATTCCTCAATGGCCTTCAATGCCGCGTCTGCGACGTAGGTGTTGCCATAAGGATCAGCCGCCACTTGCTTTGGGTTGTTCAGCCCGGTAGCAATGGACTGAACCGTGGCCGAAGAAACCACCGAAACCGCCGCGCCTTGCCCGACACCGCTTAGGTAGGCGTTGCTTCCGTCGATGACATTGCTGCCGGAGTCGAGCAGTTGAACCTCGCCCTCCACCGGGCCGGCCTTGGTGGTGTTCAATTGCACATAATAAGGGCACCAGCTGTATGCGCTGGTTGTCGTCATGTTGGCGGTGAAAGCCGGATACGAGGCGCCGGCGGTGCAGGGCAAGACCGGATTTGTCGGCGCCGGCACGCTCGCCTCAGGACTGCTGGCGACGGTCTTGAAATTCGTATTGCTCGGCGGCGCCAGAGCAATACTGGCCGGCGTGGTGGGCTTGTTGAACATGTAATAAATGGCCTGCGTCTGATTGAGGCCGAGAGCGGCGGTTGTTGAGCCGCTGGTGCCTGCTGCGATGGCGCTTGTTGAGATCTGGAAGGCAGAACCGCTCAGGCCGGTTCCTGACACATAGAAACTGAGTCCATTCAGGGGAAACAAGGGGTCGCCGGCCTTTGCCGAGATCGTGACCACTTGCTCTTCGGTGAAGGAGTTATTCGCGGTCAACGTCACCGTTCCGCCGCCCGCCGCGACTGAATAGGCCGTGATTGGCACTACGCTCGGCCCACCTACCGGAGAATTCCCCAGGCTGAGAGCGCCGGGCTTCCACAGCACGATGGTCGACTCCAAACAAGTGGCCGTCGCGTTCTGCTGGGTCGTGGTATCGCATTGCGGGGCGTTTATGCCGGCCGGCGCCCAGTTGTTGTAATAGCTGGTGGCGATCCAGAGGAACCCTCTACTATCGACCATCGGCGGGTATCCGCCATCAACCGGCGAAACCATCACCGTATCGGCCCACGTGAGCTTCGGGCTCGACGGTGTGCCCTCATTGGGAATCATGAAAACGCCGTCCGCTTGCCCGCCATAGGAAATGTTGTTCGTGCTTCCGAAGTACATGTTTCCCTGCGGGTCAATGTACATGCCGTTAATGCCGTTCCAGCCGCCCTGGTCGACCCGGGGTAACGCACCCTCGGCTGTTCCGGTGCCGTCGCCGACAACGGTTGGGGAGCCAGCGACAATCTCCCGAATGCCATGCACATTGTTGGGATAAGCGCCTTGATTTTCGACGAAGAACAGGTTGCCGGCGTGGTCGACAGCCATTTGCGTAGCCCCAGCCTCCAGGCCGGTGGCCAAAGCCGTAACCCCACTGACATTGCCGTTGATATCCACCGTGTACTTGTAGATTGACGAGGTATCCGACGTACACACATAGAAAGTGACGCCGTCATCTGCCACCTGTAGATCCTGGGGCGGAATCGACACCGTTTGGTTGCTGCTATTTGTGAAGGTAGGACCTTTCCAGATGTCCGCGACGGTGAAAGTCCACGTGCCCGCGCTGGCGTTGTACGGAACCCGGCAGAATTGGACAGCGGAGCCGAAGCGATCCGTGACATACATGTTGTCCCACTTATCGAAGGCAATGGCGCCGTTCCAGTACGATCCCTTGTACTCCAGCAGCGAACAATCGGAGGCGGTTTTATTTGACTGTTCTGGTCCCACCATCTCCGTCGGCAACGATGCGCCGGGCGCCATATCGTAGATCACGCTGCCGGCGGAATCCAGGAAGACGATATGGCCGTGCAAGGGGTCTTGCTTCATGGAATAGATCTGAATCCAGTTGCCGGTGCTGCCATGGTTGAAGGGAACGACCGAGCCCACCGAGACCGGGGCCGGCGCCTTAATCGGCAACTGGGCCTTGGCGGAAACTGCCGGCAACAGGCCGGCAAGAAGCACCAGGCACGCGATCCGTGCAATTCTACGAAACATGACGTTAGATTCGATGGCCATTTACTTCCTCCCACAAGCTCAATCAGAGTTCCTGTTACGAGCGGCTTACCCGTCTGTCCGCTTTCGCGGATTCGACAAAAGACGGATGCCGCAGTACTTAATCCTGTTTGGCCAGCTGTTCCGTCTTCGCGGGCCATTTGCCTGCCCCTATCCGGCCGCCGCACTCGACTCATGCGCCGATCACTTGGACGGGGACTGGACTAGAACGTAAACTTAGCTTCCAACTCCGCCAGCCTGTTTCCGACCTTGATATCCGCCACGCCGAAATTCTGGTACGTAAGCATGCTTTGCGTCAGCGGCTGCCCAACGACCCCATTCTGAAAACCGAGATTCAGGTTGTTAGTGTTTTGGTTATTGAACGAAACCAGAGGGTGATTAAGGAAGTTGAAAGCCGCGGCCCGCAACTGCAAGGTTTTTCCTTCTCCCATAGAGAAATCCTTCAGTACCGTCAGATCGTGGTCCATGTACGCTGGACCACGCAGGTAGGGCAACCGATAGGCCCCGTTGCTGCCGGGCTGCGGAATGCCGAAGCCTAGAGGATTGATGAATTGGTGCGTATGCGAGCCGCCCTTAATGCTGACGCCGGTGACCAGCGTGGGCATTAATTGTACGTCCGGTGTACCCAGCCACACCACCGGATTCATATTGTTGACACAGTAAGTGTTCCCGTTCTTATCCGGCTTGATGCCGTAGATGTTCTCACACGGATTAACCTGACCTTGTTGATTCGCCTGTGTTGGATTTGCAACCTGCACTGCATTCGCGAGGCCGCCGAATCCGAATCCGAAGTTATTGCCGTTTTCAGACGCCAACGGGAAACCGCTTGCGACCTGCGAGATTCCGGAGATTTGCCAGCCGTTGGCGGCCTCTGAGAGCAACCTGTTTCCACCCTTGTAACGTTTGCCTAGGTTGATCAGGTAATGAATGTTGAAGGTTTGCGTCCGGTCGTATGGCACCGGGTTGTAATCGTTGCGCAGATTCGCCGGATCAACGAGCTGGTTGTTGTACGACGAGGCGGTCGCCAGGTTCTTGGCAAACGTATAGTTGGCGCCCCAACTGACCATGCCGGCACCCTTGTCCCACTCGATCTGCGCGCTGTTGTAGTTCGAGTAGAAGTCATGCTTGAGCTGGTAGAGATGCTGATAGAACGGGTAGGGCCGGTACAAATCGAATTCCGGCGTGCCAAACGAGGCAATGCTACCGATGACAGGATTACCGTAAAGCGAGGTCAGATTGAGCGGGATCGCCGAATAGTCGGTAAGAAAGAACAGGTTGTCTTTTGTGCCGGCCATGTTGGGGTTATTATTCGCGGGGCAGCCCGTCTCAATGCCGCAGATGATGTTGATATCGGATGCGCTGTTGTAGTTGTTGCTCCCGCTGTACGATCCCAGGTTGACGCTGTGGTTGCCCACGTATGCAACAGACAGGTGCGAGTGCCAGGGCAAACTTTCATCGATCCCGCCATTGAATTCGTAATAGATCGGACGAACCGAATCGTGAGGCGAGATCGTGTAGGCGCTGAAATCGGGAGGCAGAAGGGGAGACTGGCTATCAATCTGGTTGTAGGTGAGCGGTCCCTGCAGGAATGAGGATTTGTATCCCTGAGCTGTGGCTGCCGCGAGGGCGTAGGGATTGAACTGCTCCTGGTTGCGGTATACGCCCCAACCGCCGCGCAATACGGTCTTGCCTTTTCCGCGGATATCCCAGGCCACCCCCACGCGGGGGGTTAAATAGATCGATGCCGGGGAGTTGACCGAGTTCGACACACCAGTCTTCTGCGAAGCCCACGTGATGCCCGGGAAACCGGCGCTGCTGCAGTTGCGGGTGTAACCGCTGCATTGTGAGGTGTAAAGGCTGTCGGAGAACGTTGCCAAGCCATTGTTATAGCGGTCTGTCCAGGGGCCGAGATGCTCGAAGCGCGCGCCGAAGATCAGGTTGAGGTTGTGAATTTTCAGCGTGTCCATGGCGAACCCGGCCAGAGTCGTGTAACGCATGTCAACAAGGGGCGTGAAATTGGTCTGTGTAAACGAATCGGCATACCCCTCATACATCATCGCCGTCGGGTTATAGCAGCTTCCCAGGTAGGCCGCGCCTGAGGTGCGCAGGTTGCCTGCCGGGTTCGGATTCACGCAGCCGTTATACGGCGCCTGATTGGTCGACGAATATTCGAAGTAGGAGTTTTGGGGATTGAACGTGTACTCGCCCTGAGGATAAGCGCCAGGATCCGCGATGCCGTTGTAGGTGCCTTGCTCCCCATAGAAACCGAACTGAAGGAAGTGGTTTTTTATCTGCCAGCTCACGTTGTCTTGGACAATCGGATCGACCTTCTTGGTGTGGATCCGGTTGTTAAAGAACCCCCCGGGCATGACCACGTTTGGATAGCCGGTCGGCCCCCCGCCGTTAATCGCGGGCACGGAAAAGTCGTTGTTGTTTTTGTACTCGCCCAGATAGTCGAATCCCAGGCCGCCATTTCCCGGAATGTCAAACCGATCAACCGCCAAAGGTTTGCCCATCTTCCCTGGCAGGCTGACGAAGGACATTGCAGCCGATAGCTCGTTGGTTACGGTCGAACCGAAGAAGCGCGTGTAGCGCGCGGAAAGCACATTCGAAACGTCGCCGGTAGTGATGTCGCCGGGATAAGGCACGCCGCCAGTCGGGAAGTAGCCGAGAGCAACAGGATCCTCGTCGATCTCCCTCTGCAACCCATAGACCAGGAACAGGTTATTGTTGGAATTGATGTTGTACTGCAGCGTGGACCTGAACACGCTTCCGTTCTGGTTCTGCTGGAGCTGCTGAATATAGTTGTAACCAAAGGGGTTGGTGAATGGATCCGCATTAGGCTTCGGGAACCAGTTCACGAGCGCTGCGCCGGCGCCGTTGATGTATGGATTGGCATTATTGTTTGCCACTGCTGTTCCATTCGGCAGGAAGCTATCCACAAAGCACATGGGCAGAATGGCATCGGGGTTGGCCTTGCCGTCGGGGCGCGAGCCGCAGAGTTCGGCATCGAGCGAGGCAGCGCTGAAATCGCCCTGGCGCTCGGCCGAGGTGGGCACCCAGGCAGAAATCGCCTGCTGATTAGCTTCAAAGACCTGATGGTAATACTCGAATCCGGCGAAGAAGAATAGCTTATCTTTGTTGTGATTGAAACTCGTAAACGGAAGCGGTAACGGACCGCCGAAATTACCGCCAGGATAAAAGTACTGCTCGTTGGGGCGGGACTGGCGCAGGTAATTGTCGTACCAGTCGTTGGAGTTCAAAACCGCGTTGCGGGCCACCAGATAGGCCGCGCCGTGATACGTGGAGCCTCCCGTTTTAGTCGAGGAGCTGATGAGCGCCGGCCCCTTCGCGTATTCGGGCCCATATGAAGAACTGGAGGCCTTGACGTTCTGCACCATCTCGATGTTCATCTGCTGCACCGACCCCGAATTGGTGGCGATATCGGTGAGCGAAACGCCGTCGCTGACGATTGCGATGCCGGCCGGGCCGGAGCCATTGGCGACATATGCCGATGAGGGACCGCTCAGGCCCACAACCGCGTTGTTGTATCCCGGACGGTTGAAAAGGCCTTGAGTCCCAGTAGACAATGCATATCCGGGCAACATCTTGACCAGCTCGCCGGCGTCGCGACCGACGATAGTGAGGGTGTTCAGGTCCTTGGCGGTGATGATGTCGCTGCGCTCGCCAGTGTCGAGCGCGGCCAGATTGGAATCGACTACCGCTTCCACGGTGACTGCCGCGGTGGTGGCGCCGACTTTCATTTTGATATCCCCGTAGCTCAACTTGTCTCCGGCGCGGACCGGGAACGGCTGGGATTGCCAGGGGTCGAAATTCTCAGCCGTCACCGAGAGCTGGAAACTGAGGCCGGGGGTGACGCCGGCGAACGCAAAAGCGCCGTCGCTATTACTGGTCAAGGTGCGCTTGATTCCGCTCGCCAGGTCGGCCAATACAACCGTGGCCTTTGGAATGACGGCGCCTGTCGTATCCGAGACAACGCCAGTCACGTTTCCTGTCGCTTGCCCCTGGAGCGTCGTCTGCGCCAGCAGAAGCACTGCGGTTAGCATCACCAGCAACGAGGCAGTCGGCCTGTTCCCTGAAAAGAACTTCATAGTAGTCCCCCCGTCGGCTACATTCCTTTGTGTCTTTGACAGATGGTTCCCGGTCCTCACGCAGCGCCTAAGTCTCTGCACACCCCAACTAAGCTTTTAAGTGCCACTTAAGCCTTTGAGTATTCGGACGCAGATTCACGTTCTGCTTTGATGACAGGGAATTCTGAAGCTTAAGGTTAGACTCTGTCAAGTGAATTCTTTCCGAGTTTTCCAATGATGGGATCGGTACCGAAGGATTGCCTGTTTTTGAGGCTTTTCATGCCTTTGCAGGCGCGTTTCGCGACACTTCGCGGACCCACGGCTGCTCTCGACGGCGCAACCATGAGCACCCAGTCGGGAAGATTCGCAGCTGGGAGGTCTAATGGTGTTCCGCTCGCGCGTGAGAAGCTTCGATCAAGCAACTGGTTCGGCGCCTTGGCCTTCAGGCCATAAAAGCGATTCGCCTGGCAAGAGAAAAACCCATTCACGCCCGAGCTAGCATTTTCTCCTCACATCCACATCCATAAGCGCGACCGCAACCCGCGACCCGGAACTCAGATCGGACACTGCCTCCAGCAGCGGCTGCGTTCTCGTCCATGCGTGGAGCTTGCCAGAGCTTCTCCACCCTATGATGGAGGCGCTGATCGGACTTCGCTGCGCATATGTCCGCTCGTGGCTGGAATGGCATCTTTTTGTCTTGCGTTCCGAGCTTTTTACCGGGCATGATTGCGATACCATAAAATGCCATCCTCGGACCCGTCGTGCACCTGTCGCAGCCCGGATTCCGCCAGTTCGCGGCTCGATCCCGGCGCATCGCAGTCTGGCGCTAAATCCTCGCCATCGACAATGCTTCCCGCCTATTACGGCACTACGAAGAGCGTAATGGATTGCGCCGGGAAGCTGTAATTGCTGATGGTGCTCGTCGTACTGCTTCCCTGGGGTGGCGTCACGCTCACCCCCGCTTGCTGCACGATTGCATTCAGATTGGCGTTGCTGTATTGGTACACCTGCGCCGTCGTGCCGCTCGTCGCCGAAAAATTCTCCAGGCTGATCGTTGAGGTCAGCGAGCCGTAGGTCTTGTTGATCACCATCACCGTGATGGCCTTGTCCGAGGTTCTCTGCCCGCCGTAAACCGAAAGCTGCCCCTCGCCGTCGCCGCTGGACCCCGTGCTCGTCGCGTACAGATACGTGTTGCCGAACGTGGAGTCGTTCCCGTCGTAGTTGCGGTAAATGGCAAAGGAATAGTTGCCGGGACCCTGCTGGCTGTAGTTCATCGACGGCCAGAACGCGCCCATGTCCAGCCCCTGGCGACCGAAGATGCCCAGAATGTCAACCTGCACCACCGCGCCGTTGATTGATTCCAGGCCGCCAAAGTTGTACTCGTCGATCCCTGTCTTCGTGCCGGGGTAGTCGTTCGCAACCCATTTCTGCATCATCGGGATCAGTTGCGGAGCCTGGGCCGGCGGCGTGCACGTCTTGGTCTCGTAATTGGAGTCTGTGACGTAGTTCGGCTGCGGGAAGTTGGGATCGGTGTAGGTCGGGTCCCAGAAGACGCGCGTTGCGTTCATGCGAGCTTCCTGTTCCCCCGTGTCGCCGGCAGTCGTAAAAGCCACTGAATTGCTGCTGTTTGCCGGGTAGTCAGGCGCAAAATACCCGTGAATATCGAGGTAATCGAGCAGGCGGATGCCATACTGCTGCGAATAGCTGTTGAATTGCTTCAGATAGTACTCAATCATGGGTTCGCCGCCATGCGACTCGCGGTCGATAGGGTTGCTCCAGGGCTGGTAGCAGGGCGAACCCGAGCTCCACCCGCTCTCAATGTCTTTCTTCGAGTAGAAGTACGCTTCCCAGTAGTCGATCACCGGACCGCTGACCAGAGCCGTCGGATCGGCGGTCTTGATGGCCAGCGCCGTGCCGATGCCGTTGTTGGTCACCTCGTCGTAGGTGAAAGCGACGGGATGCACGTCGCGGTGCACGGCGTCCCACCATGTTGGCTCATTGTCCAGATCCCACATGGCCACGCCCTTGCCGCTGGCGCCGTTGCCGTAACTTGGGTTGCTTGCAATCGAGTTCACCCAGCCGCCCGGCCATGTGCCATTCGCCCACGTTGTCAGCGCCGGGCTAGACGAGCCGGGGAGCGGAGTCGCCGGGTCGGTAATGCTCGGCGCAGGTTCCGAGGTGCTGGTGATCTGGGCGATTGCGTTGCTCCCATAGATTGAACAGCCGGTCGAGCTTGTGCATCCTCCATAGCCCTCGGCGTAAACGCCGTACCCGCACTGTGGGCTGTAGGGGTCAAAAGCGGCGTGTCCATTTTGCCCAACCTGGTTGGGGTAAGCCGTCTTTGTGAAGCTGCATGCGTTGGTCCCATTTGAGACCCAACCCAGAACCGGCACCGTGCCCAGGGCTGCTGCGCCCACATTGTTCACGCCCTGGAAGAACTGAGTGAAATTGGAGCTTGAGCCTGCGTTCGGGAACATGGATCCCCCGCCCTGGAAGTTCTCGAAGTACCAATCTGCGGCAGAGCTGGTCCAGTTGTTCACGTAGTTGTAGCGCGATGTACCGTCGCCGCCCCAGCGCACGAGGCCGGGGTTGGCGATCTTCTCCGAGGCTGAATCCAGAACGTACCCGTTCATTCCATACACGTACGGGCTGATTGTGTGCGGGTTTTCGCTCGGATTCGTCGGCGTGCCCAGGTCCACAGTCAGTGCCGGGCCGCTCGCCGTCGCCGGTGGGTTCAATGTGACCGTCGCGCTGCCGCTCACGTTCGTAAACCCGCTCATGGTGCTGGTGGCCGTAACAGTTACGAATGCCGGAGCCGGAAACGGCGTGGTGTAGAGGCCGGTCGCGCTCAGCGTGCCGGGGCTCAAGCCGGCGCACAAAGGACAGGCCAGCGACCACGTCACGCCACTGCTATAGCTGCCGGTGCCATGCACCGTCGCCGTGAACTGCTGCTGCGCGCCGATCGTTGCGGTGCTAGGCGCCACGGTAATCGACGAAATCCCCGCCTGGTTGTAGTTTGCCGTCACAGTGGTGTTGGCGCTCATCGTCACGTTGCAATTAATTCCGCCTGCCCCGCTTGTCGACGTGCATCCGCTCCAGGAAACGAATGAATAGCTGTTATCAGTGAGCGGAGCGCTCAGAGTCACCTGCGTGCCGGAATTGTAAACGCGCGTAAAAGGCGTCGCTCCCGCGCTTGCCCCATTGTTGTCGGCGGGAGAAACAGGCGAGATCAAGATGCCGCTCGTTGGCGCCGCGGAATCCACCGTCAGCGTATATGCCACGCCGGCATTCACCGTGACCTGCCCGGTTCCGGTGGCGTTCTTATACGAAGCATTGCTCGTCGTGTCGGGAGTATAGCTCCCGGTCAGCGTTATTGTTCCCGTTGCCAGCGAGCTCGCGGGAATGGTGAACTGCGCGCTTCCGCTCGTCAGTGGGAGCACGGTGGACGGGTAGCCTCCGCCGCTCAACGTCACTGAGCCCGTCGGCGTCAGAGTTCCCGCTCCGCCGTTGACCACGACGGTCACAGAAAGTGAGCTTGTGACGGTGATGCTCGAAGAGCCCGGAGTCACCGTCACGGTGGGAGCGGCCGGATTCACCGTAACTTCCACTGGGCCCGCCGCCTTGCTGTAGTCGGTTGTGTCCGCAGGGGTGAAGGTCACGGCTTCGTAGGGTGTTCCGCCGCTCGGGATAAACGTGGTAGAACTCCAGGCAAACGTGCCAGGTACCGGTACTGTGCTCCCACTGACTACGACATATGCCGAGCCGCCGCTCAGTGTTGAGGATGCGAGCGTCTGGCCGTAGGTGATGGCGCTCGCGGTGGGCCCCACGGACACAGATGGCACTGCCTGGTTCACCGTCACGCTGATGGAGCCCGCCACCGTTTTGTAGTCGGTCGCATCCGTTGGCGTGAAGGTCACGCCCTCGCTGGCCGTCCCCGCAGACGGCACCGCTGCTGGCGTCGTCCACGCGAAAGTGCCCGGCACCGACGCCGTGCCTCCGCTGAGCGCCACCGAAGCCAGCGCCAGGCCGTAGGTGAATGGGCCCGTAGCGGACCAAGCCGTCACCGTCGGAGTCGCCTTGTTTACCACGACTCCGATAGAACCCGAGACCGTGTTGTAGTCGGTCGTGTCTGAAGGCGTGAAAGTCACACTCTCGCTGGGCGTGCCCGCACCGGGGGCTACCGCTGAAGACGTCCAGCCGAAGGTGCCGGATACTGACGCCGAGCCCCCGCTCAGCGTCGACGAAGCCAGCGTCCGGCCGTAAGTGATGGCGCTCGCCGTGGGCCATGCGGTCACCGTCGGCGTGGTCTTGGTATTTGTCCCCCCGCCACCGCCCGCGCTGCCACCGCACCCTGCCACCCCAAGACTCGCCATCCAGAAACTAGCCACGACACCGAGCCAAATCGCCGACTGCTTCCCCATTTTCAACATGACCCGGCCTCTTTCCTCTAATTCCTCTTTATCTCTCTGTCGGCTTCCGGTTCTATAAACTCAGCCCGGGCGAACCCCAGCCCCCATAAGCCGCTGCGCAAAACTAAACAGGCGAAACAGGGCCTGGGTCGCGGATTTCTCCCTCTCCCTGGCCGTCCTGCTCGCCTCGAACCTGTGAGGCACAGATAACGGTATCATGAACTTTCATTCCAAGCCGATGCTGGCGGGTGCCTGGCAGGGTCGGCCACAGTGTCAACCGGCCGCTCCCCGGCGCGCATCGCCAATGGCAGGAGATAGATTCCCTGCCTTCAGGCGAACCGGCGTTAAGTCTCCATCCCCGGGATTTTTTCGCCTGCCTGATTCCCTGTACTCAAACGTTTTTCACTTGACAACCGCAAATTTTGTCGAGTACGGTGTACCGTTACCAAATTTGTAGGATAAACCGCACGCAGTTCCAGTTAACCTGACGTTGCTGCTCTGTGCGCGGATAAGTGCCGGAGTTTTCCGGCTGTTTTTCAGGACGCTTTTTCCTGCGTATACTCACCCAGCGTTTTTGAGGGTCGATTCGAAGACAGGGATTTCGGCCTTCGACGCCGAATCGCGCGTGAGACTGATTTGGGACAGTTACAGGAACGGCAAGCGGGATGGGGTTCGATTCGAGAGTTTGAAGTTGGCCAAGGACGATACGGGACAAACCGGACCGTCACCGATTCCCCGGTTCGGGGATGGATACAAATCGGAGGAGAAGGAATGCAAACGACTATGAACAAAATGACGAGTCCAGTTCGGTCCCTCGCGGCGGGAACATGGGTAGCCCTGTTCGCGCTGTTGGCCCTTTGCCTTGGTGCGAATTCCGCGATGGCTATCACGCAGCCACCGCCAATTGTTGTAACCGGCCCGACCGTCGTTATTGGAGACCTCCAATTCGGCGGCGCTACTGGCGGCTGGCCCGGCGGCCAGGCGCCCTTGGGCGGCACCTTCGTGGTGGGCCCAAATGGCGACGTCATCTTCGGTGACGGTTACGGCGGTTGCGCGGCCTGCGGCGTTTTTCTCGTCACTCCCGCCGGCGTGCAGTCCGTCCTTGCCAATTTCGGCAATAGCAATGCGGCAGGCATGGACCAGTACGGCAACGCGTATATTGCCAGAGACTACGGCGCGAGCATCATCAAGTTGCCGTACAGCGCGGCGACGGGCGTCTATACGGGATTCACTACCCTTCCAACCACCAACTGTCTGGGCGGTACCCAGGATACGGCCGCATGCGTGTTTGCTCCCGGCACGCAGGCGCTTTTCGCCGGCGAGAATGGTGGCTTCTCATCCCTGTTCTTTGACGGCAAGGGTAACTTCTTCTTCTCTACCGATGCCAACCCTGCAAACAATCCGGACACTATTTACGAGTGCAGCGCGCAGTGCCAGGCGGAAACTGACGGGAATGGAACCTATCCGGCGGTTGTGGTTTACGCCGATGCGTCGGGTGGTTTGGGCTCGGTCGCCATCGATCCCTGGGGCAATCTGTTCTTCTCTGACGGCGCCGACAATGGCGCCAACACTGGAAAAGTCAGCAATCTGCAGGAGCTGCCATTCTCGGGAGGACACTTTGCAGCCTCGCCAACTCTGATGACTTCCTACACGACGACTGCCGGATACAATGCGATCACCGGCGTCTCCGCCAACAGCTTGAATACGGTATTTTTCTCGGTTGCCAACGACGGTGTCTTCGCCCTTCCGAATTCTTCAACGGGCCCCAATCCGGCTGGAATTTACAAGGTGTCCGGCCAGGGCGGCCAGGGCTTGGCAGTCGACAGCATCGGTAATTTGTATACTGTCGGGTATCTGAATGCCCTTTCACACACTGGAGTCGCGAAGACTCCGCTGAACAACTTCTCCTTTGGCTCTTCCCCGGTCGGAACCGCCGCGACGGCGGCCACCGTGACCGTAACCGATAACGCAGGCAACTGCACCACTCCTCCCACGCTTGCCTTTAAGGGCGTCGAAGGCGGGGTTACCTCAACCGAGTTCGCAACTGTGGCCGGAACGACCTGTTCAACCACCGTCGGCACAGGCAGTGGAACCTTCAGTCCCGTATTTGCCTCGACCGGCGCTTCCTATTCAGCAACGATTACCTTCACCCCTACCGCGGTGGGCGCGCGCAACGCGGCGCTCGTCATTACGGATTCCACGAATAGCGCGAGCGGAACTGCAGCGCTCTCGGGCGTGGGCCAAGGACCTAAAGCCAACGTCGATCCCGGCGTCTCTACAGCGTACGGGACCGGCTTCACGACTCCCTATTCGATTTCTGTGGATGCCTTGGGTGACATGGCGATCGCCGATCAGGGAGCAGGGAAGGTTTTCTGGATCCCCGCGGGATCTGCGGCGGGAACCGCGCCCACCACGATAGGCACCGGATTCGCCGAGCCCGACGCCACGGCATTCGACGCCAGCGGAAATCTCTACGTAGCCGACTTCTCGAACAACAATGTCATCGAGATTCCCTACGTCAGCGGCGCCTTGGCCCCCGGCTCGCAGTCCACTCTGATTTCGTCCACATTCGCCTTCAACGGAAAAACGCTCAGCGAGCCAAGCGCATTGGCAGTTGGGCCCGACGGCAGGTTGTACATCGCCGACCTCGGCAATAGCCGCGTTGTAAGCTACAACCTCGTCACCGGCGAGACCGCGGTCCCCATTACTGCGGTGAGTAACCCATGGGGAATCGCCGTTGATTCGTCGAATAACCTTTACGTCACCGCCACTGGAAGCAGCAACGTTCTCATCGATGTCGCCAACGCTCAATCTACGTTGACGGTACCGAGCGTATCTGCCCCCTGGGGAATTGCCATCGATGCATCCGGCAGCTTGATCGTCTCCGACCACGGAAGCGGCAATATTGTGCGGGTTCCCAATTTAAGCGGCACGCTGACCCCCGCGAGCGCAGTGATGATCGAAAAGAATCCCAGCTCCGCGCTCGGAATTGCTCTTGACGCTGCGGGCGATCTCTTCACAACCGACGCGACGGGCAAGACAGTCTATGCCATTCAGCGTAGCGCCGCCGCCCTCGATCTCGGCACGGTTTCCGATGGCGTGACCAACTCAGCAAGCGTTACCCTCGAGAGCACCGGCAACACGGCCGCAACCTTGGCAACTCCTGTCGTTACAGAGCCTACCAACACCATGTTCACTCTCGTTCCGGCCGCGAGCAACGGATGCTCCGCCGGCTCGTCAGGACCTCCCGGATCGTCTTGCCAGTTCACGGGCACCTTTGCCCCGCCGCCCTCGACTGCCAACGGACCGCAATCAGGCCTGGCCGTCATCGATATCACCACTCCGGCCGTCACGTTCAACGTGAACATGAGCGGCACGGCCACTGTGTCGTCCATTCTGCCGCAGACCATCACCGGCTTTAATCCGCCCACTTCGCTGCAGGTCGGCCAGCAGATTACGCTGTCGGCTACCGGCGGCGCCTCGGGCAATCCGGTCGTCTTCTCCATTGACGCCGGCTCCGCGTGTCCCACATGCGCCACCATCGCAGGCAGCGTGCTGACGGCGGTTTCGGTCGGCGCCGTGAAGGTTGACGCCAATCAGGCGGGCGGCGCCGCCAACGGCAATCAATATGCCGCGGCCACGCAAGTTCAGGCGCCCATCGCGATCGCCAACACCGTGGTCGCTTCAGACGTGCCTGCGCTCCTGATGAACCAGATCAACTGGAGCTACCAGAGCGGCTCCTTCACCGACGGCCAGAATCCGGCAGGCGGAAGTTTCGCCGTCACGCAAAATGGACTGATCTATGTCGGAACGACTTATAGCAACAAGACCGACATCGTTAGCCAAAGCACCGGCGCCCTGGTCCAGCAGATATCGATGAGCGGCGGTGGAATGTTTACCATCGACAGCCACAACAATCTCTACATGGGGCACCTTTACAACTCGGCGGTCTTCAAGATTCCGTTTGTGAGTGGCGCTTATGTGGCGTTGAGCGACGTGTCGACGGCGCCAAACTGCACCGGCACCGACATAGCTATCTGCACCGTTGCAAATCTTCCCAGCGGCGGAACGAAGGCGGTGGCATTCGATGCCTCCGGCAACCTCTACATGGTGACGGTTCCAGGGTCGCCGGGCGTCAACGCAGTTTATGAGTGCAAAGCGGCCTGCCAGACTGGCGGAACCGCAACGCTGGTCTACTCCGATACAACTGGGGCGGTCAGCCAGATTGCTTTCGATCCCTGGGGCAATATGTTCTTCACCGACGGAATCTACAACGATACAAGCTTCGCCAACAATGTTAAGGTGACGTCTTCCAACCTCTACGAGCTGCCATACACTTCGGCAACGGGCTTTGCCACAACGCCAGTCCTGCTGCAGACCTTAACCGACGCCTCTCCATCCAACTTCGACAATCAGTTGGATGGCGTGGCCGTTGCCTCCAATGGCACTGTGTACTATGCGACCCAGAACGAAGGGACCTTTGCCGTTCCGAACACACAGGCGGGCGGTCCTGACATGGCACATCAATATGCCGTATCGGCTCTCGGCGCAAAGGGCATGGAACTCGACGCCAGCGGCAACGAGTGGGTGGTGGTCTATCACTCCGGCGGCGATAACCTTGGCGAAGCGCTCCTCGGCGACTTGACGACGCCCAACGCTCAATATCAAGGCGCTCCGGTTAACGCACCGGCTACAGTCGTCGACAATGCCTTGAAATGCACAACGGCTGCAACCCTGGCAATCGCATCCTCCAATCCGGAGTTTGGCGGTACGGCCGGAACCACCTGCTCGACGATTTCGGCCAATTTCACCACCGCGGTCTCCGGCTCTTCCTATCCGGCGACCCTCACCTTCCAGGCGACAAAGCCGGGTTTACAAACCGCGAACCTGACAGTCTCCGATACGACCAACGGCGGCGTAGGAACCGCAACGGTGACCGGCCTCTCCTTGACGACTCCGCAGGCGCTCACCTTTACGGCGCCCACCACAACCACCTTCACCTTCTCGCCCGGCGAGACGATCGCGGTGAAGGTAACCAACGGCGGTTCCAACAACCCCGCCGCCTTTACAGTTGATGCATCCAGCACCGGCAAAGGAACTTTCTCCGCCACGACAGTAACGGGCACCTCCTCGTCGGCAACGCTGACCGTTACCCAGGCCGGCAGCATCGTCATCGATGCCAACGAATTGGGCGGCCTGGCAGGCGGCATCTATTACGACGTTGCGCCGCAGGTCCAGTTGACGCTCACCATCAACAAGTCCGCGGAGGCGATCACCTTTACGCCGCCAACTTCGCCGGTTGTGTATGCCCCTGGATTGACGGTTAACCTGAGCGCGCTCGGCGGGGGCGCTACCACCCCGGTGGTCTTTACGGTAGACGCGACCAGCACCGGCGCCGGAACAGTCTCCACCACTGTGGTGACCGGCAACACTTCAGCGGCGACGTTGACGGTGACCACGGCAGGCACAATCGTGCTCGATGCCAACCAGGCAGCGGACGCCAACTACCTGGCAGCACCGCAGGTTCAGGAGGTCCTGGTCGTCAACCAGGCAGCCCAGACCATCACCTTCACTCCGGTGACCACGCCACTCCACTACATCGCGTCGTGCTCGCCCATCACCTTGTGCGCGACGGTCAAAATTACGGTTACAGGCGGTGCTACGAATAATCTGGTAGCCCTCAGCCCGGATCCGAGCAATGCCGTGATCTTCACCATCCTCAGCAGTTCCGTGGATAAGAACGGAGTCACGACAGCGACGCTTGCGCTGGTGCCAAACCAGGCCCTGAACTTCCCGGCCAATTTGATCATCGACGGGAATCAGCAGGGCAGCGCAAACTACGCGGCCGCCACGCAGGCAAAGATCACCATCAGCGTTCTTGGGGCGCTGCCGCTGCAGAGCATCACGTGGCCAAATCCGGGTACGCAGGTTGGCGGCGCATCCTTGACGCTCAGCGCGACTGCCAGTTCCGGATTCCCGGTTACCTACACTTCCAGCACATCGCCGGTCTGCACGGTCACCGGCTCCACAATCACGTTTGCCAAGGTCACCGCGGCAAGCGCCTGCACGATAACGGCTACCCAGCCCGGCGACAACCTCACATTCGCCGCGGCGGTGCCGCTCGCGCAGACGTTCAATGTCAACCCCGCAGGGCAGAGCCCGAACCTGAACATGAGTCTCTCGCTGTCCTCACTCACCATTCAGCCGGGGACCGTCGGGATAACGCAAATCACCCTCACCTCCGTGAACAACTTCGCGGTTAGCTCGATTGCCTTCTCCTGCAGCGGCCTGCCAAGCGGCTACACTTGCAGCTTCAACCCGAACCCCGTAACCGTCTTTGCCCAGAACTCGACAACCGGTCTGCCTCTGGGCACAACCGTAACCACGACGCTGACCATTACGCCGCCCGCGACGGCTGCCGTTGTCCGCCAGGACTTCAGGCCGCTCTTCCCGGCGACCTTGGCGGTGGCGCTCTGCTTCCTGGGCTTCAAGAAGCGCAACCGGCTTTACATGCTCGTGTTGCTGGCGGTCCTCTTTGTCGGCCTGGGCTTTGTCTCCGGCTGCGGCGGCACGTCCAGTAGCACGACCACCAAGCCAGTCACGTCCACAGCCACCATTACCGCGACTCCGGCGCCTGGACTTGCCGGCGCGTCGGGATCGATCCAATCGAGTTCGACCTTGACGGTCATCTTCGAGTAGTCTGATTCGCGATTGACTTGCGCAACAATTGGGGCCTCTTCACACAGTTTTCTCGTGTGAAGAGGCCCCAAATTTCTGTGCGCCTGCCGGCTTGGCCCCAATCGGCAAACCTGTAAACAAACCTGCAAATAAAAATGGCCCCTCGTTTTCGAGAGACCATGTGCCTTATGCAGGAATTTTCGCTTGAATCTGGAGCCGACGGTCAGACTTGAACTGACGACCTGCTGATTACGAATCAGCTGCTCTACCAACTGAGCTACGTCGGCCTGCTCTTCGATTGTCCTGCCTTTCGATTGTATCGTCGCGCCGGATCGAGGTAAAGCCGTACGCAGCCGTTCGCAGCATCAGAATCAGCGCTACAATTCTGCCCATGCAATCCGACCCAATTTCAGAGTGGCAAAGACTCACCGCCCACTACCGCGAGTTAAGCGATGATGAATTGCGTGAGCTGGCCGCGGAATTCAACGATCTCACTGAAACCTCTCAACAGGCCCTGTGTAGCGAGATGCAGAGCCGCGGTCTTGGCGATCGGCAGGCTGCGAGCCCTGTGCCGCTTGCCTCAAATACGCCGGTCGCCTCCAATGTGCCGCCTGCGATGACGGCATCGACGATCGGTGCAGACGCCGCATACGAAACCAGCGCGCCGATTCATGATTGGGGAGTTAATGCTCTCGGTTTTCTTGGGCGCCCTCCGGAGCTCGTTCCGGACAGCCCCGATGCCGTCAGCGAAGATGATGGCCCGGTCGATTACACATGGAAGACCGTCCTCTGCGACTGCGATACCAGTGAACAAGCGCAGGAACTCTCTACAGCCTTGCTGCAGGCCGGAATCGAAAGCTGGGTTCAACAGGCGCGCGAATTCGGCCGCCGTTATCCGCGCGTGCTTGTCGCCGCCGATCAGCTCGATCGGGCGCGGGTCATCGCCTCGCGGCCCATACCGCCTGAAATTGTCGAGGAGAATGAGACTAAAATTCCCGACTTCGAGCCACCCGCGTGTCCCAAATGCGGCGCGGCAGATCCCGTTCTTGAAGGTGTCGATCCCGCCAATTCCTGGTTTTGCGAGCAATGCGGCCAGCGCTGGACCGACCCGACGCCAAACTAATCAGCCCCGCGTGAGGCCTAGGAACCCCTGATAACCCCTCAAAACGGCCCCTCAAAAACGGAAAGAGCCGCCCGGCAACAGGGCAGCTCTCTCCTCAGGGAGAATAGTTCCAACGGAGGCAAAGCCATTAGAACTTTCTGGCTGCATACTAGGAGCGGGGGCCAGCAGTGTCAAGAGAAAATGTTTATGAAAATAAGTAATGTTGTTTCAATACTTTAACAATGTAACCTGCTCTTCATGAGCTCTCATCTATTCGCCGGTCATTCGCCTTAAATCCTTTGGCATTTCCCGCGATTTAATATGGTTTCTTCGGGTTTCCATCCTTTTTTCCACAGGCCAAGGGCGGCGTTAACCTTTCGGATGCGGTCCCGGAATCGCCTCGCCCCGCTCGATCCATTTCTCACTCAAATCGAGATGAATGAACTCCTCGTCGTAGACCGACGAGATCGGCCTGCCCCTCGAAAGCCGGTAAAGCGCTCGACCGCCACCCAGGAACCCTCCCAGCACAATGGCCGCTGCGGCCCCGATAATCGACAGCACGGCAATCCCAATCAGCAGCTTGCTGGTCTTCTCCACATCGGACTCCACTGCCCCCGGAATCGCTGTCAGGCTCGCCTCGTAGTGCACCGACTCCAGAAGCCTGTGACTGTCGTCCAGCACCGCGTCGCCGCTCGCTAGGGCCACCAGCGGCCCGCTGTGGCGCACCTCCAGCGATGCCTGGTCGGAGTCGGTCAACGGCTTGGGCCACGCCGGCTGGGCCTGGCTGCCAGCCTTCAGGTAGGCGCGAATGGCCGCCTCCTGCGCCTCGGCTATCTGCGGTGTGGGATAGTCGATAATCGTCAGCGTCGCCTGGCCCGAAACCAGCGAGTAGTTGGCCGTCACCGCTTCCGCGCCCTTGTCGAATCCGGCCAGGGCTGCGGGCAGCACCCCCCCGGATCCCGCATAGCCCGCCGGACCCTCCGCATAGTGCGTCGTTTGCCCGTCAAGCTTCTCCTGCGGCAGGTCTGCAAGAATCGGCGGGATCATCCCGCGGTTTCCCGTCGGGATCGGCAACTTTTCAGCAATCTCCCGCAGTTCACCGGCCGTCATCGGTCCGATGCGCGAAAACAGCGCGTCCACCACGGTGGTCCCTTTCCAGAACAGAACGCGGTTGTGGTCTGAAGCTGCCCCAGCGCCAATGTCTTCCCTGGGCCAGCCATTTTGTCTGTAGTAGGTGTACGCGCCGTAGGCACCGCTCGTGTCGTCAAAGCGCAGCGCGCGCAGGCTCAGTGTGTCTCCGTCGCGCTTGTAATTGGCCAGCACCGCTGCATTGAATCCATATTCTTTGAGCGCCGCCGCATTCGCCGCATCTGCCTGCGTCGCATCGGTCAAAACTTTCGACGGCCCCGTCGTCTCCCATCCGTCAAACGCGTCGGGCAGCAGCGCCTTTGGCGACGGCGGAAGAACAATCGTTGTCGCCGACTGCTTTTCCGCTGCAGTCGGCTGCTCACCCTGTGCCACGGCCAGAACCGCGCCACAGCCGAATGCAAGCATACCCGCCAGAAAAGCTATCTTGCGCATCAAATTTGTTCCTCAGCCTTCGGGCGGGTCCCCAACTTTCAGGGTACACGCTGGCGCAGCGTCCTCGCCGCGCACAGGTCCCTCTATGCTTTGGACACTGGAGGATGCAGAAAGGTTCCCGCGTTCATGCTGCCGCCACGTTCACGGAGCCTTATTCACGCAGTCCCAGTCGAACCCCCAACGATTGCCTGCGTCGGGTACAGAATGTCGCCAAGTGCATTGTAGCGGCCACCGTAGAAGATCAGCGCATACTCCCGTGTCCCCGTGCTCAACGGCCCGCCAACGCAGATGCTGGCCAGGAGCGCGAAGCCGAATGCGATTACTCCGAAGAACACCTGAAGCAAAATTCCCACAAGCCAGGATGACCCTGTCGCACCTGCGAAGACGGAGTGAACTCCCCACTCAATCGCCACGAGGGAACCAGCCACCATCAGCCCCGGAAGCGCCAACACGATAAACGTTCCGATCGCCGCAATCGTCGGCAGGATCACGCGCAGGATCGCGTAAACAATGAACTGCTTCTTCTCGGCCCGGATCCGCGCCCGCACCTGCCTCCACGCCTCGCCCGCAGTCGCGTTTTCCAGCGCAATATGGGGCAGCATACCGTCACGCAGAATCAGGTCGCTTAGTACTCCGGCCACCACCAGCAAAATCACGATCGGAATTAGAGGCAACGCAAGAGTCAGCAGCAATCCGATGTCGAAATGCCCGCTTTGCTGGCTCTCCTGGAAAAGCCGCCAGAAACCGGCTGCAAACGGAAGCGCCACCAATACCAGCAGCGCCATAAAGCAGATTCCCACTACGATGTTCAGCCAGAAAAAGCGCGTCGCCTGCCCGCCATAGAGACTCCAGCCCGGCCCAATCTCCTTCGTGTTGCTCACAAGGCAATGAAAGAAAGCAAACCGCAGCCGCGTGATCAGGTAGAAAACAAGAATCGATACGACAATCGCCAGCAGCACAGCCGCCGCAATCACGGCAATACCTTCCGGCGTCATGTGCGTTAGCCAGGGAATCTGTGGCTCATGCCCTCCGCTGTGTACTCCGCGATGATTCATGTGCGAAGTTGAGGAATGGAAATTGCCACCCACGCCCTCCGTGATAATCGCCACCAGGCACAGCTTCAGGTAAGTGCTCCACTTGAATGGCCTGAAGAGAAATTCCCTGGTGCGTTCAATCGCAGGCGAAACAGCATCTACGGCGGTGATGGGGCGCATTTGAGTCCTTTCAGGGGGAGACCTGCCCTGCTTGAGAAATACGCAGGGCCGGGGGGCGAAGTTCCGCCGCCGGGTGCCCAATCGTCGCCCGCCAACCCTCAAACGCCTCGAGCGCCCGCTCGCAGACAATTCGGTGCCGCTCCTTCTTGTCCCGAACCCGCTTCCTCGTCTCCTGGTCCAGCGGGTCGAGATCCAAAGGCTCGAGCAGGTCGAAGGTAATGTTGGCCGGTTGAAAGTTCTTCGCGTCGGCGTGCGTAATGTAGTGGACCAGCGAACCGAGGGCCGTCGCGCGCGGCACGGGCTTTGCTTCCTCACCGCGCGCCAGCGCCGCCGCGTAAATCCCCGCCAGCATACCCGACGCAATCGACTCGGTATACCCCTCCACTCCGCAAATCTGCCCGGCAAACATCAAGCCCGGTGAACTTTTCAGCCTCAGGCATTCATCCATCAGCGCCGGCGCGCAAATATAGGTGTTCCGGTGGATCTGCCCATAGCGCAGAAAGCGAGCATTCTCAAGCCCCGGAATCAGTCGCAGAACCTTTGCCTGCTCGCCAAACTTCAAATGGTTTTGGAACCCCACAAGGTTGTAGCTGTCGGCGCGCAGATTCTCCTTGCGCAGTTGCACCACGGCCCACGGTGTCTTTCCCGTCCGCGGATCGCGCAGTCCCACCGGCTTCATCGGACCAAAGCGCAGCGTATCGCGCCCCCGCTTCGCCAGCACTTCGATCGGCAGGCAGCTTTCAAAATAGTCGAGCTTTTCCCAGTCCTTTTCTTCTGCCGCCTCCGCGGCAATTAGCCCATCCAGAAACCGGTCGTACTCGGCGCGGTCCATCGGGCAGTTGATGTAATCCGCCGTTCCCTTGTCCCACCGCGCGGCAAAATACACACGGCTCATCTCAATCGAATCGGCATCGACAATGGGTGAGATGGAATCGTAGAACGCCAAATGCCCAGCGCCTGTCAGCCGCTCAATCTCACGGCTCAGCGCATCCGAAGTCAACGGCCCGGTCGCGATAATCGTCGCAGCCGTCTGCGCATCGCCGCATTCGAGGCTCGTCACCTCTTCGCGAATCACGCGAATCCTCGGCTCCGCCGCGATCGCCTCCGCAATGCGTCGCGAAAACTCCACGCGGTCCACGGCCAGCGCGTGCCCCGCCGGAACGGCGCTTTCATCCGCAATCCGCAGCAGCGCCGAGCCCCCGCGCCGCATCTCCTGCTTCAGCAGCCACGGCGCAGTGTTGGGCGACTCACTCTTCAGCGAATTTGAGCACACGAGTTCGCCAAACTCCGTCGTCTGGTGCGCGGGCGTCAGGCGCGGCTTTCCCTCCACCATCGCTCGCATCTCATAGAGATCCACCTGGCAGCCCAGCCGCGCCGCCGTCAGTGCCGCTTCGGGCCCGGCCAGCCCACCGCCAATCACGCGAACCACCTGCGGTGGGGCAGCCGCCTTCGGCTCGGAGAATGCGGTGTGAGGCTCGTCTTCCTGGTGGTCGCGGCGCAGGTTCATGGCTGCTGTCCCTCGATTCCAGCCAACCGCTTCAATGCCTCGCCGCTCAGGCGCACGTTCCGCCATTCGTCCAGAAACTCCGCTCCAAGATCGCGATAAAAATCGATCGCCGGCGTGTTCCAGTCCAGAACCTCCCACTGCAGCCGCTGGCAGCCATTCTCAATCGCAATCGCGGCTACCTGTCTCAGCAGCTCCCTCCCAATGCCCTTGCGCCGGAAATGCGGCAGCACAAACAGGTCCTCAACGTAAATGCCCGGCCGCCCCACCCAAGTTGAGTAATTGAAGAAATAGAGAGCAAAACCGGCAGGCTGGCCGTCGGAGTCGGCAATCAGGCACTGGAAAAACGGATGGGCCCCAAATCCATCGCGGATCAGGCCCTCTTCGGTCGCGGTAACTGCATCCGGCGCTCGCTCAAAAGCGGCCAGTGCGCGAATAAACTCCAGGATCTGCGCCGCATCGCCCGCCGTTGCCCTGCGAATCACAGTGCTCATATTCAAATTCTAGTGTGTGATGCGCGCCACACACGACCTCACGTCCCCCGTTCTACCATGACATTCGTTGATCCACATAAGCGCTCCACCTCGTCGCCAAGGAAGGGTTGGCCTGCTTGCTGGCATCACTTCGAGCGAGATTTGGCTCCGGCGGCGTCCAGGTCCGGCGTGGGACGATCCGGATACTCCCTCTTGTGCGGGGCAACGGGTTGGATTTAACGTTGGTTTTGCTGGAAATGCGCCCCGCCGGATGGAGTTGCGCCTGAGTCTCCCGGTCGGCGCCTGAACTTCGAATTTTTTCGAGGCTGCGGGAGGTATTGCTCTCGCTGCTCTCAAGGAGAAGACATGAAACGCACTTTCTCACTTTGGCTCGGTCTTGCCGTCGCGGCGGGCCTGCTGGCTTTGACTCTCCCCACGGCTCATGCGCAGACCCCGCCCGCTGACAAAACAGGCAAGATCCACGGTCGCGTCATTAATCCCACGGGACAGCCTCAGGGGGGCGGCACGGTCAGCCTTTCTACCGATGGCGGCTCCACGTTGAAGTACTCCTTCCCGGTTGATCCCACGGGCGCCTACGCCGGCGAAGCTCCGGCCGGAACCTACATGTTGGTCTATCGCAACGTCGACACACCTGCCGGAAAGATGGTTGACTCCATCCGCGGCATCAAGATTGTCGCGGGTGTGGATCTTGCGGAGGACGACGATATGTCGCGCCAGGAATACATCGACACGATGTCGGCGTCTGACAAGAAGCAGCTTGAGGATTTGAAGAAGGAGAATTCGGAGGCCCTCAAGGCCAACTCTTTGATCAACCTGCTTAATGCCGACCTGAAAGTCGTTGCTCAGGACAAGAAAGACATCGATGAAGCATCCGCCACCGCGGCGCAGCAGCTCGGCGCGAGTGCTTCCAAAGCCGACCTCGCTGCCAAGGTCGCGGAGATTAAGACTGCCAAGTACACCGACATCCAGAGCCTGATGACCAAAGACACGGCACTCAAGGCCGATGAGCCCTTGCTCTGGAACAATCTCGGGTTCGCCCAAGAGGGGCTCAATGAGAACGACGATGCAATCGCAACATACAAAAAGTCGATTGACATCGAGACGGCCACAAAAAAGCCTCGCTTGCCCGTGATCGGCTCGGCTCAAGCCGGCTTAGGTGACATCTACGCACGCACCGGCAAGGTTCCTGATGCCAACGCGGCCTTTGACGCTGCCGCCAAGGCAGATCCCTCCAACGCCGCTCTCTATCTGCGGAATGAGGCCGTCATCTTCTACCAACAAAATAACGGTCCCGCCCAAATTGCCGCCGCCGATGAGGCCATTAAAATTGACCCCAACCAGGCCATCCTCTACTACATCAAAGGTCAGGGGTTGGTTCAGAACGCAACCGTCGATCCCAAGACTCAAAAGATTGTTCTGCCCCCGGATTGCACGGCCGCCTATCAGAAGTATCTTGACCTCGCGCCCACCGGCCCCTATGCCGATGAGGTTGCGAGCATCCTGCAGCAGGCCGGAGAAAAGGTCAGCTCTTCCTACAAGGCGCCGAAGGCACACTAGCGCAAGTCCCGCTAGTCTGTCCGCCTTTACCATTTGCCTCAAGGGGCGTCCGCATCAGGGCGCCCCTTCTGTTTGCGAAACCAGTTTTTGCCGGACATGTGAATGTCGAACCGCCGAACCTCGATTTTCCTCGGCGGTCCTCACCTTCTACAATTCCTTGCATGAGTTCTGCGCTCCGTCTGCGCATCATTTCGCTGGCGTGCCTCTCAGGGTTTGCCGGCTTTTTCTCGGCCGTCCCGGTGCCCGCGCAAGCGCAGCAGTTATCCGCGCCGGCGCAGCAGCCGCCTACCTCTGAAGTGGGCCGGATCCACGGCCGCGTCATCAATCCGGCCGGCGTGCCGCAAAAGGACGGTACGGTCAGCCTCTCTGTCGACGGAGGCGAGACATTGAGCTACAACTTCCCCGTCTCTCCAGCCGGCGAATTCTCCGGCCAGGCGCCTCCGGGCGAATACACAATCGTCTACCGTGCGCCCGATACGCCAGCGGGAAAAATCGTCGATTACATCAGCGGTGTCCAGGTTGTGACCGCGCAGGATACGGCACAGGACATCGACATGACCCGGCGGGAGTTCATCGCCAGGCTATCGCCTGAGCAACAACAGCTTCTACAGGAGCTTTCGGAAGCAAACATCGAAGCAGCCTCAGGCGCCAAGCGCAGTGCCGCTGCCATCGATGCCGACCTGCAGATTGTGAATCTCGACCTTCAGGCCGCCGTCAATGCACGCTCGACCGCAGCACAAAATCTTGGACCAGCCGCCGCGCGCGAGGACGTCGAGTCCTTGACCGCCGAGATCGAGAACGCCAAGCTCACCGAAATTGAGATCCTCATGACCAAAGACGCGTCCGCCGATTCCTCCGAGCCTGTCGTTTGGATCGGGTTGGCGCGGGCCGAGACTGGCCTCAGAAATTATCTTGACGCTGAATTGAACTTCAAAAAGGCACTCTATCTCGCGCTCAAGGAGGATCCGCCTCGGCCGGAAGTCGTAGCCGCCGCGCAGGCCGGTCTGGGCGATGTGTATGCCCGTACGCTCATGGTCGATGATGCAAACGCCGCCTTTGACGCCGCCGCCAAAGCAGATCCCGCCAACGCCGCCAAATACCTGCGCAGTCAGGCCATCGCCTTCTTCAACGCGAGAAACTTCGATGCACAGGTCGATGCAGCCGACATTGCCATCAAAGCCGATCCTGACCAGGCCATTCTGTATTACATCAAGGCCGATGGTCTTTCCGCGAACGCCCGCCTCGATCCGGAGACCAACAAGCTCGTTCTGCCTGCCGGTTGCGCCGACGCTTATCGCAAGTATCTTGAGCTCGACCCGAGTGGCCCGTACGCCGCAAACGCCTCAAGCATCCTCGACCGCGCCGGCATTTTCGAGCGGGCGAGTGAACCCTCAGCCCCTCCCGCTTCAACCTCACAGAAATAACGCGCCGCTCATTCACCCTCTACAATCCATTGCATGAGCAAAGCTTTGCCGAGCCCCAGTCTGTTCAGCTACGACGAGGCTTCTGCGCTGGTTGCCGCCTACGCTGCGAAGCTCGCCCGCCATCGTCCCGGCCCCCGTAGTTCGGCCATCGAGCGTATCCGGCTCGACCACGCTCTCGGCCGCGTCCTTGCCGAACCTCTGCGCGCCGACGCCGACCAGCCCGCCTTCGCTCGCTCCACGCGCGACGGATTTGCCTGCCGCGCCACAGAGGCGTCAACGCATCGTCCCCTCGCTCTAGCCGGCTCAACCCGTGCCGGACAAACTTCGTCCGGTCCGCTTCCACGCGGCTCGGTCTGGGAGATCATGACCGGCGCGCCCATCCCGGCCGGCGCTGACGCAGTCATCATGCTGGAACACGTTAAAGAGTTTGACGCCCACGTCGAAAAATCCTGCGCCGCCTCCGCCCGCTCCATCCGGCTCCTGCCGCCGCGCATCATCCGCAAAGGTGAAAATTTCATCGCTCGCGGCGCTCAAGCGCGCAAAGGCGACAAACTTCTTCCCGCCGGCTCCCCGATCGGCGCAGCGCAAATCGCGCTTGCCGCCTCCTGCGGGTGCACTTCATTGAGCGTCTTCCTCAAGCCGCGCGTGGCCATCCTCTCGACCGGCGACGAACTCGTCCCCATCCGCTCCACTCCCGGCCCTAGCCAGATTCGCAACTCGAGCAGCGCCATGCTCGCCGCCATGGTCTCTGCCGCGAGCGGCGAGCCTTGGATTCTGCCCGTCGCTCGCGACACGGCCAAATCGCTCGACGCCGCGCTTGCCCGCGCCGCCTCAGCCGATCTACTCCTCATCACCGGCGGCGTCTCCGCGGGTAAATTCGATCTCGTCGAACCGGCTCTCATCCGTGCCGGAGCGCGCTTCCACTTCACCGGCGTCCGTATCCAGCCCGGCAAGCCTCTCGTCTTTGGCGAGATGCCCAGACGTTCCAAGAATCCCGTCCAAGACCAGAACGGCGCGAAGCGCTGCTGCATCTTTGGTCTGCCCGGCAATCCAGTCTCCTCGGCCGTTACGTTTCTGCTCTTTGCCGCGCCGGTAGTTGCCGCCCTTGCCGGCCGCAGCGCCCGCAGCCCGAATTTCGCCCGCGGCCCTCGCTTTGCCCTCGCGCGCCTCACCGAAGACGTCAAAACAAAGACTGGCCTCACGCGCTTTCTCCCCGCTGCCTGCACCTTCTCCGGCCCCACCCCTGAAGTCGCACTCGTTTCATGGCAGGGTTCGGGTGACCTCGCCGCCATGGCCCGCGCCAACTGCTTCCTCGTCGTGCCCGAAGAAACAAATCGCCTTCGCGCCGGCTCGACCGTTCGCATTCTGCTTCTCTGAGGATTCTCATGCCCAAATCTTTGCGCCCCAAGCCCGCACTTTCTTCGCAACCCGCGCGCAAGCGCCATGCACAGCCGAAAAAATCACGCCTCTCGCATTTCGACGCCGCAGGCCACGCCTCTATGGTCGACGTCGGCGCCAAGCGGCACACGCCCCGCACCGCAACTGCATCCGCCTTCGTCGAGCTTTCATCCGCGGTCCTTGCGGCGCTGCCCTCGAACCCCAAGGGCAATCCGCTTGAGGTCGCGCGCTTCGCCGGAATTCAGGCCGCCAAGCGCACCGCCGACATTATTCCCATGTGCCATCCCCTCGCGCTCACTCACATCGACGTCCAGGCTGCAATCGTCCGCGGCGGCGTGCGCATCACCTCAACCGTTTCCACCACCGGCCCCACCGGTGTCGAAATGGAAGCCCTCACCGCGGCCTCCATCGCCGCGCTCACTGTCTACGACATGACCAAGGCACTCGACAAAGCCATAATCATTCGCGACATTCGTCTCGAATCCAAATCCGGCGGCAAATCCGGAGCTTTCTCGCGCAAATCAAAATAGGATGCCTGCCGGTGCGCACACCACAACAGGCGCATTGCCACCCGCGTCGTTTTCACACTAGACTTGAGAAGGTCAGGCCCGGCCTGCCGCACTGTGCGGAAGTGGTGAAATGGCAAACACACCAGCCTTAGGAGCTGGCGCCCAAAAGGCTTGCGGGTTCAAGTCCCGCCTTCCGCACCAGTTTTTGCTTGCGCCGCCCGTGCGTAACGTACGTCTCTACTCCATAAGGTAAAAGCGCGGAGCGCCTACTTGAGCCGCGCGCCCAGCGGCACGTCCTCAAGGAACCCCGCCAGCACCGGCGCTCCGCCTTCGAGCGAAGCGGCCAGCAGCATTCCGTTTGATTCAAGTCCGCGCATCTTCCTCGGCGCCAGGTTCGCGACGATCACAATCCTGCGCCCGATCAGTTTCTCCGGCTCGTAATGTTCCGCGATCCCGGCAAGTATCTGCCGCTTCTCGGTTCCAAGATCGACTTCGAGACGCAACAGCTTGTCCGCCTTCGGCACGCGCTCGGCCACCAGAATCTGCGCCACGCGCAGCTCAACTTTGGCAAAGTCGTCGATCGTAATGTGCTGCGGACCTTGCGCTGCGGTTTCCGCCGCAGCTTGAGCCGACGCCCCCACCGCAGTTTGCGGCGCAACCGGCAGGTCCACACTCGCCGAAGGAGCGCTTGCACCCACCGCCTCAGCAGTCGCCACAACCTTCGCAGCCATCGGCGCTGCCCGCGTTGCCGCCGCCACGGGAGCCATCGCCACAGCCGCCTTCACCGGTACCGCAGCCATCTCCTGCTTCGCTGGTGCAGGCGCTTTTGCGTTCTCCGTACCACTTCCGCCGCCCGCCGCTTCCACTGCAGTGCGGTTGTTTTCGTCTTCGAGGCTCTGCATACGCTCAATCGCTTCCTTCTCCGCGCGCGGAAACAGCGGCGCGGGTTCGCCAAACTTCGTCCCCGCCTTCAATCCGCCCCACGCAAGATCCCTCAAGAATCCGCTCTTCGCGGCTTCCGCCAACTCGCCCAATCCAAGCTGCGCCCACACCTTCGCCGCCGCGTCCGGCAAAATCGGATACGCTAAGGCCGTAATCACGCGAATCGCCTCCGCTGCCGTCGCCAGAACTCGCGCCTGCAATCTCGCGTGGTCCGCGTCCGATCGCTCCGCCGGCTTTTTCCACGGCGCATTCGCCGTCAAATATCCGTCCGTCTCCGCCACCACCGCCCACAATGTCTTCAGCGCATCGGAGAAATTCAACTCATCGAACGCCGGACCAAACGCCGCAATCGCCGCCTCGGCATTTCCGCGCAATGTAGCTTCAGCCGGCGTCTCCGCGCCCGCCTCCGGCGCAAACCCGCCGAAGTACCTGTGCACCATGTTCACCACGCGGCTCACCAGGTTGCCGTAGCCGTTGGCCAGGTCGCCGTTGTACCGCTGCACCAATGCATCAAAGCTGAAATTCCCGTCCTGCCCAAAGGGAATCTCCCGCAGCAGGAAGTACCGCAGCGCATCCGCGCCCAGCACTTCGTGAACGGTTTCCGCGCGCACAATGTTCCCGCGCGACTTCGACATCTTTCCCTGGTCGAACAGCAGCCACCCATTCGCTCGCACCGAGCGCGGCAGCGCAACCCCTGCGGCCATCAGAAACGCAGGCCAGTAAACGCAGTGGAATCGGCTGATCTCTTTCCCGATCAGATGAATGTCCGCCGGCCAGAATTTTTCAAATCGCGCCTTGTCTTTCGGATCATCGGACCCGTATCCCAGCGCAGTAATGTAATTCGCCAGTGCGTCCAGCCACACATACACCACGTGCTTCTCGTCGCCCGGCACCGGTATGCCCCACGAAAAACTCGTCCGGCTCACCGAAAGGTCTTTCAGCCCGCTGCGCACAAAGCTGATCACCTCGCGCCGCGTCGATTCCGGCCCCATGAACTCCGGATTCGCTTCGTAAAACTCCAGCAACTTCCGCTCGAATGCCGACAGCTTGAAGAAATAGTTCTCCTCGCTCACCGTCTCCGTCGGCCGTCCGCAATCGGGGCACGGAGTTTCCGGCGGCCCGTCCACGTACGCCTCGTCGAACACGCAATACTGCCCCGTGTACGAGCCTTTGTAGATGTACCCCTTGTCGCGCAGCGTTGCGAACAAGTGCTGCACGCCGCGGATGTGACGAGGCTCCGTGGTTCGGATAAAGTCGTCGTACGTCAGCCCCAGCCGGTCCCACAACCCACGAAACTCGCCCGCGATCTTGGTCGCGAACTCCTCCGGTGTGCAGCCTGCGGCCTTGGCGCTGCGTTCAATCTTCTGCCCGTGCTCGTCCGTCCCCGTCAAAAACCACGTCTCGATCCCAAGCGCACGCTTGCGCCGCGCAATCGCGTCACACACGATCGTCGAGTACGCGTGACCCAGGTGCGGCCTCGCATTTACGTAGTAAATCGGCGTGGTCAGGTAAAAGCGGTTTGGATTGGAAGCTGATTCGGTCATAGTCGGTCTGCGCGCAGAAGAAATGGCGGCTTGATCGGCGGTCACCCTCCATCTTAAGGCATCGCGCTTAAGGCATCGCGGATCGATAGGCGCCCTCGCGCTTCGCTCATCGCCTCGCACCGTTCCATGAGAGCCCGCCTCACCGCAGGTGCTAAAATCACTAGGAAAATCAAGCGTTTCCCTGAGGCTCAAGCGTGGTTCTCGAACTCGAAAAGCGGCTCTCCGATCGTCTTCGCGCCGTCCTCAAAAATAGGTTCGAATTAGACATCGGCTCGATTCCTCTCGAGACGCCGCCTGATCTGGGCCTCGGCGAGATCGCTACGCCCATCGCCTTCGAACTGGCCCGCAAACTGCGCAAGGCGCCGAAGATCATCGCCCAGGAGATCGTCGCCGCCCTCCTCGCCGACCTCGGCTTGCTCCCGGGCTTCGCCAAATTCGAAGTTGCCGGCGCAGGCTACATCAACGCCTATCTCGACCGCGCCGAAGCAGTTCAACTTGTCGTTCCCGCAGAGGGTCGGTTGCCATCTGCGCAGGGCCATGTGCTCGTTGAGCACACATCGATCAATCCCAACAAGGCCGCGCACATCGGACATTTGCGGAATGCCATCCTTGGCGACACATTCGTCCGCCTGCTTCGCGCCGCTGGCTACAAAGTTGATGTACAGAACTACATTGACAACACCGGCGTCCAGGTCGCCGATGTCGTTGTGGGTTTTCTGCATCTCGAAAAGAAAACGGTCGCCGAAGTTCACGCGCTGGTGACAGAGCTCGCTAGTAACGGCCAGCTCATCGACTATTACTGTTGGGACCTCTACGCCCGTACATCACAGTGGTATGGCGAAGGAACCGACGAGGAAAAGACCGCGCGCAAACAATTGCGCCTCGACACGCTGCACCTCATCGAGCGCGGCGGCAACGACACTGCTGAAATCGCCGACCTCATATCTACCGCCGTTCTCCGCCGCCATCTCGAAACTATGCTTCGCCTCGGCATCGAATACGATTTTCTGCCGCGCGAGAGCGAGATTCTTCACCTTAAATTCTGGGAAGCTGCATTCGAAAAACTCAAGCAATCAGGCGTGCTCTATTTCGAGGATGAAGGCAAGAACAAAGGCTGCTGGGTGATGAACCGGCCCGGCGCAGAAACCAAGGAGAACGAAACGGACGATGACGCCAAGGTGATCGTCCGCTCCAATGGCACCGTCACTTACGTCGGCAAAGACATCGCCTACCACCTTTGGAAATTCGGCCTGCTCGGCAAGGACTTCGGCTACAAGCGCTTCTTCACCTATCCCGATCACGAGTGCTGGATCTCCGCCGAATCCGGCGAGCCGAGCCATCCACACTTCGGCGGTGCAACCGCAATCTACAACGTCATCGATGCGCGCCAGTCCGACCCGCAGGCGAATGTCATCCAGGCCCTGCGCGGCATGGGATACACCGATCAAGCCGATCACTACACGCACTTCAGTTATGAAATGGTCGCGCTCACACCCCGCTGCGCCGTCGAACTCGGCTACGAAATTTCGGAAGTAGACAAGCAAAAATCCTACATTGAAGTCAGCGGCCGCAAGGGCTTCGGCGTCAAGGCCGACGATCTCATTGACAAGCTCATCGCCGCGACACGCGCCGAGGTCGACTCGCGCCAGACCTCCCACGACGCAGCCGTGCGCCAGAAGATCGCCGAGCAGATCGCAATCGGCGCTCTCCGCTACTTCATGCTCAAGGTCACGCGCAACTCGGTCATTGCCTTTGATTTCAAAGACGCCCTGAGCTTTGAGGGCGAGACCGGCCCCTACATTCAATACGCTGTCGTCCGCATCCGCAATATCTTCCGCAAAGGCAACACCACGCCTGACGCCGTGCTTGCCGATTTCGCCGGCCTTCCCGCCGCCAGTCTCGGCGCCTACCTCGCCGGCGAGGCCAACCAGGACATCTGGTCCCTCTGGCTCCGCGCCGGTCGCCGCTCGCAAGTCATCGAGCAATGCATCGCCACATCGGAACCCGCCTATCTCGCCAAGCACGCCTTCCAGCTCGCGCAGGAGTTCGCCAACTTCTATCATCGCCACCACATCCTCACGGAAGTTGATCCCGCGCGCAAAACATTTCTGCTCTCGACCGCCGCCATCGCCCTCCGCGAACTCGTCGGTTCTCTCGCCCTGCTCGACATTGAAAGCCCCGAAGCCATGTAAAAGCAGCGTCTCGCTGCTGGCTTTAGTCGAACTGTAGTGGAGATCTTCCGGAAATCACGCCAATGAATAACAGCGTTGTTTTGTGGGGTGAGATGTTGTTGCTGAAGGTTAAAAGCTGAGGGCTAGACCCTCCTCCGCCTCTGGTGCGTCGACGGAATGTTCATGTCCTCGCGATACTTCGCCACCGTTCGCCGCGTCAGTTGAATCCCCTGCGACTGAAGCATCGCCGCGAGTTGGTCGTCGGTCAGCGGATGCCGCGCGTCTTCGTCCTCAATGAACTTGCGCACCTTGCGCTTCAAAACCAGCAGCGGCGTGTCCGCGCCCTCCGGGCCGTTCGAGCCTTCAGAGAAGAAGAACCGCAGCTCCAGCACGCCCTGCGGCGTGTGCGCGTACTTGTTGGCCACGGCGCGGCTCACCGTCGAGGGGTGAACCCCGATCTCCTCGGCCACTTCCTTGATCATCATCGGGCGCAGCCCTTCCACGCCCTTATCGAAAAACTCCTGCTGCCGCCGCACAATCACTTCGCAAGTCCGCAGAATTGTGCTCTTCCTCTGTGCGATGTTTCGCATCAGTTGCAGCGCTGAGCGGAACCGCTCCTTCACGTACTCCTTCACTTCCTTGTCGGTGTCTGAGGAGACCAGCATCCGCCGGTAGCGCTGGCTGAGCCGCAGGCTGGGCAGGTCCTCTTCGTTCATGCTTACTACCCACTCGCCGCCGCGCTTCACAAAGTAGACATCAGGCTCTATCAGCCGCGTCTGCTCGCGGTTGTACAACCGGCCCGGCCGCGGATCGAGCGTGCGGATAAACTCTACCCCGGCGTGCGCCTCTTCGGTTGTCACCTGCGCCGCTCGCGCCAGGTCTTTTACGTCCCGCTTTTGCAACAGAGGCAAGTGGCGTTCCACAATCAGCGCCGCCACCTCCATTGCCCGCCGCCGCTCGTCGATCCTGGCCTCGGCCTCGGCCCTGAAGCTCCTGTGCGGGTCGGTCCCCGCATCCTGGCTTATCTCTTCTGAGCCCTGCCCATACAAATGGTCAAACTCGTGCTGCTGCGCCGCAATCTGCAATTCCAGGCACTGCCGCAAATCCCGCGCTCCCACTCCCGCCGGATCGAGATGCCGCACCAGGTCAAGCCCGCGCCGGATCAATTCGAGTGCCGCGGCCAGCTTCGCCACATGGCCATTGCTCGCAGCCACGTCCGCTGGAACACCGCAAAAAGCAGCGGCGAGATCCTCTTCGCTCGCCGCCAGATAACCGTTTTCATCCAGATTGCCAACCACGAACTCCGCTGCCCCAAGTAGCTTTCCGTCCAGGCTTAGAGCTCCCAGCTGCCACGCCAGGTGATCGGACAAACTCGTAGGCTGGGAGAGAAAATTTTCAAACGAGGGTTTGTCGCTTTCCTCATACTCCGGCTGCGTGCGGTAGCCGGGATCGAGATAATCCCGGAAGTACGAGCCAAAATCGATCTCGTCGAATACGTCCTTGGGCGGAGCGGCCGTCTCCTCGACACTGCGCTCCAGCCGCTCCTCGCGGCCCGCAACCTCATCAAGCATCGGAACCGTTTCGTCAATCTCTTCCAGGACGGGATTTTCAACCATCTCCGCATCGATCATCTCCTTCAACTCAAGCTTGTTCAGCGCAAGAACGCTCACCATCTGCATCAG
>PLCO01000028.1:57142-134549 GCA_003134815.1 Acidobacteriaceae bacterium | reverse complement strand
AGTTATCTAGGACAGCCCCAAAGGTTATATACTCTTCGGTTATGAGCGAGCGCAGCAAACCGGCACACATCACCAAGGACGACGTGCTCGACGATTTGGGCTTTTCCCGCGCTGAGGCAGCGGCCTTGAAGGTAAAGGCCACTGTCGTGGAGGCAATCCTTGCCGAGATCGACCGGCGCGGCCTGACGCAGAGGCAGCTTGTCGGTCTGCTGGACGAATATCAACCCAACGTCAGTAATCTGATGAATGGAAGAATCGGTAAGGTCAGCATTGAGAGACTGCTCTACTACGCGGCTCGTCTCGGCCTGAAAAGCAGAATCGAAATGCGGCCATCGGCGAAGACAAAAGCCGCCACAAAGAGCCTGTCGTCCGCCCGCGAACGCGCCGTAGCTTAAAATCCGAGACCGGCCCCGCCGAGTGGCAGCAGCGCAACGCCGGAATCCCGATCCTGCGGCGAGGCCTCGGTGGCCTTGGCCCGAGTCCTAGACCTGTCTGTATGGCACGTCCGATATTTTGGGAACGACTTTGATTGATTTAGATCGCAGGAACTCTGAAGCCGCGCTTTGGGCGGTACTATCCGCTCCGGGGCCTAGCAGAACGTCGTTAACCGGCAACAAAGACAAAGGGGCTGGCTGCGATCCCGGGGTCTGCGGAACTGTCGAAGGCACCAGCGGGACCTCAATATACGGGATTAAAGAGGCACTTGTAGAACGAAATCGGATTGGGTGAGTCAAATTGGATTTATCTTTACCCGGAGAGATTGGCAGAACAAGTCGCCACTCCCTTTCATGATGAAAGGCTCTGTGCTTAAGGAGTCCAGCCAATCTCACGATCCGCTTCTTGGCTTCGACCAGCCCTGCCAGTAGTTGGGCCGTATAGTCTGGGCTGTCGAATTTTGCCTTCACGAAGCTCGCGATCTGCTCTTGATCAGGCGCCTTCCCCTTCGAAATGTAATCGCTAACGAATTCGTTATGGGCGTTAGTCCACCGCGACTGAGTAACGTCTATGAATTGGTTGAACGCATGCTGGATGAGTTGTTGCTTCTCTTCATCTTGATACAAGCACGGCGCAAATGTTACAGCTGAGTCGGATTCGAGGGGTGGCCTGATCCACCTGAGGTCGAATGAAACGCTTGCCCCACAAGTGCCGTGCGAATACGCGCGCCATTGACTCAGGTCGTCCGCGGAGTCCGTGAAGGAGGCGACGAAAATCTGCGCGCTGTTGGGATCTAGGAAATCCGACTTGAAGATTTGATTGACGAGCCATTTTAGGTATTCGCGTAGCGGAAGATTAAATTCGCCAACCTCAGGCGTCTTCGCCAGCAGGTCGTCTGCTACCTTGCGAATGTGGACAAATTCCTCGGCATCGTTCAGAAATCGGACGTCTGTGGCGTAAATCCCGGCACTCGCGATGATGCCTTGGAATCCCTGAGTTGAGGTGTAGTGCCAGAGTTTCTCAGGTATCGGCTGGTGCACCCAATCGCGGATAGGATCATCGCTCGCGTTCGCGCCCATATCAAGCTACTCCAGCCTAACCACGAGGAATTATCCCAGGCCGCGCGAAACCTGACCCGAGTGCGAACTCTGCTAATCGTGCTAACTCCGCCAACTCCGCCGCTCACGCGTGCGTCAAATACCCCATCCCATCCAGCACGCCGCGCATGAACGCAAAGCTCTCAATCACGCCGGGCATGGGATTGTCGGGATAAATCTCGTACTCAAGATCGATGAATCCCGTGTACTCGATCTTGATCAGTGCCTCGAACATCTCGCGGAACGGCAGGATGCCTTCGCCCACGGGCACCTGGCTCTCCTTGCTCGCAAAACTTGTCAGGTCCTTCACGTGCATGTCGTAGAGGCGCGGCCCGGCGGCGTGAATCGCTTCAACAAGATTTGTTCCTGCTCGCGCGGCGTGGCCCACGTCAATGCAGCAGCCCATGCGCGGGTCTAAATCCCGAACCGCTCTCAGCACATCGAACGGCGAAGGATAAAGCTTGTCTTCCGGCCCATGGTTGTGGATGGCGATGCGAATATCGTATTCGCGGACAAACTTCTCAATGCGCGGAAGCGTCGTCGGCGCGGGATCGCCGGCCACAATCACGCGAATGCCCGCGCGCTTCGCATATTCAAACTTGGCCCGAATGTCGTCGTCATCGTCTTTGGGGAAGGCAATCGTCCCGGCAGCGTGCAGCTTGATGCCCGCGGCGGCGTAGTCGGCCAGCGCCTTCGCTTCGAGCGCAGGGTCCATCGGCAAGTGATCCTTCACGTCTTTGGCGTTCAGGGCAGCAATGTTCAGCTGCTTCATGAAGCCGATCAGCTCGGCGCGCGTAAAGTTGCGAAACGTGTAGCTGGCCAGCCCGAGGTTGAGCGGCGAAAACTTGCCCGAGGCCGGAATCGCCTCAGCGTTGGCCTGCGCAACGCCCATGAGCGAGGGAACAACTCCGGATGCGGCGGCCGCAGCAGCAACCGCACTCGACTGCACAAATTGACGGCGGGAGAAACTGTTTTGCATGGCTTCAACTCACAATCGGTGTTCAGTCGCCGCAAAATCGGAGCGGCGGTTCCCCTGCCTGCCCGATCCCAAATCTGATAACTGACAACCGACAACTGCGAACTACGAACTACGAACTGTGAACTGTTCCTACTGCTTTCCCCACCTGTACACCAATCCGCCCGTGAAACCTCGGCTGGCCTGAACCGTCGATCCAAAGCCGGTAAAGAAATATTCAGGCGCGAGCTTGAGCGCAATGTTCGGAGAGACGTTCAGCTCTCCAATCACGCTTACGCTGGCGGCAAAAGTGTCGGCGGTGGGATACAAGCCAAGAAGCGCAGGCGGAATGCCGTTAGTGTCGCCGGAGAAATTTCCGTGCGCCCAACCCGCCATTGCGCGCCCGGCGATGGAGAACTTCGGCTGCAGGTAGAAGCGATACACCGGGCCGCCGATCACATCGTACTGGCTGATGGCCGGCCGCGTGAACCTGCCCTGGCTATACTGGTTCACGCCGACAAAAGCTGTGCCATAGTAGCCGCGGCCGACGAGCGTAAAGCCCAGCCGCTCGTTCGAAAATCGCGTCAGCCCCGTCTCCCACGCGTAGTAGGTGAGCCGTTGCAGCGATGGTCCGGGCTTAAAGCGCAGGTAGCCCATGTCCAAATACGACTCCCACTTGTGATCGTAGGCGTCGTGGATAGCCGTGGAACGGCGCTGCGCCCGCCGCTGGCGAATGCGCTCCTGCACGCTGATCTGGCCCTGGGTCTCGGCAGCGGTCTGTTGCGCCGCGTCGCCGGTCGGTTGATTTTGCGCCAGATTTTCGTTCTGATCCAGTGCTGGATTGGATAGTGTCGGATTGGACGAGGAACTGCTCGAGCTTTGCGCCTGAACGGCGGGCATCGCCGGCAAACTGAGCGCCAGCAGAATTGCAAGACGGCGGAATAAGACCATCGGAATCGGATTTCCTCCTTGGGATTGCGAAAGCTCGCGCCCTGACTTCGCCAAATCTGACCGGCTATGGTTTGGGTTTATAGCGTCCGCCGCAGCGGATTCGCAGCCGCCATTTCGAACATTGTTTCGTGGTTTCAATGCGGTCTCGATGCGCTGCTTCCCCCATCTGGTATTAAATCACCTCAGGGCCTGTCCGTCCCCCTCACTTGCACCGAAACACGCGCCGAATCTTGCCCGCAAAATTGTGAAAAGCCTCGCAGTTTAGACGCATCTCAGCCCTGACCGGCACATTCTTTGGAAATCTCAGCTCGTCGTCCGCCGGGCGCCTTCTCTGCGATGATAGCCGTGGAGGTGCAAAGAACCATGGGCCGCACTCTGTTGGGATTCATCTTGTGTTTGGTTGTAGTGCCGGTGATCGTGCTGGCATGGTTTCGTTTCGGTCACCCGCCCGTAGCCGTGGCGGACACGCCGTTTCCAATGGAGCAGCAAATCGTCGGGATTCCGCTCAACGCGCGCATCGATCGCGAGGCGCCCTCGACCGCTCCCATCCAGGCAGACGAAAACAATCTTGTCGCCGGCGCCGGAATCTATCGCGACCATTGCGCCGCTTGCCACGGTTTCTTCGGCAAGCCCTCGACTTTTGCGCCGCACATGTATCCGGCCGCTCCTCAGCTTTGGCAGCAGCACAAAGGCAGCAACGTCGTCGGCGTCAGCGACGACCCGCCGGGCGAAACCTACTGGAAGGTGTCCAACGGCCTTCGCCTCACAGGCATGCCGTCCTTCAAGGAGACGCTGACCGACACGCAGATTTGGCAGGTGACGCTGTTGCTGGCCAATGCCGATAAGCCGCTGCCTCCTGAAGCCGCGTCAATCGTGCGTAACGAGCCGCCTCCCGCAGAAGCACCGACCGCGCTCGCGCCACCGTCGCCTCCGGCGCCAAATTGATCGTCCCGGCACCGGCGTCGACCCGGCGTCGAAATGTACGCGCTTGTCGCCGCGCCGTGATCGGCTGTAAAAGAGAAACGTCCACGAGGCTCCCATGATCCTCTCTGATTGGCTGCGCAAGGGATTTGGCTATGTGCTCCTGACCATGGGTGTCTCGCGTCCCGCGCCCAAGCAGAAGCCCGAGGCAAAGCCCGAAGCAAAACCCGAATCAAAATCCGAAACAGGGCTCGCTCCCAAACCCAAAAGCGGCAGCCAGGGCAACTGACGCACCGAAGCCGCACGCCGAGGCCAAAACGCCGAAACCACACATTGGCGCGCCACTGCGTTTTGCGTCGAAGCACACCCGGGTCTCCGCATTTGAAAGCCGTGCCCCCGTACAATAAGGAAGGAAGCACACCCCACCTGGCCGATGGCGGAAAAAGAAGACAATCAAATCGAGCAGAACGGATCCCAGAGCGGACCCCAAAACGGACCCCGGAACGGATCCGTCCAGCCCAAGCGCAAGTCGGACGATGAAGTCGTCGGCAAGGTCTACGACGCGCAGTTGATGCGCCGCCTTGGCCACTTCGTGCGTCCCTATTGGCTGCAGGCCAGCATTGCTTCGCTCGCGGTCTCGCTCAAGTCGCTCTGCGACGTTGCCGGTCCCATCCTCGTAATGGTGGCCGTCGATCGCTACCTCGCTCCGGAAGCCAGCGACCTGGATCCCTCCAACGCCGTCGCTCACTGGGTGGCCAGCAACAGTCCTCTCGCGCATGTGCTGCCTGCCAGTCCCGTTCAAGGCATCACGCGGCTAGCCGGCATCTACCTCGCCATGCTGGTGACGGCGTATCTCCTCCAGTTTGTTCAGGTTTACCTGATGCAGTGGATCGGGCAGAAGATCATGTTCGATCTGCGCCGCGACATCTTCCGCCACATGCAGCGCATGGACGTCGGATTCTTCGATGTTCATCCCGTCGGCCGCCTCGTCACGCGCCTCACCTCCGACGTGGACGCCATCAACGACATGTTCACTGAAGGCGTGCTGGCCATCGTGAATGACGCCTTCATGCTCATCATCATGGCCGCTGTCATGCTCGCCATCAGTTGGTGGCTGGCGCTGCTCGCCTTCGCCGTGCTGCCGCTCATTCTCATCGTCACGCGCATCTTCCGCGACCATGTGCGCGAGAGCTATCGTCGCGTCCGCACCGCCATCGCGCGCATCAACAGCTTTACTCAAGAGCACATTTCGGGAATGAGTGTAGTCCAGCTCTTCAATCGCGAAGACCGCGCCTACAAGGACTTTGAAGACGTCAACCGCCAGCACATGATCGCCTTCAAAGACACCATCCTCGCCTACGCGCTTTATTACCCCGCGGTCGACTTTCTCTCGTCTGTGGCCATCGCGCTCGTGGTCTGGCGCGGCGGCTTCGGCGTGCTTCATCTTCCGCCCACGGTCACCATCGGCGTGCTCATCATGTTCACGCAGTTCTCGCTGCGCTTCTGGCGGCCCATTCAAGATCTGTCCGACAAGTACAACATCCTTCAAGCTGCAATGGCCGCCTGCGAGCGCATCTTCAAGCTCATGGATTCCGAGCCGGAGATCGTCAGCCCCGCGCATCCTATTTTCGGTGACGGATCAAATCGAATTGAATTCGATCACGTCTGGTTCACCTATCAAAAACTAACCGACGAACAAAAGGCCGCCGTCGCCGCCGCCGTCGCCAAAGCCGCTTTGAAAGGGCACGACTTCAGTCGTGCCAATCACGCCGCAAATTCAGATGGGGCTTCAGCCCCGGAAGGTGTTTCAGATGCCGCCGCCCTCTCCGCCATCGAAGGCATCGAATGGATCCTCAAAGACGTCTCCTTCACCATCGAGCCGGGCCAGACCGTCGCCATCGTCGGCCACACCGGCGCCGGCAAAACCACGCTTACCAGCCTCATGATGCGCTTCTACGAGGTCACGGCCGGCCGCATCTTACAGGACGGAGTCGACCTGCGCGACCACGATCTCACCGAATTGCGCCGCCACTTCGCCGTCGTCCTGCAGGACCCGTTTCTGTTCTCCGGCACCATCGGCGAAAACATTCGTCTCGGCAATGAGCAGATCGACAGCGAAACCATGCGCCGCGCCGCCCGCGACGTCAACGTGCTGGACTTTATCGACACTCTGCCGCACGGCTTCGACGAGCCGGTGCGCGAGCGCGGCAACTCGCTCTCCACCGGCCAAAAACAGCTCATCAACTTCGCTCGCGCGCTGGCTTACAATCCGCACATCCTCATCCTCGACGAGGCCACTTCCAGCGTTGACACCGACACCGAGCTGCGCATACGCGGCGCGCTCGAGCGATTGGTCGAGGGCCGCACGAGCGTTCTAATTGCCCACCGGCTCTCTACCGTACAGCGCGCCGACACCATCCTTGTCATGCACAAGGGCCAGTTGCGCGAGATGGGCTCGCATCAGGAGTTGCTGGCGCAACGCGGTCTCTACTGGAAGCTCTACCAGTTGCAATATAAAGACCAGGAAGCCGGCTTCCTCGCGGCACCTTCGACTGAGCCTTCCCCCGCGCAAGCGATTTGAACGCCGAACGTGGCCCGAGCCGTTCAGTTGATCAAGAAAACCGTGCCCCAGCCATTCGCCCCGCCGGCGGTGGTCGTTCCATAAAGGTTTCCTGCGCTATCCATGATCAGCGATGCTGTCGGATACTGTCCGTCGGCAGCATTTGCTCCGAAGGAGTACAGAACAGTCTCCGTACCGGAGGCGCTGATCTTGAAGACCGTGCCGCTGTTGCTGTGCGCACCGCCGCCCTCGGTCGTGCCATAGAGGTTTCCTGCGCTGTCCATGATGAGTCCCCCAAACGGAGCCTGCCCATCGGTGGCGTTTGCGCCGAAGGAATAGAGAATCGTTTCCGTTCCCGAGGCGCCGATCTTGAAGACCGTTCCGTGGCCGTTCGCTCCGCCACCTGGCGTTGTTCCATAGAGATTTCCGGCGCTGTCCATGATCAGATCCGATTCCGCCTGCGTCCCATCGGTGGCGCTTGCGCCGAAAGAGTAGAGAACAGTTTCTGTGCCGGAAGCGATCTTGAAGACTGTGCCGCGGCCGTTCGCCCCGCCACTCATGGTTGTTCCATAGAGGTTTCCCGCGCCGTCCATGATCAGGCCAGCTTCCGGCTGCACCCCATCGTTGGCGCCCGCGCCGAATGAATAGAAAACAGTTTCTGTGCCGGAAGTGCTGATCTTGAAGATCGTGCCGCTGTCGCTGTGCACCCCACCCCCGTCGGTCGTTCCATAGAGGTTTCCGGCACTGTCCATGATCAGGTCTCCATACGGCCCCTGCGCATCAGGGGCCAGGTTGAAGGAATAAAGAATCGTTTCCGTGCCGGATGGGCTGATTTTGTAGACAGTGCCCGAGTCGGACAAGATCGCTCCACCCTCTGTAGTCGTTCCGTAGAGGTTTCCGGTGCTGTCCATGATCAAACCTCCGTGCGGGGATATACCATCGCTGGCGCTTGCCCCGAAGGAGTAGAGAACAGATTCCGCGCCGGAGGCACTGATCTTGAAGACTGTGCCCAGGTCGTTCGCTCCGCCCCTGAAGGTCGTTCCATAAAGACTTCCAGCGCTGTCTCTAACAAGACGCGCATACGGCTCGTCTCCGTCGGCCGCGCTTGCGCCGAAAGAGTAGAGAATTGTTTGCGTTCCGGCGGCACAGGAGACATTGATTGCGGTCACATTTGAGGAGCCGACCGTGCCGTTGCCGTTGCTGACCGAACACGCAACTGCGGGCGTGTGCGATTGCACCGTCACGACGTAAGCGCTCCCGGCACCCAGGCTCATGGGGAACGAGAATGGGCCATTGGCGCTGAGTTGCAGCGTGTCTCCGCCGTTGTCCTGAAGACTCACGCTTTGGTTGGCGGCCAGTCCGGCCAGCGAGCCACCCAGCGTGTATGTCGTTGTTTGGCCGCCGGAACCAGAACCGCCGCCGCATCCGATTAAGGCCTGCGTCGCAATGAAGGCCAGCAGCGGAAAAGTATTAAACAGGACTCTAAATCGCATATTTCCCCTCTCGCCTTCACCGCCCATAGCCCGCTTGCGTTCGCCTGCAAGCCCAAGGCGACGAGGATCTGCACCGTTATCCGCAATATCGATTAGAGTTTGCTGCAACCCACGGATTATAAGCCCCAAAGTTGCTTCGGCAAAGCAGATTCCCGGCTGCATGCTTTCAGGAAACAGCTCCTGCCCCCATTGCGTCCCACAGGTTCGGCGCTCGCTTATTGTCTTCGTCGGTTCCCGACAGACTTGCTCTCGCCGAGCCGCTGTTGCGCCCGAAGATATTCAGGCAGGATATGATCGTACTTTGAGGCAATTTCTCGCCCGGCGGCAGAGAACCGGGCAGAACACGATCGGTTACAGGAAAAGATGACGGAAAAGACTATAAGAAAAGTCGAGCTCTTTGACACCAGCCTGCGCGATGGCCTGCAGCAGCCGGGCCTCGAGATCTCTGTGCCCAACGCGGTGCTGCTTTTGCAGCGTATGGCAGCCTTCGGCGTGCGCTACGCCGAGATCGGATTCGCCGGCGCTAATCAATTTGTCTCCGACCTGACCGACGCGCTCGACGACCCGAACAACTCTATCGACACCGGCCCGATGCGCCTTGCACTTTTCGGCCGTTCGCGCGGCCGAGGTTCCAAAGTGGAGGAATGGCCGGACGTAAAATTCATTCTCCGCCACAAGCACCGCATCCCGGCCGCCGTCATCGTCGTCAAGTCGCGCCTGCTTGACGTGGAGCGCTCGCTCGAAACCACTCCCGAAGAAAATCTGCTCATGACGCGGGAGACCATTGACTGCCTGCAACAAAACGGCCTCGAGGTCCTCGTCGATTTTGAGCACGCGATGGACGCAAGTTGCGGCCGACGCGAAAACGGCAACCCCACAGATGCCGAATTCACCAAACGCAGCCTCGATTACTTTCAGCAGCTCACCATTCAATGTGTCCAGCAGAAAGTCAGCCGCATCGTCATCTGCGACACCAACGGCGGAGCCGGCCCCGAGGAAGTTTCGACCGTCATCTCCTCGCTCATCCGCGATTTTCCCTTCGCGCAATTCGGTTTCCATGGCCACACCGATCGCGGCCTCGGCATTGCGAATACGCGCGCGGCAATTCTGGCCGGTTCGCGCCACATCCAGGGCACGCTTATCGGCACCGGCGAGCGCTGCGGCAATGTGAACCTGACCACCGTCATCGGCGCAATGCAGCTTCGCGGCGAGGCGGAGTTCGTTTCGTCAGCCGCTCTGCCCGGCCTCACCTCGCTCGCGCACTCGGCCTACTCTGCCTTCGGCCTTGAGCCGCCACATGGAGCGCCCATCGTCGGCCCCGGCGCGTTCGGCACATGGGCAGGCATGCACGGCTCTAGCGAGCGCAAGAATCCCGGCGCTTATCTCTGGACCGATCCTGCGCTGGTCGGCGCAAGCCCCACCATCGGCGTCAACGCGCAATCCGGCCGCGCAAACATCATGCTGCTGTCTCAAACGCTCGGAGTCCCGCTCAACTCCGCGCAGGCGCAGGCGCTCATGGATGCAAACCCGGCCATGATCGAAGGCGGCGGATACACTACAAGCGAAGTCAGCTTCCGCTTGGCGTGCATGCGCGTGCTGGGAACGCTGCCCAACTGGTTCTCAGTGAAAAGCTGGCGTGTGCACGACGAGTCCGACGAGGTAGGCGGACGCTTCATCCAGGCCCACATGACGCTCTCCATCGGCGAGTCGCGCGTGACCACCGCGCGCGCTGAGGGCACCGGCCCAGTGGATGCGCTTACCAAGGCCATGCGCATGGAGCTCGACAAATACTATCCCGCGCTTGCTGAAATGCGCCTCGGCACATTTACCGTCGCCGCGCTCGACGTCCGTGCGCAAGATTCGGCGGCACATGTGCGCGTTACCGTCAGCTTCACTGCCGACGGCCGTGAGCCCCCTTGCGCGCCTTGGATCACCGCGGGCGTTAGCAGCGACTTAAATCAGGCCGCGCTGATGGCCATCGTCGACGGCTTTCACTACTGGTTGCTCGTCACGGGTGACGCATCCGGCGCGCAGTCCGCCGCCCCGCCGCGCGAATCAATCACAGCGGTTCCACAATAGCTACGCTCCGAAGCCGAAACCGCCAAGTGGATTTTTCGTCAAGAAAAAGCCACCTTGCAGGATGCCGGAGAGGGCAAGTGAATTGTGGAACCGCTCAAACAGCCCGTCAGCAGTCTCGCTCGCTAATTTCCCTTCGCGTCTAAGTTTTCTTCGGGGCTAATTGTTCTTCGCGGAACGATCTGCAAGCCGCGCGGCGTTCGGAGCACCCTCGTGCCCAATTCGGAACGATTCCCATTCGAGAACTCGCGCCGTTCCATCCGAATGAAGCGGAAGGGCGAAGGTAATTTGTTCACGGCGAGTTCCGATAAACGAATCAGGAGGTCGCCATGTCCACACAAATTCTTCACGCGCCGCTTGACCTGGCCACTATGGGCCCAGCGTCGCGCTACACCCGCGAGACGGGTATTGAGATGCTCGAATATGAAAGCGAGGAGCTCGCCGTGTTGCGCTTCTCCATCATTCTCACCGCGCGATGGGCGGCCTCCGACGATGAAGTTACCGGACGTCGCGCCGAACTGCGCGGCGAGCTGGCGCAGCTTCGCAAGCACTACGGCGACAAGATCGACGACATTGCCATGACCTTCGGCGTTCAACAGGCTATGCAGACAGCGGACGAAGTGGAGCGCACTGTCGTCGTCCCTCTCGAACTGAAACCCATCCCCTTCAGGACCGATGGCACGAATTTCGGTGATGATTACAACGAGGAATGCCTGGGCCTCTAACGCCTGGCTAAAGCATGGCGCGCCTCGTCACCGCATCCCACAAACGCAAAAATGCGCCGCTCCCAATTACGGAAGCGACGCATTTGCTTTACGTTTTATGTCCAATTTTCCAGACTACTTGGCCGCCAGCGACGGCCGCGTGTCGAGCTTGCCGTTGGCGTAGCCCTTGGCCATCTCGGTAATCGGAATCGGCGTGTAATCACCGGCGTGGCCGGCTTGCCCGAACTGCGTCATTCGCTGCGCCACCACGTTCGCCATCGCCTCGCGGGCGGGCTTCATGTAGTCGCGCGGATCGAACTTCTCCGGCTGCGTCCACAGCACCTTGCGGATTGCGCCGGTCATCGCCAGCCGGTTGTCCGTATCCACGTTGATCTTGCGCACGCCGTTGCGGATGCCGAGCTGAATCTCTTCCACCGGCACACCCCAAGTCGGCTTCAGCTTGCCGCCGTATTCGTTAATTACATCCTGCAAATCCTTGGGCACCGACGAGCTGCCGTGCATCACCAAGTGCGTGTGCGGCAGGCGGCCGTGAATCTCAATCAGAAGGTCCATCTTGAGCACGCTGCCGTCGGGCTTTTTGCTGAACTTGTAAGCGCCGTGGCTGGTGCCGATAGCGATGGCCAGCGCATCCACGCCCGTGCGCTCGGCAAATTCAACCGCCTGATCGGGATCGGTCACATGCTCCAGGCCCGTGCCGCCCGCGCCGTGGCCGTCTTCAATGCCGCCCAGCACGCCGATCTCGCCCTCTACCGTCACGCCGCGCTCGTGCGCGTAATCCACCACGTGCCGCGTCACATCCACATTTTGCTCGAAGGTCGACGGCGTCTTCCCGTCCTCCAGCAGCGAGCCGTCCATCATCACGCTTGTGTAGCCCAGCGCAATGGCGCTCTTGCACGTCTCAAAGCTGTTGCCGTGATCCTGGTGCATGGCAATCGGAATATCGGGATTCAATTCCGCCGCTGCTTGAATCAGCTTGAACAAATACAGATCCTCGGCAAACGCGCGCGCGCCGCGGCTCGCCTGCACGATCACCGGCGACTTGGTCTGTTTGGCCGCCATCATGATCGCCTGAATCTGTTCCATGTCGTTGACGTTGAATGCGCCCACGCCATATCCGCCCTTCGCAGCTTCATCGAGGAGCTGCCGCATTGAAACGAGAGGCATAGTTATTCTCCTTTGTATTTGCTTCGGCCGCTCTGGAATTGCCGCGAGTGAGCATGGCCGTTAGGATTGCAGTCATTTCTATGGTAGCAGAGGGTCGCGTGGAAAAATCCGGAACACGCCCAAACCCCGCGCCGCTTCCGCACGAAATCGTTTCGGCGCGCCGCAGCCCGTGAGCAGAAGCAGCGCCGCGAGCGCCGGCATAAAGATGGGTGCTCCCGGTCTCGATTTTGAGACCGGGGAGACCGCGAATCTCCGGCTAACCATACGTGACCTGACCCAGCACCACTGCTTTCTTCGCCCCCGTCGCCGCCGGCACGTTTCCCGGCAGCCGGTGCCACGTGTGCCACGCCAGCAGCGCAAACGCCGCGGCCTCCTTTGCCTCTGCGGGCATTCCAAACTTTTCACTGGTGGCGATCGCACATTCCATTGGCTCCAGCCGCGCGGCCAGCATTGCCATAAGAGTTTTGTTCCGCGCTCCACCGCCCGAAACAATAAAGTCCACCTCGCGTCCCCTCATCTTCGCCCGCACAAATCGCGCGTAACTCCGCGCAATCGTCTCCGCGGTTAGCGCCGTCGCAGTCGCCAGCGAGTCATACTGATTCTTGCTTTGTTGCCGGCACGCGGCAAGAAAGTCCGCCGCGTAGGCCCGTCCAAACTGCTCGCGCCCAGCCGTTTTCGGTGGCGGCAATTTAAAGTAGGGATGCAACAGCGCCGCCGCCAGAACCGGCCCGAGAACCAATCCCTTCGCCGCCATCGCACCGTCGCGATCGTATTTCTTTCCAAACAGCTTTTGCGCCAGCCAGTCGATCACCATGTTTCCCGGCCCCGTGTCGAAGGCAATCAACTTGTCTGGCCGCGCCCCCGCAGGAATCGCAGTCAGATTCGCAATGCCGCCGATATTCTGCAACACGCGCCCGCGCTTTGCATCCGCAAACAGCACGTAGTCGAGCAGCGGAACCAGCGGCGCTCCCTGTCCGCCGGCCAGCATATCCATCGGACGAAAATTTGAAACCACGGGAACGCCGAGCGCAGCAGCAACCGCCTGCGCCTCGCCCGCCTGCCATGTGCACGCAAACTTTCGCCCCGCATAGTTTTCCGCGCGCGCCTGATGGTAAAGCGTCTGCCCGTGGCAGCCCACCAGGTCGAGCTTCGTATTGTGCTTGTGCGCCGTCTCTTTCACCGCTTCAGCGTATGCCAGACCCAGGCGCCAGTTCAGCCGCGCCAGCTCCGCGGTTGAAATGGCCCTCGCGTCCATCGCCGCCAGCACCGCGCGCCGCAACGCAGCAGGGAAGGGAAACGCCTCATGCGCCAGCAGCGTGAGCTTCAGCTGGGCGAGATGAGGGTGCCCCATCCTAACCGCGTCTTTGTTTTTGCGGTTAGGGTGGGATAGCGATATTCGCACCACGGCCACATCGATCCCATCGGCCGAAGTGCCGCTCATCACTCCTGCCACCGTCATTGCACGCGCGCTCATTCGCCAACATTCCCATGTTCGCGTCCGGCTTGCGCCAGGCTCTCGCCAAATCGCAAAATCCTCATCCGCAGCGCCTCGAATTGCCGCTTGCTCAGCGCCGCCGGCATTTCTGCCCGAAATAGCCTCGCCCGCTTCCGCTCCGACTCGCGCGCCCGCGCCTGCAGCAGCCGCCCAAATGCTGCCGATCGCTCGCCCTCCGCAATCAGCGCTTCATAAACATTCAAAATCGGCTCTGCGTGGTGGCAGATCAGCAAAAGATCGGAGCCAACGCGCACGGCTTCCACCGCCGCGCCTCCCATCGGCATAAAGTTGGCCACGCCGCCCATCTCCAGATCGTCCGAGAGAACGATGCCGCGATAGCCGATTCGTTTTCTCAACACTTCGCCCACCCAGAAGCTTGACACGCTGGCAGGCCGCTTCTTGTCTTTCGTCAGCGGATACGCCGCATGGCTCACCATCATCATCGGCAGCTGATCGCGCAGCGCGCGATAGGGTTCCAGATCCTCCTGCCACAACCTCTGCCATGTGCGCCGAATCTTCGGCGTCTCCAGATGCGAGTCCAGCGTCCCTCCGCCCAAACCCGGAAAATGCTTTCCGCAGCCAGCCACACCTTGCGCCGCAAGTCCGGCCAGAAATTCACGCGCATACGCGACGACATCCGCGGCTGTTGCACCCGCGCATCGTGTTCCCAGCACTTTTTGTGACGCAGGCAGCCCAAGGTCGAGCACCGGCGCAAGCGGCGAATTGAATCCGAACGCCTTCACCGCCCGCGCAATCAGTTCCCCATGCTCCCGCGCAAAGGAACTGTGGATGCCCCAGGTCCCCGGGGTCCCCAGCGAGCGATCTTTGCTCGATGGGGTGGAGGTCCCTCGCATTTGGGGACCTGGGATAACACCCCGCATCGCCCGCGCGACCGCTTCTACTGGCGCGATTGGCGCCAGCGCATCCCGCAGCCGGTCCACCGTCCCGCCTTCCACATCCACAAATCGCGCGCAGTGGGGCCCGCAGAATTGTGTCGCCTCCGCAAGAAGCGCCCGCGTTTGCTTCGCGTCCTCGATGTTGCGCCGAAAAAGAATGATCCCTGCCGGCCGCAAAAGCTTGAGCCACGCGCGCTCCAGCGCCGTCAGCGCAGTTCCTTCCAGGCCCACCACGAGCAAACTTCCCGCCGCTTGTCGCAAACTTACCGTCATCCGTGCACGCCTTTCGCTGTCCTGTATCTGTAGCGCCGGCGTCCTCGCCGCTGGGGTGGCTCGCCGGCTGTCGTGCGGGCGTCCCGCCCGCATTTTCACCGTCCCCATGTCTTCAGTCCTCACGTTCCGAGTTTTTTCAGCTCGCTTTGCAACTCCTCCAGCAGATTCAGCGCCTGCAGCGGCGTCAGCGAATTTACATCCGTTTGCTCGATCCGATCCACAATCTTCTGCGAAAGCGGCGTAAAAATCGTCAACTGCATCGGGTCGGCTTCCGTCTCCACCTGTACGCTTTGCCGTTCCTGCCTCTCGTGCTGCTTCAGCACATGTTTCGCCCGCTCAATCACCGCTGCCGGCAACCCCGCCAGCCGCGCCACTTCAATCCCGTAGCTCTTGCTCGCCGCGCCCGGCTCAATGTTGTGCAGAAAAACGATTCCGCCCGCCGTCTCTTTCACTCCCACGCGCAAATTCCGCACGCGCGGAAGCTTCTCCGCCAGCATGGTCAACTCATGGTAGTGCGTCGCGAACAACGTCCGCGCGCCGATCTCCGCATGTAGAAACTCCACCGTCGCCCACGCCAGCGACAGCCCGTCAAACGTCGCCGTTCCGCGCCCCATTTCGTCCAGCAAAATAAGCGACCTCTTCGTCGCCGTATTCAGAATCGTCGCCGTCTCCGTCATCTCAACCATGAAAGTCGACCGCCCGCGGGCCACGTTGTCGCTGGCGCCGATCCGCGTGTAAATTCGATCGACCAATCCCAGTCGCAGACTCTCCGCCGGCACAAAACTTCCCATCTGCGCCATCAGCACAAGCATTGCCGCCTGCCGCAGATAGGTGCTCTTGCCCCCCATGTTCGGCCCGGTCACCAGCAGCAGGCTCGGCGGCGGCGGCGGTGGCGCTTGCGCGCCTTCACGTTTTGGACCAGGGTCGTTGTGAGCGCACAGATAGAGATCGTTTGCAATGAACCGTCCCTCGCGCGTCTCCTCCATCCACTGCTCGATCACCGGATGCCGCGCCTCCACCGCTTCCAGCAAGGGCTCCTCGGTCAACGTTGGCCGCACGTAGCGCCGCGCCGCCGCCAAATGCGCAAAGCACGCCAGCATATCCGCCTCGGCCACCGCCGCCGAGCTGCGCCGAATCCGCCCCGCGCTTTCCAGCACAAACTTTCTCAGCTCCGCAAAAATCCGTTTCTCAATCTCGATGCAGCGGTCGTGCGCGGAGAGAATCTTCCGCTCGTACTCCTTCAGTTCCGGCGTCGTAAACCTCTCCGCATTCACCAGCGTCTGCTTGCGCTCGTAGTCGGCCGGCGCCAGCGCCATGTTCGCCTTCGTAATCTCTATGTAATAGCCGAACACGGAGTTGTAGCGCACCTTCAGTGAGCCGATTCCCGTCCGCTGCCGCTCGCGATCCTCGATGGCCGCAATCGCCTGCCGCCCCGAACTCGAAATCGCTCGCAACTCATCCAGCTCCGCGTCCACTCCCGCCTCAACTGCGCCACCGTCGACCAGCGTTAACGGCGCCTCAGCCACCAGCGTCTTCACAATCCGCGCCGTCACGTCGTCGAGCGTGTCGAGCTGGGCGGCAATCGCACTCCACCGCGGCGCCGCCATCGCGCCCAACGCCGTCTTCACTCCCGGCAGCCGTGCCAAACTCGCCGCCAATCCGCGCACATCGCGCGGTCCTGCCGAGTCCAATGAAATCCGCGCCAGCAATCGCTCCAGGTCGAGAATCCCGCCAAACGCTCGCCGAATCTCCTCGCGCTTCAGCAGATCGCCGAGCGTTTCGGCCACCGCCTCGTACCGTGCCTCGATTTCCGGTCCACTGTTCAGCGGCCGCAGAATCGTCGCCCGCAGCAGCCGCTTCCCCATCGGCGTCAGGCACGCATCGAGCGTGCGAAACAGTGTGATCCGATCGTCTTGCCCCGCAAACAGCGGCTCGACCAGTTCCAGATTCCGCACCGTCACCTGGTCCAGCTCCAGCGCCGTAGAGTGTTCCTCGAATTTCAAGCTGTCAATGTGCAGCGCGTCGTTCTTCTGCGTCGAGCGCACGTAATGCAGCACCGCTCCCGCCGCAATCGCCGCTGGCTCGTGCCCGCTCAGTCCAAATCCCTCGAGCGATCGCACGTTCAACTGCCGCTCCACCAGCGGAACGGCATACTCCCGCGTCCACACCCAGTCCTCCACGCGCGTCCGCGCCGGAATGCGCTCCAGCATCGCCGGCACTTCTGCGCTTGTGGCCAGCAGCACCTCGCTCGGCGCAGCCAGCAACAACTGGTCCATCGCCTGCGCCCGCGCGTTCGCCCCGTGAAACTCCCCCCGAAATTCCATCGTCCGAAACTCACCCGTCGAAACGTCCAGCAGCGCCAGCGCGCAAACTCTGTCGGGGTGCCCCATCCTAGCCGCGTCTTTGTTTTTTCGGCTAGGGTGGGTGGGATCGGATTCTGACACGGCACTCAGTGTTCCGCCATCCTCATACAGCGCCGCCAGAAAATTGTTCTGCTCCTGCCCCAGCCCCGCATTGAGCGCCGTTCCCGGCGTCAGCACCCGCGTCACCTCGCGCTTCACCAGCTTCTTGGTAAGCTTCGGGTCCTCCATCTGGTCGCAGAGAGCAATACGATAGCCCTTGCGCAAGAGCCGCGCGATGTACTGCTCGACGACGTGATACGGCACGCCGCACATGGGAATGTTGCGTTCCTTGTCCCGCGCCGTCAGCGTCAGTTGCAGCTCGCGGCTTGCCGTTGCCGCATCGTCATAAAACAGCTCATAAAAATCGCCCATCCTGAAGAACACCAGCGCGTCGGGATTCTGGTGCTTCGCCGCCGCCCATTGCTTCATGAATGGTGTCAGCTCAGGGGCGCCTTTTTCCGCGTGCTCTTTCTCAGCGGTCGCCGCCGTCAGCGCAAATTCCTCCTGCGCAGTGCTCTGGTCCAGGAGTGGGGAGCGCGGAGCGCTCGCACCGGGTTGAAAATCGCTAAGGGTCACGCTGGTTCTAAGACTATCGCGGCGCCGCGCCGAGGCGATAGCAGAGTTGCGATCCGAAATTCCTCGGTCTGATTTGTCCTGTCTGATTCGCCCCGAATCTCGCCCAATGTGCCTGATTGCACCAGCCCCGCATCGCCCATCCCGCCAAAACAAAACTACTCAGCACCAGCCGCCGCGATGTAGAATCGCTCGGTCAAACACGGTCAATCGGGCCGAGCCGCTTGCCCTGCAAATCGGCCCCGCTCAATCGCCAAATTCAAAATCTCCCAGGGAGGAAAACTCAAATGTCCAGAACAAAACGCTCAATCTTCTGCGCGCTGTTCGCAATCGCCGCTTTTTGCACGGCCGCCACTTCTCACGCCCAATCCCCATTCGACGGCACCTGGCGCGTTGACCTTGCGCAAACCAAGTTCAGCCCCAAGCCTCTCACCTTTTACATCAGCCAGGGCTGGTATCACTGCACCGGCAGTTGCAACCCGGCCTACGACATCGCCGCCGATGGCCAGGATCACGCCGTTGCCGGCCATTCCTATGACACTTTCAGCGTCACCATTGTTGACGACAACACCATCTCCACCGTCGGCAAAAAGGGCGGCAAGGTCATGTTCGAGCAGACCCGCACCGTCTCTGCGGATGGCAAATCCCTCAACGTCAAGACCATTGACCACCCCATGAACAGCGACCAGACGTCGACCTATGAGAGCGTGGCAAAACGCACCGGCAAAGCCCCTTCCGGCGTGCATGCCACGTCGGGCGACTGGATCATCGTCAAGCAGACCGGTAGCGGCGCTGAGCTTCTCACCACCTACAAGACCAGCGGCGACCAGATCACCATGTCCGATCCCACCGGCGCGGGCTACACCGCCAAGCTTGACGGCAACGACTACCCCGTCCAGGGCGCGTATGGCTATGACGCCGTCTCGCTCAAAAAGATCAACGCCCACACCATCGAGGAGACCGACAAGCGCGACGGCACCGTTACCGACGTCTCCACCATGACCGTCTCGGCCAACGGCAAGACCATGACCGTTGTCGACACCGACAAGCTCAGCGGCCGCGTTGACACCTTCACCGCAACCAGGCAGTAGCTGGATTCACCTCAATACGAGTGCTTCCACGGCCAGGGTCCGCCGCGCTTTTCCTTCGGCGGACTCGGGTCAGTCCCTCTCTGCCTGTGGAAAGATGACTTCTCGCTGCAATCTCCCACTTGACGCAATCCTTCCTCAACCCGCCCGCTTCCCGCCGCTTCAAATGAGTTGACGAGTTGCTGATTTGCCACCCGGTATACTGATTAGTTACGCCCTGAGTTGCCATGTATTTGCTTTGGCTACGAGTTGCGGCCATTCTCTATGCCGGTGGATCGGTCGCCGTCTTCCCGGCGGTGCTCTCGAACTCCATCCCCTGGCGGAAGACCTGCGTCCACCTTGGCGGTCTGGCCTTTTTCTTTCATTTCGTCTCCGTTGTCGAGATGCTCGTTATCGCTCACCGCTGGATGCCTGTCGGCGTCCGCGAGATCGAATCGCTGCTGGGATTTGTCGTTGCCGGCCTGTTCTTCCTCGTTTGGTGGATCTATGACGTCATCTCGCTCGGCATCTTAGCCCTCCCCGCCACATTCTTCCTTGTCTTCATCCCCGCGCTCGGGCCGGGCGTTTACCGGTTTCCGTCGCAGCGAGTGTGGATGAGCTGGCTGGTAGCCCACATCATCGCGTTGCTGCTGGCTTACGCAGCGCTGTGTTTCAGCTTGCTGGCCTCGGTCATGTACCTCGTGCAGGAGCGCAGGATCAAGGCCAAGCACAAGCCCGGTCACACCGCAAGCTGGTGGGGACCGCTCGACTGGCTGCCGCCGCTCGACACGCTTGAGCGTGTGGCCCTCGCCACACTCGAATTCGGTTTTCCCTGCATGACCGTCGGTTTGTTGATCGGCGTCGTCCTGGTCCAGGAAACCTCGCTCGGCGCTTCATATTTTCTTGATCCCAACATCCTTGCTTCGTTCGCCATGTGGATTGTGTACGCCACGCTCCTTTCGCTCCGCCTCGGCGTTGGATTGCGCGGTCGCAGGGCCGCCTACGTCTCCGGCGTGGCGATGGTGGTCATGATGGCCGTCTGGGCCGCGAACTTCTTCAGCCAGGTGCACAGGTTCGGTCCGCAATGACGATTGCGCTCATCGGCGTGAACCACAAAACGGCGCCCATCGCGCTGCGCGAGAAGATCGCCATCGGCCGCGACGAGCTGGCTGAAACCACGCGTGCCCTCGCCGCTACGCCCGGCGTCACCGAGTGCATGATCGTCTCCACCTGCAACCGCGTCGAGTTGCTTGTGGCTGTCGAAGGCGACAGCGTCCAGGTCGCCGCATTTCTCTCGCAGCAATTCGCCGTCGACGCCTCCATCCTCGCGCCTCATCTCTACGAGTACCGCGACAGGGAAGCCGTCAGCCATCTCTTCCGCATGGCCGCGAGCCTGGATTCGATGGTCGTCGGCGAGCCGCAGATTCTCGGACAGGTCAAAGAGGCCTATGCCGTGGCGCGAGTAGTCGGAACCGTTTCCGGCCAGCTCGAGCATCTGCTGCAAAGCGCCTTTGCCGCCGCCAAAAAAGCGCGCAGCGAAACCGGCATCGGCTCCAACTCCGTCTCCATCGCTTCTGTCGCCGTCGATCTCGCCCGCAAAATCTTCGGCTCGCTCGAGGGCCGCACCATCTTCCTCGTCGGCGCCGGCAAAATGAGCGAGCTGGCCGCGCGCCATCTCGTCGAGCAGGGCGCCGACTCCATCCTCGTCTGCAATCGCACTGCCGAGCGCGCCCGCCGCATGGCCGAAGAGCTCCAGGGCGCAGTCGTCCCCGAGGTTATCGAATTCGCGCAACTTTACGATGCAGCCAGCCGCGCCGACATCGTCATCAGCTCCACCGGCGCGCCGCATCCAATCTTCCGCCCCGAGCACGGCCAGGCATTTCTCCAAAAGCGCCGCAACCGCCCCATGTTTTTTATCGATATTGCCGTCCCGCGCGACGTCGACCCGCGGATGAACAAGCTTGACGGCATCTTCGTCTACGACATCGACGACCTGCAGCAGGTGGCCGCCGCGCACATGGAAGAGCGCAGCCGCCAGGCCATCGACGCCGAGGCGCTCATCGCGGCTGAAGTCGAGCGCTTCCACCAGCGCCAGCGCACTGTCAACGCCGCCCCGGCCATCGTCGCCCTGCAGAAACGTGCAGAAGAGATGCGCGTCGCCGAGCTTCAGCGCCTTCACTCGCGTCTCGGAGTGCTCACCGCGGAGCAGTTGGCAGCCGTCGAAGCACTCACGCACGGCCTCGTCAACAAATTTCTCCATCCGCCGATGCAGGCCATCAAGCAGGCAGCCCGCGAGGGCGATTCCGCAAAACTCGATGCGCTCTGCGAGGAGTGGTCCGTCTCAACCGCCGCGCCGACTGAACCACCGTCCACCGCTGCTAGCCCTGCGGCCCCTAATGCGGAAGCCGACGCGAATTCCATTAGCTCCCAAGAGCCGAACGCCCGCAAAAACATCGAGAGCGTGAACGCAGAACGTGTTTCATGATGCGACTTTTTCACCAGCGCACGAAGTGTCAGGGCACGACTTCAGTCGTGCCGTAATGGTCGCAAAAATGAACTTGGGCTTTAGCCCCTGGGGCTGACGATTTACAAATGAGGCCATCGATGACACCCATACTGACGACCGTGGAGCCCACCCAATGAAGCTGCGCATCGGCAGTCGCGGATCGCAACTCGCCCTCTGGCAGGCCAATCACATCGCCGAGTTGCTGCGCGTCCAGGGCCACCAGGTCGAAATCGAGATCATCAAAACCACCGGCGATCGCCTGCAGGAAGTCACCTTTGCCGAGGTCGGCTCCAAAGGCATGTTCACCAAAGAAATTGAAGAAGCACTCGCTGCAAGCCGCATCGATCTCGCTGTTCATTCGCTCAAAGATCTTCCCACCGAGCTTCCTCCGGGCTTCGCTCTTGCGGCGACGCCGTGGCGTGCTGACCCGCGCGACGTTCTTGTCTCTGTCAAGTACTCCAGCCTTGCTGAGCTGCCGCGTCGCGCCCGCGTCGGCACCAGCAGCCAGCGCCGCCGCGCGCAACTGAAAGCCCTGCGCAGCGACATCGAGGCCGTCGAATTCCGCGGCAACGTTGACACTCGCCTGCGCAAGCTGGCCGAAGGCCAGGTCGACGCCATTCTGCTCGCCGCCGCCGGTCTCGATCGCCTCGGCAAAACCGATTGGGTCCGCGAGCGCCTCGATCCCTGGAATTTTTGTCCCGCCGCCGGCCAGGGAGCGCTGGGAATCGAAATCCGCAAGGGTGACGTCGAGACACTTGCCGCTGTCGCTTTCCTCGATCACGCCGACACGCGCTTCGCAATCACGGCCGAGCGTGCGGCCCTTGCAGCTCTTGGCGGTGGTTGCCAGGTCCCTATCGGAATTCATTGCCGCCCTTCACTTGCTAAGAACGCCTCCAGCGCCGCATGGGTCGAGATTTTTGGCGTCGTCGCTACTCTGGATTCAGACAAAATCGTTCGCGTCCACCTTCATGCGCCGCGCGAGAAATCCGATCCCGTCTCCTTGGGGCATGAGGCCGCCGAGGTGCTTCTCGCGCAGGGCGCCGGGCCGATGCTTGCAGCCGGCGGCGAAACTCCCGGCGGAGCCGCCTGATGACCGCCGTGCCGCTCGCTGGCCGCCGTGTCCTCGTCACGCGCGCCACGTACCAAGCCGGCAATCTCAGTGAGGGTCTGCGCGCCCTCGGTGCTGAGCCCGTCGAGGTTCCGGTGATCGAGATTCAGCCGCCGCAGGATTTCGCGCCCCTCGATCGTGCTCTCACCGAACTCGCGAACCCACTCGCAACTTACGGCTGGCTCATCCTCACCAGCGCCAACACCGTGCATGCGCTTGCCGACCGCGCCACAGCTCTTGGCCTCAATTTGTCTGCCATTTCTCAACTCAACGTCGCTGCCGTGGGCGAGTCAACAGCAACGGCGGCGCGAGGGGAGGGCCTGCGCATCACCTTGGTGCCTGAGACGTACATCGCAGAGTCTCTGGCATCATCACTCGCCGGCCAGGTTGCGGGCCGCCGAGTTCTCCTCGCTCGCGCCGCCGTCGCCCGCGATGTTATCCCCGATGCTCTTCGCGCCGCCGGCGCCACAGTCGATGTCGTCGACGCCTACCGCAACGTCATGCCCGAATCCGCGCCCGCGCTTCTGCGCGAAGCTATGCAAAAGGGAATCGACGCAGCGGCCTTCACCAGCTCGTCGACAGTCACGCATCTCGCCGACGCCGCGCGCCACGCCGGAATCACATTCCCATTCGCCGGGGTCGCCGCCATTTCCATCGGCCCCATCACCAGCGCCACTCTGCGCGAACTCGGCTGGGAGCCGGCCGTGGAAGCAACCCAATCCGATGTTTCCGGCCTCATTCAGGCCGTCATCCACGCTCTCGCACCTCGCTAAACTGCTTCAATGCAAACTGGGTCGTCGCATACCCTCGGTTTTGGAGCTATGAACTTTACTTCGCCGATCCATCATCAGCTAGTTGGGGCATCGAGAGCTTTCCTCAGCTTGGCGGCCTCGCTTACGATGATCGCGGCACACTTTTCACCGTCCCTACCCAAAGTAAATGGGTACATGGGATGGACCAGCGCAACGTGAGGAGTCCCGCAGCCGCTCAGCAGATACTGCTCCTCAGCATATTTCCCTAGCGTGGCGACCAGACGCGGCTTGACCCGTGCGATCTGCTTATGAAGGAAGGCACGGCACTGCTGGAAGTATTCCTCACCGGCTGTCACCTTGCCGGTAGATTTGACCGCCTGCAAGCCGACGAACACGTTGGTAAAGAAGCACTCCAGCTTATCTACTTTGGCTGTTTCGAGGTAGCGCAGGAGGATGAGCCAAGTAGCCCCACCCATCACTTCAATCCTGCGCACCCACGAGGCTTCAAGCCCAGCAACTTTGTCAAAATTATGGCCCAGGATCATGATTGGGCGTCGCGGGAAATGGAAAGGGGCGACGCCTTGCGGCTCTAAACCTCGCCATAGCCCGATACCTCCAGGGAAGAAGGCAGTGCCGTCCACACGCCGATGTACCTTGACTGCTCCAGGGCCGTAGGCGGTGACGGAAGTTTCCATTTTGTTGAACAGGTCAGCTACAACGACGGCGGTCTCTTCTAACTGCTCTTCCATGATCCACCGTTCACGAGGAACGCCTCGGCTTTCATCATACGGCGGTCAATTTCTTATTTGATCGGGTTAGGTACCCACCCATTCCGGTTCACGCCCCGGCTGCCGCTTCACGAGTTCCACGTCTTATCTTTCGACCGGCACAGCGGCTCCAGATTGCACTTGTCGCACTTCGGCTTACGCGCATCGCACACCTTGCGCCCATGATGGATGATCTGGTGCGAGAAGCCGATCCACCTGTCGCGCGGCAAAACCTGCATCAGCTCCTGCTCCACTTTCTCTGGTGTGTCGCCCTTCGCCAGCTCCAGCCGCCGCGCGATGCGAAACACATGCGTGTCCACCACAACGCCCTCGGATTTGCCGAAGCACACGCCCAGAACCACATTGGCAGTTTTCCGTGCCGCGCCCGGCACGGAAATCAATTCTGCAAGCGTCTGCGGAACCTTCCCGCCAAAGTCCGCGATGATCTTTCGCGCCGCGCCCTGAATCGACTTCGCCTTGTTGCGAAAGAAGCCCGTCGTTCGAATGATCTCTTCGAGCTCGGGCAGCGTCGCCTTCGCCATCGCCTGCGGAGTAGGGAAGCGCCGGAACAACTCCGGCGTCACCATATTCACGCGCACATCCGTACACTGCGCCGACAAAATCGTCGCTACCAGCAGCTCCCACGGCGAGCGATGATTGAGCGCGCACACCGCATTCGGATACGCCTCGTCGAGCCCCGTGAGAATCGCATCGACGCGCTCCTTCGCCAGCGCCCCGCGCTTCGACTGCTCCGCGATTGTCTTTCGCTTGGTAGGCAATTTCTTTGGCCTAAACTCAGGATAGAAGCCGGGCACGCCTGCCCTGCGCCTTGAGCAGCTTCACGGCTTGCTTGTCGAAGCTGACGAACTCCTCGGCGCCGAGCCAAGCGCCTTCGTAGGCGATTGCGCCGTCGGCAAAGTCGCCGCCTTTATCAAGTATTTCCAAGCCCGCTTCGATGGCAGGACGATCCATCTCGACATTGTTGCCGTTCATCAGAAGGCGAATAGAGAGGGCAATCTCCGCGGCAGATCTTTTATAGATCCGCTGCATCACCCATACGAATTCGCACAGCGCCGGGGTGGGCACTATAACAAGTTCGGCGTTCTGTAATGTTCTTGAGGCGATTGGCGATTGGTGCAGGTCATCTTGTAGCGCGTCGCGGAGCAGCACGTTCGAGTCGGCCGCGATTTTCACCGTATTCCTGCCCAGCCGTCGGCGATGGCTTCATTGATCTGCTCGATTGTCAGCCTGGGCGTTCCCTCCTTTGCAAGCGATCCGCTGAAAGCTGCAATTGAGCCCCTTGGGGCGACGGGCCGAACTATCAGCCGGCCGCCCGGCAGCTTGTCCACCTCGACCTTCTGCCCGGGACTGACTTTAAGATGCCGCAGCAACTCCTGCTTCAGCGTAATCTGCCCTTTTGCGGTAACCGTGAGCGTGGCCATGAACCAACCTCAGCTTCCATTGTAAGGCATATATACCTTACAGTCAACCGCGAGCATGATGGTTCAGTGAGCGCCTGGCCAGTGTTCAATCCTCCGCCTCGGCACAGCGGCAAAAGTGACTGTGGAGTCGACTGTGGAGTATACTCCACATATGGAAACGATCCAGGTTGTGCTCGATAAGAAGCTCCTGGTCGCTGCCGACCGGGCGGCGAGAAAAATGAAGGAGAATCGTTCCGCGCTGGTCCGCGAGGCCCTTCGTGAACATCTCAGACGGCTCGAGATTCGCGCGAAGGAGGATCAGGAGCGCGAAGCCTACATGAAGCATCCTCAGGACCGGAACGAAGCGCGAATGTGGGAATCGGTGGCAGCGTGGCCGGACGAATAGCTCGAGGAGACGTTCGGCTTTATCCTTTTGCTTCGCCCGATAAGCTTAGACCGGTTGTCGTACTCACGCGCGACCGTTCAATCGATTATTTGTCGCACGTCACTGTCGCGCCGATCAGCTCAACGATCCGAGGCGTCGCATCGGAAGTCATGCTGAGCGATGAAGACGGCATGAAAGCGCCTTGCGCGGTCAATCTGCACAACGCCATTACCGTTGAAAAAGGTCGCCTCGGCAGGCGAGTAGCGCAACTTCACTCGTCGCGCATGAACGAGATCTGTAGTGCGCTAAGCTACTCTCTGGGTTGTGATGGCGACTAAAGTTTAGGATCCGGAAAATTCGCTAAGCTCAGAAGCTTCCCCTCCAGCCACCCGCCAAGCTTCTCCACCGGCAGCCGCACTCCGATAAAGAACTGCCCGAACAGCGCATACAACGCGCTCACTTCATCAAATCTCATCTCATAAATCAACTTCTTGAAGACAACGGGATCATCCGCGAAGAGATCCACGCCCCACTCCCAATCGTCCATCCCAATCGATCCGGAAATAATCTGCTTCACATGCTCCGCATATCGCCTGCCGATCATCCCGTGCTCGTGCATCATCCGCTGTCTTTCCGCAAAGGGAACCGTGTACCAGTTCACTTGCTCGCCGCGCTTGCGGTCCATCGGGTAAAAGCAGAGATACTTCGCCTCGGGAATCACGGGAAATATCCGCGGTTTCATCGCTTCCGCGCTGCGTTCGAGCGATACGGCGATCTCTGCGTTCCACTCCGCGGAAAACGCCTCGAATCCCTTGGCCGTCGCGGCCTCGTACGTCTTGCGGCTCGATTCGTACAGCCCCAGCTCAACCACCGAAACGTAAGAGTGCCGCAGCTCAAGAAAATCGTAGAGCGGCGTCTGCGCGAGTGTTAGCTCAACTTGATTCAGCTCCTCAAGAGAGTCCCTGAAGTGGATCAGCATCAGGTCGCCTTTGTGCCCGAGCAGCGAATAGACCGCCGAGCGAGCAGGCGCATTCGCGTCCTTGCGCTCAAGCTTCCTCAGCGTCGCCACTGCATCGGCGACAATGCCTTTGGGCTCGCCGCTTCCGGAGAACCTGTGCGCGCCGCCCATGGCGGTCTTACTTTCGCCCGCAGAGATGGCCCGCCACGCCTTCCAGTCGAAGCGAAACATCTGGTGCAGCACGCTCGATCCTTCAAGCGTCAGCGGAACGGGCGGATGGGCAGGCATAGAATCGGCCACTTAATCTCCTTCGGGTACACCTCATCCTAACAAAGGCGAATTGCAGACGTGTGCAATGATCTTTTCTAACAACAGCCCTCAACCGAAACTTAAAAGCGCTTGAGCGCCGCCTTATATAATGGGAACGCTCATGAGTGAAAGAATCCTGGCTCTGCTGGTGGAGTTCGTGACCCGTGTGATCAGCGCCGGGGGCTACGCAGGCATCGCTGCATTAATGGCCATCAACTCGGCCGGCATTCCGCTTCCCTCCGAACTCATCATGCCGTTCTCCGGCTACCTGGTTTATCTCGGCCGCTTCAATCTCTTCATGGTCGCGATCGTCGGAATGGTTGGCTGCAATGTCGGCTCGGCCATCGGCTATTGGATCGGGGCCAAAGGCGGGCGTCCGCTGGTTGAGCGCTACGGCAGATGGGTCTTGATGAGCGACCACGATCTGGATCGCATGGGTTCGTTTTTTCAAAAGTACGGATCGATTGCAGTTCTGCTGGCGCGCATGATGCCCGTAGTGCAGACGTTCATTTCCATACCGGCAGGAATTGCGCGGATGCCGCGCCTGCGCTTTCATATTTTCACATCGCTCGGTTCATTGGCGTGGTATTTTTGCCTGGCTTACGCGGGCATGAAGCTTGGCGAGAGGTGGAACAACGACCCCCGTCTCGAGCAGATATTTCATCGCTATCATCTTGTTGTGGAGCTTGCGCTCGTGGCAGCGATCGTTTGGTTCGTTTGGTCGCATTTGCACCGCGCAAGGCAGTCGAAAACGGCCTGAGAATGACACGAGCGCGCACCGGTTGCGTCACTCGTTGCGACGGTTTTTTTTGAAAGCCCGCGTCGCAGGCGCAAGAGGGTAGTCCCAGGCGTGAGCCTGGTGAAAATTTCGAAATCATCAACCAAGGAAGGTAAGGAGAAGCAATGGCAACGAAGAAGAAAGGTGGCTCAAAGAAGGAAGCCCTTGCGGGCAGAACCTCGTCCGGGAGCCGAAAGACCGCACTGATGGTTGAGCCTGCAAAGGGCAAGCTGGGCGTAATGGTAGTTGGACTGGGCGCAGTGGCCACCACAATGATTGCCGGCGTTGAAGCAGTTCGTCGCGGACTGGCCAAGCCGATCGGGTCGCTCACGCAGATGGGAACCATCCGCCTCGGCAAGCGCACAGACAACCAGTCGCCGCTCATCAAGGACTTTGTTCCGCTTGCGGATTTGAAAGACATCGTCTTCACTGGTTGGGACATCTTTGAGGACAACGTCTACGAGGCTGCGGCGCACGCAGCAGTTCTTGACGCTGAGACACTCAAAAAGCTGAAGCCGTATCTCTCAAAGATCAAGCCGATGCCCGCGGTCTTTGACCGCCACTACGTAAAGCGCCTTGATGGCACGCACGTAAAGAAGGGCAAAAACAAGCTCGACCTGGCCGAGCAATTGCGCGCCGATATTCGCGCCTTCAAAAAAACCGTGAACCGCGTCGTCATCATCTGGTGCGGGTCGACCGAGATCTTCTTGAAGCCGACGGCCGTGCACAAGTCAATCGAGGCCTTCGAAAAGGGCCTGGAGAAAAACGACCCCGGCATTGCGCCTTCGCAGATTTACGCGTATGCGGCAATGAAGGAGGGCGTGCCGTTCGCCAATGGCGCACCGAATCTCACCGTCGACGTTCCGGCGATGATCGAGCTCTCCAAGCAGAACGCCGCGCCTATCTGCGGCAAGGACTTCAAGACCGGGCAAACGTTTATGAAGACCGTTTTGGCGCCGGCCTTCAAGGCGCGCATGATCGGCGTCAAGGGCTGGTTCTCGACCAACATCCTGGGCAATCGCGACGGAGAAGTGCTCGACGAGCCTCATTCGTTCAAAACCAAGGAAGAGTCGAAGCTGGGCTCGCTCGAATACATCTTTCAGCCCGAGCTTTATCCCGATCTCTACAGCGACATCTACCACAAGATTCGCATCGAATACTATCCTCCGCGCGGCGATGAGAAAGAAGCGTGGGACAACATCGATATCTTCGGCTGGCTCGGTTATCCGATGCAGTTAAAAGTCAACTTCCTGTGCCGTGACTCAATACTTGCGGCGCCAATCGCGCTCGACCTTGTTCTCTTTCTCGACTTGGCCAAGCGCACACCTGAGCTACGGTCCATCGGCATTCAGGAGTGGCTGAGCTTCTACCTCAAGTCGCCGCAGACAGCCCAAGGCCTGTACCCGGAGCACGATCTCTTTATCCAGTCGATGAAGCTGAAAAACACGCTGCGCCACATTATGGGCGCGGACCTGATCACGCACCTTGGCCTCGAGTACTACGACTGAGAGGGCCACTGAGCGTCGTAGATTGAACGTCACGGATCTACGGCGGCCGCACAATGAATGGGTGCCCCATCCTAACCGCATTGTTTCGCGGTTAGGGTGGGATACCGCGGAACCGAATCTCGTATGAGTAGCTCACCACAAACAGTTGGGTGCCCCCGGTCCCTCGCATTTGGGGACCGGGGATCGCACAAACCTTGCGCCACCGCTGATAGGGTGCCATAAGCCTTCTCGCTGGGCGCAATATCGTAATCTGAAATCACAATGAAAGATTCCGCAGTTTTGCTCATCGATTGCCCCGATCGCAAGGGGCTCGTCGCGCGTGTCTCCGGGCTGCTCTATGAACGCGGCGCCAACATTCTGCATGCGGACCAGCACATCGACCACGAACTGGGCCTCTTCTTCATGCGCGTGGAGTGGGAGCTAAACGGCTTCGATCTAGCCGCGTTCAAGTCCGCGTTCGCACCACTGGCTGCCGAACTCGGAATGAACTGGAATCTGACCTCAAGCGAGCGCCCACTGCGCGTGGCCTTGTTCTGCTCGCAATATCTGCATTGCATGGCCGACCTCTTGCACCGCTGGCGTTCGGGCGAGCTCCTCTGCGAAATTCCAGTCATCGTTTCAAATCATCGCGAAGCGGAAAATCTGGCGGATTTCTACGGCGTGCCTTTCGAGTACATCGAGGTGAACGCAGAGACCCGGCCAGACGCGGAAATCCGTCAGCTCAAGATTCTGGCGGACCACAAAATCGAGCTGGTAGTCCTGGCGCGATACATGCAGATCCTCTCGCCGCAATTCGTGGTGAACTTTCCGGCTGCCATCATCAATGTGCATCACTCTTTTCTGCCGGCATTCACCGGAGCGCGACCCTATCACGCGGCGCACGCGCGCGGCGTCAAGCTGATCGGCGCCACCAGCCACTACGTCACCGAGGTGCTCGACGACGGCCCCATCATCGAGCAGGACGTGGCCCGCATTTCGCATCGCGATCAGGTCGAAGACCTCGTCGCCCGCGGCCGCGACCTCGAGCGGATGGTCCTCTCCCGCGCCGTCCGTTGGCACCTTGACCGCCGAATCCTCTGCTACGGCAACAAAACAGTCGTTTTTGACTAGGGCACCAAACCGGCTATCGGGGGATTTTCCACGCTCGGGCCGGCCATCTATGCCCAGGCTGCTCAGAGCGCGCCTACCTGGTAGGGCTCACGATAAGGATGGCCGAGATTGTACGTCTTCATGTGGCTCTCGCAAATGACGGGAAGTATCAATTTCCTCGATGTCGAGAGGTATAGGCTTCCCGCGTTTTACGAGGCCATTCTTAATGACTGCCGCGATATATCTTTCATCCCAATAGCCGAGCCTTGAGAGATTTTCGCGCATTTCAACGACAGCATCCTTTGAGTCCAGTTTCTTTCTCATTAAGAAGGTGGTGTGATTGGCAATCAGATCGGCTGCCTGGAGGGCCGGGGTAGCCTTATCATCCATTGGCTCAAAGCCGCCCATAAATTTGGCAGTGGTTTTATTCATTTTTCTAAACGCCTGATAACAACCGCGCAATTCATCGAATTCATCTCCCTGGTCATGAATAAAGGCAACGACATTGTGTCCAGGCAGTTTTCTCATGTGCTTCACGGTTTCAATCATTACGCTACTGAGCGCGGCCTTGTAGGGGTCCGACGGAAGAATGTTATTCGCATCCGGAAGTGCCGCCAACCGCCTATAGTCCTCTAGCTGTACGGCGACACCTATTCCGCGAATTGCGGGATGCTGGGACAAAACGGATTGCAGCTCTGCTCGAACCGCCCGGGCCTCATCTTTCTCCTCTTGGATCGCATACGTCTTTCCACTTTTCCGGAGATGCAGGAATTGTCCGTTTACACAGTGACATTCGCTGCTCTTAAAATAATCGAGTTTATTTGCCTTCAATACTTTCTTCCAATCAATCCGAAACGACTCCCAATCGTCTCGCCCGGCATAAAACCCGGCAGAAACCATAACGCTCTGAGCGCCTTTATCCTTACTGTCATCGAGAAACGAATGGTAGACCATTCACATATACCCCTTAATGCCCTAGCCTGAGGGTAGCCTCTCTGCCCATCCATCTCACAACCGCGCCAACTCTCTCGATTGTGATTAACATTCGCATCCCGGGTACTCAATCATGTGCGCCCGCAGTGGCAATGCCGCCTCAAAACCGTTGAGCTTGAGAAGCCGATAGCTGGCGGCCCTCAAGACAGTAGCAATCTCCGCAGGGAGCTAAGAATCAAATAATGAGACAGTTACGCCGATTGATTGAAGCACGGGCAAGGGAAGGCTTGCCAAATAGCGTGGGCTGAGTTAATTTACTAACCAGTTAGTTAANNCTGAGCGAATTTGCCGCCAACGGCCTCGCCGGAGCGCGCACAGAGCAGATTGCCGCCGCCGCTGGCGTAAACAAGGCGCTCATCTACTACTACTTCGAGAGCAAGGAGAAGTTGTACTCCGCGGCGCTCGAAACGGTGTCGGCTCGCGTGCGCGATCGCTCCATAGCAGTTTTTCTGCGCGATGCCAGCCCGGGAGAGCGCCTGCTGCGCGCCGCGCTCGACCATTTCGATCGCATTTTGACGCAGCGCGAATTCCAGAGCCTGATGCAGCAGGAAATGATGCGCCTGCACAAGGGCGAAGAGGGCGAGCTTCCCATCCTTGTCAAGCGTGTCTTCGCGCCGTTGCACGCGATGTTTCAATCGCTGGTGCGCGAGGGCATTTCATCGGGCGAGTTGATTGAGGTGGACTGGTTCCAGATGGTGCTGTCCGCGCTCGGAGGGAACGTCTTCTATTTCCTCAGCGCGCCGGTCTGGCAGCAGGTACTGGCCTTCGAGCCCTTCGACGTAGAAGTGCTGAGGGCGCGCAGGGTGGCAATCGTGGAGTTTCTCGGCCAGGCAATTTTCCAGGACCGAAAGCATGGTGCCGCGATCGCGGCAAAGATTCTCGAAGACACTCCCATGCCGGACTGCGCCAATTTCAAAGGCCAATTTCAAAGCTCTGAGGTGAAAGCCAAGTGAACGCGCGAAATAGAGTATTCGTGATTCTGGGATTGCTGACGGTGGGATCGCTCATCTGGTATCTGGTCACCACGCGCCGCACCACCGATCTGCAACTGATCGGAACCGTGGATGCAAACGAAGTCATCGTGAGCTCGAAGATTCCCGGACGCATTCAGACGTTGACGGTCCAGGAGGGCGACTCCGTCAAGACCGGTGAGCTCATCGCCACCATTGAGAGCGATGATCTGGCCGCGGCTACAAAGGCCGCTGAAGCAAATGCCGCGAGCAATGAATCGAAGGTGCGCGAAGCCGAGGCGACGGAAAGCCAGAACAGCGGCGAGACGTCTAATGCAACGCAGGCGGCGGAGGCGCAAGTAAAGGCCGCGCAGGCGCAGTTAGCGCAGGCACAGGCAAACTTCCAACATCAGCAGGCCGACACAAGCCGCACCGTCGCGCTGGCCCAGCAAGGGATCATGAGCAAGCAGGCAAGAGACGAAGCAGTGACCAGCCTGCAGGCAGCGCAGGCGGCCGTTAACACTGCAAAAGGGAATCTCGATTCGGCTCAGGCATCACTTCGGCAGGCGCGTGCGCATGAGTTGTTGACGCAGGTTTCCGCCCAGAATGTTAACGAGACACGCGACTCGGCGGCAAATGCACAGGCCTTGGCATTGCAGGCGAAGGTGGAACAGGGTTACTCGCAAGTGCTCTCGCCCATTGACGGCAAGGTCGACGTGTGGGCCGCGCGACAAGGTGAAGTCGTGACCATGGGCGAACCGATCGTCACCATCATGGACCTTTCGCAAACGTGGGTCTACGCGCCGCTGCCGGAGACTCAAGCTGACAGCGTGCAGCTTGGAGATTCACTGCGCGTCGTCATGCCCAGCGGCAACACCTTTTACGGCAAAGTCATCGCCAAAGCCGCCGAAGGCGATTTCGCAACGCAACGCGACGTGAACAGCATGAAGCGCGACATCAAAACCATTCAACTCAAGCTCCTCATTCCCAATCCCGGCGAAAAGTTCGTTCCCGGAATGACCGCCGAAGTCTATATCCCCAAAGCCAAATTGGTGAAGCAATGACCGCGGAAGCAAACGGAAGCATTGCGGCCAATGGCGACTGTGGCGCGCGGCCCACGGCAATTGAAGTGGAGCACATCTTCAAGCGCTACGGAGATTTCGAAGCGGTGAAGGATGTGAACTTCTGCGTGGCTGAAGGCGAGATCTTCGGGTTGCTCGGGCCGAACGGGGCAGGGAAGAGCACGCTGATCCGGATGATGACCACGCTGATTCCGGTCACCGCTGGCAGGGCAATCGTCGGCGGCCACGATGTGGCTAAAGATCCCGACGATGTGCGCCGCATGATAGGCGTCATTCCGCAGGCGCTCACCAGCGATCCTGATCTTACCGTCGAAGAAAATCTGTCGATCTATGCCAAGCTCTACAGCGTTCCGCACGCGGAGCGCGAGAAGAATATCGCAGAAGTGTTGGAGGCCGTCGACCTGACCAAGTGGCGCGACGCGCAAACCAAAACTCTTTCCGGCGGCATGAGACGCCGGCTTGAAATCGCACGCGGCCTCGTTCACAATCCGCGCATCTTCTTCCTCGACGAGCCCACCACCGGCCTCGATCCGGTTTCACGCATCGCCGTGTGGGAGATGCTGAACAAGCTCAAGGCCAACCGCAACCTCACGATGCTGCTCACCACGCACTACATGGAAGAAGCGGACAAGCTGTGCGACCGCATCGCCATTGTGGATCACGGCAAGCTCGTCGCTCTGGGAACGCCTATCGAATTGAAGAACAGCGTTGCCGGCGCCAACGTCGTCGAGGTTCACTTCGACCGCGAAACAGCAGAGTGGGAAGACCGGTTGAAGAAGCTCGATGGTGTAACCAGCGTTCAACCGGAGAGCGCCGGGTTCTACCGCGTGCTCACCACGTCCGGATCGAAGACCACGATGCAACTTGTCGAAATGGCGGCCAGCCTGGGCGAAACGCTGACCTCTTTGAGCGTGCAAAACACCACGCTCGACGACGTATTTGTTCACTACACGGGCCGGCAATTGCGCGATGAACAGGTCAAGTCGGTCTTTATGATGCCGCCACGCCCGGGGACGCAGCCATGAACAGAATGTATGCCATCATCGAGCGCGAGATGCGCAAATTTTTCCGCTCGCCCACGCTCATGATCATGTCGCTGATGTTGCCCATCCTGCAGTTAATCATTATCGGCAACGCCTTCGGCGGCAAAATCGTGGGCACGCACGTCGCGGTGGTCGACCATGACCACGGGCCGCAAGCGGTCAAAGTGCGCGAGGCGTTCGCTGCCGTCGCCGCCAATATCAAGACCTTTACCACCATCGATTACCCCAATGAAGTGCAGGCGCGCGAAGACGTGCGCACCGGCAAAATCGACGCCGCGGTCATCATCCCCGAGCATTACTCGCGCCGCGTCTACTCGCAGGACGCGCCCCAGCTCGGCCTTGTCGTCGACAACTCCGACCTGTTCACCTCGTCCACTCTCGAGGCCGAGATGCAATCGCTCGTCGGCGCGATGAATGCGCCGCAAGTTCAAGACCGCCTCACCAAAGCCATCGCCCTCGAAGTAGTCGAGCTATACCCCTACGTGAATTACCTCAAGTATCTTCTGCCCATGACCGTCGCGCTGGCCATGTACATCTCGGTCATGATCGGCGGCGGCATGCTCTATATCGACGACAAGGCGCGCGGCGTCCACGAGGGCTACCTCGTCACCCCCATTACGAAACTTGAGCTGGTCTTCGGGTTAAACATTGCCGGCTCCATCAAGGCCACGCTCAGCGGACTATCCATCGGCGTCATCGGTTCGCTCATCGCCGGCCTCGGCACCGTCTTTCATCCCGTGATCATGTTGCAGATGTTGTGCCTCATCGTCGCCGGTTCCATTGCCTTCAATGGCATGATGTTTCTGCTAATGGTCCGCGTCGACGATCCGCTCGTGCCGCGCGCCATGTTCGGCGTTCTCAATGTGCTCCTGTTGTATCCCTCAGGCGCCATGTATCCCACCGCGTCGTTCCCCGGTTGGATGCAGGCGATGTCCGTTATCGATCCCTTCACCTACGCGATTCACGGCTTCAAGGCCGTCCTTCTCAAAGACGGCGGCTGGATCGCCATCAGGGGCGACCTCGCGTTCCTCACCATCTTCGGCATCGCCACGCTGCTCATCGCCACGCCGCTCTTCAAGCGCACGCTGTAAGTAATCTTGGGCTGGTTTGCCGCGTCGTTCAAAGCGGCGCGGATCTTCGACGCGATCTCACGCCCTGGGATCATCTGCTAGTATGGCCGAACCGCGCTGCGGATTTGCGGTTGTTCATGCGCCTTCTCCCGATCCTGGCATTGCTGGCTCTGCCAACTGTGTCCGCCGCACAGTTTGACACCTCGCCGCCCGTCCAGGTCTTTGCGGGCTTCACCTATCTTTCGAATTCGTTCAATGGAACTCCGGGTGCGCGGCAACCGCTAACGGGATGGGATGCCGCTGCTACGTTTCCCTGGTTCCACCGCCTGCGCGGTGTCGTGGACGTGTCCGGATACCATGGGACGAACCTGGGCGCTTCGCAAAATGCCGTTTTCATTTTGGCTGGGGGAGAATACGAGCGGCGATTTGGCCGCGAAGGCCTGTTCTTGAAGGCGCTCGCAGGGGAGGGGAGATTGAATCCGCGCTGGGGCGCGAATGGTGCGCTCGGCGGCGGTGCTTCCTTCACAACCTTTCTTGGCGGCGGACTCGATACGCCCTTGTCGCGCAGGTTTGGTTTTCGCGTCGAAGGCGGATTTCAGCACTCGGACTTCGCCCTTCTCCAAAGTGCGGCGGATCCTGTTCCCTATCGCATTCCTGGGCTCCCCAACTATTTTGGCCGCATAACGGCTGGGTTAACGTGGACACCCGTTCCCGGACCTCCTTACGAGCGAGGCGACTCCGAAGGCCGCAAGGCGTCACGCGCGCCGGTTGATAGTGAGTTGGTTTTCGAGACCCTCGGCTCATTTGGCCACTACCATGTTTTTGCTTACACCTGGTGGAGTTATCTGCACGCGGGCGGGTTGGAATACGACCGTCACTCCTGGGGAAAACTCATCGGCGCGCGCATGGATTATGTTGCCGAGATTCTGCCCATCGTGATCCTCAAGCAGCCGGCCCATATGGACTCGTTTGGAGATCAGCTGGCTCCTGGATTTGTGAACGTGGAAGGGATGGCCATTTCGCCGGCCGGGTTGCGCATGATGTGGCGCGACGGAAAAAGGTGGAAACCGTACTGCCTCATTAAAGGAGGCGTGATAGGGTTTACGCAAAAGGCGCTCTCCGTCGATGGTTCCTACGAGAACTTCATCCTGCAGCAGAGTGTGGGGGTTCAGTTCGCTCTCAAAGGGCGATGGGATCTACGCGTCGCGGTGGGTAACCTCCATATCTCAAATGCCTTTATTGTGCCGTCAAACTCCGGAATTGACGAGATGAATTTGAATGGCGGCCTCAGCTATCACTTTGGCAAGCGCCAAACGGGCAATTGAAAATCGCCCCGCAATTAAAATCCGCCAAAAGATTCTAAAGCCACACTCAAGGACGACGGGTTCGCCGCCATCTGGCCCGATCTCCTCTTCATCTGCGTCTTCGGCATGGCCACTCTGCTCATCGCCACGCCGCTGTTTAAGCGCACGCTGTAAGTTTCTGACCGCTTGTTCACCTACCAATCTGGGTGCCCCAGAGCCTGCCCTGAGCGAAGCCGAAGGGTCCCTCGCACTTGGGGACCTGGGAAAGCAAGAGGCTAGCCCCGCCGCGAGCGCTCCCATCCTCGCACAAGAAATGGTTGCCCCATCCTTGCGGCGTTCATGCCTTTGCCGCAAGGGTGGGAAGCACGAACTCCAGCGGCGAAAGACCCGGGCTGCAAACTTCCAACACGTCGTTTACGCTCTACTCAGGAATTGTCACCAGGTTACTGCCCGGCTAGCGACAATACAGGAACTATGTGATTTGTGGACCCTGGAGCGTTTTTTGAGGAGTGATCCTGCCATTGGAGAGTAATTCGCAGAGAATGAGCATATTGGAACCACCGAACTCATTCTTCCGCGCGCGGTCGAACGCACTAATTGACAGCGTGCAGGTGGGGGTCGGTGGTCTCAGCGATGGGGAGCCGCCACAGGAGGCGGGTTATCGGCCTTGTGGCTGGCTTCCGGCGCACCAATGTGATCGGCGAGCTCGTTCCCGGTGAAGTTGTCGGTGTAGCTCGCATCGATCTCCGGCAGCATAGCTGCATTCCAGGCGGCCCATTCCGCGATCAGGCGGTTGTAATCGTCGGGCATCCTTTCCTTCAGGTTGGCGCGCTCCATGGGATCCTCAACGACGTTGAAGAGGAATGTATTTTCGAGAATCTTGAGATACTTCATATCGCCATCGCGCGTCGCGTGCTGGGCATTGGCTTTGTAGCGCCAAAAGAGCTTGCGGGCAACCGGCGTGGCGCCTTCGGCTAGAAATGGGAGCAGGTTAATGCCGTCGGATGGATACGCGGCATCGGGCCCCGTGCCGGCGGCGGCAAGAAGCGTTGGCAGCCAATCCATGCTGATGGCCACCTGATTGGTGGTTTGGCCCATGGCAATGCGCGCGGGCCACGAAATGATGGCCGGAATGCGCAAGCCGCCTTCAAGTAACTCTGTCTTCCGGCCTGTAAATGGCCAAGTATCGGCGAAGCGCTCGCCGCCGTTGTCGCTGGTGAAAATAACGATGGTGTTGTCGAGGATGCCGCCAGCGCGAAGCGTTTCAAGCACACGGCCAACCTGGAGATCGAGGTCCTCGATCATGCGCTGATAGGTCGCTTGCGAACCGCCGTCAAAATCGGCGAGCCGATGACCTATAAGCCGCCGCGATTCGGCCTCATCTCCCGGCCCCTCCCACGGCCAGTGAGGCGCATTAAAGTGCAGGCTCAGCAGGAAGGGCTTTCGAGCTTTGGCGTAGCCGTTGATCACATTGACGGCGTGGCTTCCGAGGATATCAGTCAGGTAGCCAACCTGTTGGATATTGATGTCTTCGTCCCACAGGTCGTTAGAGTGTGTAAAGTAGTCGACCGCGCCGCCGCGAAAACCGTAGAAGTGATCATAGCCGCTCACCAGCGGGCCATACTTCGGCAGCAAGCCGAGATGCCACTTGCCCACGAGGGTGGTCCCATATCCGGCCTTGCGCAGGAGCGAAGGCAGCGTGGGATGGCTCGGAGGCAAACCGGTGTCGCGTCCGACGAGCGGTTCGTCGAGACCAACATCGATGCGGTCCTGATAGCGTCCGGTAATCAGAGCGGTGCGCGTGGCCGAGCAGACCGCGGAGTTGGCGTAGGCCTGCAGAAAGCGCATTCCGCGCGATGCAAGACTATCGATGTTCGGAGTGTGGAGGTCGGGTCGTCCGTAGCAGGAAATATCGGCGTAACCCATATCGTCAGCAAGGATGAAAACGATGTTGGGCGGAGCTTGGACCGATTCGCCCAGCAGCTTGTCGGCGCCAGAGGCAAGCACCGCCGCGCCCAGCGCAGCGCCACGCAGCACCGTGCGGCGAGAAATCTCTGATGGACTCATGATGAAAAGCCCTCCAACTGGAATCTCCGTTGTGACCCAGAATCTCAACAAGTGTACTTCGCCTGAGGTAGATTGCGATGCCAACGGAATGTTCGCACTGAAAGTGGAAGCTTTTCGGAAGAAAAGCCTTCTGTCATAATCCGTTTGGAGAGATCAACTCGCCTGCCACGTTACCGTTTGAATATTCGCGGTCGCGATAAGTAACGGCAAGTCGGCTTATCGTCTGTGAGCGGTTCCGAGCGAATCACAGGCAACCCGAAAGTTACTCTTTCCTGTCCATTGACTCACGCCTCGATCCAGAGATTGGTGGGTCTGTCTGGCTGAGCCAGCGGCTTCCGAGCCGCCGGCGGCCAGCCCCGCTAACTCCGCCAACCCCGCTGCCTTTTCTTGTCAACCCCCCTCGGCCAAAATAAATCCGTCCGCCCTCCGTAAGTCGTTCATTCCCTAGTCCCTGGTCCCTTAGTCCCTGTCTTATCAAGTTTGCCGATTAATTCTCCGAAATCGCTAACCTTAAAGATGAAGGAGCTTCTTCATGGCAGACCTTAACGCATCCACACCTACCGCCGCACCCGCATTTGCGGGCACGGCCGCACTTGTTGCCCCAATTGCACCTCCAATTTTGACCGCACCGGCCGCTACAGCAGCAGCTGCCGGCACAACCGCGCCTGCGGGCCCGCGCAAACCCCCAAAAACCGCCGACGATAACGAAGCCATCGTCCGCTGCATGAAGGCCTGGAACAATGCCTACAAAAAGGAGGCTGCCGATCTTGACGACGACGAAAGCGACTACCCCGCCCAAAAGGCCGGCAACGAAGCCTATCTCCGCGTCACCCCTCCACTCGTCGGCTATGAGAATATTTGCCAGTTCATCGCCTGTATCAACTTCGCGGTCATGACCGACATCATCAATTACAGCGATGCAAAGCACTATCGGGCCAACGCCAAGCTCGCACTCACCGCCGCCTTTCGTAAGCCAAAGCCCTCCGCCGACGAGCCCAGGCCAGTTGGCCGCCCGCCTAAATCCGTCCTTGCGGCAGGAAATTAATTAACTAAAAAAATGCACACTTAAAAACACGAAAAACGAGGTTAACTATTCTGGAATCAACAACTCGACCTCAAAATCCTCATCGATTTTAGTCGATTTTTGTTGATTTTTGTGCGCAAAACGGCCCCAAATCGACCCAAACCAAGCGCTGTTCGCGCTGTCTTTTACTGTCCCAGAATCTGCTCGTAATACCGCACATATTGCGGCACCACGAGCGTGGAGCAGAAGCGCTTCTGTGCGTTCTTGCGGGCTGCCTCGCGCATCGCGTCGAGCCGTGACGGATTGTTCAGCAGGCTCAGCGCGCCGGCGGCCATAGCATCGACATCGCCGACGGGGAACAGAAGCCCGGTGACGCCTTCGTCGATCAGCTCAGGAACTCCGCCGACGCGCGTTGCAATTGACGGAACCTTGCAGGCCATCGCTTCAAGCGCCGCAAGACCGAACGACTCAAGTTCGCTCGGCATCAAAAGCAGATCTCCAAGCGCGAGCAATTCGCTGACGCGCTCCTGCTTGCCGAGAAAGTGGATACGCGAGTGGATGCCAAGGTCGTGAGCAAGCCACTCGGCGGAGGAGCGGTCAGGCCCGTCGCCGATGAGGATCAGTTGCGCGGGCCGCTCGCGCGCGACCAGCGCGAAGATCTTCACCACGTCGGTAACCCGCTTTACCGGCCTGAAGTTCGAAAGGTGTACCAGCAGCGACTCCTCCGGCGCAGCATATTGCGCGCGGCAGCGGGCGCGCGTCGCCTCATCTTTGATCGGCGTATACACATCGCAGTTCACGAAGTTGGTGATGGTCTCAATCGGGCGGCTGATGCCGAAATCGGCGATGGTCTTATCGCGCAGGTAATTGGAGATGCTGGTAACGCCGTCGCTCTCCTCGATGGCGTGCCTTGTAATGGGTAAATAACTGCGATCCAGGCCGACCAGTGTAATGTCGGTGCCGTGCAGCGTAGTAACGAAGGGCAGCCGGCGGCCGCGCTTCGCCAGCATCTGCCGTGCGAGCAGCGCGGACACGGAATGAGGAATCGCATAGTGTACGTGCAACAGGTCGAGCGAATAGTATTCGGCCACCTCAGCCATCCGCGACGCAAGCGCGAGATCGTACGGCGGAAATTCAAAAAGCGGGTAGCTGGAGACCGGAACCTCGTGGTAAAAGATCCCGTCGTCTCGCCCATTCAGCCGGAAGGGCTGCGAGTAAGAAATGAAGTGAACTTCGTGCCCCATTACGGCCAGCTCAATGCCCAGCTCTGTTGCCACAACGCCTGAACCGCCGTAGGTGGGATAACACGTGATTCCAATGCGCATGGTGCCTTCCTGTTGACCCTTCCTGATTCTCGATTTCGATTTGCCGCTGCGTCCCGTCTCGATTTTGACGCGCGGAATTGAGTGGAGGATGCACAGAGTCAGAAAAGCAATCTTGCCGCCGAGCACCCAGTAATGGCGCGCGGTTCACTGTTCAAGGCGAATGCGGCTGCAAACTGGCAAATGAAGTGAGTTCGATGTCCGGAAATTCTCTGAGAACCATGAGCGCCGCGCGCTCCCCGTCTCGCGAAGCGCGAAGCCGTGTGCGGACGCGCTCAAGGTCGGCATCGTTGTACCCGGGATGGGTCACGAGCTCCCATGTCCCGGCCGGCAGTCTCGCGAGCATGGATCGAAGCATCGCAGCGTCCAGGATGCCGGTACCGATCACTGCGACGGTTCCGCTGGTAGTTGCAAATCCTTCTCGCTCGATGATCCGGCAGCAGAAAGGCTCCAGCCAGCGCAAAGCGCTGACCTGGACAGTGCGAAGCCAGTGCGCGCGCGGCGTAGCGTGAATCGACCATTTCGGCTCGAATGGATTGCGGATCGCGTGAATTCCACGAGCACGAGCGGCGCGAAGCACCGGGCGCAGCACGGGTGGAAGCACATGCGTATGTTTGTGCGTGTCAATGTGAGTCAGGCGAACGCCTCGTTTCTGGAGGAAGTCGATTTGCGCCCCGGCTTCCGCCTCCACTTCCGCGGCGCGGATGCGGCCCGTAAGAAGACGCGCCAGAAACGTGTTTAGCGAATGGGGAAAGTGGCCTGTGCGCGCATCGACAAGCGTGGGAATCTGATCCGGCGGCAGCACCGGCTCGCCGTCGACCAAAACAATATGGCAGCCGACTCCAAGCGCGGGCGCAGCCAGCGCCAGCCCGATGGCTTCCTCCGTCGCGCCGGCGCGAGCCATCAGCGAGGTGCTGGTCACAAGACCAACGCCGTGCAGTTCGATAATGGCGCGATTGACGCCCGACGTCAGGCCAAAATCGTCGGCGTTCACAATCAGGTGCACTCAGTGAGTTTATCAAGCGGCTGCCCAGCGCCATTCGCAGATCGAAAGCGCTGGTATCATAAGTTCAGGCCCAAGCCGGCAAGCGGCGCAAAGGGCGGTTAGCTCAGTTGGTTAGAGCGCCTGCCTTACAAGCAGGATGTCGGGGGTTCGAGTCCCTCACTGCCCACCACATTTCATGCAGCAGCCGCTCGCTTTTCGCTCGCGTTAGATCCTGCCCTCGGGCAACGGTACGCGGTCATCGGCCTGTTGGGTTCAATAGTGCATCTTTAAGTGGCTCTCGGTCAGCTCTGCGCATCGCCATCGAACCCTTAACCCAAATCCAGGCCGAATTTGCCGAAAAAAGTACTGTAGCTGCCGGTCACCACGGTTTGAGTTCCCGCCTCAACGTTCAGCTCCAGATCCGACCTGCGCGTGATGGGTTGGTTGAGAGTGGCGACGCTGTGGTACACCTGCACGAGCTCGATTGTGTGCCTCCCAACCGGGACCACAAAATCGACCGTTTCGTTCATTTGAATGGTTCGCACTGCATTGCCGTCAACGAGGATAGTCATGGTTATTTGGCCGAAAAATAGAGCTATTTCACCGAGTGTCAGCCTGACATTGGCCAATGCCACGGGCGCCTGAGCCGTAACGGGGTAGGAGATCGGCGCTGAGGGAGAGGCACCTGCTCCATAATCAGGTGCAACTTCGTTCACGGCGGCGCCGCATTGCGCACAATACGCCGCGCCCTCTTTAAGCTCTGTGCCGCACTTGGAACAGTGCCTGACTGCGGCCCCGCACTGCCCGCAAAACTTCGCGCCCTCGTTGAGCGGCTGGCCGCACTTTGGACAGTTTGACATCCGTACTCCTTGAATCAAAAGGCCGTTTGATTTTAGTGAGAATCATAGGTGCGCGCTCCGGAAACGTCAACCAACCCCGCACGGTTCGGCTGTGTATACCCAACCTCTTCAGCGATGATAGAGGAAGCATCGGAACTGGTGAGACAGTGAGTGATTTACGCCCGGGACGGGCAAAATCGGCGATCCCAAAATCGGCGATCCCAAAGTCGGCGATCGTTGTCGGTGGCGGCGTGGCCGGCATGAGCGCGGCGTGCGCGCTGGCCGAGGCCGGGTTGCGCGTCAAGCTGTTGGAGCGGCGCGCCTACCTGGGCGGGCGCGCCAGTTCTTATCGCCATCCGGGCGTGGACGAAGTCATCGACAACTGTCAGCACGTCTTGTTCGGCTGCTGCACGAATCTCGTCGGTTTCTACACGCGAATCGGTGTCGCTGAGCGCATTCACTGGACGACCACGATGACAATGATCGAGCCGGGTGGCCAACAGACTCGGCTCGCATCGTCCCGGTGGCTGCCGGCCCCGCTGCATGGCCTGCCCAGCATTCTCGCCGCCAAAGCTCTCACGCGCGCAGATAAGTTGGCGCTGGCGCGTGCGTTTCGGAAACTGATGCGGCCGGTCGCGGCGGAATCCGATGAGACGCTCGGCACTTGGCTCCGGCGCAACGGACAAACTCCTGGCGCCATCAACCGCTTCTGGCGGCTGGTGATCGCAAGCGCGCTGAACGCCGATGTGGACGAGATCGCGCTGCCCTACGCCGCCAAGGTAATCCGCGAGCTGTTTCTGAATTCCGCCGAAGCCGGCAGCATGGGCATGAGCACCGTTCCGCTGAGCGAGTTGTATTCCGGCGCAGAGCAGTTTCTCCGTGAGCACGGCGGCGAGGTGGTGTTCAACGCGAGTGTCGAAGGGGCGGCCTGGGATGAGGAGAATTCGCAGTGGACCCTCACTACACGGACAGGCATCCATGTCGCCGACTTTCTCGTGATCGCATTGCCATTCGAAGGGACGGCCAAGCTGTTGCCGCTCATGCCGCCGGCAGACGGCGTCGAGAAGCTCGCATCGCAGATTGCGCGGCAAGCGCATGGGCCAATCTGCAGCGTGCATCTATGGTTTGACCGCGAGGTAACGGAACTCGACCACGCCGTTCTCCTCGATCGCGAGATTCACTGGATGTACAACAAAAGCCGGTTGCAGCCCTGGCGCACCGCAAAGGGCAGCTACCTGGAACTCGTCGTCAGTGCGTCGCGAGAGTTTGCCGCGCTCAGCCGGGAAGAGGCAATTGCGCTGGCCGTGCGCGAGCTTGCCGAATTCTTTCCTCAAGTGGCGACGGCGAAGCTGGAAAAAGCGGCGCTGGTGAAAGAGGTTCGTGCAACATTCACCGTGCCGCCGGGAATCGATGCTGCGAGGCCGCGCACAGCATCGCCGTGGCCGAACTGCATGCTCGCGGGCGATTGGATCGCTACCGGCTGGCCTTCGACGATGGAGAGTGCCGCGCGCAGCGGACATTTAGCGGCGGAGGCAGTGTGCGCGGCGATGGACGAGCCGCGGACGTTTCTGGATCCCGACTTGAAGCCGCGCGGCCTCATGCGATTTGTGAGAACGGCCGCTAGCTCCTGACTGCTAACGCCCGCATTCACTCTGCGTATGCAGATTCCGGAGCTAGTGGCTAGAAGCTAGAAGCCGTCTTTCAGTGCGCCAGCAAGTAGACTCCAACGCAAACAAGCCCTGCCGCGGCCCAGCGGCGCCGGTCCACATTTTCCTTAAGGAAAATCTTGCCGGCGATCGTGTTGGTGACCAGCATCAGCGAGGCCGATGCGGGCGCTACCAGGCTCAGGTTCAAGTGATTGAGAGCAAAGAGCAGCGAGAAAAACGCCATTGCGAGAAAGAAAACTCCCGCAAAAAACAGCGGACAGGTAACAACAGCGCGAATGGCGCCTGGCAGGCCGGATCGCGCACGAATCACGTCCAGGTCGCCGATCGACTTCATCGCCGCCGCGGTCAGCACTTCGCCCGTCGTGGATGTGAGCACGATAGCCGCGATCATTACCGCGGCTACCCACGGATTCGGCGTCATAGCGAGCGATGTTGCTTGAATCGTCATCTCGGCCGCACCTCCGTCGCAACTGGCTCTTCTGAACGCAATTCCTCGGCCCTGGGAGCTGGGCGCTCAGTAAGCGCTGGCCCTTGCGCGACGAAGCCCACACCAAGAGTAATGAGAACGATTCCTGCCCAGCGCTCGAGCGAAACCGTTTCATGCAGCCAGAATCGCGACAGGAGCACGACAATCACGTTTCCGAATGCCGTCGCTGGCAAAACAAATGTGAGATCGGCCCAGGAGAGCGCGGTGAGATAGCTGGCGAAAAAGCCGATCAAAAGCGCAATGCCTGCGGCGATCCATGGAGTGAAGACCGCGGCGATGAGCGAGCCCAAGAGCTCATGTGGATGAGCAAGCGAGATCGAAGGCACCGCCGTCATTCCGCGCGAAAGGCAGCTGTCGCCCAGCGGAGCGCAGACTGCGACGAGGCCGAGGATCAGGTATTGACGCGATGAAAGGGAGTGGTGAACCATTGGCGGCCGATCAACTCATTCGTTCAAGGCCATAAGTTCAAGCCCATTCGTTCAAGCGCTAAACAGATCGAGGGCAGACGCGACTGCGCCGCCCTCGACGTTAAGACCCTGAGACTTGCCTACGCGCCGGCGCTGACCGGTGTCGACGGTCCGGCTTTTTGATTGCGCGCGATCTTGTACGCCTTGTTGCGCTGCGAGCGCAGCTTCATGAACGACTTGGCTTCGACATAGAGCCGGGGTATATCGCGATTCACGATCGCCTTCCATACAACGCGGAAGGCAGCCTTGGGGCGGAAGTAATACTCGTCGTAGAATTTGTGCACCATCTCCATCACGTAGTCGGTGGGCAGGCCGGGATACTCAATGTGCGCCATCTGGTGGCCGCCGCCGTCCTGCATCTTTTCGTTCGTAATGAAGCCGTTCTGCGACGCGTACTCGTAGAATTCGGTGCCTGGATAAGCGTGAGCGATGGAGACCTGAATCGTCTCAACGTCCAGCGTCTTGGCGAAGTTAATTGTGTTGCGAATAGATTCTTTCGTCTCGCCGGGAAGTCCGAGGATAAAGTCGCCGTGAATGGTCAGGCCCAGGTCGTGGCAGTCCTTGGCAAAGGCACGGGCGCGCTCAACCGTTGCGCCCTTCTTAATGTTTTTCAGAATTTGCGGATCGCCGGACTCGAAGCCAACGATGAGCAGCCGGCATCCCGATTCGCGCATTGCCTTCAGCGTGTCGTAATCGGTGGTTACGCGCGATGTGCAACTCCACGTAATGCCAAGAGGCTTGAGCTTCTCGCAAAGCTCAATGGTGCGCACCTTCTGGATGTTGAAGGTATCGTCGTCGAAGAAGAACTCCTTTACTTCAGGGAAGTTCTCCTTCGCCCATTTCATCTCCGCCGCAACATCGTCACTTGACCGCTTGCGCCATGCATGTCCGCTCAGGGTCTGCGGCCACAGGCAGAAGGTGCACTGCGCCGGGCAACCGCGCGTGGAGTAGAGCGCGATGTATGGATGCAGCAGAAAGGGCACGTTGTAGCGCGTCACGTCCATGTCGCGCTTGTAAATCTTGGACGCCCAGGGCATCGCGTCCAAATCTTCAATCTGCGGGCGATCGGGATTGTGGAGGATCTGCCCGTCTTTCTTGTAGCTGATGCCGAGGATCTCGTTGAGCGGCTTGCCCTGCGCAAACTCCACGACGGAGTAATCGAACTCGCGGCGGCAGATGAAGTCGAGCGCGGAGCACTCATTCAACGCGCGGTCAGGATCGGTCGTGACTGGCGGGCCGACAAAGGCAATGCGGATCGCCGGGTTTTCCGCTTTGATGGTTTCGGCGAGGCGCTGATCGCCTTCCCAGCCAACCGTCGAAGTGAATAGCACCAGGAACTCGTAGTCCTTGCAAATCTTGATGGTCTCCTCAGCGGAGACGTGATGAGGCGGCGCATCAAGAAGCCGCGAACCCTCAAGCAGGCCAGCCGGATAAGTGAGCCACACCGGATACCAGTAGGACTCGATTTCGCGAGTGGCCGGCCAGCGCGAACTTGCGCCGCCATCGAAGTTCTTGAAGGAGGGAGGATTGAGGAAGATTGTCTTCAGTGGCATTGGCATCCCCTCCATTCTACCATTCAGGCTGATTTGTTAGACGGATTGGCCCGGAAACACGCGACAGGAGAAATCCGTCGAAATACAGGCAGTTTGTTATCTATAACCGCATTGTAATCAGTGTTATTTCTAGAATTCTTAAAGCGTCGACCGCGGTCCTGCGGGGTTGCTTCGGGGATACCCGTTCGCAGTCATTTGGTATGAAGCTCGTCGAGCCAGTCCTGCATGTGACCGAGGGCGCGCAGGAGATTGAGACGCGCTTTGCTCAGATCGAGCTCGGAGTCTAGCGCATCGAGGTACTTCTGGCGTTCATCGATGCGGGCCTGTTGCTCCGCAGTGGGGGACAGTTGGGCCGGAGCGCCCGGGGTACCTGTGGCTCCATTTCCCACTTCCAGCTGCGCAACGACACTCTTCAACTGCTGCTCGGCAATCTGCTGCTTAAGGCCGGCGACTTCAGCCTGTGCATCCAGCTCGCGCAAACTCGCAGTAAGCTGGCTGATCTGAATGTCATTTTGTTGCTGCGCCTGCTCGGCCTCAACTTTGGCGCGCAGCGCTTCGGCCGCGGAGACCTTGGCCTTTGCTCGAACGGCAAAGTCGAAGAAGGGAACCGAAATCTGGAGACCGAAACTGATGTTGTTAGGCGTGAAGTTGTTGTAGTACTTAGTGTAATTGTTCAGCTCATTGGAGTCGTAGTTATAGACGGCGCCGAATCCAATCGAAGGGCGGCGCCAGGCCAGATCTGCTCCCTTTGCCTCCAGCAGTTTGGAACGCGCCAGGACATTCGCGGATTGAATGCCGAGAAGGGGCCGTGGCGCTTCGTCGGCGGAGACGGCAGGAATGTCGGGAATGCTCGAGTGATCGGGCACGATGGAGCCGACCGGCAAGTCGGTCAGTGTGGAAAGCTGCTTGGCGAGCGTGGCCGAACGGGTTTCGAGGTGTAGGCGACTCAGCTTGAGCTGCGCAGCCGTCAATTTCGCTTGCAGCAGAGCGCTAAGAGGATCGACTCCACCTTCCGTGCGCTGCTGCTCGATGATCACAAGGCGGGCAGAATCCTGCTCTTGTTCCCGGGCAGCATCGAGTTCGCTCCCAATGGCGTCCATCTCGATGTAAGCCATTGAGGCGTCGAGAGCAACCTGCTCCTTTGCATCCTTGAGGCCCAGGTTGGCGGCCTCCACGCCGGCCCGCGCAGCCTTGGTGTACTGGCGCTGCGAAAAACTGAGAACCAGCGATTGCATCGAAGCGTTCCCTAAAGAGGGCTGGCCGGTTGGGAAGCCGTAAGAATAGCCGATCTGGGATCCGATAACAAAATTGGGGATATATGCGTCTTCAGTCTGGGCAAGGGCGGCCTGCGCCTTTTGAAGGTCGGCGCTGGCAAGTTTGACGGCGCTCGAGTTTTGCTGAGCCAACTCAACCACTGTGGTAAGCGAAACCTGCGCCGTCGCAAGGGCGGGCGCGCAGGCAAGCGCGAATCCGGCCAAGGCCGATGCCCCTATCCCGAGCGACTTTTGTCGAAACTTCACTGGAGCTTTTCGCATGAATGTTTCAAGCCTGCGCCGGACTAAACTCATGTGCCATCTGTGCGGCAATCGCCAGCTCGCTTTTTGCGCCCGCCGCATCACCGAGCTGCTGCTTGAGCCGCGAGAGTCGAATATGCGCAATGAATGCGGGCCCATCTTCTGACTTCGACGAGCTCGAAAGATAATTCTCGAGCATCTGCGCGGCCAGCGAAGGATTCCGTTTCGCCGCAATCAGTACGCCTGCGCCGTCATAGAGGCCGACTCCCGAATTCTTGTTCTTTGCCGCTGCCGTCACGCAATTCTGAATTGCCGCGTCCAGATCGGACCACCGCTGCCGGCCACGATAGAAATTGGCGAGCACGGTCCAGTAATCTGCAGGCTCTGAGGCAACAACCGCGGCCTGGCGGTACTCATTCTCCGCAGTGGTGCAGTCCTTCTGTGCCATGGCAATGTCCCCGCGCAGTTGCTGCGCTCTGGCTGGGTCAACTTTGTCCAGTTGCGAAGCGATCGCCTGTGCCTTGTCGGTTCCGCCGCCGGCGATGCCGGGGGCTTGCGCGTAATAATCGCCGAGGTCGGACAACGCCGGTCCATTTTTAGAATTGAGCTTTACGGCAGTCTGCATCTCAGAGAGGGAATGTTTGGCAATTCCGTATGCGGAAAGGAAGCTGGCATGGCTGGCCTGCTGGCCCAGAACGCGCCCCAGCCACATGTGGTAATCCGAGTTTTGACCGTCGAGATTGACGGCTTGCTGGCACTCGGCCGCGGCCTGCGACCATTGCTGAAGCATAAATCGCACGCGGCATAGAAGGTTCTGAGCCTCGGCTGCGCCTGTTCCAGTGGAGGGTAGCGGCGCGAGCAGCGCGATGGCCTGGTCGGCTTCGCCGTTCTGGAGGTCCGCATTGGCCTGGGCGAGCGTCGCGGGCGAAATCTGCGCATACATCGGGCCTGCCGCAGCTACAGTAAGAAACGCAAGCAGCCGTGCCAGTGCCTTCAATGGCTGGAACCTCACTGCTCCACCTTAATTGGTACGCCCGCTTGCAAGGGCTGACCGTTGGTTGTACCGATGGCGACTTGATCGCCGTTTTCGAGTCCGGAGACAATGGGAACCTGAGTCAAATTGGGCGATCCGATCACGACAGGAACGCGCGCCAGTTCGCCGTTCTCGACCTTGAATACAAAATATTTTCCATTCTGTTCGTGAAGGGCCTCGCGCGGCATGCTCAGAGTATCGGGCTCGCTGGAAGTTGTCACGGTGAGCGTGACATTGGTGTCCGGCAGGAGTCCGTCCGATGAATCGTCGAAATCGATCAGGGCCTCTCCGACGTTGCGCGTGGTGTAGGTGACGACAGCGGAAGGAAGGCGCACAATGTGCCCGTGCCACTCGCTGCCCGGCTTCGCGCCCCAGCGAATCACCACTTGCTGTCCAACAGCCAGGCGCCCCAGGTCGGGCTCGTCAAAGTAGCCGCGGACGTGCTCATGTCGCAGATCGGCAATCTGGAGAAGCAGGTTGCCGGCGGCGGAGAACTCCGAAGGAGTTGCATCCATACTGTAGATGGTTCCCGTGATGGGAGCGCGAATTACGGTCTGTGCTTCGATGTGCTGCGCGGCGGCCAGGCCCGTTTGCGCATCGGCCAGCGCTGCCCGGACGCGTGCAACATCGCCGGAAGAAAAACGACTGTGCGCGCTCTGCTCGGCGGCGTTCAGGCTCGTTTGGGCCGCATTGAGACGAGTCCGCGCCGCGATGATTTCCCCGGGCGCGGCTGCGCCCGTTGCAACCAGTTTTGTGAGGGCATCAAGATCATGCTGGGCTTGGTCGAGGGTGAGGCGATCCTGCTGGATTTCGGCTGCGGAAGCCTGCCGCTCTGCCTGCGTTCCATTGTGAGTGACTGCATCTAGATTTGCCTGTGCGGAACTTACGGCGCTTTCAGCGGTGGCCACCTGCGCTCTTGCTGCCGAGTCATCCAAAGTGACAAGCAGCTTGCCCGCAGGGACCGTGTCGCCTGCTTGCGCGTACACCGCTTTTACCGTCGTGGCAATTGGACTGTAAAACTGATAGTTCATCTCCGGCTCGACCCGGCCATCGGTGCTGACCGTGTTCACCAGCATCGCGTGTTCAACCGTTGCCACGCGCACCGGCAGGCGTTCGCGCAGAAAATAGCGCGCCGTAAAGAACACCACAAGCAGAATGACTGCTGCACCAGCCCAGAGCCACTTGCGGTTTGTTTGCGATCTTGCCTCAACCATGCAATTAACCAGTGTCAGTATATAGGACTCAAAAACGCCGGATAGGAAGCGCGAAAAAGGCGTCTAAACCGTATCGCGTCCAATCGTTCCGGCTCGTACAATACCGATATGGCGGCGACAGAGCGTTACACCGACGAACATGCAAAGGCCGGGCTGGATTTTGCCTTTCCTGCCATTGAGACCTGGCAGAACCAGTTTCCCGGATACGAGATCCAGATTGACGACCCGGAGTTGACCTCGGTTTGCCCCAAGACCGGCCTGCCGGACTTCGGTGTCTTGACCATCCGCTATATGCCGCGCGAGCGCTGCCTGGAACTGAAGTCGCTCAAAGAGTATCTATTTTCCTACCGCAATCTCGGCATCTTTCAGGAGAACATCGTCAACCAGGTTTTGGAGGACGTGGTGAAGGCCAGCGATCCGGTGTGGGCAGTGGTAAAAGGTGAATTCCGGCCACGCGGCGGAATCGGGACGACCGTCGAAGCGCGCTGGCCGCGGCCGCCGGCGTAATCCAGAATCGCCGGTTGGGGAACGTCGCTCCGCTGTGATATTCCTGAGTCCTCTCCTATCTCTCTTCGCGCCGGGAAATCATGTCGAAATTCGCTCAGCGTCCGACTTTTATTCAGCATCTAGACCCTCGCATCAACCCAGCCTTGGGCACAGTGGTACTGCTGCTGGCGCTGAATCTTCTGAACTACATTGACCGCTACATCCTGGCCGGCGAATTACTTCCCATCAAGAGCGAGTTTCATGCGACCGATCAGCAGATGGGCGCGCTGGGAACGGCGTTCTTCATCTTCTATATGGTGGCAGCGCCGTTGACAGGCTGGCTTGGCGACCGGTTCCCTCGTAAGCCGCTGATCATCACGGGCGCGATTCTCTGGAGTTTGGCGACGCTGGCGGCCCTTTGGATTCACAGCTACACGACGCTCTACATTCGCCAGGCACTGGTGGGAATTGGCGAAGCCACGTTTGGGATTTTCGCGCCTGCTGTTCTGTCGGACTTTTATCCCGAGCGCGAACGAAACCGGGTGCTTTCAGTGTTTTACATTGCGATCCCTGTGGGTGCTGCGCTCGGCTATCTTGCCGGTGGACAGATTGGCTCGCATTGGGGCTGGCGTGCACCGTTCTTCGTTTGCGCCTTGCCGGGATTTCTGGTGGCTGCGCTGTACGGATGGATCGGGCGCGAGCCAGTGCGCGGGGCAAGCGATCACGTTGAAGCTGATCTTAAGCGGACCACGGTCTTGGGAATCATTCGCAACCCCGCGTTTCTAACAGCAACCTTAGGCCTGGCGATGCTGACCTTCGCCATGGGCGGGATTTCGTGGTGGATGCCCGAGTTCTTGCGGCGATTCGCCGGCATGTCGATGAGCACCGCGAGCCTGACGGTGGGCGCGACAACAGTAGTTGACGGCATCGTTGCCACGCTCGTGGGCGGATGGATTGCGCATGTCTGGCTGCGCAGGAATCATCGTGCGCTGTATTTGTTGTCGGCGTGGAGCGTTGCGCTCACTCTGCCTTGTGGGGTGATGCTGTTCTTTGGTCCGCACAAATGGGCCGTACCTTCGCTGTTTGCGGCGGAGTTCTTTCTCTTTCTCAATACAGGTCCATTGAACGCGGCGATCGTCAACTCGGTTTCAGCGCCGGTGCGGGCGACGGCGATCTCGATCAATCTGTTCTGCATTCACTTCTTCGGCGACACATTTTCGCCGCAGGTCATCGGCGCCATCAGCGACCGGACGAATTTGAGCATTGGACTGGGAGCGACGCTGGTGTTTCTCGTGATCTCAAGCGCAATTCTGTTCGCCGGGGCAAAGTACGCGCCGAAGCTGGAAGGCTAAGGATTCTCAGCTTCTAGCTGCTGGCTGCTAGCCTCAAGCTCGTTTTGCTTTCGCCGAAGGCATCAGCGGGCCTCGTGGTCACGTGTCATTTCTTTGGCAGTGGTTCCTGGTCGCGCGAGTTCATGAAGGCGCGGTGGCCGCCTTGTCGCCGCAGATTGGGATCGTACACGGGAGGCCGCTCCTGATCTGCTGTGAAGCCGCGGGCGAGGAGGGGGTTGGGCCTGAACTTGGGCGGGCCGCCGTAGAACTGGCGGGCATGGCTCAGGACCATTCCGGCGCGGCCGTGCATGGGCTGGACGATTCCGCGAATGTTGACGTCAGCGTCGCGGTATTTCCTCAGCTCGCCGACGTCTGCGCGGTCCTCAGGAAGGCTGACGACGGTGAAGCGACACTGGTCGTCTGGGGTTTGCGGCGAGCAAACGTCGAGGAAGCGAGTGCCGTCCGGAAGCTGCACCACATCATAAACATGCGCGGAAATGCAGATGTCCTTGTTGATCATCCTCGTGGCTTCGTCGGTGGGGATGCAGGGTCGGGGTTTGGCGGCGAGCGTCAAGGTCGGAGCGCAGACAACAAAGAACGCGAGCCGAGCACGATGGCTTTGAAACATAAGAAGTCCCAAAAGAATAGTTGGAGACAGCTTAGCGCAAATCGGCGACTGTGTCAGCGATTATCGGGCGGCGACGAGTTCGCCGGCCTTGGCGGACTGCCCGTAGTGGCTCTCGACGTAGTGGTCGAGGATCTGCTTGAACTCCGCCACAATTGTGTCGCCGCGGAGCGTTGTGGAGAGCTTGCCGTCGATGTAGACGGGCGCGACGGGATCCTCGAATGTGCCGGGAAGGCTGATGCCGAGGTTGGCGTGCTTCGACTCGCCGGGACCGTTTACGACGCAGCCCATGACGGCGAGTTTCAGCTCCTCGACGCCGGGATACTTCTTGCGCCACTCGGGCATCGACGTGCGCAGGTAGCTCTGGATCTGCTCGGCAAGCTCCTGGAAGTAGGTGCTCGTGGTGCGGCCGCAACCAGGGCAACTCGTCACCTGAGGCATGAAGCTGCGGATCGAGAGTGATTGCAGGATCTGCTGCGCGGCCTGGACCTCTTCGGTGCGGTCGCCGTTGGGCTTGGGTGTGAGCGAGACGCGGATCGTGTCGCCGATGCCCGAGAGCAGCAGCGGGGCAAGTCCAGCAGTGGATGCGATCAGGCCCTTCGAGCCCATTCCGGCTTCGGTCAGGCCGAGATGCAGCGGGTAGTCGCAGCGCGCGGCGAGCTTGGAGTAAACGTCGAGGAGATCGCGGACGCCGGAGACCTTGGCCGACAGGATGATCATGTCGTGGCCGAGGCCGTAGCGTTCGGCGGCAGCGGCGGACTCAAGCGCGCTGGCGATCATGGCCTCGATCATCACGTCGCGCGCGGCCAGCGGCTCGGCAAGCTTGCTGTTCTCGTCCATCATGCGCGTGAGGAGCGACTGATCGAGCGATCCCCAGTTGACGCCGATGCGAACTGGCTTGTGATTCTCGACGGCGCACTCGACCATGACGCCGAAGTTCGAGTCGTCTTTGCGGCCGATCGAAACGTTGCCGGGATTGATGCGGTACTTGGCCAGCGCGCGCGCAGTCGCCGGATATTTCTTGAGCAGGATGTGGCCGTTGTAATGAAAGTCGCCGATGATCGGCACGCGCAGGCCGCGTTTTTCAAGTCCGTCGACGATGTGCGGAACGGCTGCCGCTGCGTCTTCATTGTTGACCGTGACGCGAACTAGCTCAGAGCCGGCAAGCGCGAGCGCTGCGACTTGCTCGATGGTCCCCTGAATGTCGGCGGTGTCGGTGTTGGTCATCGACTGGACGACGACGGGAACTTCCCAGCCGACTCGGACGTTGCCGATGCGGACGGTTGGAGTTTTTCTGCGGGCGATTTCTGCCATACATCAATTTTAGCGGAGTTCGCGGTGTTAGCGGAGCTAGCGGAGTTGTCCGTGCCAGCCGAGTAAGCAGGTCCGCAGACAGTAGACAGGAGATAGAAACAGCAAACACCCGGTGGCTTGCAGCCGGCGATTGTTTACCTTTTAGTACCTTCCCGCCCCCTGCCCCCGGTATGCCATACCTCCATATTTGGTAACAAAGGACTTACGGGACGGTTCATACCTTCCGCCATACCTTAGCCATACCGTATGCGTACTAGCGCTGTTGGCGGAGCTAGCGGAGTTAGCGGCGCTGGAGAAGACCGCCGAAAAGGTGCGGTTTTGGGTCGATTTGGGGCCGTTTTCTGCACAAAAATCGACAAAAATCGCAAAAACCGAAGGGTATTTTGATGCATTTGTGTTGATGGTAAAAGAGTTATAGTCATTTCTTGCGATTCAAAGTGTATAAAATCACTACCCCCTCCCCTCGATCGAAGATCTCGATGTTTTTCCGCCAGATTTAGCGGCCGCCGTTTGAGGTTTTGGCCGGGGGCCGAGGGAGCGATTCTGGCGTACGCGGTTTTTAGGTGAAAGCGGATCATGGAATGAGTATGCGCCCAGGCGAGGTAATTATCGGCAAACTTGCCGAGATTAAAGATGAGGGGTTAGTGATCAGAAATGGAAGGACTTAAGGCGGAGAGGTCGGGGTTGTTCGGTCGGCGGGGGGCTTGACAAGAAAAGATGGGGGGCGTGGATGGGGGCAAGGAACTGGGAGGCGTACGGGCTTTGTTTGGAAGCAGGACGCTTGGGTGGAGGTTCAGGTAGCGGTGGGGGTCTTGGGTGCCTTTCCTCTGCTGAGCAGAAATCGGGTTGCCACGAGGACAATCTGAACAATGAAGAAAACTAGCACTGCGAAGTCTACTATGTTTGGCGATTTTGGAGCGTCTGTCATAAGAATGCTTCGCACTCCCCAAAGTGCGGCGAATGTACCCAATGAGTTTAGGAAGTATCTTGACGGTTCGGAGAGGCGGTAAACAAAAACCATTGATGATATGGCCGCGAGGCCGAGGACGATTGTTAGTTCGCGCAAGAAAAGCGGCCGTTCTACCGAGATGGCGACGCCCGGCCCAGTCCAGAACTCGGGGCTATATCGCCTTATGTTAGGGTAGTTTTTCTTCTGCTGCTTTGCAATGAGGTCAAATTCCCTCCCGTAGGTGCCATCCCAGCCCTCAAGTTCCTGCTTTGAGAGTTCTCGCACGACCATTCCTGGAAAGCGCGGTTGAACCTGGAAGCTCGAATCAATGTACGCGGTCTTCTTGGCGTATTCCAGGAACGCACAGCCGTGAACTTCATACAAGATCAGGTAGCGATCGAACGGGTAAAGTCGCGGATCGCCAATCACTGAAAGTACCGCGTTGGAGTCGTGGGGCTGTTCTGCCTCAAGGAGTCCTTTAACACGGTCGAAGATGGGCGGCCCGGTGTTCTGAAAGATCAGCCGCAGTCCTAACAGTCCAAAGATGGGAGACAGGTCATCGATGTAGGGCTTCTGATAATCGATCCGAAATTTCGACTGCGGAGGATCCTTTTTCATGTTAGTCAGCTCTGGAATCTGCTTTTGTACCGACGGGTCGAATTGAAAAAGGTTGTCCTCGCTGAGATTGGATGAGAGGTGGGCGATTACTGTTGCGGTATCGGGGTTCAGGGTGTCAAGCGTGACGGTAGTGCGCATAGTGTCCATGCGCAATTCCCTAAGGTGGAGGCTGAAGTCCTCGCGATCCTCGTTCCACGCTGCCCACAGGCACCAAACGCAGCCGGCAATAGTCGCCATTGCGGTCGAGATGACAATGTACCTGCGCGCTTGCCGCCGCATGTGACGTCCGAGTGAATACATGTGATTTAGATTCAGTGCCACACAGAAAGTATAGCTACCCCGGTCCACCGATTTAATTTCGATATTTACCGGGTCTCGTATCGGGCGCCCCGGGGGACGAACTGCTGAATGAGCGCATCTGTTTGCGTCGTATTTTGTCGGTTACGCGAGCCGGAGGGGCAATCTGGTACCTGTCTACGAAAAATTCAACTATTTTTATAACATCCTCATTTACTGAAGACTAGGATGAGAACGTCAAGTTAGAAGTATCATGTAGTCGAAATTTGGAGGTGTTATGTCAACCACAAATGAGCATTCTTTCTGGTACGGCAACATCGCAGACGATCACAACGGTCATCAAGGTGCCGGTTACAGTCCCGAAGCAGCGCAAGAAGCTTTGGAGCAAGCGCAGCGCGACGATGTTCCTTCGGCTGAGTACAAGGGAATCACCGGCCAGATCATCAATAACGATAAGTCGCTCTGATTTGGTGTGTATTCCATTCTTGACTTGCGCCTCAGTTCGGGGTCGGGTGGGCGGATGGCACACCCTTCAAGTTTCTACGTTCTCTCCCTGTCCAATAAGGTGGGTCGCACAAAGGCCCGCTTGCCGGCATTTTGTTTGCTTCTCGTTTTCGCGATGTCCATTCAGATTCGATCTCCAGAGGGCCCTCGATGCCGGTGGCGTAGTGGAGGAAGCTGGACCATTTCCAATCCGCAGGCCGTTCCACCAGTCCGCGCGCGACCCGGGGCTGAAGCCCGGGTTGGTTTGAGGTCGCTTTCAGGAGCCTGAAGGCTCCTGCTCCTTCCGATCCGAAAAAACAGAAGCAGGTCCCTCGACTCCGCTTACCCCATGATCGCGCTGCGATCACGGGGCCCCAAGCTTGCTCCGCTCAGGATGACACGTATGGGTAGGTGGGCCGCGCTTCGCGCGGCCCACTGTGCTCGGGACGACACCACGTGGGTGGGCGGGCTTCTTTCAGGAGCCTGAAGGCCCCTGCTCCTTCCGATCCGAAAAAACAGAAGCAGGTCCCTCGGCTCCGTTGAAGAACACTTCGCTCGGGATGACACGTCGCGGGTGGGTGGCCCCACGACAGCCGCGCCGCTCTATTTCGGAGTTTCCCAGTCGTCCATTGCGGTTTTGCCGCCGTCGATCCAGGTGACCTCGATCTTCTGGTAGACGAAAGAGATCTTCTCGTTGCCGCCCGACTTGCGAACGCTGAGGATGTTGGCGTTGGTGAGCACGATCTTCTGCGCGGTCTTGGCGCCTGATGCGCCCCCGGTAAAAGTAATCACCACTTCGCTCAATAGCTCGTTGGTACTGGCCGCCTTGGCCAGCATGGGCGTTGCTTTATCGATCTCTTTGGTGATGGTGATGGTGGAGTGCATCCGCCTGCCGGTGGGCATGCCGGTGGCCATTGGGGTGTCGCGGACGACGTCGACGAGATGGATTTGGTCGGACATCGCATCGTCCTTGATCTGTCCTTGCCTGGAGCCCTTGATCGTCATGTATGCATCCATCGCGGCGTGGGCCGGCACTGCGGACAGCAGCACAGCGACCAGGGTGGAGAGCACAAACAACCGTCCTGCACGAAAGGTACGCATCGCAAACCTCCTTGGGATTTCAGACTTGATATTCCAGTCCTTTGGAACCGTGAAGCCGGATGCTTTTCCGGCGGCGACAGTATATCGCCGGTAAGTGGTGCTGGCGAGGTTACTGTTGGGCCGCATCTTAGTCGGCAACCGGGTCTCCGTTACGCAGATTGGGGAATGCTGCGGCCGGATTGCGGCGAAAAGATCAGGGAATAGGAACTGGGGATTAGGAACGATCCCACCCTAGCAGAGCTCAGATCCACCCCACGGACGAAGACCTGTCCGCGGGGACCCCGCAGGATGGGGCACCCATTTGTTGTGGTGGGTGAAGGTCGCGAAAAGCAGAAGCAGGTCCCTCGGCTCCGTTGAGGAACACTTCGCTCGGGATGACACGGCAGTGGGAGCTACCAGCCCATTTGGCTCATGCGCTCGAGGATGAGTGCGGAGTAGCGGGTCATGCGCTCGGGGCGGCGCTTGAGGGGGGCGGGGAGGATGGCGGCGAGCTCGGCGGATTGCTGGCGGCCGACGTGGCGGGCTGCGGTTCCGTAGTAGTGTTCGGAGGCCGACTCCACGCCATAGATGCCGGGGCCCCATTCGACCACGTTGAGGTAGAGCTCCAGAATGCGCTGCTTGCCGAGGACGAATTCGGCGACAGGGACGAGTGTGAACTCCGCGGCTTTACGAATGTAAGAGCGGCGGGTGCCGAAGAAGAGGTTTTTGACGAGTTGCTGCGTGATGGTGGAGCCGCCGCGGATGCGGCCGCCTTCCATGTCTTCGTCGGCAGCGAGTTCCATGGCCTGCCAATCGAAGCCATGGTGCTGGTAGAAGCGCGCGTCCTCTGCGGCGATGACGGCGTGCTGGAGGTCGGGCGAGATATCGCGCAAGGGGACGAACTGGTAGTGCTCGTGGTAGGGCTTGCCGTGAATGAAGGCCTGGAGGCGGCGCTCGATGTGGACGGCGGTGGTGGGCGGGTTGATGAATTTGGCGGCGACGAGAGTGAGCGCGGCGAGGAGCCAGGCGGCGATGAGGGCGAGGGCGCAGATGACGAGGATGCGGCGAAAGAGGGATTTGGCGGGAAGTTTGCGACGGGGTTTGGCGGGGAGGGGGGCGGAGTGAGAGGGCACAGTACAGGATAGCTGGAATGCAGTGGTTAGTGATTAGTGGTTAGAAAGGCAGGGACTAAGGGGCTAGGGACTAGAGCGCTGATGCGGGCAAAAGGCAGAAGCAGGTCTAAAACGAAAAGCAAAAGCAGGTCCCTCGGCTCCGCTGAAGTACGCTTCGCTCGGGATGACACAGCATCTTTGAAGCGAGCTTTCGGTTGGCTGCTAGAGGTTGCGCTGGAAGCGGAGAACGTGGACGGCGGTTCCCCAGACGGTGTCGGTGCGCTGGAGGCCGTCGGGGGTCCACTGATCGGATTTGTAGAAGCGTTGGGCGCGGAGGTTGTCGACAAGGGTGAAGAGATAGGCGTGCTTTAGGCCAAGGGACACGAGGTGGGTGCGGGCTGCGGAGACGAGAGCGACGCCGATGCCGCGGCCCCAGGAATCGGGATCGACATAGAGGGCGGTGAGCTCGCCGTGGTGGGGAAGGTCGGACTCGTGCGAGGGGGCGGTGGTGGCGAAGCCGAGGATTTGGTCGCCGAGATTGCCGTCGGTGGCGACGATGGTGTGTGGGCGGGAAGGATCGGTGTGGGAGAGATCGTATTTCTCGGCGCGGTCCTGGGGGCGGAGCTGATTGAGATAGCTGGCGGGGAGGAGTCCGGCATAGCCGTGCTGCCAGGCGCGGACGTGGACGCGCGCGATGGCGAGAGCGTCGGCGGGCTGAGCGGGGCGGAGGAGCATTTCAAAAGTATGGCAGAAAGGCAGTGGTTAGTGGTTAGTTGTTAGAAAGGCACTTGCGATAGTGGTTAGTGATTAAAGGTTAGTGGTTAGAAAGGAGGGGGGCGACGTGGCGGCTTGGTGAAGATTGCCGGATACGGGGGTGGGTGTCAACAACGGAAAGTTGGGAGAGCGGGGGTCTCGTCAACGGCGCTTGTGCGCGGGTGCTCAGGAATGACGGCGGCCAGCTTCCACTCCGCGCTGATGCGGATTTGCTCGAGCAGGTGGGCGATGTCCATGGGCCTGCCGAAGTGCCATCCCTGGGCGAGGAGAACGCCGCGCTTGAAAAGATATTGCGCCTGCGGTTCGGTTTCAACACCCTCGGCAACGATGTCGAGATGCAGCGAGCGGGCCATTTGGATGATGTGCAGTACCACCTGGCTGGTGGCGCCGTCGGTGTTGATGGTCTCGACAAAGGCGCGATCGATCTTGAGCGTGTCAAGCGACAGCGTCTGCAGGCAGGACAGCGACGAGAAGCCGGTGCCGAAATCGTCAATGGCGACGGTGAAGCCCTTGCTGCGGATGGTATCGAGGATCGAAGCGGTGCCCGGCCCCTGCAGGAAGGCGCGCTCCGTAGCTTCGACCTCGATATTTCTTGGCATGGCGCCGGAGGCGGCGAGAAGCTCGTCGAGCATCTCCACCGTGCGCTCGTCGCAAAGGTCCGCCGCCGACATGTTGATTGCAACGCGGAAGTTGGGATCGAGCTTGAGGAACTGCGGCAGATCGCGGCCGACAAGCGCGACCACCTGCTTGGTGATGAGCTGGATGAGGCCGCATTCTTCGGCCTGAGGGATGAAGTAATCGGGCCGGATTTCGACGTAATCGCTTCTCCAGCGGACCAGAGCTTCGGCGCCGATGACGCGGCGTGTGGAAAGCTCAACCACCGGCTGATACACGATGCTAAAACTCTTTTCCCTGATGGCGCGGCGCAGCATGGCGGGGAAGGATGAGTGCATGCGCGTGGCCAGACTGACCATGAAGGAAAGAAGCACGCCGCACAGCACTCCGACGGGAACGAAGAAGAACGCGAAGTGCCGCATGTGGTCGTTGATGTAACGTTGCGGCGTCGCTGCCACCACCGCGACGTCCCATTTTGCCGACTGTATGTGCGAGACCAGGTATCCCGCGTCGATGAATGTGGAATCGCCGCCCGGGGGAACAGGTTCGAGCCAGTTGGCAGGGAGATTCTGGCCGATAACGGCGATAGGTTCGCTGTCGGCAGCGGAGGGAACCAGCACGGCCAGTTCGACGTCGGGCCCTTCGGTGGAAACGTCGACCGCGAGATTGGGGTCGACGAGCACCGCGAAGCCGTTGGAAGCGAAGACATTCAGCGGGCGAGCCGGCGGCGGCGAGAGCTGCTTCTTGAGGTATTCTGTGACGCCCTGTGCGGTCGTCAGGTCCGGTTTGCCCAGCACTGCCGGATTCATGACTCCCTGCGAGGTGCAGAGCAGCGTATCGTGCTCCACGCGGCCAGCTGCCTTGATGTAGCTCGCGCCGAAATCAATCGTGCGCAAAAGCCTCATGTCATCGGGCGAGCAGGGCGTAACTTTTGCTTGCGCCGCCTTTTGCTGCGCTTCTTCGAATTGGCTTGAAGTTGCTTCGATACGGCGCAGCACATCCTGCGCGTAGGTGAGGCTGAGCGTCTTCTCCGTGGTGTAGCTTTCCATCCACGCCAGATAAATCGAGGCGAGGATCGGCATCGCCGCAACCAGCAATCCAGTGATCAGCGATGTAACAACCCGGCGTTTTGGCGGCATTGTCGAGCCTCGGCGAAGGGCGTTCAGGGGAAGCCTTGGTTTCGGATCATACCTGCAGGCAGGTTGGGGCGGTATCACCCATTTGGAGCAGAGGCCGCCGGGGCGAATAAGTGGCGGAAGCTCCGTCAAAATCGATTTAGAGCAACCCAGGTAGTGTTAACAGGCCTCGGGTAGCGGACTTCGCCGAGCGTGCTCCCCCATACCGTGTCGGTGCGCTCCAAGCCGTCGAGCGGCGAGAGATTAATACGATAGAAGCGCTTGGCGCGGCGCTGTCGCCATCTGGACCTCCGTTGGGACCTAGATTGAAGATTGCCGGATGCGGGGTGGGTGTCAACGGAAAGTTGCGAGGGCGGGACGACAGGATTAGAAAGGCAGCGAGCAGGGATCAGAGAACGGGGAACAGAAAGGCGGGGAGCGAGTGGACGAAGCCCGCGTCCTTCAAACTGACCGACGACTTCGGAGGGACAGCGGTTCGGCGCGTAGGTTATAGTGGACGCATTCCCCAAGCCCAGAGAAATGTGGTTCCCGCAACGGGCTGATGCAAGTTCCCCCGAAACAAAATCTGAAATCGAATGAAGAAAGAGGAGGGTACTGTGGGCGAGCAGCCGACACCGGAAAAGATTTTGCAGATTGGCATGGGATTCTGGGCCTCGAAGACACTGCTGAGCGCGGTGGAGATGGGGTTGTTCACGGAGCTGGCGTTGAAGCCGGAGGCGCTTGAGGATGTGCAGGCGCGGCTGGGATTGCATCCGCGGTCGGCGAGAGATTTTCTGGATGCGCTGGTGGCGCTGGGATTTCTGGAGCGGCGCGAGGGCAAGTACGCGAATACGGCGTCGACGGATATTTTTCTGGACCGGAAGAAGCCGTCGTACATTGGCGGGATTCTGGAGATGGCGAACCAGCGGCTGTATGGGCACTGGGCGCATTTGACAGAGGGATTACGGACGGGGCTGCCGCAAAATGAAGTGCGCGGCGGAGGGCAGCCGACGTTTGAGACGCTGTATGCCGATCCGGCGCGGCTGAAGGGATTTTTGAAGGCGATGAGCGGGATCAGCCATGGGGCGGCGCTGGCGATAGCGGCGAAGTTCAACTGGAAGGATTACAAGACGTATTGCGATGTGGGCACGGCGCAGGGCGATACAGCGGCACAGATTGCGCTCAAGAATCCGCATTTGAGCGGGACGGGATTCGATCTTGCGGAAGTGGGGCCAATCTTCGAAGAGTACGTGGGCGAGCTGGGGCTGAACGGTCGGCTGAAGTTTGCGGCGGGAGATTTCTTCAAGGGTGCGATTCCGACGGCGGACGTGATTGTGATGGGTCACATTCTGCACGACTGGGATTTGCCGACGAAGAAGATGCTGATCGGAAAAGTGTATGAGGCGCTGCCGAAGGGCGGAGCGTTCATTGTGTATGAAGCGATTATCGACGACGAGCGCAGCAAGAATGCGTTTGGGCTGCTGATGAGCCTGAATATGCTGATCGAGACGTATGGAGGGTTTGACTACACGGGCGCGAATTGCCAGGAATGGATGCGCGAGGCGGGATTCAGCGAGACCCGCGTTGAGCATTTGGCGGGTCCGGACTCGATGGTGGTGGGGGTCAAGTAGGGCGGGGATCAGGGATCAGGGGGCAGAGAGACAGCTTCTAGCCACTAGCTTTGGGTTTAGTGGCCGGTATCGGCGGCGACGGGGTTGGCGTAGTAGCCGGTGTAGGTGCGGGCGACGAGGCCCGGCTGATCGACGCGCACTTCGATGTGGTGATACTCGTTGGGCTTGCCGGTGGGCGGGGGATCGAAGGTGATTTCGTACCAGGACTTCGCGTCGGCGATGCACTTCTGAATCATGCCCGCGATGTCGTTGTCGGAAACGAGCGCAAGGCCCCCGGTCTGGGCGGAAAGCACCTGAACACTTAAATCTGCGAGTTGCGCGTCGACGGGCTTGGTGACACCTTTGACAAAAGTCTGGTAGTAGTTTTCCGAGAACGTCGTTTGAGCGGTTCCGACGGGATCGATGTTGTAGAGCGTGATCCTGTCCTGCCGTAATTCGCCGGAGAAGTAGATGACGTCGCGGAAGATCGTCTCCTCCGCTTTGAAGGTGAGAGGGTTGTAACTAGGGCCGGAGACGAGGGGAAAGCCCGGCGAGATCCAGAGAATGATTTTGCGTCCCGGCAATCTGGCGGCAAAGAGGTTGAGCTCATGAAGGGCCTTGATGGAGATGAGGAAACGATCGCCTGCGCTGAATGAAGTAGTGTCGTTGAATTGGCGAAGGCCGATCTGGCGGTGTTCGAGGTCATTGCTCAGCGCCATTCCGTTGGTTGAGAACGCCTTGGGAAGCTGGACGCCGTCATCGGTGAGGACCGCGATGCTGGTGGGATGGGTCAGAGCGCCTTCGTTCGCCTTGAGAAACTTCTCCGTTTGATTGCGCAGGTCGCCGACCAACTCATAGGGTGTGTTGACGGCATCGATGAAGAGGATGACAGAGAGGGGCTCCTGGGCGGCGGTGAGAACTTTGAATGAGGTGATGGGCCGCGGAGATTTGTTGTCAAGGACGGTGAAGTCCTGCTGGCCAAGGTAGTTGACGGGCTGGCCGGACTTGGAGTCGACCACGACGTCGAGATGGATTTGCTGTGACGAGGATGATGGCCCGGGCGGTGCGATAGCGGGAAGCGGCAGCTGAGCGGAAGACGGAAGCGGGGCGGCAAGGAAAGCGGCGAAGAGGGCGCAGGCAAGTTTGGTGACGGTCATTACAGGTCTCCGAATGGCGGGTCTCCGCAAGTGAGTTGCCGGGAATGACAAAGAGCCGCGCGGGTTGCAGAGGCTCATCATACAGGAGCCAATCCACGAATGGCAGCAGGCGCTACGTGACTGGCAGCAGTCGATGTCCGGCTGGCCGCGAGATTACGGCTGATGAGTGAACGATTGCAAGCCGGTAAAATGGTCGATATGGGATCAACCAAAGATGACGCCGCCGAGGTGGAGACGATTCTCGCCGGAAGCCGGTTTGTGCGCGCCTGCCTGCGCAAGCCGGTGGACCGCACGCCGGTATGGTTTTTGCGGCAGGCGGGGCGGTATATGCAGGAGTACCGCGAGGTGCGCAAGCATCACACGCTGGTGGAAATTTGCAAACAGCCGGAGCTGGCCGCGGAGGTGACGATTACCGCCGCGGAAAAGCTGGGCGTGGATGCGGCGATCATCTTTGCGGATTTGCTGCTGCCGCTGGAGCCGATGGGGCTGGACTGCGAGTTTCAGGCGGGCGAGGGGCCGGTGGTACACAGGCCGGTGCGGACGGCCGAGGACGTGCGCGCGCTGCGGACGGATCGCGCGGGCGATCTGGCGTATGTGGCGCGCGCGATTGAGAAGGTGGCAGCGCATTTCCGCGACCGGCTGGGAGTGATTGGATTTTGCGGCGCGCCGTACACGCTGGCGAGCTACATGATCGAAGGCGGCGGGTCGAGAAATTACATCCACACAAAACAACTGATGTATCGCGAGCCGATTGCGTGGATCAGCCTTCTGGACAAATTGGTAGCCGTTCTTACGGAATATTGCCGGCTGCAAGTGCAGGCTGGCGCGGACGTGATTCAGATTTTCGATAGTTGGGTGGGGTCGCTTTCGTTGAGCGACTATCGCGATTACGCATTCGAAGCTTCAAAGCGGCTGGTGCGCGCGGTGCAGGCGATGGGCGTGCCCGTGATTTATTTCGGCGTGGAGACGGCGGGGCTGCTGGCGCAGATGGCGGCCACGGGCGCGGACGTGATTGGACTGGACTGGCGGCAGCCGCTGGACGAGGGCTGGCGCGCGGTGGGAGATGCGCATGCGGTGCAGGGAAATCTCGATCCGATTACGCTGTTTGCGCCGCCGGATGTGCTGGAGCAGCGAGTAAAGGAGATTTTGCGCGCGGCCGGTGGACGGCCGGGACACATATTTAATCTGGGACATGGAATTGTGCCGGAAACGCCTGTCGAGAATGTGCAGGCGGTCGTTAAGATGGTGCGCGAGTTCCGGCTGGAGGGCGCGCATGGCTAAGCAAGCGGTGCTGCTGCTGGCGCATGGAACTCCGGAGACGGTGGAACAGATTCCCGAATATCTGCGCAACGTAGTGAGCGGAAGGCCGGTGCCGCAGGCGGTGGTGGAAGAGATTCAGCACCGGTATTCGCTGATTGGAAAGAGCCCGCTGACGGAAATTACGAATGCGCAGGCGCGGCTGGTGGAGGCAGAACTTAACGACCCGCGCGTGGCGAACTCCGCCGCGCACCGGAGCGAAGCCTGGATCCACCCCGCAGACGAGGACCTGTCTGCAGGGGCCCCGGAGATGGGACACCCGGCGATTCCAGTGTATGTGGGGATGAGAAATTGGCGGCCGTATATTCCCGATGTGGTGAAGCAGATGCGCGCGGATGGAGTGGAGGAGGCCGCGGTAATCTGCATGGCGCCGCAGAACTCGCGCACCAGCGTGGGGCTCTACCGGCGCGCGGTGGAAGCAGAGGCGGGCGAACTTCGCATCGACTTTACCGCCGGATGGGCGGATCATCCGCTGCTGGCTGACGCGTTTGCGGAGCGGCTGAGGCAGGCGTTGGCGAAACTGAGCGCGAAGATGGGTGAGCCGGTTCCGGTATTGTTTACTGCGCACAGCGTTCCGACGCGGACGGTGGAGACTCCCGCAGCGGGCGCAGAAAACGCTGGGCCGAGGCTGTGGCCCGGTCCCGCCGGGGCTGGAACAGATCCTTATGCGGAGGATGCGCGGCGGACCGCGGAGATGGTTGCGGCAAGAGTGCCGGAGATTTCGCGGTGGTGGTTTGCGTTCCAGAGCCAGGGCGCAAGCGGTGGGCCGTGGATTGGCCCGAGCGTTGAGGAGACTCTGGACCGGCTCGCCGGCGAGGGTGTGAATGCTCTAATTCTTCAGCCCATTGGATTTCTTTGCGACCACGTAGAAATCTTGTTCGATGTGGACATCCATTTTCGCGAATACGCCATCAAGCGCGGCATCCAGCTAGAGCGCCCGGAGTCTTTGAACGCGTCGAAGGCCCTTGCGTTGGCTGTTGCGGATTTGGCTCGAAATGGGCTGCGGCGGCTTATGGATGCGAGCTCGACAGGGTGACTTGTCTCTGCTAACCGGTTAGAGGTTAGGCGCGCAGGAGCCGAAAAGAGCATCAACTTCTCTGGTTCAGTATGTGACCCCGGTGAAATTTTTCCGCTGGAAAATCGACAGAAAAGGATAATATTTAGTGGATCGGTGTTTTGCCCCTGTTACTGCGTTCAAGAAGAAGCCGCTCGAGCGAGACGCTAAACAATGAGCTTGCCGCGCTGGCCACGTCAAATTCTATGAGAACTGTGGGGGAGCACTGTGGCTGAAGAGAGCGCAAGGGGAGCGCTGGCGGGAAATGTCGTTGAGATGGGCAGAACGAGAGACGTCGTCTATTGCCCAACATGCGGCGGCGACAAAATGTACCGGCAGGAGCGAAAAGGCATCATTCAGAAGAGGGTCTATCCGCTTTTCGGATTCTTTCCGTGGCAATGCAAGGATTGCGGGCACGAAGTAATGTTGCGGAAGCGCAACAGGCGGAAGAGGAAGCACCTTCCTAAATAAGAGATTTCGGCTGCGGCTCAGGAGCGGAAGAAATTGCGCGCCATAAAGATAACGTTTGCAGGCCGCTCAGCCAAACGTCGCATGAAGTAGGGATACCATTGGGTTCCGAAGGGGACGTAGACCCGTACCTTGTAGCCCTCGCTGACTAGTTTGCGCTGCAGATCGCGGCGAATTCCATACAACATTTGAAATTCGAAGTTGCCTGGGTTAATTGCGCCCTCGGCAGCAAAGACTTTGATTTTGTCGATGATGGCCTCATCGTGCGTCGCCAGCGCGTGGTGGATGGGGCTCTCAATAAGCATTTTGGCGAGCCTGATGAAGTTGGCGTCGACTTCCGGCTTGCGCGGGAAGGCGGCATCGGGCGTTTCATTGTATGCGCCTTTGCAAAGACGGACGCGGATTCCGTCGGCGAGGAGCTGTTCGACGTCGGCCTGCGAGCGATAGAGGTAGGCTTGAATGACGACGCCGACAGCGCCGCGAAGGCCGGCCCGCGCATGAACGCGGCGAACGATGTCCAGGGTTGTTTGCGTAAGGCGCGAGTCCTCCATATCGATGCGAACGAAGCTTCCCGAAGAACGTGCGTGCTCGGCGAGGCTGGCGGTGATGGACTCGGCGAGCTCGGCGGACTGACCGGGTTCGTTTTGCAGCCCCGACGAGAGGCCCATTTGGGTGAGCTTGACGCTGATGTTGGCGTCTAGGCCGCGCTCGGCAATGGAATCGAGCAGGCTGTGGTAGACGTCGGCGGCGCGGTGCGCCTCAGTGGATGTGGTGACGCTCTCGCCGAGCGAGTCAAGGGTGACAGAGATGCCCTGGCGGTTGACGGCTTCGGCCACACGAAGCGCGTCTTCAGGCTTCATGCCGGCAACAAATCGCGCATTGAGGCGAGTGCCCAGCGCGGAGTGCTCAAAGAAGCGGCGTAAGGAACGGTTGTGGGACAGCGAAATAAAGGCGGATCGAAGAAGTTGCATCACTCGCCTCTGCCGATTTTCGCTCCGGTGGAGCGCGCCTGGCAGACAGTTTAGTTTCGCACATGGAGACGGCGAAAGCGCTGCGGCTAACACGTTTGTGTGAGACGTGGCCGCGGATGTCGAAGTGCGCCGGATTTTGGGTCCGCAGGATTTTGGGCGCGCAGAATATTGACTGAGCAGGACTTTGGTTGAGCAAACCTTGGCGAGTTAGCGCAATTCGAAAAGCGCGCATGCGTGGGGCGGCAGTGTAACGCTGACGTCCTTTGATTCTTTGGCGGTGGAATCCTCCCATACATTGCGTGCGACGTGTTTCTTGCCGTCGAAGCCGAGTTGCTGCCAGGTGGTGCGCAGCGTGACGGATTCGCCCGCGAGATTGAAGAAGGCGAAATACTCGGCGTAGCCGCGATCGCCAGGCTGGCCAATGGAAGCGCGCCAGACACGGGCATTCTCGAAGCCCGAGCCGAGAGCGGAAGTGTCGACGGGGCGGCTGTAGGTGGAGTTCTGGTTCAGGAAAAGAACAGTTTGATTGGTGTAGAGGGAGCGGGCCAAGTCGTCGAGGCGGGTGAGATTGCCGCCGAGAATGAGCGGCGAGCGGGTGACGGCCCAGAGAGTAAATTCAGTGCGCTGCTCGTCGGGCGATAGGCGAGATTGACGGACCTCGCCCCAGCCGGGATTCGGGCCAAGCCAGCCCTCGGGAAGCATATCGGCGTCAGGCCAGCTGCCGGGGCCGGTGTAGGTATACCACTGTGCGAGGTGATCGAACATGTCGCGCACGCCGGTGGGGAATTCAGTTCCGGGTTGGCGCGGGAAGGTCCAGCCGTCCCAATGATCGTCGGCGATGCGCCACATCTGCGCGTATTTTTGGACTTCGGTGGCGTGATCGATCTGGGTTGGGCCGGGAGAGAGCGAGAGCACGATGGGCCGACCGGATTTGCGAATAGCTTCGGCGATCTGACGGATTTCAGTGGGGCGATAGGGATGGTCGGAGATGCAGTCGACTTTGAGAAAGTCGAGTCCCCAGGATGCATAGAGGCGAAGCATCGAGTCGTACCAGGCCTGGCCGGCGGCGTTGTCCTTCACGCCCCAGTTGCCTGCGTCCCAAGGGCACGGGGATGTTGTGTCTGCGGCGTCAGCGGCGTGAAAAGCCGAGCCGGCGATCGGCAGGTTAGCGGCGACGACCTGGCGGGGAATGCCGCGGACGATGTGAATGCCGAACTTGAGGCCGCGCGCATGGAGCCAGTCGGCGAGCGGCTTGAAGCCTGCGCCGTTTTCGGCCGATGGGAAGCGACTGGAAACGGGAATCAACAGGCCGTTCGAATCCCAGAGATAATTCTTGTCTTCGAGAGTGTGACCGGCGGGGTTGGCCATGTACCAGCCTTCGTCGATGACGGCGTACTTCCAGCCGTATTGCTGGATTGATGCGAGGACGGTGGCGTTGGCTTTGAATTGATCTTCATCGATGGTGAGGCCGTAGGAGTCCCAACTATTCCAACCCATGGGGGGCGTGGGAGCGGGCGTTTGTGCGACGACGAGGGACGGGACAAAAAGCGCGGCGACGAAAAGGGCGGCGGGAATGAGGGACGGCCTGACCATGAGGAAAGGATAGTGCAAAGACGGCGGGGTTGGCGGAGATAGCGGGGTTAGCGGAGTTAGAAAGGCCGAAGGCCAGCGAATTGGCAAGTTTGCGTCCGGTGCGGCGGCCAGCAGGAGAGTTGGCAGGAGAACGGCGGTATTCTAAGCGAAGCCTGCCGAGAGATCAGAGAGAGACGGGCAAATTCCAAAGGGAGAATTTATGGCACAGACCAACCGGGCCGGTGTGTGGCGCGGAACGTTGACGCTGTGTGTTGCCGCGGTCTTTGCTGGGACGCCATGTATAAGGGCGCAGGCCGCCACGCCGGCAACGCAGAGTAAGCCGGGGACGTCGACGCACGAACCGGCGACGGACAAAACTGGGAAGCTCGGGACTGGGAAACTCGGGCCGGCCAATGTCGAGGCGTTGTTTGTAAGCGATATTCACTTCGAGCCATTCTGGGATCCGGCGAGGACAGCGCGATTGAAGACTGCGACGGTGGGCGAGTGGAACGCAATTCTGGCTGCACCTACGTCAGCGGACCAGGCGGCGCGGTTCGCCGAGTTGCAGAAGACGTGCAAGGCGCGGGGCGCGGATACGTCGTACACGCTGTATGAATCGAGCCTGAAGGCGATCAAGGACGATGCAAGCGGGGCGAAGTTTGTGGTGTTGAGCGGCGACTTGATTGCGCACGAATTCTCGTGCAAGTTCGATACGACTTTTCCGAATGCGAAGCCGGGTGAATATCGGGCGTTTGTGGAGAAGACGATTAACTATGTGATGCGTGAGTTGCGCGCGGTGCTGCCGGGCGTGCCAGTGTATGCGGCGCTGGGAAATAACGATTCAGGTTGCGGCGACTATCAGCTCGACCCGAACAGCGCGTTTCTGGCGGACATTGGGAGGACTTTGACAGCTGATTTTCCGGCTGGTGAGAGGGCCGAGGCGTTGCGCACGTTTGCTGAGGGCGGGTTCTATAGTGTGAGGCTGCCGGCGCCGTTTGCACACGCGCGGATGCTGGTGCTGGACGACCAGTTTATGTCGCGGCAATATGCGACATGCGGCGGCAAGGCTGATCCCGCGCCGGCCGCGGTTCAGATTGCGTGGCTGACGAAGGAACTAGACGAGGCGCGGCAGAGCAAAGAAAAAGTATGGGTGATGTCGCACATTCCGCCCGGTGTGAACCCCTATGCGACGGCGATGAAGGCGATGGATCTGTGCAGCGGCGGCAAGCCGCAGATGTTTCTTTCGTCGGAGGCGCTGCCGAATGCGATGTCGAATTACGGCGACGTGATAGAACTGGCGATTTTTGCGCACACGCACATGGACGAGATGCGGTTGCTGAAACCGGCGGTGGCAGGAGCTCCGCCGCAGGGCGTTGCGGTGAAGCTAGTTCCGTCGATCTCGCCGATTAACGGAAACAACCCGTCGTTCATGGTGACGCAGATAGATGTTGCGACGGCTCAGCTGAAGGACTATCAGGTCTTCGTGGCATCGAACCAGACCGGAGTCAATGCGCAATGGAGCGAAGAGTACGATTTCGCAAAGACGTACAAAGTTGATGCGTTCACCGCGTCGAGTGCCGGAGATTTGATTGCGGGGTTCAAGGCCGATCCCACGGCGCAGACCGCAGCGAGCCAGAGTTACATTCGGAATTTCGGTTCGGGGACCGGGGCGAGGGAACTCGGTGTGTTTTGGCAGCCGTACACGTGCGCGCTCAGGAACGATGGTGCGGATGCGTTCAGGGAGTGCGTGTGCCAAGGACAGGGGGTAGGGAGTAGCCAATAGGGAGTAGCAGAGGCGGCGCGGCTGGCGGAATTTGCGGAGCCAGAGTGCGAAGGTTGGGTTCGTGGTATCCCACCCTAAACGCAGAAAAGCGCGTTTAGGATGGGGCACCCAATCATATGTGCTTTAGCAGAATCAGCGGGCGCTGACTGCAGACTGCCGGAGGCGCGAGGGGGCCGGCTCTTCTTTTGCGGCGAGATATTCGTTGACGGCGGCGGCGGCTTTGCGGCCCTCAGAGATGGCCCAGACGACGAGCGACTGGCCGCGGCGCATGTCGCCGGCGGCGAAGATGCTTTCGACCGAAGACATGTAATCGGTGGTGGCGATGTTGCCGCGATTGTCGAGTGCGAGGCCGAGCTGGCTAATCATCCCATCCTTGACGGGGCCGAGGAAGCCCATGGCGAGAAGGACGAGATCGGCGTCGAGGGTGAACTCGGTGCCGGCCTGGGTTTCGAATTTGGGCGGTGGACCGACGCGGAGACAGTGAATCTGCTTGACGTTGCCGTCGGCGTCGCCGGTGAAGTTGACAGTGTTAATGCTCCAATCGCGATTGCCGCCTTCTTCGTGCGAGCTTTCGGTGCGCAGTTGCAGCGGCCACAGCGGCCAGGGAGTGGAGGCAGCGCGCTCGGCGGGCGGGCGCGGCATGATTTCAAACTGGTGGACGCTTTTTGCGCCCTGACGATGGCTGGTGCCGAGGCAGTCCGCGCCAGTGTCGCCGCCGCCGATGATGATGACGCGCTTGCCGGTAGCAAGGATGGAGCCGGAAGCTTTCATCGACGCAAGAAGAGCCTCTTCCTTGTCGCCTTCGTTGCGGCGATTCTGCTGCGGCAGGAACTCCATTGCGTAGTGAATGCCCTTGAGCTCGCGGCCGGAGACAGGCAAATCGCGCGGATGCTCAGCGCCGCCGCAGAGCAGGATTGCGTCAAATTGTTCTGTTAGAGACTCGACGGGAATGTTGACGCCGACGTGCGCGTTGGTCTGGAAGATGACGCCCTCGGCCTTCATTTGCGCGATGCGGCGATCGACGACGTGCTTTTCAAGCTTGAAGTTGGGAATGCCGTAGCGGAGAAGGCCGCCGATGCGGTCGTTTTTCTCGTAGACGGTGACGGAATGGCCGGCGCGGCGAAGCTGCTGCGCGGCGGCGAGGCCCGCGGGACCGCTGCCGACGACGGCGACGCGCTTGCCGGTGGCGCGCTCGGGCGGCTCGGGGCGAATCCAGCCTTCGTCAAAGCCGCGCTCGACGATGGAACGTTCAATGAGCTTGATGGAGACCGGCGGCTGATTGATTCCCAGAACGCAGGAGGCTTCACAGGGGGCGGGGCAGATGCGGCCGGTGAATTCAGGAAAATTGTTGGTGGAGTGGAGGCGGCGGACGGCGGCCTGCCATCGATTGTTATAGACGAGATCGTTCCAGTCAGGAATGAGATTGTTAACGGGACAGCCGGTGTGGCAGAAAGGCACGCCGCAGTCCATGCAGCGAGCGCCCTGCTCACGCTGCTTTTCCTCGGGGAACGGCTCGTAGATTTCAAACCAGTCGCGAATGCGCTCGTCGGCCTTGCGGCGCGTGGGCTGCTCGCGATTGATTTCCAGAAAGCCCGTGACCTTACCCATGCCGCACCTCGGCAGACGCGGTAACCAGCGTTGGCGCGGAGATGGGTGATGCGTAGACGGATTCGGTACGCTCGACGCCGAGCACGCGCTTGTACTCGTGCGGGAAGACTTTGATGAAGAGCGGCTGCGCGTCGGCCCAGTGCTCGAGGACCCATGCGGCGCGAGGGCTGCCGGTGAGATCGCGATGGCGCGCGAGCAGGGCGCGAAGTTTTTCGATGTCGTCGGAGTTGATCAGCGGCTCCAAATCCACGCTGGCCTTATTGCAGCGGCGCGTGGAGAAGTCGCCCTGATCGTCGTAGATGTAGGCGATGCCGCCGCTCATGCCCGCGGCGAAGTTGCGGCCGGTTGCGCCGAGAACGACGACGAGGCCGTTGGTCATGTATTCGCAGCCGTGGTCGCCGACGCCTTCAACGACGGCGGTGGCGCCGGAGTTGCGGACGGCGAAGCGCTCGCCGGCGATTCCGTTGAGGAAGACTTCGCCGGCAGTAGCGCCATAGAGAACGACGTTGCCGACGAGAATGCTTTCTTCAGGCAGGAAGCTCGAAGTTTTAGGCGGATAAGCGATGACACGGCCGCCGGAAAGGCCCTTGCCGAGGTAATCGTTGGAGTCGCCCTCAAGCTCGAGCGTGACGCCCTGCGGGACGAAAGCGCCGAAGCTCTGGCCTGCCGAGCCGCGGAACTTGAAGTGGATGGTGCTATCAGGTAAACCAACTGATCCGTAGCGACGGGCGATCTCGCCGCCGAGCATTGCGCCAACGGTGCGGTGCACGTTGCGAATGGCGAAGCTGGCGGTGACGGGCGTCTGCGATTCGAGCGCAGGCTTGGCCTTGGCGATGAGCGCGTGGTCGAGCGCGGGGCCGAGGCCGTGATCCTGACAGGTGGTGCGGCGGCGCGCGACGCGGGAGGGAAGCGGGGGCGCGTAGAGGATCGACGAGAGGTCGATTCCTTTTGCTTTCCAGTGTGCGTCGTCGATGTGCGTCTCGATTTTTTCAACGCGCCCAACCATTTCGTCAACGGTGCGGAAGCCGAGTTTGGCCATGTGCTGGCGCATCTGCTCGGCGATGAAGAAGAAGAAGTTGATGACGTGCTCGGGCGTGCCCGTGAAACGCTCGCGGAGGACGGGGTCCTGGGTGGCGATGCCGACGGGGCAGGTATTCAAGTGGCACTTGCGCATCATGATGCAACCTATTGAGACAAGGGGCATTGTGGCAAAGCCGAATTCTTCTGCGCCGAGCAGCGCGGCGATAACGACGTCGCGGCCGGTTTGGAGCTTGCCGTCGGTCTGTACGCGGATGCGGCTGCGGAGATCGTTGAGGACCAGGACTTGCTGGGTTTCGGCAAGGCCGAGCTCCCAGGGCAGGCCGGCGTGCTTGATGGAGCTGAGGGGCGAAGCGCCTGTGCCGCCGGTGTCGCCGGATATGAGGACGACGTCGGCGTGGGCCTTCGAGACGCCAGCGGCCACAGTGCCAACGCCGACTTCAGAGACGAGCTTGACAGCGATGCGCGCTTCGGGGTTGACGTTCTTGAGGTCGTAGATGAGCTGGGCCAAATCCTCGATCGAGTAGATGTCGTGGTGCGGCGGTGGCGAGATTAGGCCGACGCCGGGGATGGAGTGGCGGATGCGCGCAATCTCTGCGTCGACTTTGTGGCCGGGGAGCTGGCCGCCCTCGCCGGGTTTTGCGCCCTGCGCCATTTTGATTTGCAGTTCGGTGGCGTTGACGAGGTAGTTGGTGGTGACGCCGAAGCGGCCGCTGGCAACCTGCTTGACAGCGCTGCGGCGCGAATCGCCGTTGGCGTCAGGCGTGAAGCGAGCTTCATCCTCGCCGCCTTCGCCGGTGTTGGACATTCCGCCGAGGCGGTTCATGGCGATGGCGAGAGTTTCGTGAGCCTCTTTCGAAATTGAACCGAAGCTCATGGCGCCTGTGGTGAAGCGCTTGACGATTTGTTTTGCCGGCTCGACTTCTTCGATCGGAATCGGTTCGTCGATGTACTTCAGCTTGAGCAGACCGCGCAGAGTGCAGAGAGTGCGGTTCTGGCCGTCGATGAGGTCGGTGAACTCCTGGAAGGTGGCGGGGTTGTTGTTGCGGACGGCATGCTGCACCTTGCTGATGGTGAGCGGATTGAGCAGGTGGAACTCGCCGCCCTCGCGGTATTGGTATTGGCCGCCGACGGCGAGATCGGTTTCGGAGTCGGTGAGCGGCTGGAAGGCGTACTCGTGCTTCATCTGCGCTTCCTGCGCGAGCACGGCGAGGCCAACGCCTTCAATGCGCGAGGCGGTGCCGGGGAAATAGTCCTCGATGAGAGAGTGGTTGAGGCCGACAGCCTCAAAGACCTGCGCACCGCGATAACTTTGCAGCGTGCTGATGCCCATTTTGGAGAAGGTCTTGAGGAGGCCTTTGTTGATGGCCTTGATGAAGTTCTTCTCGGCGTATTCGCCAGTGATTTTTGCCGGCAAGAGGCCGCGACGCTGAAGGTCGTGGATGGACTCGATGGCCAGATACGGATTGATGGCGCTGGCGCCGTAGCCGATGAGCAGGGCGAAGTGCATGACCTCGCGCGGCTCGCCGCTCTCGATAATGAGCGCGACCTGCGTGCGTTTTTCTTCGCGGACCAGGCGGTTGTGAACGGCGGCCATGGCCAGCAGACTGGGAATGGGCGCATAGGTCGAATCGACGCCGCGGTCAGAGATGATGAGCACGGAATAGCCGGAGTCGACAGCGTGGGAGGCGCGGTTGCTCAGGTCTTCAAGCGCGTGGCGCAGGCCCTTTTCGCCGTCTTCGGCGCGGAAGAGCGCGGGAAGCGTGGTGGCGAGCAGGTCGCCAGAAGAGACGCGGCGCAATTTTTCAAGATCGCGGTTGGTGAGGATGGGATGAGGCAGCTTGAGGGTGTGGCAGTTTTCGGGCGCTTCATCGAGAATGTTGCGCTCGGTGCCGATGTAGCTGATGAGCGACATGACCAGCTCTTCGCGGATGGGGTCGATGGGCGGATTGGTGACTTGGGCAAAGAGCTGCTTGAAGTAGTTGAAGAGCGGCTGAGCACGATCAGAGAGGCAGGCAAGAGGCACATCGGTGCCCATGGAGCCGATTGGCTCTTCGCCGTTTCCGGCCATAGGCGCGAGAAGAATGCGGAGGTCTTCTTCGCTGTATCCGCAGGCGCGCTGGCGGCGGAGCAGTGTTTCGGCATTGAAGCCGATGACGCGCGCGGGCTCGGGCAGCGAGTCAATGGTTATGTGCTGCTGCTTGAGCCATTCGGCGTAAGGCTGGCGCGCGGCGAGAGACTTCTTGATCTCGCCGTCGGAGATGATGCGCTGCTGGACCGTGTCAACGAGGAACATGCGGCCGGGTTGGAGACGGCCTTTTTTCAGGATGTCCTCGGGCGGAGCCTCGATGACGCCGGCCTCGGAGGCGAGGACAACTAAATCATCCTTCGTGACGATATAGCGGCCGGGGCGCAGGCCATTGCGGTCGAGCGTGGCGCCGATGACGCGGCCGTCAGTGAAAGCAATTGCGGCGGGACCGTCCCACGGCTCCATCAGCGATGCGTGGTACTCGTAAAATGCGCGCTTGTCTTCGTCCATGTCGGGATTGCCGGCCCAGGCTTCGGGAATGAGCATGGCCATGACGTGGGGCAGGGAGCGGCCGGACTGGAAGAGGAACTCGACGGCGTTGTCAAGCGAGCCCGAGTCGCTGCCGCCGGGGACAATGACGGGATAGAGGTCGCTGATTTTGTCGCCGAAGAGAGGAGTTTCGAGCACCGACTGACGCGCATTCATCCAACTGACGTTGCCGCG
>PLCO01000028.1:0-57125 GCA_003134815.1 Acidobacteriaceae bacterium | reverse complement strand
AATGTGTTGGTGGAGAAGCGCTGGTGAATAAGCGCGAGCGCGCTGGTGACGAGAGGATTGGCTAGCTCAAAATAGAATTTTTCAATCTGCGGGGCCAGCATGAGCCCCTTGTAGATGATGGTGCGACAGGAACAGGAGGGGACGTAGAAGGTCTCCTTTTCCTCGATTTCAGAAGCGAAGATTTCGTTTTCCGTGCGGCGGCGAACGCGGTAAAGCAGGCGCTCGAAAGCGTCTTCGTCCAGGCCGTCAGGGCGCCCGATGAAAAGCTGCTCGATGTAGGGCTGTGAAGCGCGCGCCTCGCGGCCGATGGCGTCGCCGTTGACGGGCGTGTCGCGCCAGCCGAGGAGCTTACAGCCTTCCTCCTGAACTATGCGCTCAAAGACGCCTTCGCACTGCAGGCGATTCTGGCGCTCGACAGGCAGGAAGCACATGGCCACGCCGTACGCGCCGGGCTCGGGCAACTTGATGCCCAGCTCGGAACATTCGCGGACAAAGAAATCGTGCGGAATCTGGATCAGGATGCCGGCGCCGTCGCCAGTCTCAGGGTCGCAGCCCGCCGCGCCGCGATGGGTGAGGTTGATGAGAACCTCGAGGCCCTTGCGGATAATCTCGTGACTCTTCTCGCCCTTGATGTTCGCGACCAGCCCCATCCCGCAGGCATCGTGCTCATCCCGAGGATGATAGAGGCCCTGCGCTTGCGGTGGGCGGAGACGGCGATTTCGAGATCCCATGGCAGCCTTTTGAGCGGTAGATTTGATTAGGACAAGGTGAATATCTGGAAGTACACAATCCCTCTGCGATTCCCGAGGGCTAAAAATCGCCTTGCCAAGTGGAACAAGTGGGTTCGGTGAGCAGCTCCGGCCGCATCCCGGAGGTGCACTGCTTTTAATATAACCAAAAACCGCCGTCCATGCAGCAGTTCCTTTCAGGATGGGGGACGGAGGGGGCGGAGCGACGGAGATTTCGCGAGATTTTCGGCGGCGGCTGCCGGTGAAAGACTCTCGGTAGTCATCGCATGTTGCGTGTTTTCTGCCGTATACTCGGGGTCAATGAAGCGCATGAACGAGACGATTCTGGTTACCGGCGGAGCGGGGTTCATCGGCTCGAACTTTATTTTGGGGTGGATGAGGGCCGGTGCCAGTTCGCCGACGAGCGCTGGGGTGAATGGCGCGGCGGCGGTCGTTAATGGCGCTGTGGCCGTCGTAAATCTTGACCTGCTGACCTATGCCGGGAACGCTGCGAACCTTGCTGCGCTTGAGGGAGACGAGCGATATACATTTGTGCGCGGCGATATTTGCGATGCGGAGTTAGTTGGTTCGCTGCTCAGGAAGTATGAGCCGAAGACGATTGTGCATTTCGCGGCGGAGAGCCATGTAGACCGGTCGATTGTGTCGCCGGAGGGGTTCGTCCGCACCAATGTGATGGGAACGTTCACGCTGCTGGAGCAGGCGCGGGTATATTGGAGCGGGCTTGGCGATGAAGACCGCGCGGCGTTCCGGTTTTTGCACGTCTCGACGGATGAAGTGTACGGGACGCTGGGGCCGGACGATCCTGCGTTCAGCGAGGAGACGGCTTACGCGCCGAACAGTCCCTATGCGGCATCGAAGGCGGGATCGGATCACCTGGCACGGGCGTATTTCCACACTTTTAAACTGCCGGTAGTGACGACTAATTGCTCGAATAACTATGGGCCGTTTCAGTTTCCAGAAAAATTGATTCCGTTGATGATTCTGAACGCGCTGGAGGGCAAGCCGCTGCCGGTGTACGGCGACGGGAAAAATGTGCGCGACTGGCTATTTGTGGAGGATCACTGCGCCGCGATCCGCGCGGTACTTGAAAAAGGGCGGCCGGGAGAGACGTACAACATTGGGGGAAACAGCGAGCGGGCGAATATCGATGTGGTGACGGCGATTTGCGACATTGTGGATGAGATGCGGCCGCGGGCTGGAGCCGCTCCGAGGCGCGGGCTGATCACTTACGTTCAAGATCGGCCGGGCCACGACCGCCGGTACGCGATCGACGCACGGAAGATTGCGAACGAACTGGGATGGAAACCGGCGGAGGCGTTCGAAAGCGGATTACGCAAGACAGTGCGCTGGTATCTGGAAAATGGCGACTGGGTGGAGAGCGTGCGGACCGGGGCCTATCGCGACTGGATCGCGAAGAACTACGCGGAACGGGCTCAGTTGTGAGGCTAATGATGAGGCCCATTATGAGGATCGCAAGATGAAGGGAATTATTCTGGCCGGTGGATCGGGAACGCGGCTGTATCCGGTGACTCATGTGGTCTCGAAGCAGTTGCTGCCGGTGTACAACAAGCCGATGATTTATTACCCGCTGAGCACGCTGATGCTGGCGGGGCTGCGCGAGATTCTGATCATCTCAACGCCTCAGGACACGGGACGGTTCAAGGATTTGCTGGGCGACGGAAAACGCTGGGGCCTCGAGATTGATTATGCCGTTCAGCCGAGCCCAGACGGACTGGCGCAGGCGTTCCTGATTGGACGGGATTTTATCGCCGGGCATCCGAGCGCGTTGGTTTTGGGAGACAACATTTTTTACGGGCAGGGCTTCTCGAAACAATTGCAGACAGCGGCGCAACTCAAAGATGGCGCCACGATATTTGCGTATCCGGTGGAAGATCCAGAGCGGTACGGCGTGGTGGAGTTCGACAAGCAAGGACGAGCGGTGAGCATGGAGGAGAAGCCGGTAAAGCCGAAGTCGCGCTACGCGGTGACTGGATTGTATTTTTACGATCGTGACGTGGTGAAGATTGCCGAGGCGCTGAAACCTTCGGCGCGGGGGGAGCTTGAGATCACGGACCTGAACCGGCGCTACCTTGAGGCAGGGAAGCTGAAGGTGGAGATTATGAGCCGCGGCATGGCATGGCTGGACACTGGGACGCACGACTCGCTGCTGGAGGCGGCGATGTTTGTGCACACCATTGAGCGGCGGCAGGGATTGAACATCGCGTGCCCGGAGGAGATCGCGTATCGGCAGGGATTTATCAACGCGGAGCAACTGGAAAAGCTGGCGGCGCCGATTGCGAAGAGCGGATACGGGCAGTACCTGCTGGCACTGCTGCGCGAGCCGTACTTTGCGGCCAGGGTTGAGTAGCCCACAGACCGCGCGTGGTGTTGCTTGCTGATTACTGGTAGAGCACAATCGGTCAGAGACGAGACTATGGAAATTGAAGAGACAACGCTACTGGGCGTGCTGATGCTGACGCCGAAGATTTATCGAGATGAGCGGGGCGCGTTCTCAGAGACCTTCAATTCGCGGCGCATGGCAGAGGCGGGACTGCCGACGAACTGGGTGCAGGACAATTATTCAACGTCACGGAAGAACGTGCTGAGGGGGATTCACTACCAGATTACGCAGCCGCAGGGAAAACTGGTGCGAGTGACGCACGGCGCTGTGCTGGACGTGGTGGTGGATTTGCGCCGCAGCTCGGCGAAGTTTGGGGAGCATATGGCCGCCGAGTTGAGTGGCGAAAACGGCAGGATGCTTTGGATTCCTGTGGGGTTCGGGCATGCGTTTCTCGTACTGAGCGAAGTGGCCGGATTTGCCTATAAGATAACGGATTATTATTCGCCGGAGAGTGAGCGGACGATTTTTTGGAATGATCCAGAGTTGGGGATTGCGTGGCCGATTGCGGCGGGCGAAGCGATTGTGTCCGGGAAAGACGCGAAGGGAAAGCTACTGCGCGACGCGGAAGTGTTTGCGTAGCGCCGCGGGACTGGACGCAAGTTAGCATCAAGATTGAAATCAGGAGACACCGGAGAAAAGCGATGTTTTGTCCTCGTTGTGGCGCGGAGCACGAGCCGGATCAAAGATTTTGCTCAAAATGCGGCGCTGTCTTAGGAACCGCGGAAAATCCGCAGAGTGTTGCGGCCGCCGGTTCCGCGCCAACCGTGGCGGCCGCTTCCGTGCCAATCGTGCACGCCGTGCCGCAGCCGACGCCTGCTCCACCGCAGCCGTCAGCGACTTCACTGCATCCCATTCCCGATGAGGGATTAACGTTGGAAGAGATAGTAGCCTGGCTGCAAAGCGGGGGCTACTCCGCGCAAGTGGTCACTGGCGAAAGCGGCAAGCGTCACATTGAGAGCTCTTCGCAGGGCGCCCGATTCAACATTATGACGCCCGGCTGCCAGAGCGGGCGCTGCGCCACCCTCGAGTTCTTGTTCGGCTATTCCTGCGGTGGCAAGTTCGATGTTTCGCACATCAACGAGTGGAACGGCCAGATTCTTTGGTGCAGGGCTTATACCGACAGCGTCAATGATCCGTGGCTCGAAATGGACATCGCTCTCGGTCCAGGCGTCACATACGAATCGCTGAACCATCAGTTCTCATACTGGAACGACAGGCTGGGCAGGTTCATTGCCGCATACGGTCTGCGATAGATGCCTCGTCGAGCGCTAGAGCGTTCGGAGTGTTTTGGCTGGCGAACCCGGACTTTGCGAACCCGGAATTGATACGTTGCAGAGTCTTGCGTATGCTTTCTGCGGATTCCCTTTTTAGAAATGGAGAATGTTCATGTTTTGTCCTCGTTGTGGCGCGGAGTGCAGGCCGGACCAAAGGTTCTGTGCGAAGTGCGGAGCTGCCCCGGGAATCGCGGAGAATCCGCAGAATATTGCAGTCGCCGCTTCCACGCCGACCGAGCAAGCCGTGCAACAGCCGCCACCAGAGCCACAGGCGACGCCGGCGCCGCAGCCGCCACCAGTCTCGCCACAGGCGGCGCCAGCTTTGATGGGACCTCTTCCTGACGGCGGATTAACGCTTGAAGAAGTGGTTGCCTGGCTCGAGAGCGCAGGCTATTCCGCTCAGGTGGCCATCGGTAACAGCGGCAAGCCTCACATCGATATCAGTATGCAGGACACGCCGGTCACCATTATGGTCGACCGCACGGGCGAGCGAAGTGCCTATCTTAGTTTCGTGGCCGGCTTTGCCACCCACGACAAATTCGATACGTCGCGAATCAATGCCTGGAACTACGACAACCTCTGGTGCACGGCTTACTACGACGACGTCAACGATCCGTGGCTTGGAATGGCGATCCATCTTTGGCCAGGCGGCACATATGAGTCGCTGAACGATCGATTCGCGACGTGGAACCGCACGCTCGGCAGGTTCATCGACAAGTACACTCCGCGATAGATGGCCCGCAGTCGAGCTACTCGGCGCTGATTCGTCACCGCCGGTTCTGGCACGCTCTTTCGGATCGCGGCCGCATCAGATACGCTTTTTCCCTTTGAAGCCGGCTGGGGTTCGGCCATTTCACAGGCCATCTCCCATTGTCTGGCTGAGATATACTTGCAAGGTCACGGTGCTGGTGCGCCGCCATCTTTATTGCGTCTGAGGTAGCTATGTCCGGCCACTCAAAATGGGCCACAATCAAGCACAAGAAGGGCGCGCTGGACGCCAAGCGCGGCAAGACTTTCACGCGCCTGATCAAGGAAATCACGATTGCCGCCAAAGGGGGTGGCGGCGATCCGGACGGGAATCCGCGGCTGCGGACTGCGATTCTTGCGGCCAAGGCGGAAAACATGCCGCAGGAGAACATCAAGCGGGCGATTCAGCGCGGCACGGGCGAGCTTGAAGGGGTGAGCTACGAAGAAGCAACCTTTGAGGGGTATGGGCCGGGAGGCGTCGCCGTCTTGGTGGACGTGCTGACGGACAACCGCAACCGTGCGGTGAGTGAGATTCGTCATGCGTTCTCAAAGAACGGCGGGAACCTGGGCGAGACGGGCTCGGTGAAGTTCATGTTCGCGAAGAAGGGCCTGATCGCGGTGGAGAAGTCGGCGGCCAGCGAAGAGAAGTTGATGGACATCGTGCTGGAACACGGCGGCGAAGACCTGAAGGACGAAGGCGATACGTGGGAGATTCTTACCGGGCCGGGATCGTATGAAGCGGTTGCCAACGCGGTAAAGGCCGCGGGGATCAAGACGGTGATGAGCGAAGTGAGCATGATTGCTTCGACCTACAACAAACTGGAAGGCAGCGCGGCCAACCAGATGGTGCGCCTGCTGGAAACGCTGGAAGATTTGGACGACGTGCAGAATGTTCATTCGAACTTCGACATGGACGCCGAGCAGATGGAGCACGCGGCGAGGTAGGTGAGCCGGAGCAAGCAGCGCAAAAGGCCGCCCGGTCGTGGCGGTCTTTTTTTGGGAGAAGCAGGGACCGAGGGACTAGGGGACCAGGGACTTAGGGACCTAGAGACATAGGGACGTAAAGACTGTGCGGGTGAGAATTTTGAGGCGAACTGAAGGTTTGGTTTTGCTTTTGTTGCTGGCTGGAGCAGCATTTGTTGCCGCTCAAGCGCCGCAAGGCGGAGTCGTTTTGCGAGGACCATACGAACAGACTATGGCGCCGGATGGCACGGGGGAACGCACGGCGGCTTTAGAGGGTGTCCCATCCGATTTAAAGGGTGTCTCACCTGAAACTATGAATCCCGTCGCAGAGGTTCGCACGAACCGCAGCTGGGAATACGGCCCGTTTTTGAGTTGGGGCACAGGCGTTGGCGACCGGGCGAATTACAAGTTTTTCTCGGGCGGATTTGAGTTGGGTAAGGTGTTGACGCCGGTGTTGCACGCGGGAATCTTGAGCGGCCAGTTTGAATTTGCGGGTAACATCATGCCGCTTTGGCAGGCGTACACTCCGCCGCCGCATTTGCAGGCGTACCAATGCGAAACGCAGACGGGGCAGTTCATCACCTGCAATTTGCCGTTTGGCGGCGGAACGTTTCGCGGAGTGAGCCTGACTCCGGTAATTTTTCGCTGGAATTTTCTGACTAACTGTCGGCGCATTCAGCCGTGGTTTCAGGGGGCGGGCGGGTTGATTTATACCACGCATGAGTTTCCGCCGAATTTGATGAGCAACAACAACCCGGCAAATGGGCCCATTATCGACGGATCGACCAGCGTGTGGAACTTCGCTCCGCAGGGTGGAATTGGGGTTCACTACTTTCTCAAGTCGAAGCGGTCGATCGATCTAGGCGTGAATGCGGTGCACATCTCGTCAGCTTCGCTGGGCGACCGCAACCCCGGCGTGAACGCCAGCATTCAGATACAGGTGGGATATACGTTCTGGAAATGATAAAGGCAGGGGATAGGGAATAGGGAATAGGGAGTAGACAAGCAGGGGATCAGGGCGGGAAGGGTAAGGGGCAAGCTATAGTGAGCGGAGCGATCAACAGCGCGACAAGCGGCGCGATCGTCGAGTGCGTTCCCAACTTTTCAGAGGGCACGGATGTAGGTCGCGTGGAAGCGATCGTGGCGGCCATGCGCCTGGACGGGGTGCACCTGCTGGACTGGTCAATGGACGCGGACCACAACCGCTCTGTAGTGACGATTGCCGGGGAGCCGGCTGCGGTGGTTGAAGCAGCGGTGCGCGGCGCGGGCAAGGCCGTTGAGCTGATTAACCTGACCAGGCAACAGGGGGTGCATCCGCGGATCGGGGCGGCGGACGTGATTCCATTTGTGCCGGTGCGCGGCGTCAAGCTGGAACAGTGCGTAATGCTGGCGCGGCAGGCCGGGTTGGAGATATGGCGGCGGTTTGGAGTGCCGGTTTATTTCTATGAGGCGGCGGCTGCGCGGCCTGACCGTGTGAACCTCGAAGACATTCGCAGGGGACAGTTCGAAGAGCTGAGGGACGCGGCGCAGAAAGACCCGTCACGGCGGCCCGATTTGGGAGGCCCGGGGCTGCATCCCACGGGCGGCGCCTGCGCAGTGGGAGCGCGCAAGTTTCTGGTTGCCTATAACATTTATTTTGATTCGTCGGACATGGCCATGGCGCGGGCGATCGCCAAGGAGATTCGCGCTGCTTCAGGGGGGTTGAAGGGCGTGAAAGCGATGGGAGTGCTGGCCCACGGGCGGGCGCAACTCTCGATGAACATTACGGATTTTGAGGCGACGCCGCTGTCTGTTGTGCACAAAAAGGTGGTAAGCCTGGCGGCACGGCACAAGGCCGTGGTTGCCGAGGGAGAGGTCATCGGGCTGATTCCGGAGGCAGCTTGTGAGCGGGAAAGCGATTGGATGCGTCAATTAGATGGGTTCGACGAGCAGACCAAGATCCTGGAGCGACGCCTTGAGCATCCGCTGGCGTGGCCACAAGGGTAACGTCCGGCAGACGTAAGATACGGACCGGGGAAACAGGAAGTCGGTACAATAAGACAGTAACTCGGAGTTGGGGCGCCGGGATGAAGGCGCCAAAAGACAAAGAGCGCAAGGAAACACGAATTTGGACCTGCGGCAGGCGAAGTGCAATGCAGGCAGCCGGAGCGGGCGCGAATTTCGGAGGGTTAAGTTGAAGAAGTTTGCTGGAATCACGATTGCGGCAATGATGGTGGCGGCGGTTGTGCCGTCGCATGCGGCACAGTTAACAACGGATGCGCGCGGAGCGGTTCCGCGCGATGTGCAGCAACTGGTGGTGATTGATTACCGAGCGATGCAGAATTCGACAGCGGCTGTAAATCTGCGCAACCGCGTGGAACCGCCGGAGCTGAAGCAGTTCGACGAGGCGCTGAGCAAGTTCACGCTGAAGCCGGTTCTGCCTTCGGGGAAGCCGAGCCCGAGCCCCGGCGAGCCGATCGACCAATATGTGGACGAGCTGGCGTTCGCTCTGTTCCGGCCAACGCCGACGAGCGATGCGCTGCAGACAGTGGGAATCGCGCAAGGGCAGTTTCCGACTCAGGACATTCTGGCCAGCTTTAAGGCGCAGAAGATGAAGCCGACGATGGTGCGGACCAACAGCATTTACCCGATGAGCAAGACGGGGATGGTGCTGTGCTTTGTTGATCCATCGACGATGATCTTCGGGAGCAAGGATTCGGTGACCAAAGCGTTGGATGCGCGGGACGGAATGGCCCAGAGCATGCTGACGAATGGATCGATGATGAATGCGATGCAGAGCGTGGATTCGAGCGCGCTGTGGAGCATTCTGGACGACAAAGGCACGCAGACGATGATGAAGCAACTGCTGGGCGAGGCGGGATCGGTGACCGATTTCGACACCGTGAAGCAGAGGCTAGAAGCTTCGTGGTACTCAATGGATTTTGCGCGCGGCGTTAAGTTCGACCTGACGATTCAAACGGGAGATTCGTTGGCGGCGGCCACGATTTCGTCGCTGATGTCGGCGGCGGTGATGTTGAGGAAGATGACGGGATCGGACACGGAAAAGCAGGCGCTGAGCGAGACCTCAATTGACTCGAACGCAGGCAAACTGGAAGTTCATTTCGCGGCCTCGGATACGGAGTTCAGCGCGCTGCTGCAGTCGCCGCTGTTCCAGACGATGGTGCATTAAATACAGGGAATAGGGAGTAGGCAATAGGGAATAGGAAAGCAGAGAGCCAAGTAGCAAGATAATTCCTCGTGGATAAGAATGGGCGGAGCGCCGGAAACGGGCTCCGCCCTTTTTGCGTGCGGGTGAAGCTAGGAGCATTTGGTGAGGACGAGATCAGGATGGCGGCGTGAGTTGAGGTGTGAATTGGGCTTTGCCAGCAGGCAGAAGGATGATTTTGAGCTGGCCCTGCTGGCGCTCAACGAGCGTAGGGCCGGCGATCTGGACCTGCTTTTCATCGCCGGCGGTGTATTCGATCTTGAGCGGACCACTGCCGTTGACCTGAAAACGATAGTGGTAAATCGCCCCAGAGGCGATGCGGTCAACGCCAAAGCTGGCGCTGGGGTAGTCGATTTCGAGGAGCTGAATGTCGGAGCCGGTGCGGTTCTCGATGGTTGTGTCGATGTGGTAGGAGTGGCAAGCGGTGACGGCGAGAAGAGCGCAGGAAAGAAAAATTGCGAGGATTGCGCGGCGTGGTGCGGCGATGCGGGTCACTTGTTCAGCTCTTCGTTAGGCGGAGCTGAGCCTACGGCGGAGGAATTTGGAGCAGCTTGTTTGGCGGCGTCTTTTTCCAGGCGGTCGAGCCGCTTGAGCAGCTCGGGAAGGCGCTGGAAGATGGCGACCGCGCGCAGCCAGATGCGATTGTCGAAGCCGGGAGAGCCGGAGATCATTTTGCCGGGCGGGACATCGTGGGAGACGGCGGATTGAGCAGTGAGGATGACGCCGTCGCCGACGGTGCAATGGCCGGCTATGCCGACCTGGCCGGCGAGAATGACGTTGTTGCCGATGATCGACGAGCCGGCGAGGCCGGTTTGCGCACAGATCAGCGAGTCATTTCCGATACGCGATCCGTGGCCGACCTGGACGAGATTGTCGATTTTTGTTCCGTCGCCGATTTCGGTTGCGCCGACTGTCGCGCGGTCGATGGTGGCGTTGGCCTGGACATCGACGTGGCTGCCGATGCGGACCGGGCCCGACTGCGGGATTTTTTCCCAGTGGCCCTGCTCGTTTTTGGAGAAGCCGAAGCCGTCCGCGCCGATGACGACGCCGTTCTCGAGAGTAACGTGGTCGCCGAGGACACAGTTTTCGCGGACGACAGCGTGGGCATGCGCGAAGAAATGGCTGCCGGTCTGAACGCCGGGATAAAGCACGACGTGAGGCAGGAGCGTTGCATGCGGGCCGAGATGAACGCTGGGGCCGACGACGGCGTATGCGCCGATGTGAGCATCAGGGCCGATGACGGCCGTGGGATGGATGACTGCGGTGTGATGAATTCCGGGCGAGTAGACGGGCGGCTGATAGAAGAGGCCGAGCGCGCGCGAAAAGGCGTGATAGGGATTCTTGATGCGCAGCGTTGCGGCGGAGATTTCCTGAAAGTCTGGCTCGACAAGGACGGCCGCGGCGTGCGTCGTGCGCGCAAGCGCGGTGTAGCGCACATTGGCCACGAAGGTGATTTCGGTGGGGCCGGCTTCTTCAATGCCTTTGACGCCGGTAATTTCGAGATCGGGGTTGCCGCGGAGTTCCGCGCCGAGCTGCGTTGCCAATTCGCCAAGCTTCATTGAGGAAATTGTAACGGACTGGGCGCGATTGGCGCTTTACAGAACGGGTAATCTCCAATTGACGGTGAGCCCGCAGGGAACGCCGTTTAAGCTTCACTACCCGGCTCACGGGCCGGACTCATTTGCTGGATTTCTGTGTCATGAGTTGTCACAAGGTATCGTCGAGCTCGAATGGATCTATACGAAATCCTTCGCCGTGCACGCGTCCAGTTTCTGGATTCCGAGCGACCCTAGTAACCCATTGATACCCAAAATCCAGGTTCGCGGAGTTAAACCAGTCTTGAGGGTAGAGTCGAATCGTCGATTGTTTGGGCTGTGCGACAAGGAGAGCTAGATTCGCATTCGTATCACCTTGAACACTGATAGCCGATGAGTGGCAGAGAATAAGCAGTTCCTCAATTGCTTCGAGCTCCTTCGGAAAAGTGAAGCGTACGTCCGCTCCGATTACTCCGGTCTTCAAGCTAATCGACGCTGCAGGCGGGTCAGATAATGCAAGGCGCGCCCCAGTTTCGTCCATTTGTTGGGTCTCTTTTGCCAGACCGCCTCCGAAGGTAGAGAGCAAGCTCGGCCGGATTACAACCAGATCAACAGGTTGAGTGCCCTCCAATTCCGTTCCACCTCGCTGATTCCAAATCAACAATGTCGAAGAATCCATTTTCATCACGTAGTTGTAAAAGCCGAGAACAGCGACCACTCCTGCGGTTCCAACTAGGAGGGTCTTACCACCTTCGCTGGTTTGTTCCCAATGGAAACCTTCGACGGCGGGCGAGCCCGGACGAGAATACCAGGGGGTTGGACCTGGGACTCCGTCAAAGAGACCCTCTGAACTAGACACGCCCGGATCTGTCATTAGAGAAGCATATCGGAGCGAGTCAGGCAGTCTCAATTCATTTTCTGGACGGATCGTCGCCTATGCCGACCTTTGCCATAGCCTCGCCTGAACACCTGTACGTTTGCGGCAACGGCCGATGCGTTCAGCAGGTTAGCGCGCCGGCGGAGCAGGATCGGCGACGGCGGGGACGGTGGTTTGCGGCGGGGCTTGCAGCGTGTGCGCGGCGGACTGCGCGGCGTCGAGAGTCGCGCCGGGAATGATGCCGAGAACGAGCGTGGCGGCGACGGCGAGGAAAACGGCCGCGATGACGGCGGCGCCGACTGCGGGGCGCGGAGCGGCGGCGAAGGCTGAATCGGCGGAGGCGTCCGACGAGGAGTCGAGAAGCGGGCGCTGCGCGGCGACGACTACGAGGCGAAGATAGTATGCGGCGGCTAATCCTGAATTAAGCAGGCCGATAACAGCCAGCCAGATAGCGCCGCCGCCGACAGCTGCCGAGAAGGAGTAGAACTTGCCGAAGAAGCCGCCGGTGAAGGGAATGCCGATGAGCGAGATGAGGAAGAAGATGAGCAGGCTGCCGAGGAGAGGCGAGCGATAGACGAGGCCGCGGTAGTCGTCGATGAGGGAAAGCTGCTCGTCGTAGCCGGCAACGAGAGTTACGACGGCGAAGATGCCGACGTTCATGGCGGCGTAGGCTGCGATGTAAAAGGCGGCGGCAGCGATGCCGATTTCGCCGATTCCGGCGAAGGCGGCGAGCAGGTAGCCGGCATGCGCGATGGCGGAGTAGGCGAGCATGCGCTTGACGTTCTGCTGGCGCAGGGCGGCGAGATTGCCGACGGTCATGGAGAGAACGGCGACGATCCAGAGCAGCGGCGCCCAGAGATAGTGGAGGTTCGGGAACATTTCGTAAACAACTCGAAGCAGCAGCGCGAATGCTGCGGCTTTGGGCGCGGTGGAGAGCAACGCGACGACGGGTGAGGGCGCGCCTTCGTAGACGTCGGGCGTCCAGACGTGAAAGGGCGCGGCGGAAACTTTGAAGAGGATGCCGACGAGCATGAGCGCGAGCGCGGCGATGATGAGCGATTGATTCTGCGCGGCGGGAGCGAGCTGGGCAATTTGATAAATTTGCGTGGTTCCCGTAGCGCCGAAGACAAGCGCGATTCCGTAGAGCAGAAATGCCGTAGCGAAAGACCCGAGTAGGAAGTATTTGATGGCGGCTTCAGGGCCGCGGCCGGTGTGTTTGCGCCAGCCGGCGAGGATGTATGTGGAGATGGAGGAGATTTCAAGAGCGATGAAGGCGACCAGGAGCTCGACCGCGCCGGTGAGCAGGCACATGCCGACTGCGCCGAAGACGATGAGCGCGTAGAACTCGCCTTGGTGATGGGTGTCCTCAGGGAGAGCGTCGAGCGAGAGCAGGAGCGCCACGAGAACGATGCCGCAGATGAGGACGTGAAAGAAGACAGTGAAGGCGCTGGTTTCAACGGTCGAAAAGAAGCCGGTGCCTTCGGGCAGGGAAAGCTGCCAGAGGCTGGCCCAGAGGGCGATGGTTGTTCCGATGGCGGCGACCCAGCCAAGCGGGCGGCGCGGCCATGAGGGTGGCAGTGAGGCGTCGATAAGCATGATGGCGACGCCGGTGAGCGCGAAGATGACCTCAGGGAGGATGCGGTAGATGTCGTGAACTGGAGTCACCGCTGGGCCTCCGAGGAAGTTGGAGTTGGGCTTGGCGTCGCGGATGAGTTCTGGTCGATTTGCTGCAAAGACTGTTGCGGGGACTCAACGGCTTGCGGCGGATGAACGCCGGTGCGGATGGTGTTGAGCCAGAGGTCAGGCGCGAGGCCCATCACGAGCATGAGGACGACGAGCGGCGTGAGGATGGCGAGCTCGCGGAAGCGGAGATCGGCGGAGGGTTTGGAAGCGGTCTGTGCGCTTTCAGGGCCGTAGAAGATTTTTTGCACCAGAGACAGCATGTAGGCCGCGCCGAGAATGACACCCACCGTGGCGGCGACGGCCCAGGGGCGGCTGACTCCGGCGAAGGTGCTGGAGAGGATGATGAACTCGCCAACGAAGCCTGAGAGCATGGGCAAGCCGATCATGGCGAGCGAGGCAATGACAAAGTAGGTGGCCGCGTGAGGCAGCTTGGCGGCGAGACCGCCGTAGGAGTTGATGGCCGTCGAGGCGAAGCGGATTTCAAGCGCGCCGAGGAGCAGGAAGAGCGCGGCATCGACGACGCCGTGGGAGAGGATCTGATAGACGCCGCTGGCCCAACCGAGGAATGTGAGGCCGTAGATGGCGAGGACGATGAGGCTCAAGTGGCTGAGTGCGGCGAAGGCCATCAGACGCCAGAAGTCGCGCTGGATGAGCGCGAGACATGCGCCATAGAGGATTCCGATGACGGCGAGCGCGATGAGCAACGGCGCGATGGCGCGGGCCTGGGCAGGGAAAAGTCCCACGTGGAAGCGAATCATGGAGTAGAGGCCGAGCTTGCCTGCGACGACCATGGCGAGCGCGACCGGTGCTTCAGAGTATGTGTCGGCGAGCCAGCCGTGAAGCGGGAAAACGGGGACTTTGACCGCAAAGGCGAAGAGAAATGCGAGCGCAACCCAGTAGAGCGCGCTTGCGGGAAGGACTCCGCTGGCGGTTTGATATTGGAGGTCGGCGAAGTTGAAGGTACCTGTCTTTGCGTAGAGCCAGAGAATCGCGACGAGCAGCGGAGCCGACGGAATGAAGGTGAAGAGGAAGAATTTGAGGGCGGCGCGCGGGCCGTCTTTACGGCCGTACATGGCGATGAGGATGGCCATGGGGACGAGCGAAAGCTCCCAGAAGCCGTAGTAGAGCATGAGGTCGAGCGAGATAAAGACGCCGAACATGGCGGTCTGCTGGACGAGGAAGAGCGCGTAGTAAACCTTGCGCCGGGTCTGGATGGCGTTCCAACTGGCGACGACGCCGACGGGCGCGAGCAGGCCGACAAGAACGACGAGCCAGAGGCTGAGGCCGTCCACGCCGACGTGGTAGAAGATGGCGGGACTTTCGATCCAGGGAATGTTGCGCTCGAACTGGAATCCGGGTTGGCCTGTGTTGAAGTGCGCGGGAAGATGAAGGGTGAGGAGAAAAGTGAAGAGCGTAGTGATGAGTGCGATCCAGTTGGGGAGCTTGGCGCGATCGGGCAGGAGCGCGATGAGGATTGCACCTGCGAGAGGAACCAGCAGGATGAGGGTGAGAATGATGGGATCGAACGCGCTCATATTCTCAATGCCCCGCCTGTCCGGATTGAATTACGGTGATGTGACTAACTTTGTAGATGGTTTCGGAATGAAAGAAGGGAAGACTCCACGCGTGGGGCGAGCCGGTGAGAAGCAAGAATAGAAGCACGGCGGCGGCTCCCGCGGCCAACCACGCGGCGTAGGAGCGCAGATTGCCTGACTGCCAGCGCTGGAGAATCATTCCGGTGATGTTGGCGATGCCAGCGAGAAGCCAGGCAAGGCCGCCGAGGATTGCGGTGTCGACTATCCACTCAAGAACGAATTTTGAAAAGGCGAACAGAGGCTTGACGATGATCGCGCTGTAGATTTCGTCGACGTAGTACTTGTTCGACAGCAGCTTGTAGCCGAAGGGGAGCGCGGCGGCGAGCTGAGCAGGCCGCTCGGTCTTGCGGCGGTAGTATTTGTCGGCGATCAGCCAGCCTTCAAGCGCGGCGAGAACGGCGACGATGCTGAGAAGGGCTTCGAGGGCGGGATTGCCGGTGGGCATGGGGCGATGCGCGGCGGCAGCGGGAGCAAGGTAGGCGCTGAAGCGATGGATGCCGATCCAGCCGCCGCAGACGGATAAGACGGCCAGAATCACGAGCGGAACGGCCATCGATTTTGGCGTGGCGTGGTGGTGGCTCGACTCGCTGCGCGGCTCGCCGAGAAAAGCCATGTACCAAAGGCGAAACATGTAGAACGATGTGAGCAGAGCAGTGATGAGGCCGATGAACCAAAGGAGCTTGCCGCCGGTTCCATCAAGAAATGCGGCGTAAAGGATTGCGTCTTTCGAGAAGAAGCCGGCGAAGGGCGGAAATCCGGCGATGGCGAAGACGGCCACGGTCATGGTCCAAAAGGTGACGGGGAGTTTCTTATGCAGGCCGCCCATCTTGCGCAGGTCCTGCTCGCCGCCCATGGCGTGGATGACGGAGCCCGCAGCGAGGAAGAGAAGCGCCTTGAAGAACGCGTGCATGACGAGATGGAAGATTGCCGCGGAGTAGGCCGCTACGCCGCAGGCGAGGAACATGTAGCCGAGCTGCGAGATTGTGGAGTAGGCGAGCACGCGCTTGATGTCGTTCTGGACGAGGGCGATGGTTGCGGCGAATAGAGCGGTGGCCGCACCTACGATGGCAACTGTCCAGAGGGCAATGGGCGCGCGATCGAAGAGCAGATGCGTGCGGGCGATCATATAAACGCCTGCGGTGACCATGGTTGCGGCGTGGATGAGCGCGGAGACGGGAGTGGGGCCTTCCATGGCGTCAGGCAGCCAGACGTAAAGCGGGAGCTGCGCGCTCTTGCCTGCGGCGCCGACCAAAAGGCAGAGACAGATGACGGTGAGAACAGTGCCGTGCCATGCGGGATTCATGGAAAGGCTGGCGGCGATTCCGCCGAAGCTGAGCGTGCCGAAGGTGGTGAGCACGAGGAAGATGCCGATGAGGAAGCCGAAGTCGCCGATGCGGTTGACGATGAAGGCCTTCTTTCCGGCACTGGCGGCGGAGTCGCGCTGGAACCAGAAACCGATGAGCAGGTAAGAGGCGAGACCGACCCCCTCCCAGCCGACAAACATGAGCAGGAAGTTGCCGGCGAGGACCAGGACGGTCATGAAAAAGAGGAAAAGATTGAGGAAGCTGAAGTACCGCGCGTAGCCAGGGTCGTCGCGCATGTAGCCGACGGAGTAGACATGGATGAGAAAGCCGACTCCGGTGATGATGAGCAGCATGACCGCGGAAAGCTGATCGAGGACGAAGATGAAATCGACGTGGAGCGCGCCGATGTTGAGCCAATGATAGGAAAGTGCTTCCGCATCGGGCAGCGTGAGCGCCGTGACTTGGCCGCAGCCGCGACAGCTTGAGGCCGCGGAAATGACGGTGGCTCCGAAGTCGCTCAACACCACAACGAGAGACGCGAGAGGCGCGAGGACGCCGACGATTGTGGTGAGACGCCGCGGCAGGCGGGAGCCGAGGATTCCGTTGAGCAGAAAGCCCAGGAACGGAAACAGCGGAATCAGCCAGAGATGTGCGGAGTCGGTCATAGCTTCATCAGGTCGATCCGGTCGACGGCCAACGTTGAACGGGCGCGAAAGACGGCAATGATGATGGCGAGGCCGACTGCGGCTTCGGCGGCGGCAACCATCATGACGAAAAAGACGAAGATCTGGCCCCTCACTTCGTGCCATTGGTATGCAAAGGTGACGAAGGAGAGATTGACGGCGTTGAGCATGAGCTCAATGGACATGAAGACGGTGATGAGATTGCGCTTGACGAGAAAGCCAACGACGCCGAGCGAAAACAAGATTGCGCTGAGGAGCAGATACCAGGAGAGCGGAACGTCGTGCTGAAGGAAGCTCACTTCTGGGCCACCCTTTCCGACTCGGGAATCTTGGAGCCTTCAACGTGGGCGAGCGCGACCGCGCCGAGGATAGCGATGAGGATGAGCACTGAGGTGACTTCAAAAGGCAGCAGCAATTCGTGGAAGAGCACCTGGCTGAGGAGTTCGAGATTCGATTGGCCGGGCGCATTCGAGAGTCCTTCGCCAAGATGCGCGGCGCCCAGGCCCTGGACATGAAGAAGGATGGTGGCGAGGATGGCGAAGAGTGCGACAACGGCGGGGAAGCCGATGCGCGAAGCGGCACGGCTGCCGAGGGTGCGCTCTTCGCGGCCGGCATTGAGCAGCATGACGACAAAGGTGAATAGGACCATGACGGCGCCGGAGTAGACGATGATCTGCGCGATGGCGAGGAACTCCGCGCCGAGAAGCAAGTAAAGGACGGCCAGGGAGGTCATGACGACGATGAGCGAGAGGGCGCTGTTAATGGGATGGGTCTGCAACAGGAGATTGATGGCTCCAGCGAGGCAGAATCCGGCAAACAGGAAGAACAGGATCAGGTGCATCGTTGTTCGAGGAGGTCTAGTCCGGTTGTAAAAGCTTGGCCCGATTATAAAAGCCTGGTCCGATGTAGAAGTTCATCTCGATTGTAAATGAGCGCGAATCGACATCGGGATCGAGGCGCGCCCTCAGCGCCAGGCCAGCCAAAGGCTTGTTCCCACAATGTTGAGGATGGCGAGCGGAAGCAGGTACCGCCATCCGAAGTTCATGAGCTGGTCATAGCGGAAACGCGGCAAGGTGCCGCGCACCCAGACGTAGAGACAGAGGAACAAGAACACTTTGAGGACGAACCAGAAGAGGGGAAGCAATGCGCTGAGCACAGTGCTCTGAAACGGCGGCATCAGGTCGCCGAGAGGGCTTGTCCAGCCGCCAAGAAAGAGCAGCGTGGCAACGCAGCCCACGTTGATCATGTTGCCGTACTCGGCCATAAAGAACATGGCGAACTTCATGGAGCTGTATTCGGTGTGGTAGCCGCCGGTAAGCTCGCTTTCGGCTTCAGGCAAGTCGAAGGGCGAGCGGTTCGTTTCGGCGAAGGCGGCCATCAAGTAGATGAAGAAGGCCAGAATCTGCCCCCCGCCGGCGATATTCCACGTAGCCGCGCCGAGAGTGGCCTGTTGCTCGACGATAACGCGGAGGTTGAGCGATCCGGCGTGGAGAACGACGCCGACGAGCGAAAGACCCAGGGCCAGCTCGTAGCTGATGAGTTGGGCTGAAGAGCGAAGAGAGCCGAGCAGGGAGTATTTGTTGTTCGAGGACCACCCGGCCAGCGCGATGCCGTAAACGCCGATGGATGTTATGCCGAGAATGACGAGCAGGCCGACGTTGATATTCGAGATTTCGAAGAGGTCGAAGCCGTGCGGGCCCATGCCGGGCGCGCCGAATGGAATGACGGCAATGGCGATGAGCGCGCAGCCGAGCGAGATGATGGGCGCGACGAGATAGAGCGGACGATAGACGGCGGTGGGGATCAGGTCTTCCTTGAGAAAGGATTTGGCGCCGTCAACAAGCGGTTGCAGCAGGCCGAAAGGGCCGACGCGGCTGGGGCCCCAGCGGTTCTGAATGCGGCCGACGAGCTTGCGCTCAAGAAGCACGGTATAGGCGATGCCCATGAGCATCATCACCGTGATCACGGCGACTTTGGCCGAGCTCCAGAGAAAAAATGCGAAGATCGTCACGTGCGTTTGGCCTTCTTTGAACAGCGAGTCAGCAGGTTAGCAAGACAGCGAGTCAGTAGCGGCCGCATGTTTCAGTCGGCTGCGGATTTTGCGAGTTCCGATTTTCGAAGTTCATTTGCCTGATGTTCCTCCAGTTGGTTGAGCGCTCGGCTGTAGCGGCCCAGCACGCCCGAGGTAAAGAGAGTGTCGTGCGCGGGAACGATGAGTTCCGGTGCAGAGAGCGCGGGGACGGGAACGAATCCGGACGCGAGTGCAGGTGAGACCGGCTCGGTGTGCACGTCGTTACCCGCGAAGAGATTGATGCGATCGAGTTTGTAACCGGGAACGAGGCGCTCAATTTCGTCGAGAGCGGCAAGAGGATCGAAGGGGCTGAGTTTGGGTTCGAGGCCGTTGGCTTCAAGCCAGACGGAGTGACGGTCGGCCTCGCCGGACTGCGCGCCGCGGGACTGGCCGAGATCGCCGGTGGTGCCGCGTTTGCCGAAGGGGACGAGTGTGCTGACGTCGATGCCCATGCCGCCGGCGAGTCGAACGAGAATTTCGAAGTCGGGTTTGACTCCGGCGCGGTCGGCGGCTTTGCGGACAATTTGGATGTCGCCAAAGGTATTGGTGACGGTGCCGGATTTTTCGTAGAGGCTGGCGGCGGGAAGGACAACGTCGGCGAGCGCCGCAGTTTCAGTAAGGAATAAATCCTGCACGATGAGGAATGTGTTGGCCAGCGCAGCAGGCGAGAGTTTGGCGCGAGAGACGGGGTCTGCGCCGACGACAAGTAGCGCGCCGAGATCAGATCCAGAATCGAGCATTTGCGGCAGCGATTTGCCCGGAGCAGCGGGGAGGTTGGGGTACTCGGCGAATGCACCGGGAGCGGTGACGGGAACGTAGCCGGGAAGCAGATCGGGGAAGAGTCCCATGTCTGCTGCGCCGCGAGAGTTGGAGTGGTCGCCGAGATAGGCGAAGCGGGTGTTCGGGCGTTTGAGGCCCCATGCGACGAGATCGTCGACTGCCGCGCCACGAAGTTCTTCGCCGAAGATCACGATTAAAGATTCTTCCGCGAGCAGAGCCTTGCTGAATTCAGTTTGGCCGGTGTCGAGTTCGGAGTCGGGGCCGGTGTCGAGAATTGCCGCGAGCTTGTTGTAGTCGCCCGGCTTGAGGTTGAGCGTTGCTTTGGCCTGGCGGGTTAGCTTGATCGAGTCCGAATTTGCAACGTAAAGGCGGGCGCGGTTGAGACGCACGTTGGTGCGAAGCAGCCAGGCGAGCAGTGGGTGCTCGTCTGTGGGGTTGCCGCCGACGAGGAGAACTGCGCAGGCAGACGCGATGTCGCGCAGGCTGGCGGTCTTGCCGGGATGACCGGCGAGCTGCCCCACGGACGTGGACCTGTCCGTGGGGACCCCGGCGAGGGCGCGGGCAAACGAAGCATAATCAGTCGTCCGTTCGTGGTCGATGTTGTTTGTGCCCAAGATAGTGCGCGCGAATTTTTGCAGCAGGTAGTTTTCTTCATTGTTGGTGCGGTTGCTGCCGATGACGCCGATGGCGCTGCCGCCGCGCGTGTCGCGAATTTCTTTGAGCTTGCCGGCGGCGATGCGGATCGCGTGCTCCCACGTGGCAGGCTCGAGCTTGCCCTGCGCGTTGCGGACGAGAGGCTGCGTGAGGCGGTCGGGGCTCTCGACGAAATCGAAACCGAAGCGGCCTTTGGCGCAGAGGAAGTCGCCGTTGATGCCGCTCTTGTCGCGATTGTCGGCGCGAACGATCTCCGAACCGTCGTTGGCCTGGCGAACGCCGAGCGTAACTTTGCAGCCGTCAGAGCAATGAGTACAAACCGTCGAAACGTGGTTCATCTCCCAGGGCCGGGTTTTATAGCGATAGCTGCCGCTGGTGAGCGCGCCCACTGGGCAAACGTCAATGCACATGCCGCACTGCTCGCAGTCGAGCTGTTGGCCCTGTCGCTCCGTCGCCAGAATGTTGGGGACGATGACGGAGTTGATGGCGCGGTTCTGGATGCCGAGCGCCCAGACGTCCATGCCTTCGCCGCACATGCGGATGCAGCGATAGCAGAGAATGCAGCGCGGGCGGTCATAGAAGACGGCGGGCGACCACTGCTGCTCGTCGCGATGAAATTTCATCTCGACGAACTGGCTTTCGCCTGCGCCGTACTTGAAGTTCATGTCCTGCAGCTCGCACTCGCCGCCGGCATCGCAGACGGGGCAGTCGAGTGGATGGTTGCCGAGAAGCAGTTCAATGGTGGCCTTGCGCGCCTGCGCGATTTCGGGCGATTCAGTGGTGAAGACCTGGCCCTCGGCGACGGTGGTGGTGCAGGCGGTTTGCAGCTTGGGAACTTTTTCCTGGCGCACGACGCACATGCGGCAGGCGGCCTGAAGCGAGAGGCCGGGGTAATAGCAGAAAGCCGGAATCTCAATGCCGGCCTTGCGGCAAGCGTCAATCAGCAGCGTTCCCGCGGGCGCGGTGAGCTTTTTTCCGTCGACTGTGAAGGTTACGTCGGGCATCTTTCCCTTAGGCGACTTTATGCCGTCATGGCCTCTTTTGTGCGTCTGGAAACAGGGACATTGATCTCCAACCACTCGACCACATAGTGGTCCACTTCACCGCCTGGATAGTCCTCGGGCGAGAAGTCAAAGCTCGTGGTAACTGGCATCGGCATTGGATCACCATCGGCTGCCATAAACTCGAGATGCCCTTCCAATGCTTCTCGCATCAGACGACGAATGTCCGCCAGTGTCTTTCCAGTCGAGATACATCCTGGAATGTCGGGAGCAAAGCCCCCATAGTTCCGTTTGACGTGTTCGTATACCACCAGAAATTTCTGTTTCATTTCAAACCTGCCTGCTTGAGGACTGATCTTAGAGTACCGGGAGGAACGTCGTCATGAGGATGCCCCGGAATAGTCACTTTCCCGGGCTTCACCGGATGCTTGAAGTGCCTGTGGCTCCCGGAGGTGTACATGTATTCCCATCCATCCTCTTCGATCTTTTTGATAAGGTCCCTGACTTTCATCTTTCTTCCCTAGACCACGGTCAACTGCGGCACACCTTCTTTTGCATACGGGCAGGGCTTGCCGTTCAGGTGATCTTCAAACTCCTTGCGAAACTTTTTGACGAACGCGATAGTCGGCATGGCGGCCGCGTCGCCCAGCGGGCAGAAGGTGCGCCCCAGCATGTTTTCGGCGAGGTACTGAATGTTGTCGATGTCGCTCCTGGTACCGAATCCGGCGTGGAATCGGGTGAGCGATTTTTTGAGCCAGTCTGTGCCTTCGCGGCAAGGGATGCACCAGCCGCAGCTTTCGTGCGCGTAGAAGCTGATGGTGCGGAGAGCGAATTCGACGATGCAGGTCTGGTCGTCGATCACAACCACGCCTCCTGAGCCGAGCATGGAGCCCGCTTTGCCCACCTGATCGAAGTCCATGCCGAGGTTTTCGATCTCTTCAGGGAGCAGGACGGGCGTGGACGAGCCGCCGGGAACGACTGCTTTGAGTTTGCGGCCGCCGCGGATGCCGCCGGCAACGTCGTAGATCATCTTCTTGAGGTTGTAGCCCATGGGCAGCTCGTATACGCCGGGGCGCTCGACGTGGCCGCTGATGCAGAAGAGGCGCGTGCCGCCGTTGCGCGAAGTGCCGACGTCGCAGTAGGCCTGCGCGCCCATTTGGATGACGGCGGGCACGGTGGCGATGGTCTCTGCGTTATTGATGACCGTGGGACCACCATAGAGGCCGACGACGGCGGGAAACGGCGGCTTGATGCGCGGGACGCCGCGCTTGCCCTCGAGCGACTCCATGAGCGCCGATTCTTCGCCGACTTCGTATGCGCCAGCGCCGGTCTGGGTGATGATCTGGAATTCCTGGCCGGAGCCGAAGATATTTTTGCCGAGAAAGCCGCGATCGTAGGCGTCGGCGACGGCGCGCTCGGTGATTTCGAGCAGATAGCGGTACTCGCCACGCAGATAGATGAAGCCCATCTTCGAGCCGACGGCAAGGCCGGCGATGATGGTGCCTTCGATGACGGCGTGTGGGTCGTGCAGGAATATCAAGTGATCCTTGCAGGTGCCGGGCTCGCTTTCGTCGCCGTTGACGAGGATGTATTTGGGCTTGGCGGACTGCTTGGGAACGAAGGACCACTTCATGCCGGTGGAGAAGCCCGCGCCGCCGCGACCGCGCAGGCCGCTGGCCTTCATCTCTTCGACGATCCACTCGGGGCCCTGCGCGAGGCATTTTTTGACGGCCTCGTAGCCGCCCAGCTCGATGTACCGGTCGATATTGGCCGCTCCCATGCCGAAGCGGCGCGAGATGATCTTGACCTCATCGGGATGGGAGACAAGCCTAGGCATTCTTTTCCTTCTTGGGGGCTTGGTTCCGATATGCGCCGAGAATGCCAGGCACGAGATCGGGCTTGAGCTCGTCGTGGAATTCGTAGTTGACCTGGATGGCAGGCGCCCAGCAGCAAGCGCCGATGCACTCGACTTCTTCGAGCGAAAAGAGGCCGTCTGCGGTGACACCGTGAGGATCGATGCCAAGCTCTTCGCGGAAGCGGTCGAGAACCTCGTACGCTCCGCGCAACATGCAACTGATGTTGGTGCAGACCTGGATGTTGTATTTGCCGGCGGGTTTGAAGCGGAGCATGGAGTAATACGTGGCGACGTTGCGCACTTCAAGTTCGGTGATGCCGATGCGGCGGGCGATCTCAGCGACGACGGCCTGGGAGAGATAGCCAACTTCATCCTGCGCGTAGAGCAGCATGGGAATGAGGGCGGAGCGGCTCACGGGATACTTCTGCACGAGCGCGTCAAAGCGCGCGGCCAAGTCGGGCGAGAAGACGGACGCGGGTTCGGGTTTTGTTGTGTTCGCGCTCATCTCAATCGCTCCCGTGCGACTCCAGTTGCGACGACTTAAGCATCAGGTCCTGCGCCCATTGCTCGGCGACCAGATCCATAGCTTCGTCCTTATTATCGCCGCGCAGGGTTCCGGCTTCGGTTAGTTCCAGGGTTCCCATGCTTCCATTTTCTCGCGTCCAGGTTACGGATGAGTTGTCGCGGCTGAGGATAAGCCATTTTTCGTTGTGGCGGACGGTGATTTTTTCATCGGTCAACTCGACGGCGGCCTCGCGTTTGGCGTGAAGGCCGTGCGCCGCGGTGTAGCTGCGGAGCAGGGAACCGAGGGAAATCCAAAGCTCTGCATAGAGGCTTTGAGGCAACGGATAACCTATACCCTTTCCAACTTCAAAAGCTCTTCAGTCGAGATTGGGCCGAGCACTTCGCGATTGAATCCAAACCAATCGGACTCGTCGCTCCTCCTGAGAATCTGGAAATCCTCGCTGATCGAATTCTGATCGGTCGTTTGCTCGTATTCGCCTTTTTCGTTTACCAGCCAGACGCAATCCAAACCGTCCTGGCGGCTGTAATAGCCAATGCGAAAAACTCTCCCTTGATGATTGCCCCACGGCGCCAACAGTTTGACGACCGACCTCGGCGGAATCACTTCGCCGAAATAAGGTTTCCCGAGAAAAAGAAACCTCGCTACGAGGGAATTGCGTCGCTTGCGCTTCAACGGTCGATTTCTCCTAAGACAATCTCAATGGCGCCGACGGCCAGGAGCGTCAAGACGCTCCTGCAAGTCTTCTTCGTCAAGCGAATTCCCCCATCAGGAGCCCGGAAATAATCTCGGCTGCAATCTTTTGTGGACTGTATCCCACAGCCACTTTCTCACCCGCGCTCACCGTGGCGCCTTGCAGATTCGCCGCCGCTGGATTCAAGAAAAAGTCCTTTCTGGCGATCTCATCACGATTTGGGGGCCCGAAAATCACAGCCCTGATTCGGCCTTTTGATTCGTGCAGCTCCACAGTGCAAAGAAATTCGGTTCCAAAGGTTAGAGAAAGTTTCCCCTGAAAGCCGGGGATGAAAACTCGCTCAACGAGCGGCAACTTCCGCTTGCGAAGCTCCACGTTGGCATTGTCAACTTCCACTTCGACTTGCACTTTGACGTACTGGTAAAAAGTGACAGGGTCGAATCCGTGGTTCGCTAGTTTCTCGTCGGTTAAGTCGCTGGCTTTCTTGATTCCCATCAATTTGTTTGCTAACGCATCGTAATCGGTCACGGCGGCCTCTGACTTACCGGTCAATTTCTCCCAAAACTATATCGATGGAACCGATGACCGCGACGAGGTCGGCGATCAATCGGCCCTTGCACATGGTTTCAACGGCCTGCAGCGTTGCGAACGAGGGATAGCGCATGTGAACGCGGTAAGGCTTGGATGTGCCGTCAGAGACGACGTAGTAGCCCATCTGCCCGTGACCGCATTCCATGCCCTGGTAGACCTCGCCGGCAGGAACGTTGAAGCCCTCCGTAACAATTTTGAAGTGATGGATGAGGGCTTCCATCTCGGTTTTCATTTTTTCTCGATCGGGCAAGACTATTTTGGGCGCATCGGCTTTTACGGGACCGCCGGGCATGCCGTCGAGGGCCTGCTGAATAATCTTTGTGCTCTCGCGCATCTCGATGAGGCGAACTTCGTACCGCGCCCATGTGTCGCCGACGGTGGAGGTTGGGACCTTGAACTGGAATTTTTCGTAACTGGAATAGGGCATGTCGCGGCGGAGATCGATATCGACGCCGGATGCGCGCAGGGGAGGGCCAGTGACGCCGAGCGCAATTGCATCTTCTGGAGACAGATAGCCGACACCCTTCAAGCGGTTCATGAAGATCGGGTTGCCCGTGAGCAGGTTGGAATATTCGTCGATTTTTTCGGAGAATGTGTTGATGAAGGCCTGAACGCGGTCGAGCCAGTCGAGCGGAAGCTCCATGGCGAGGCCGCCGATGCGGAAGTAGCTGGTCATCATGCGCTGGCCGGAGACGGCTTCAAAAAGGCGCAGAATCTCTTCGCGCTCGCGAAAGGTGTAGAGGAAAACGGTGAGGGCGCCAATGTCCATGGCGTGGGTGCCGAGCCAGATGAGGTGAGAGTTGAGGCGGCTGAGCTCGGTGAGCAGGACGCGAATCCACTGGGCGCGCTCGGGGATTTCGAGGGCGAGGAGTTTTTCGACGGCCAGGCAGTAGCAAAGGTTGTTGGAGAGCGGGTCAAGATAGTTGATGCGATCGGTGAGCGGGACGACCTGCTGGTAGAACTTGGCCTCGCAGGTCTTTTCAATGCCGGTGTGGAGGTAGCCGACCTCGGGCTGGACGCTGACGATGACTTCGCCATCGAGCTCGACGATAAGGCGCAACACGCCATGCGTGGCCGGGTGCTGCGGGCCCATGTTGAGGATCATGCGCCTCTCGCCGGTGCTTTCGGTTGCGGGAAGCTCGAGGACAGGGGAGCCGGGAGTCTCGCTCATCACCGGTATCCCTCCACCGGATAGTCCTTGCGCAGGGGATGGCCCTGCCAGTCGTCGGGCATCATGATGCGGCGGAGATCGGGGTGGCCGGCGAAGCGAATTCCGAAGAGATCGAAGACCTCGCGCTCAAAATAATTGGCGCCCGCCCAGACGGGAACGATGGAGTCGACAACAGGATCGGATTCGTCGAGCATGACGCGCAGGCGGATGCGCTCCATGAAGGCGTGCGAGAGAATGTGATAGCTCAACTGGAAGCGTGGCGAGGCAGGGAACCAGTCGACCGCGGTCATATCCTCAAAGAAGTTGTAGCCTGCTTTCTGAACAGTAGAGCAGGCGGCGCGGATCCCCGTGGGAGCGATGGTGAGCGTGAGCTCGCCGAAGTCGAAACGCGCGTCGGTGAAGGCCTGCGGATTCCAGGCCCCCGTACTCTGGGATTCGAGCGCATTGATCGCAGGATGGTCCGGCAGTCCTTCAAGGACAGCTTGCTTGCCGGCGAGGGTGGGTGGTTGAATCATCATCCTTAAGACTTATCTCATCAAAGATTGTTTCCAGTTGCGCAACGACCGTGTGGATCGTGGAAAGAACTGGCCACCGATCACCAACCACTACCCACTAATCACTATCCACTAGGTTACAGGTCCGCTCTGTCGTGACTCCAGTTCAAGATCCCTTTGCGTACAATGTAGTAGAGGCCGACGGCCACAAAGCCGAGGTAGACAAGCATCTCCCAAAAGCCGAAGAAGCGAGAGCCGGTGATGTGCGGAAGCTGGCGGTAGATGACGGCCCAGGGCATCATGAAGACCATTTCCACGTCAAAGAGAATAAAAAGAACTGCGACCAGATAGAAGCGCACGCTGAAGCGGCCCCGCGCATCGCCAACGGCTTCGATGCCGCACTCGTAGGCAGCGAGCTTGACCTTGGTGTTGCGATGGCGGCCGACGAACCACGATGCGACGACCATGGCCACGCCAAGGAAAACGGCGGCAAGAATCTGCAGGAGCAGAGGGAGGTACTGCCAGTCATACGGAGTTGAATTCATCGCCCAGCCTGAAGGATTTGGAGAGCATTATGGATGATTCGCCGAAGAAAAAGCAGCTTCGACGGAGAGAAAACCGAGAGACTGCTGTCAACTTTCGCCCGCTGGAAAGCTAACAGCAGGCTCTAGCTTGAGATTAGGTTTTCGGGCTCCGAACGTCAAGGTGCGGGGAATGGGCGCGGGGCATGGGCGAGGCGCGGTGCGGCTTGACAAAGCGCTTTGCTGGGCTGCGGAGTTGGCTGGGACGGTCGGGTTCCAAAGGGATCGACTTCGGAACCTGTGAGTTTTGACGCTGGTTCTCCGAATTCGATCCTGCATAAATACTTGTGTGCCAATTAGGGACAGGACTTTTGTACTCTGTCCGGTTCATGTCATGCGCCGAAGAACCGGGTTGAGGAAAAACCGCATGAGCTCCTGTTCAACAAAGAGTGATGCGACGGTTTCAGATCCGAATCCCGCTGCGCTCGAAAATGAAGGCTGCGACATCCTCAGAAAAAGGGGCCGTGTGCGCCGGCGGCGTATCTCGCCTGAGGCGGGACGCGCGCTGGAGATTCTGGGCCACGCGATCGAATACCTGACCGACGAGTTCGTGCACTCGGGAGGGTTGTTGAGTGCGCGCAACGCTCAATTGGAAGCGGTTCAGTTGCTGATGGGGATCAACCGGCAGATTTATTTTCAATGCCCTGAAGTGCCCAGCATGGGCGAACGTTGGCGCGAACTGCTGCATTTGCGGTCGGCGTAGAGAGACTGCTCACAGCTTTCAGACTTCAGCCTGTTTGTGCGGCGGCTGAGGGTTTCGGCTCTTTTCTTCTCTCTTCGGCGAAGTCGCCGACGGCAGAGTCGTCGACGGGGTTTTCATGGTCCCGGCGGTCGGGGCCGTCTTATCTCTTCCTGCGTTTCCCACTGACGGTCTGAGTGCCCACTTCTCCTATGAGCACTCCTTCAGACCGTCAGCGACGCTGGCTATGGTTGGAATACTCCGGCTTTTTTAAAGTCGCCGCCTTTCACAATCGAAATTGCAGACGAGTCAAGATACCGCTTTAATGCCTCGTTCACCTGCTGTGGAGTTAGCGCGGAGACTGCGGCTTCGAACTGCGCGTCCCAGTTCATCGTGCGGCCCCAGTATTCGAAGTCGACAAGCCTGCTGGCAAGGTTACTCTCGTCAGTGCGCTGGATTATCCTCTGATCGAGCCAGGTCTTCTTTGCTTCCTGAAGCTCCTCCGAAGTAACACCGTCTTTCAGGAGGCGAGCCACTTCCTCCTGGAAATCTGATTCCACTTTCGGCATATTCTGCGGCGCGGCAATGGCGTAGGCACTCAGAGAGCCGCCATCGCTTTCTGTGCGAATGTGGAGTTGAGCCCCAGCTCCGTAGCTGAGTCCGTCTTTGACGCGAATTCGTTGGAACAGGCGCGAGTTCGGAGATCCGCCCAGAACCATTTCGCCCATGGTAAGCGCCGCATAATCGGGATCGTCGTCATTCATCTTCACCGGAAGAGAGGCGGCGAACAGCGCATTCGCCTTATCGGGTGTTTCGAGGTTGCGATTGATGGGTTCGACGCTCCGGTACGGATACTCGATGCGAGCGTACGGCAGGGTGTTTTTCCAGTCGCCGAAGAGCTCAGTCAAAAGGCTGCGTATCTGATCTGGGTTGAACTGGCCAACAACCGCGATTTCGCCAACACCGGGCGCCCAGAGTTCGTTGTAGAAACTGCGCACATCTTCAACCTTCAGATTCTTCAGATCCTCGATCTGCTCGTCAAGTGTGGGCACATAGCGCACATCGACGCGCGAATATTGCGCGTTCATATGGCGGTTCAACTCAATCTGCGCCAATGATGTCGGCTCCGTCTTTTGACTCTCGAGGTCAGCGATGCGCTTGAGACGCACCTCCTCGAACTCAGAATCGGGGAAGGTAGGTTCACGAAGCAACTCGCGGACCAGGCGCAGAGTTTCCGGAAGGTTCGCCTCTTCCGTGCGCATCCACGCTCCCTCGTATCCAACGCCTCCAAACGGGCTGATCTGCGCCTTCAGCCGATCGGTTTGGTCCTCGATCTGCTGCCGGTTCATTGTTTTCGTGCCCCGCATCAGCAGGTCGGGGGTGATGGTGATCGCCGTCGACTTGCCGAACAGCGCTTTCTCATTGCCGGAACGGAAAGCCAGATCGACGACGACAATGCCGCCACGCGTCTTTTTCGGGAGCATGACCAGCTTCACTCCGTTAGGCAGGGTGGCGCGAATCAATCGCCCCTCGATGTTCTTAGGCGAGGGATCAAATGCTTCGCCTTGCTGGATTGCCACTCCGCCGGTGAAGTCCTTGAAGCGCGTTGCCGCATCCGGGGCCGCAGGAATCTCCGCGCGATCTGGAGCAGCGGAAGGAATGAACTCGCCCAGCGTGCGATTCGATGACTTGAAGTAGGCCTTTGCCACGCGGGCAACGTCAGCCGGCGTGACCTTGCCGATCTCATCGCGATCCAGGAACAGCAGTCGCCAGTCGCCCTCGCCGACCTCGTTGCCAAGCTCCAAGGCGACCGTCTGCGAGTTGGCCATGTTGATTTCGCGGGTCTTGAGAAGGCGCGCTTTGGCGCGATCCACTTCTTCCTGCGTGGGCGGAGCGGCCGCGAGTCCTTCGACGGTCTGCAGCAGTATCTGCGAAGCATCGTCGATCGATTGCTCCGGCTTGAGCTGTGCGAAGGCCATCACATATCCGGGGTCGTGCATGCCGGAGGTGTGCGTGGAAACGGAAACGGCCTTCTTCGTATCTACGAGTGCCTTATAAAGCCGCCCTGTCTCCTGCGCGCCAAGAACTTCCGAAATGACTTCAAGTGGCGCAATATCAGGATGCAGAGCCGAGGGCACATGATAGACCGCGATAATGCCCTGCATGTCTCCCACGCGGCGCAGGATCACCTCACGTTCGCCTTCCTGCGTGGGCTCGGCAGTATATGGCTGGGCCAGGATGCGCTCCGGCTTTGGAATCGAGCCGAGAGTATGCGCGATCATCGAGAGCGCCTTCGATTGGTCAAACTTCCCGGTGATGATAAGGTCCGCATCGTCGGGCTGGTAGTACTTCTTGTAAAAGACCGCCAGATTTTCAATTGGAACCCGCTCCACGTCGCTGCGAGCGCCGATCACCGTCTTGCCGTAGTTGTGGAAGTTATACGCCGCCGCCAACACACGTTCGTGAAGCACATTGAGTGAGTTGTTCTCGCCGGACTCCATTTCGTTCCGGACCACAGTCATCTCGGAATCCAGGTCTTTCTTAAGCATGGTCATGTTCACCATGCGATCGGTTTCCAGATCCAGCGCCCAGCGCAGGTTGTCATCGCTCGCATTGAACGATTCGAAGTACATCGTCCGGTCGTAGCTCGTGGTGCCGTTGAAGAACCCTCCGGCGCGGTCGGTCAGCTCCTTGAAGAGTACTCTGCCCGATGTCGAGCTCTTGAACGCCATATGTTCAAGCAGGTGCGCCATGCCGGTCTCGCCGTAGCCCTCGTTTCGCGAGCCCACGCGGTAGGTCACGTTTACCGTAATCTTGGGCTGAGAATCGTCAGGAAAAAGCAGTACGTGCAGCCCGTTTGGAAACGCGTACTCCGTGACGCCCTCAATCGAGGTCACCTCTTGAACACCGGTGGGAAGCGTCTGCGCCACGGCGCCTGCCGCGACAAGAAGGAGGCAACCGAGCAACACAAAGAACTTTCTTAAATGCATATCAGCGCCTTTCAGAGTTGCAGTTGGATGTTTCGGGATTATATCCATATGGACGGATTCCTGATGGAAACTGCTCAATCTCGCGCTCAAATATTACACGCCAGGGCCTGAGTTGCGGCTTCCAACCATGCAAATTGCGCGGCATACACAAATATTGCGTTCTCCGCCGGGATCAGATCAATGACCAAACCGATTTTCGAAGAGCTGATCGATTTGATTCGATTGTCGTCGCCGGGGACCTCCGACAGCGTGCTCCGCTTGGGATGACACATTGGGCGGGGTGTGAGGGCTTATTGGCCGAAGATCAAAACTGCAAACAGGATAAGCCAGGCGAGGCCCATGGTGTGCCAGAACCATGCGGTCGCGTCGACGGCGATCTGGCGGGATTCAACGCGTTTGAGCAGGGCGAGGGCCGAGAGGCAGAAGACAAGCGCGAACACACCAACGACGAGGTGCGCGGCGTGCAGGCCGGTGATGATGTAAAAAAAGTAGCTGGCCGGGGTAGCTCCGTGGGTGAAGGCGAACCCCTGTGCCGTGAGCTGACGCCAGGCGATGAGTTGGCCGGCGAGAAACATGATTCCCAGAGCGAGGGTGGCGCCGAGCCAGGGCAGAGTGCGGCGAAGGGCTGGCCGTCCCAGGCCAAGCCATTCTTCGAGGACGTCGAATTCGCGGAAGATGTGGCGGCGCGCGAACTCCATGGTCAAGGTGCTGAGGATCAGGACCGCGGTGTTGAGGAAGAGGATGGGCGGCAGAAGAACCGGATGCCAGTCGCCGATCTGCTGAAGGGTTCGTGGATCCATGCGTGTGCCGGTCTGGCGCGCATAGAAAAACGCCACCAGAACGACGAAGAACATCATGTCGCCGGCCAGGGCGCAGAAGACGAACATCCGCGTACGGTGAAGAACGTCGCGAGGGCCGCGGCGCGGACTTCTCCAGTCGTCGTCGCCGCCTCCGCCTCCACCGCCGGTGGGCCGGCGGGCGACTGGCGGCTTGCCACCGATGCCGGGGGATTTGCGCTCGACCTCAGACGGGATGGGAGTAAAGATAGAGGGCATGGGGAACCCTGTGAGGTTGAATGTACACTCACTTTTGTTTTGACGCACCGAAAATCGGAAGAGGTGCCTGAGGAATGGGAAAAGAAAACGGGCGCGCGTTTCAGGACGGAAATCGGAAAAGTATCCTATTCGCGTCGCTTATTTGCCGGTGAACGGGTTGAAGACCTGGACGCCAAAGGTTTTAAAGTCCTTTACGTTCCGAGTGACGACAATGAGATCGTGAATACGAGCGGTAGCGGCGATCATGGCATCCTCGAATAATTCATCAGATTGACCGATCATCAGGCGCGCGACTTCGCGGAAACCATTCCCATCCATGGGCAAAACAATGAAGGCGCGGACGATCCGGTTGATCCAATGCTCAATTTCGGCGGCTTTCACACGATCCTGCAGCCGTGTTAGCTCCACCCCATTCTGCAACTCTCCAACCGCGACGGCAGGAATCTGAATCTGTTCGGAGGGAACCGAATTAAACCAAGCGAGAACGGCTCCGTGAGCTTGCGTTTGCGTAGTTCAGAGATCACGTTCGTATCGAGGAGGTACATCGAGATCACTCGAAGACTACGGGCTTACGCCTGCGCCATTTTCTCCGTGGAGGAATGTCGAGGTCGAACGGTCCGTTCGGATCCAGCAGAATGTCCTTGATCGTTTCGCGTTTTTCGCCGCGCAGCCGCTTCCATTCGTCGATGGGAACGAGGACCGCGGTTTCGACCCCGCGGCGCGTGACCACTTGCGGGCCGTCTTTGAGCGCGGCGTCGAGAAATTCGCTGAAGCGGGCTTTTGCGTCGTAGACCTGCCAGACCATGGGAAAAGCGCCTCTACATCTAGTCATATGACTAGTCATATGACTATGTCAAGGTCGGTGCGGTGGGGAAGGCGCATTCGACACTAAAACGAACGAGAGTGGTTTCCCGCCCTTCGCAAAGAACGCGACGGATAGTCCTCCCGGCATCCTGCCAAGAATCAAGCTCGAAGTTCTTCGACTCGTTCAAGAGGCATGATCCGCACGACGCGCTCCATGACCTTCTTATCCCGTTCCGCCATCTTCAGGTCATAAGCTGCCTGCAGCCGCATCCACACTTCTGGTGAGCCGCCCAGCAGCCGGGAGAGCTTCAGGCACATGACCGCGGAAAGGGGCCTGCGCTCCGACAGAATATCGTGAAGCAACTGGCGGGAGACGCCCAGAGCCCTGGCCGCGGCCGTTACGGACAGTCCGAGGGACGGCAGAATATCCTCTTTGAGAATTTCACCCGGATGAACCGGCGGTAGTCCGCTCTTCTTCTCCATAACATCCTCCCTATCCAGGCAGCTAGTGGTAGTCCTCGAAATCGACATTCAACGCGGTTTCATCCTAAAATATGCCCCAGGCCAATTCGGCAACCCACTCCATTCAAGCTGGAACATATCGCCGGACTGAGATGTTCTTTGCGTGTTCTCTGGTTTTTGACACGTCATACGCCAACTGCATCCGCAGCAGGTGGTCCATCTCCGGGCCGAATGCTTTTTCGATGCGTAGCGCCATATCGGGTGTGAGAGCGGACTTGCCGTTTAGAAGATCGGAAAGCGTAGCGCGGCGCACCATCAAAATCTCCGCGGCCTTTGACACGCTGAGGCCGAGCGCTTCGATGACTTCGGTCTTAATCATGTTGCCCGGATGGGGCGGGTTCTTCATGGGCATCTCGGCCTCCTCAGTGGTAATCGATCAGGTCAATATCGCAAGCTGCATTGGCATCTTCGTCATAGCGGAAGATCAATCGCCAGTTCCCCGTAACAGTCAGGCTCCAAAACCCCTTCAAGCCGCCTTTGAGCGGATGCAGCTTCCAACCGGGGAACTTGCCTAGTTGTTCCAGCGTCTCGGCAGTTTCGATGGCGAAGAGCAACTTGCCCAACTTGCCAGCCATAGCAGAGGGCAAAGAACGGGCGTTTCCGTTTTCGTAGAACTGCCCCAGTCCCTTGTGGCGAAACCGGACCAGTTGCATGGCGCCTCACGTATTTATAATGTACGGTATTACCGTACATGTCAAGCCGCAGGCCCGTGTGTCCCATCGTTGGGCCTTTCTTCTGACGCAAGGATAAAGAGCAATCAGGTTTGTGCGAGCGGAGAGCGAGCGCCCGCCGGAACGGCCATTTCACCAGCCGCGGGTTTGCAAAAGCTGCGACTCTTCAATAGCCGCGGCGGCGAGGCCCTTCATCGTTCCCGTCACCTGCTCAGCGACCTCGGCGAGAATTTTGGGGTCGTTCCAGTGTGTCGTCGCAACGACGATGGCCTTGGCGCGAGAGACGGCTTCGGCACGTTCTTCTGGGTTACGGGCCGTGCCCACATCATTTTTTGTGCACAGTCCTACCGCGGCGTCTTTTTCGGTCCAATTCTCGACATCGAGCGGAGTGGCGCGCTCTTTCATAAAGATTCCCGAGCCGACGAAGACAGCCTCGGCGCCGAGCTGCATCATGAGCGCGGCGTCGGCGGGCGTGGCGATACCGCCGGCAGAAAAGTTGGGCACCGGAAGCTTGCCGCTCTTCGCGACCATGCGAACGAGCTCGTAAGGCGCCTGTAGATCTTTTGCAGCCGCGTAGAGCTCCTGGTCAGAAAGCACCGTGAGCGTGCGCATCTCGCGCGTGATCTGGCGCATGTGCTGTACAGCGTGAACCACGTCGCCGGTGCCTGCTTCGCCCTTGGTGCGGATCATGGCCGCGCCCTCGGCAATGCGCCGCAAGGCTTCGCCAAGGTTGCGCGCGCCGCAGACGAACGGCGTGGTGAAGGCGTGTTTATCGATGTGGTGCGCCTCGTCGGCAGGCGTCAGCACTTCGCTCTCGTCGATATAGTCAACGCCCAGCTCCTGGAGAATCTGCGCTTCGGCGGTATGGCCGATGCGAGCCTTCGCCATCACCGGAATCGATACGGCCTGAATGATCTGCTTGATGAGCGAGGGACGGGCCATGCGCGCCACGCCGCCTTCGGCGCGGATCATGGCGGGGACGCGTTCAAGCGCCATGACGGAGGTTGCGCCGGATTCCTCGGCGATGCGCGCCTGTTCGACGCTCATGACGTCCATGATGACGCCGCCCTTGAGCATCTCTGCCAGGCCAACCTTGAGGCGCAGGCTGGTACCGCCGAAATTCTTGTTTTCTGTAGATTCAGGCATCGTTTTCGACCTCGAAAGGCAACCGGTCACGATCTGGGCAGGAATTCGTGCAGGAATCCGGGCACGATCGGAAGCCGCAAAGTCTTTCCTACTTCAAGTGTAGCAGCGAAGTGACTGAAGTGTTGCGCCGGAGGAGAGGGCTGCTTGGTGGGCGCGCCCCTCGCACACCTGTCGTGCGCCGCCCCACCGATTCTGTGAGGTCCCTTATCCGTTCTGCATATTTCTCGGCCACCCCCGTGCTTCTCTGTCCAAGGCCGGCACGCTATTTCCTCAAGCGCTGTCTCGACCCGGTACTGCCGCGTCTTGCGGTTGTAGTGGCCAGCGAGGTTCCGCCCGAGAAACGGCTTCGCCGGGTGGGTACGGTCCGCCAGGTAGGCGAGAGCGCAACTCATAGCGCAATCATGAGCGCAATTGGGAGCGCAACAGGTAACTGGGGGACCGAAATGGGATTGGAACCGGCAGCAGTAGTGAGCGAGTCGCGGCCGCGACGCCGCGGGCGGGAAGCGGGCGGCTATCCCCCCCAGGCGGTAGCTGGTTTAGTGCTGACGCCGGAGCAGGAGCGAGTGCTGCTCGATCACATACCTATTGTGCGCTTTCTTGCGCGCAGAATTCATGAGCGGCTGCCCCAGCATGTGGATATCGAGGACCTGGTCTCGGCGGGAATCGTGGGGCTGATGGATGCCTTCTCGAAGTTCGATCCCACCAAGAAGGTGCAGTTCAGAAGCTATGCGCAGTTCCGCATCCGGGGCGCGATTTTGGACAGCCTGCGCACGCTGGACTGGGGCCCGCGCGAACTGCGCCGCAAGGGCCGCGCGGTGGAGGAAGCGATCCGCGCGCTGTCGGTGCGGCTGGGACGGGCGGCGGCCGAGCCGGAGATCGCCGCCGAGATGGGGATGACTCTTGTCGAGTACCAGCAACTGCTGGGTGATCTGAAGGGCCTCGAGATTGGCACGCTGCATGTCGAGCGGAACGAAAACTCGGGCGAGGAGGAACTGGCCTACGTGCCCGGACGGCCGCAGGACGATCCTCTCTTTGTCTGTCTCAAGGGCGAGCTCGAAGAGCGGCTGGCGGGCGCAATCGCAAACCTGGCCGACCGCGAGCGGCTGGTGATGACGCTTTATTACTACGAGGAGATGACCATGCGCGAGATTGGCCTGGCCCTGGGCGTGGTCGAGTCGCGCGTTTCACAGGTTCACGCCTCGGCGGTCGTGCATCTGCGCGCCGCGTTGCGCGATCTGGCCAGCAAGGGCGTCTTCGAGCGGGCGCGATCGAAGGCGCCGGCCCGGAGAGCGCAAGTCTGAAGTAAATGAGTCCGGAGAGGGTAAGCCGGGCGGATTGTCAACGAACTCCCCCATTCAAGTAACCAGCACGAAAACGGTAAAGTACCCAAAGATCTGCACGTCAATACCGTGATAAGAACTTCTAAATGACTCGAGTGATTAGCAGGGAGGCCGATAGATCTGGAAAGGAGCAAAGAGCATGGTTATTCGCAATGGGTTGGCAGGTTGAGATCACTTTCGAGGGTAAACGCGATGCCACCGTCAGCGCCGCAAGTCAAGGGCAGAATAGACGCGATTCGAATCGTATTCGACGGCGACCAGGCGACCTTCGGCGCGGCAAACAAAGTCTCGCAAGCTCCATCGTATGAAGACGTCAGGCCGGAGAAGGTTGCAGCCATTCAATCGGCGCTGGCGGCGGGAACGTATCGTGTGCCGGCAGCTGCGGTGGCCTCCAAACTGGTTGATGCGATGCTGAGCAATGGGCATAAGCCAGACGCGTGCGCATCAACCCAGCGGTTGCAGGTGATCAGGGTCGCCTTAGAACAATACACAGGCGCGCATACATTAGTGGATTGCCAGAATGCAGGACGCCGAGATGCGGAAACTCGTAGCGTCCAAAGCGAATCCGGAACGTAAGGAGATTGTGGCTCCGCCTTCTTTATACTCAAGGCAAGAGGATCTGCTTTGTTTGCTGCACTACGTTTTCTGTGGAATGCGACGCGGGGCCACCGCCTGGCTCCGTGGCGGAGCGAGTATTTGCGCTGGCGCTTGGAGACCTACTCCGGTAAGCGCGCCGAGACGCTGACTGCGAAGAGCGTTCTTGGCTTCATGTGGGACGAGCGCGGGGAGTTGCTGCGTTTTCTGGCATGGACGGGGCAACTGGAGCGCGAGGCGCGGAAGCGGATCTGAAGGACATTGGTCCAATATCCTATTGTTCCAATATCATCGAAGCTGAAGTGCCTTCCCGCGTTCAATTCCGGTTCACTCGCCCGATCATCTCTTTTGTTGCGGTCTGCGCTATTGTTGCGGTTTGTCTGGTTGCGAGCGCCGCCGGCAGCGCGCAGCAGTTGCTGCCGCCCCAGTCGCCGCCCCCGTTGCCGCCCATCGAGCCGCCCAAGCCGATGCCGCCTTCACAAACTGGCGCGCCGAATCTGCGCGTGACAACCACAGAAGTGCTGGTGCCCACGCTGGTGGAGAAGAAGGGCGGAGGCATTCTCTACGGACTGAAACCGAGCGATTTTGTGCTCGAAGACAACGGCGTGCCGCAAAAGATCAAAGTTCAGCCGGAGATGGATACGGCGCCCGTGGCGCTGGTGGTTGCGGTGGAGCAGGGAGGAGCGAGCGTGCTGGAGTTTGACAAGCTGGCGCGGCTGGGTCCGCTGCTCGATGTATTCCTTTATGATCCGCGGAGCCAGGTGGCGCTGGTGGGCTTCGATTCCGAGCCGCACTTGATCCAGGACTTCACGCACTCAAGCGACCAAGTGAATACGGAGTTGACACAACTGGAGCCGGGCAACGGCGGCGCGGCGATTCTGGACACGGTGAACTATGCGGTGACGCTGCTCGAGTCGCAGCCCAAGGAGTACCGGCGCGTGCTGCTGCTGATTAGCGAGGAACGTGACCACGGCAGCAAGCATACCAAGCCGGTGCAGCTCATCAAGCAGATCGGCGAGTCGGATGTGCTGGTGTTGAGCGTGAGTTTTTCGCCGGCGCTTGCGGAACTGGGGCACGACGTGAAGGACAGCGGCGAAGACCGTACGCTGAATATGGTTTCAACGCTGGTGATGGCGGTGAAGGCATTCAAGAAGAATGTGGCGAAGGAAGTGGCGGAGATGAGCGGCGGGGAATACACAACATTTGTGGGCGACAAGCGGTTTGAAGCGCGGGTAATGACTGCGGCGCGGGATGCCCGCAACCGATATTTGATTACATTCAGCCCATCCGACCCGACGCCGGGCCTGCATTCCATACGAGTAAAGACGGCCGAGGACTATGGGGCGAGGATTGTGGCGCGGGCGAACTATTGGCGGGAGGCGCAGACGCAGTAGAAATATGGGATTCAACGACCCCGCTCAGGGCAGGTCCGGGGCCTGGAAATTGGAAACAAGCAGGCCGGCCTGTATGAATATGGCTATTAATTATTTGTGCTTTCAATGATTTACCGCCATCGGACAAAATGCCGCATAAAGTGTGGCATAATGTCTCCATGAGTCAGGCCGCTACGGTTCCTGCATCGCCGCCACCATTCACGTTCGACTGGAGGGAAGTTGCGCAGGGACTGCCCCTCGCAACGTTGGAGCAGTTTTCTGCCTACTCTGACATCCCGATGCAGAATCTGCTGGAGGTGGTAATTCCGGCTCGCACTCTGAAGCATCGCCGCCAGCGCAACGAACCGCTGAGCATTGACGAGTCGGACAGGCTTGCTCGCGTGGCGAAAATATATGAGCTGGCAGTGAAAGTTTACGGGGACCGGGGCGATGGGAGGGATTGGCTGACCAGTTCCATGCGCCGCTTTGATGGAAAGACTGCTCTGTCCATGCTGCGAACGGAAGCGGGCGAACATGCTGTGCAGGAATTCCTGGTTCAAATTGATGAAGGAATATTCGTATGACTTCGGACCGATAGCTCCCAGTCACATCGATTGGTTTAGTGGGTGAAGAAGAATCGTCTGCAAAGACGCTAAAAGAGACAGCCCTCCATCCGGCTCGTGCGGGGATCGTCTGCAAAAGCATTAAAACCAGGCGGCCGCATCAGCCAAGTCAGAGACCGGAATCAAGCACGCAACCTCGTCTGATTTGGAGATTGCAATGGCTGCATATTGGCGAATCAGCAATTATGCCGATTTGAGCGGCGAAGGTGGCCGCATCAGCACTGGACGCTGGCACACAGGCGGCCAGCCGGTAGTTTATTTATCAGACAGTCCGGCCAGCGCCATGCTCGAAAGAATTGTTCATCTTCAGGATGGCAGCGGCAAACTCCCCAGATTCTATGACCTCTTGAGAATTGTGGCGCCCGATTCTATTGAGATCCGGGAGCTTTTGCCGCTTGCGCACATTGCGTGGAAGAAAGAAGTCGAGTCAACTCGGCGACTGGGCGACGCCTGGCTCGCCTCGCTGGAAACACCCCTGGCACGAGTGCCTTCCGCAATTGTTGCGCACACCTGGAATTACCTCCTCAGTCCGCTCCATCCCGATGCGGCGCAGGTGCAGATTGCCGAGGCGATCCGTGAGCGATTCGACAACCGGCTGTTCCAGTTCGATGCGCGGTGATGGGAAAGTCGACGTAATGGCTCGCGAGCGCGCGGTGGGGTCGCGGGCTTTGTGGTAGAAGGCGCTCATGTTACTCTTTCCATAGACACTGAAGAGTGGATACGAGAGAGAATGAGGAGTAATTGACGCGGTGCTGGCAATTGAGAAAAAAACTGACCTGATCAAACGCTTCCGAACCCACGATACGGACACCGGATCGCCGGAAGTCCAAATCGCGATTCTGAGCGAGCGGATCAACGACCTGACCGAGCATTTCAAAGCCCACAAAAAGGATCACGCTTCCCGGCGTGGACTATTGATGCTGGTGAGCAAGCGGCGCCGCTTGCTGGATTACCTGAAGGTGCATGACACGGACCGCTATCGCGACGTGATCGGCAAACTCGGGATCCGCAAGTAATCGACGAAAGCTGACATTGAACCGGAAGCATTTAGACCGGACACTGGTCACGGTCCCCATACAACATGGATCACCGGACCAAGGCGCGCGGGGCGGCCTCAAGAGGACGCTCATGCATGCGCCGAAGTGTTTTTCGCGCGCGTCAAGATTGGGAGCGTGGACACCCACGCTCTGGCCGGCCACACGGCCGGTACAAGCGCGCATTCCCCACACGATTTTCCCAAGCGAACAAAATGAAATGAGGACACTATGTCTACGAAACATGATGTAGCCGTCGAGCTATCCGGCGGCAAGCGACTGGTCTTTGAGACCGGGCGCATGGCCAAGCAGGCCTCCGGCGCAGCGCTGGTAAGCACCGGCGAAACTGTTGTTCTGTCCACTGCCGTGGCATCTCCCGACCCGAGGGAAGGCATTGACTTTTTCCCACTCACGGTGGATTACCGCGAGTACACCTACGCCGGCGGACGCATTCCCGGCGGATTCATCAAGCGCGAAGGACGGCCCAGCGAAAAAGAGATCCTGACCTGCCGCCAGATCGATCGGCCCCTGCGCCCGCTGTTCCCGGATGGATTTCGCAATGAGACGCAGTTGATCGCGCTGGTTCTTTCCGCGGATAAGGAGAACGATCCCGACGTGATTGGAATCAATGCAGCAGCCGCGGCTGTGGCCCTGTCGGACATTCCGTTTAACGCAATCGTTGGAGCGGTGCGCGTGGGACGCGTGGACGGCGAGTTTGTGGTGAATCCCACATACGCTGAGCGTAAAGCGACGACGGTGAACATCATGGTTGTCGGCCACAAGGACGGCATTGTGATGATCGAGTCGGGCGCCAAGGAAGAGACCGAAGAGGTCATTCTTGCGGCCATCGAATTTGCGCATACCGAGATTAAGAAAATCGTCGCGGCCATCGAAGAGCTGGTTTCGAAGGCCGGCAAGCCGAAGCGGAAGTTTACCACCCCTGAAGTGGACGAGGCTTATTACGGCGAGCTGATGGCGAAGGTCGGCGACCGGCTGAAAGATGCTCTGGACACCAGGGCGCACGCCAAGACGGAGAGCTACGCGCTGGTCAAAGCTATTAAAGACGAACTTGCGGCGGAACTGCCGGCTGACGATCCAACCGCGAAGAAGAAGCTGGCGCATTATTACGAGTTGATGCGCGAGCGGCTGTTCCGCGAGCAGGTCACGAAGGAGCGCATCCGGCCCGACCGGCGCGCGTTCGACGAGATTCGGCCGATCAGCATCGAAACCGGCGTGCTGCCAAGGACGCACGGGTCAGCGCTGTTTACGCGCGGCGAAACGCAGGCGCTGGTGACGGCGACGCTGGGCACGGCGGACGACGGGCAGCGGCTCGAGAGCTACGAAGGCGAGCAGCGCAAGAACTTCATGCTGCACTACAATTTTCCGCCGTTCAGCGTAGGCGAGACAGGCCGCATGACCGGCGTTGGCCGGCGCGAAGTGGGCCACGGAGCTTTGGCGGAGCGCGCGATCAGCGCGGTTTTGCCGAGCGCCGATGAGTCGCCGTATTCGATCCGCATCGTGAGCGACATTCTGGAGTCGAACGGATCTTCGTCGATGGCTTCGGTTTGCGGGGCGAGCTTGGCGCTGTTCGATTCCGGCATCAAGCTGAAGGGCGCGGTAGCCGGAGTGGCGATGGGCCTGGTGAAGGAGGGTGATGACTACGCCATCCTGACGGACATTGCAGGCGCGGAAGACCACTACGGCGACATGGACTTCAAGGTGGCCGGAACGCGCAAGGGAATTACTGCGCTGCAGATGGACATCAAGATTGGCGGCCTGACTCGCGAAATTTTGCAGCAGGCGATGGAACAAGCTCGGCAAGGCCGGCTGTTCCTGCTGGACAAGATGGACGCAGTGCTGGATGGCCCGCGCGTGGAGCGCTCGAAGTATGCGCCACGCATTGAGACCGTCATGATTCCGACGGATAAAATTCGCGATCTGATCGGCAAGGGTGGCGCGACGATTCGCGGCATCGTGGAGCAGACGGGCGCGAAGATCGATGTGGACGACACCGGCAAGGTGAGCGTGGCGTCGAGCGACGCAGAGGGCCTGGCGAAGGCGCTGGCCATCATCGGCAACCTGACGGCTGTTCCCGAAATCGGCAAGACGTACCTTGGCAAGGTGGTGCGTCTCGCAGAGTTTGGCGCGTTTGTCGAGCTGTTCCCCGGCACAGATGGTCTGTTGCACATCTCCGAGATCGCGGAACATCGCGTGAAGGAAGTGAAGGACGAGCTGCGCGAGGGCGACCAGGTGATGGTGAAGGTGCTGGCCATCGAAGGCAATCGCATCAAGCTGAGCCGGAAGGCGCTCATTAAGGAGCAGAAGGCGAAGCTGGGGCAATCTGCGCCGGCAGAATCGAACGAGACGGAGTATACGCAGCCGGCAGTATCGGCGGCGCCCACTCCAACTCCAGCGCGGCCGCGCCATGAGTTCGACGAGCGCCAACCCAGCTCAAACCAGAGCACCATTCTCATCGAGGGCGGAGACGACTTCGAGGAGGGCAGTGTCGCGGAGTTCGACGAAACAAACGAGCCGAACTTCAACCGCGTTGACGGAGCACCAGTTGTTCACGCCGGCGGGCCGCCGGCCGGCGGCGGCGGACGCCCGGGTGGAAGCGCCGGTGCAGGCGCCAACAATCCGCGCAGGCGTCGGCGGGGTAGACGCGGACCCGGCGGCGGACAAAGTTAACGCGAATAAGGATGAAGTAGCTCGACGCTAGAAACACGAAGGCCCGGACGATCTGTCCGGGTCTTCGTGTTTGCGGGTGTTATTTCTGCGATGAGCTATTCCGCGGTTTGCAGTCCCTGCTTGGGTCTGGGTACTGGGGCCGACTTTACCGGGAACGGTTTGGCGATGTTCTCCGCGCCATTCTCTTTCGCGGCGTTCTTGCCCGCGTACATGCGGAGGTCGGCTGCGATTTGCAGTGATTCGGCATCCGCCGCGTCGTCAGGGAAGACGGCGATTCCGACGCTGGCCCCGACCCGGACCGACCGTTCACCAAAAGTAAAGGGCTCTTCAAGAAGCTGCATCAAGGTTCGACCAACTCGCATGGCGTCGGCGCGGGTCATGGGCTCTTCCAGAATCACGGAGAACTCATCGCCACCGGTACGCGCCACGGTGTCAGACTTGCGAACGCGGCCGGTAAAGAGATTACTCACATGCTTGAGCAATTCGTCGCCTGCGTGGTGGCCCGCGGTGTCGTTCACTTGCTTGAAGTTGTCCAGGTCGATCAGAAGCAGCGCGACGTGGGTGCCGGTCCGGCGGGCACGCTCAATGGCGCTGACCAGTCGATCCTGAAAGAGGCGGCGATTCGGCAAACTGGTCAGTTCGTCATGCAGAGCCAGGTATTTGTTGTGCTCGAGCTGATCTTCAAGCAGAAGCATGATCATGCCGACTGCCACGACGTACTTGGGAAGATTCCAAACCTCACTTTCAATTTGGAGGTTTGGAAAATAGTAGGCAATGCACGGTCCCGCTATGAAGACGGCCGCCCATGCAAAGAAGCCGGCGATGGTGATGAAGGCTCCAGCAGTCGCGCGCCTGTAGGTGTACCAGAAATGGATGGCGCAGCCGAAGTAGACGATAAAGAGTACAGCATCGAGGGCAAGCATGGAGCCCACGCCGGGCCGATGCTGGAAGATCAATAGGAAAATTGCAAGGGCCACATTGAGGCCAACAACCGTCCAGCGCAACGGATGATTGAACTGGCGCATGGTGAAAAGCAGAATGGCCAGCGGCAAAGCGCCGATGAGCGCCGCTACCGGTGTCAATGCCCAGGATGCGACGGGGTCGATGACAATAAGCGCAAAGTAGAGTGTATAGGTCGTCAAGAGAACGGTGAGTATCAAACGGCTGGAGTGCTGTTCCTGACGGTAGGACACTGCCGCCCACATAAACAGAACACCGGCGCAGGCAAGAGCGGCAAGTCCGATGAAAGATGCGAGATTGGCCCAGTTTCCCGGTGCGCCGAGAAATGCGAAGGCCGCAAAATGCAGCGCGACGAGAAGCCAGCCGGTGAGCCAGACGGCTGAAGCCGACTTTTGTGCGCGCCGTGCGACAGACGCGAACGCGACCGTTAAAAGTCCTACTGCTCCTAAATCGGGAAGTTTGCTCCAGTCAACCAAGGCACTCCGTCCATGCGCGCGCGTTGCGCCGCGCTCTTTACATATATGTAGTAACGACAGAATCGGTGATTTCTATAGAAAGGGCGATAGCGCTTTTGTAGGACTCTTCTGGCACCAGTATACACTTTGGTAATATTACTGCTCGAATCTGAACTAACTAAAAGGGTTAATTCTCGATGAATGGGCGTGATCAAGTATCAAATGGGGACCAATTTGGGCCCGTCCCTGAGGTTCGAATTGTGGAAATCCCGGCAGGTTCCGCGTCGAGCCGGCAAAATTCGTCGTACGCGATCGGAAGCGGCGTCAAGGTTGCGCATTTTCAAAGAGGGATGAGCTAGCCAGCGACTCGCAGCAGCAAGCTTCGCGAGAAGCCATGGAGCTTGCAAAGGCCGATCGTTAAAAATCGGCCTGAAACGAAAAAAGCCAGATTCGCCGGCAAGGCTTGTGGGCGAGGGACGTTTCGATGTTGCCCGACATTGCCTGTGGTCCGCGCCGTTTTTCTGTGAGGTTCATCACAAAGAAAACCTAACGTACCCATTAAAGGACTCTCACTTCCTCAAAACCCCTTTCAGCAATCGTTTGTGTGTTTTTCCCCACATCTTCCTTGTGTTCCTATCCCCAACGCAGGAATGTGGAGTAGTGCCTTGCTCGGCGCAGCTCACAGGGTCAGCGATAAAGGGTGTGCAGCAGGAGAAGAAGTTGGAACAAAAGCAGGGCACAGCATGAAGTCAGAGCACAGGCAGAGCAAAAAGTAGAGCACAGTTTGATGGAAAGGCTCTCATGAGAATACTGGTTGCCGAAGACGACAAAGCACTGGGGCAGTTCCTGAGCCGTAGCCTGGAAGCCGATGGACATCGAGTACGGCTGGCCTCGGACGGCGGGGCGGCTGTGGAGGCATTTCGGCAGGATTTGCCGGATCTGACCATTCTCGACTTGAATATGCCGGTCAAGGATGGCGAACAGGTGCTCAATGAGGTGCGGGCGCTCGATGCGAATTTGCCCGTGCTGGTTCTGACCGCGCGGCAGGAAGTAGACACGCGGGTGCGGTGTCTTGACCAGGGCGCCGACGATCTGATGACCAAGCCCTTCAGCCTGCACGAATTGCGCGCGCGCTGCCGGGCGTTGCTGCGGCGCAAGCGGGAGACCCGGCTGCAACTGCGCGCGGGCGACCTGGAACTGGACCGGATGGACCATACAGCGCGGCGTGGCACACGATCGATTGTTTTGACGAACAAGGAGTTCGCCCTGCTTGAGCACCTGCTGCTGAACCGCGGCGAGTGTGTTTCGCGGGTGGAACTGTTGGAATCGGTGTGGAACCTGGCGCCGGCGCAGACGACGAACATCGTTGACGTGTATGTGAACTATCTGCGCCGCAAGCTGGAAGATCCGCCTCCGGGCCGGCTGATCCGAACGGTGCGGGGACGAGGCTACATCATACCGTCGGATGCGGAGATGCAGCTTGCGGCGGCGGTGCCCCCAGCTGAAACTGATCCGTTAGCCGCGGCCAATCCTGCGGCCCCAACTGAAACTGCGCCAGTAGTGCCTGCGCCGATCGCGCTGACGCCGGATGACTCGCTCATTGATTAGCTATCGGCATTAGCTTCTGGCATTCATTTCTTTCGCCGATTGGTTGCTAAGTGATTTCTTGGTCCCAGTTCATCTTGGTACCAGTTCAGGAGATTCTCCATGCAGACTTTCCCGGTTCCCATTCTCCCCGCTCAATCGCGTATCCGGCCCCGTACCGCGCTGGTAGCAAGCGCCGATCGAAGCTTTCGCCAGCGGCTTTCGCAAATCCTTACCGGCTTGCGCTGGCAGGTTCGGGAGGCGGAGGGGGGCGCGGAGGCATGGGCCGAGGCAGAAGCCGCGCATCCTGAGGCAGTGATTGTCGACTCATGGCTGCCGGATCTTGAGTTGCGCGAGTTCCTGAGCGACTTTAGAGCGAGTTTTCCGGGAGTCGACGTGGTGACCGCGGACGGCTCAGGAGCGGATGAGGGTCCGCGTGGGCCTTACCGGCAGGAGCTACTGTATGCAATTCGACGGAGTCAGGAGACCACCGACACGGCGGCGTGGAACGCTGCTCCCTCGATTGATGCGTCAGCAACCGTCGTGGAATTGGCTGGTCCGGCGCGAACCGGCGAACCTGCCGTAGCGGATTTCGCTGTCGCACACTTCGTCGCTCCCGCGCGTGGCGCTGTGCAGATGGCCGTGAGCCTGCCCGCAGGCGCGCAAAAGGCCATCCCCATTCGCCCTGCGCAGAACGCTTCAGTATTCGAGGCGGACTGCGCCGACCGCCTTCCGGAGTTGATCGGCAACGCAGCCTGCATGCTCGAGGTGAGTCGGCGCATCCGCCTTGTGGCCCCACGCATGACGCCGGTGCTGATCGAAGGGCCGACGGGTTCGGGCAAGGAGATTGTGGCGGAAGCTCTGCACCGGCTCTCTTCGCGCAGCCGCAAGTCTTTTGTGGCTATCAATTGCGCCGCCATTCCTGAATCGCTGCTGGAATCCGAGCTCTTCGGGCACACGCGAGGCGCGTTTACCGGCGCCGTGCAGGGACGCATCGGGCGCATAGAGGCTGCCGATGGAGGAACGCTTTTTCTGGATGAGATTGGCGAGATGCCGCTGGGGCTGCAATCGAAGCTGCTGCGCTTTGTGGAGTGCGGTGAACTGCAGCGGGTTGGCGATAACGAGACGGTCAGGGTGGACGTGCGCATTGTCGCCTCCACGCATCGTCCGCTGGCCTCGCAAACGCTCACTGGCGGCTTCCGCTCCGACCTTTACTACCGGCTGGCAGTTTTCCTCATCCGCACGCCGGCGCTGGCCGAACATGCGCAGGATCTGCCGCTGCTGATGGAGCATTTTCTGCAGAAGCTGGGCCGGGATACGCCTTTGAAGAGCGTGGATGAGGGCGCGCGGGCGAAACTGGCCTCGCACAATTGGCCAGGGAACGTGCGCGAACTGGAGCATGTGCTCGAACGGGGCGTGATCCTTGCCGGAGATAACCCGGTGCTGACCACGCGCGAGATCGACTTCGGCCTCTCCGTGAATTGAAGGCCCGGCGCGGCGGACGTGGGGACTTTTGGCATTGCACGCCTGGTCACGTTTAGTCTGCTTTCGTGGCGGGGCGGCAATATAGCGTTTTCGGAAACAGGGCGACTTTTTAAGATCGTGCAAGGTCAACGCTTCCTGTTGGTCGCGTTGACTTCACGGTCGCGGCTTCGCGTGACAACATTTCCGAAAACGCTATGATCGGCCATCAGATTTTTGAGGGCCCTGGGCGGACTTCAATAAAAAATCCCGTGGCCTTGGCGAGAACGATGCCTTTCTCATTGACAATGCGCGCCTCGGCCCAGTGCTTGCGGTGCTCGCTGCGAGCCAAGCGGCCCTCAATGCGAAGAGGCGATTCGCTTGGAACCGGCAAGAGGTAGTCGACCTCCATCCTTCTCGTCATCGATGGCAAACCTTTAGCTTTAGCGCGTACGGCTTTGCTCATGGCCTCGTCAAGCAGCGTGGCGATCACGCCGCCGTGCAGGTAGCCCGGATGGCCATCGAAGGCGCTGGAAACGACTGGAAAGCTAACAACAGAGCCATCACCGGCAAGCAGAAATTCGAGGTGCAGTCCGTTTGGGTTTGCCGGGCCGCAACCGAAACAACTGTTGTTGGCCGCATGGGCAAAGGGCGTCAGATGTTCGTCGCGTTCGGTCACATCGGCCCCACTGCTTCGTGAATCTGGTCCAATGAAGGAAGCGTCATGGATTTAGGATAATCGCTTGCCGGTCAGAGATGATTCCGTGAAGGCGACAATTCGACAATACTCATGCAACTATGCGACGGCGGCTTGACCACGGTTGCTGCGTCCAATCAGACTGGAGATGCGGAGTCCGGCTCAGCGAACACAAACTGCGGAGGAATTACCCGGATTCATCAACGAGTGCGGAACCGCTGGAGTGCGAAAGGCTTGAAACGTTGAGGTTTCAAAAAACCTGGGCGACGATTCTGGTCGCGGCGGCTGCGGTGGGCGCAGCGGGCTGCCGGCCGGCGCCAACGCTGACGCCCCAGCAAGCCGAAGGCAAGCATCTTTACAACATTGGCTGCGCTCACTGCCACGAGGAGAACGATCTGCATCTTAAGAAAATTCCGCCGAGCCTGCACGGACTTTTCAGCAAGAACGCATTGCCGGATGGCCTACCGGCGACGGATGCAGAGGTTGAGCAGGTATTGATAGCAGGGAAGGGAACGATGCCCTCGTTTGCGTATCAGATGACAAAGGAACAGATGGACGCGGTGGTTGCCTACTTGCACACGGGCCTTCGCGATCAGCCAAGTCAAGATCAGCAAACGCGCTAGACGCGATCAGCAAACGCACTAGAGACGAGAAGCGGCGATCGAGGTTGGCGTGATCAAGCTGCTGCACCAGTAGTTGCGCGCTCGCGAGCGCAAAGTCGGCTGCGATTATAGGGCTCACCGTATACTAAGAATTGCTATGGCAACCGACAAAACATTTTATCTGGAGACATTCGGCTGCCAGATGAACGCCCATGACTCCGAAAAGGTGATCGGCACGCTGCGCCAGCAGGGATATCGCCAGGTTGAGGTCGAGGAAGACGCCGGGCTGATCCTTTACAACACTTGTTCCATCCGCGATAAGGCAGAGCAGAAAGTCTTCAATCGCCTGAACGACTACAAGAAGCTGCACAAGCAGGGGAAGCGCTTTGGCGTGCTGGGCTGCGTGGCGCAGCAGGAGGGCGAAAAAATCTTTGACCGCGCGCCGTATGTCTCGCTCGTGTCAGGTTCGGCCTCGTATCGAAAGCTGCCCGAGATGCTCGTGCGGCTTGAAGCAGGCGAGAACCGCATCACCGGCCTCGACGACCGGCAGACAGACGAGACCTTCGAGACCGAGTTCACGGCGCGGCAGAATCCCTACCGCGGGTACATCACCATTATTGAGGGCTGCGATAAATTCTGCTCCTATTGCGTCGTCCCTTACACGCGCGGCAAAGAGCGCAGCAGGACGTCGTCGTCGGTGCTCGACGAGGCGCGGCGGATCGCCGACCTGGGCTACACGGAGATTCAACTGCTGGGCCAGAACGTGAACAGCTACCGCGATCCGGAAGGGAAGTGCTCGTTCGCTGAGTTGCTTTCCGCCGTCGGCGAGGTGGGCGGCATCCGGCGCGTTCGGTTCACTACCAGCCATCCGCGGGACTTTACGCGGGACATTGTCGAGGCGATCGATCGCGTGCCGACGTTGTGCGACCACGTCCACCTGCCGGTGCAGTCTGGATCAAAAAAAGTGCTGGCGCAAATGGCGCGAGAGTACACGCCGGAGTGGTATCTTGAGCGGATCGCGTGGATCAAAGCAGCCAAGCGGCCAATCTCGCTTTCGACGGACATTATTGTCGGCTTTCCGGGCGAGACGGACGACGATTTTATCCAGACGATGAATCTGCTGGCCGAGGTCGAATACGATTGCGTCTTTGCTTTCAAGTATTCAGCGCGGCCGAATACGCCCTCATTGACCATGATTGACACTGTGCCGGAGGATGAAAAGGGAAAGCGGCTTCAAGTATTGCTTGAAAGACAGCGGGAGATTCAGCGGACTAATTATTCCAAACAGATCGGGCAAATTCTTGAGGTAATGGTCGAGGGAGCGAATGTGTCGCGAGGCCAGATTTCCGGCCGCAGCAGCCAGAACAAATCCGTGAATTTTACGTGGACCCATCCCATCGCTCCGGCGCCAGGAAGTTACCAGCGGGTGCGGGTCACAGGAGCATTTCCGAATAGTCTGGTTGGCGAAGCCGTCTAAAAAGGAAGCACACCGAAAAGAGGCACGGCGGGAAAGGGAATTCGCCGGAAAGGAACGAATGGATATCGAGGTTCGAATTCGTGGCCTGATGATGGATCCCTCCACAAATATGCCCATCGTTGTGCTCAAGGATGTGGGGTCGGACGCGGTTATGCCGATCTGGGTGGGTATCTTCGAGGCAAACGCGATTGCGCTCGAAATCGAGAAGATGACTGCGGCGCGCCCCATGACGCACGATCTCACGCGGAATCTCGTGCGGCACTTGAATGGTGAGCTGGAAAAAGTTGTTATTACAGAGCTTAAAGAAGATACATTCTATGCTGTTTTGTGGCTGAAACAGGGAGATGAGCAGGTGGCAGTGGATGCCAGGCCATCCGATGCGATTGCGCTGGCGCTGCGTGCCGACTGCCCAATCTTCGTGGCCGATAAGGTGATGGAGACCGCCAAGCTGAACACCAGCGGCCCGCCGGAAGGCCCCACAGCGGAGCAACTTCGCGGTTGGCTCGAGGGATTGAACGACGAGGACCTCGGGCGCTACAAGATGTAATCCAACCAGAGCTTCCAAAATTGAGCCGCGGCATTCAAGAGCGCGGGGGCGTGCGTCTGCGCCTCTGCGCGCAAGTGCGAAATCGATACCGCGCGCTGGCGGAGCTCGCTGGCGTGGCCGACATACCAGCGCTCCAGGCCTGGCTCCGTGACTTCGGGATGGAATTGGAGCGCGAGGGCGTAGTCCTCCATGGCGAAAGCCTGATTTTCGTAAAGCTCAGTGCGTGCCAGGTGCTGCGCGCCAGCCGGGAGATCGAAGGTATCGCCGTGCCAGTGGAACACACAGAGGTCTTTGACGAGAAGCGGGGCAAACCAGTCCGGTGCAAACCAGCCTGGGGCGGGCTTCGGGTCTGCTGGTAAAAGGGGGAACCAGCCGATCTCGGGGCCGCAATTGCCGGGATAAACGCGTTCGCCGAGCGCTGCTGCCATTAACTGCGCTCCAAGGCAGATTCCGAGTGTCGGCTTGCGCTCGGCAAGGCGCTTCCGGAGGGTTTCGATTTCGCCCACGAGAAACGGGTAGTCGTCGGAATCGTAGACCCCGATTGGCCCACCAAGAACGACGAGCAGATCGCAGCGTTCCATGGCCGGCAAGGGAAATTGAGCGGTCGCGACGTTAACGGTCCGAATGGCAAAGCCGCGCCGGACCAGCTCAGGCTCGAGGGAGCCAAGATCCTCGAAGGGAAGGTGGGAGAAAACAACGGCCTGAGGGGCGATGGAGGGCATGGATATAGGGTATGTGGCCGTCGCGGGGCTTTAGTATACAGAATATCTGTTATCAGACATGATTTGTGTGCCGATCAGTTCCTGATCTCTGCCAAGAGCTGCTCGACTTCTGCCTTCTGCTCAGCCGAGAGCGGCAGAATCGGCGCGCGCGGGCGGCCACCGTAGTAGCCGTTGAAGTCGCAGGCGTACTTGATTCCCGCCAGGCCCATCCCGCCCACAATGCGGTTGCCGGCGGCGAGAATGCGTTGCTGCTTCTCTCCGGCAAGGCTCAAATCGTGTTCCTTCCAGGCAAGGTAAATCTCCTGGCATGCTTGCGGCGCGAAGGCTGCGAAGGCGACGATAGCGCCTGAGGCACCAGCTTGGAGCGAATCGAAGATCGCGCGATCTGCGCCGGTGAGAACCTGAAAGCCAACTTCCCTGCTGCGGGTCCGTTCACGAGTTTTGACCGGGGCAGCCGGCGGCGCAGTGGCAACGGCGGCTCCGCTGGCCAGGTCGCCGGCGGAAACGAAGGTGGCGCCGGCTTTAGGGCTAGGCTCGCGATTGTCGACCATCATGCGAGCGGTGGCTGCTTCAAACACCTGCGTCACCGCAACCGTTCGCCGGGGAGCGTTTTCGGTGGCGGTAACGGTCTCGCGAGTCCGCTCCACATTGCCGCTCGAATCTTTGATGCCGATGATGTTTGGGTGCTGGGCCAGTTCCGCGATCAGATCGACCGGCATCTCAACGGGGACAAACTTGGGAATGTGGTAGAGGACAACTGGAAGCGGCGACCGGTCGGCGATGTTGCGAAAGTAGTGAAGGACGGCTGCGGGCGAAATCTGGCCGCCGTAGTAGCTGGGCGGGCGAACCACGACCGCGTCGTAATTGAGACTGGCGGCGAACTCGGCCAACTCGAGCGTCGCGCGAACACTTTCGTGGCCGACGCCCGCAATGAGAACCTTCTCCGGCGCGGTGGCGTCGACCGATGCACGGAGCACGTCGCGCGACTCCGCATCGTCGAGCGTGACGGCCTCTCCCGTCGAGCTAAGCACCACCATCCCCGCCAGCAGGCTGCGCGAGTAGCGCGCCATGTTGGCTTCGATCTTGCGAAAATAAATCCGCTCGTCGGGGTAAAACGGCGTGGTGACCGCGGCGAAAACGCCTTCAAGAAGCATTTGCTTATTGTAGAACCCGGCGCGGAACTTGGCTTGCAACGCGGCGGCACTAAGTTACTCGTACCTGCTGTTTCGAACTAAAAGCATCTACCCGCCAATATCAAGGATCCGGAAGCTTTGGAAACTGCGCGACCCAATTTCTAAATCGATCATCGATTGCAAAGGTTTGGTGCGAAACGAGAATGGAGGGTTGGCTCCCCTTGAGCCGAATGACTGTTTCCGCCCCTCCGCGACCAGCGTCAGTCCGATAACCTTCGATCTCATGATTCTCTGCCGATCGATTCTGGAACGCAGTGCGAATTTCGATCCCCGACTCGCCCACGGCCATGCGTGAAACTAGAGTCGTCCGGAGCCAATATGCGCCGATTACGGTAACAAAGGCTGCCAGGAATAATATCGCGACCGAATGATCGTAAATCAGCCCGAATATGTCGCCTGCCGACCCGACCCCCGTGGCGATTGACGCTAGTAGCAGATTGACTATCCTGACCCATCCTTGCTGTTGATAGACAAATCTGCTGCGCCAGAATCGCGTTTCGCCTTAAGTGACATCGGACACCCCCGCTTTATCGGACCCTGGAACTATCTCCCGTTGGCCGAGTGCAGCGCCTGCAATGCGTACACGTTCACCGAATGTTTCTGCATGGAGGCGATTCCATCCGCCGCGGCCTGTGCGGCGGCGAGCGTAGTGATGGTGGGCACGCGCGCCAGAACTGCGGCACGGCGAATGGCCTTCTCGTCGAAGATTGCGTCCTGGCCGCGCGGAGTGTTTACGATGAGCTGAATGCGGCCTTCCTTGATGAGGTCGACGGCGTTGGGCCGGCCCTCGTCCACTTTGAAAATGCGCTCGACAATGAGGCCTGCGCCCTCGAGCACATTGGCCGTGCCTTCGGTGGCAACAATTTTGAATCCCAGATCGACGTAGCGGCGCGCCAGCGGAATGACCGCTTGCTTGTCGTGATCATTGACCGTAAAAAAAACTGTGCCGCCGGTGGGCAGCAAATGGCCGGCAGACAACTGCGCCTTGGCAAAGGCTTCTCCAAAGGTGGCCGCCACGCCCATCACTTCGCCAGTTGATTTCATCTCCGGGCCGAGAACGGTATCGACGCCGGCAAACTTCGACCATGGGAAGACAGGCGACTTGACGTAGTAGTACGCGCCAGTTCCGAGATCCTTGCCGGATTTGAGCTCGGCAGGCAGAAGTTCACTTAGCTTGCGGCCGGTCATCAGGCGAGCGGCGATTTTGGCCAGCGGTATGCCGGTAGCTTTTGAAACGTAAGGAACCGTGCGCGACGCGCGCGGATTGACCTCGATGACGTAGACGCTGTCGTTGCCTTGATCGTCGCGCTGAATTGCAAACTGTAGATTGACCAGGCCAACCACTTTGAGCGCGAGGGCCAGCTTCCGCGTGTAGGCGCGCAGAATCTCAAGCGTCGATTCGCTGATGCCGACGGCGGGCAAAACACAGGAGGAGTCGCCGGAGTGAATGCCGGCCTCCTCGATGTGCTGCATGATTCCCGCAATCAGTACGTCCTTCGAATCGCAGAGCGCGTCGACGTCAACCTCGATGGCATTTTCGAGGAAGTGGTCGATGAGAACCGGGCGCTCTTGAGAATATTCAACCGCCTGGCGCATGTAGCGGCTCACCGCGTCGGCGTCATAGGCGATAACCATCGCTCGCCCGCCGAGCACGTAGCTGGGGCGAACCAAGACCGGATAGCCGATCTCGTCGCCGACGGCGAGCGCCTGTTCTACATTGATCGCCGTGCCGCCGCGCGGTTGCGGAATCTTCAAATCCTCAAGCAGCTTCCCGAATTGCTTGCGGTCTTCCGCGAGATCAATTGACTCAGGCGACGTACCGATAATCGGCACGCCTGCCGCGCGCAATCGCTGCGCCAGATTCAGCGGCGTTTGCCCGCCAAATTGCACGATCATCCCGATCTTCGCGCCCGACTGCGCCTCATGGTTGTAGATGGCCAGCACGTCTTCAAGCACCAGCGGCTCAAAGTAGAGGCGGTCGCTGGTGTCGTAGTCGGTGGAGACGGTCTCAGGGTTGCAGTTGACCATGATCGTCTCGTAGCCGTCGTCTTTGAGCGCGAAAGCCGCATGGCAGCAGCAGTAGTCAAACTCGATTCCCTGGCCGATGCGATTGGGGCCGGAGCCGAGAATGATGATCTTCGGCTTCGAAGTTGGCGGCGCTTCGTCCTCTTCTTCGTATGTCGAATAGAGGTAGGGAGTCATGGACTCAAATTCGGCGGCGCAAGTGTCGACGAGCTTGAAGACGGGGCGGATTCCCTGCCCTTCGCGTAGTTCCCTCACCTGTTGCACGCCCGCGTTGCCTAGGAGTTTCCATTCCGTGGCGATACGCTCGTCGCTGAGGCCGAGTCGCTTGAGCTGGCGAAGCTGCTCTGCACTTATATCTTTTGGAGTAGTTTGTGCAATGGCGACCTGCGCCAACGTGATCTCGCGAATCTGGTGTAGGAACCACGGATCCATCTTCGTGAGGCGCGCGACTTCGCGCACGCTAAGCCCGCGCTCAAACGCGTAGCGAATGTATTCGAGGCGTCCCGGCCGCGGAGTCACCAGCATCTGCGTCAGGCGACGCGGCTCCATCACGTCGGCGCCGGTCCTCTTGCCGGTTTCAAGCGCGCGCCAGGCCTTCATCAACGATTCCTTGAAGGTGCGGCCGATGGCCATCACTTCGCCGACGGATTTCATCTGCGGGCCGAGCGTCTCGTCGGCTCCGGGAAATTTTTCAAACTGCCACTTGGGAATCTTCACCACAACGTAATCGATGGTTGGCTCGAAGCACGCGGGCGTTTTGCGCGTGATGTCGTTTGGAATCTCGTCGAGCGTGTAACCCACGGCGAGCTTCGCGGCGATCTTGGCGATCGGAAATCCTGTCGCCTTGGACGCGAGCGCAGAGGACCGCGAGACGCGCGGGTTCATCTCGATGACCGTCATTCGGCCGTCCAGCGGGTTGACGGCGAACTGCACATTCGACCCGCCGGTTTCAACGCCGATCTCGCGCATCACGGCGATGGCCGCGTCACGCATCTTCTGGTACTCGCGATCGGTGAGCGTTTGCGCTGGCGCAACGGTAATGGAGTCGCCCGTGTGCACGCCCATGGGGTCGAAGTTTTCGATGGAACAAATAATGATGACGTTGTCGGCGAGGTCGCGCATCACCTCGAGCTCAAACTCCTTCCAGCCGAGAACGCTCTCTTCAAGAAGGCACTCGTGGACGGGCGAGAGATCGAGGCCGCGAGCGAGAATCTCCATCAGTTCCTCGCGGTTGTAGGCGATGCCGCCGCCGGTGCCCCCGAGCGTGAAGCTGGGACGAATGAGGACCGGAAATCCGAGCTTGCTGGCGAAGTCGAGGCCGTCGCGCAGGTTGTTGATTAACGCGGAGCGCGGAACATCCAAGCCAATCCTGATCATCGCGTCTTTGAAGAGCAGGCGGTCTTCGGCTTTTTTGATCGCTTCGAGCTTGGCGCCAATCAGCTCCACGCTGTAACGGTCGAGCACGCCGGTGTCAGCGAGATCGACGGCGAGATTGAGAGCCGTCTGGCCGCCGACCGTCGGAAGCAGCGCGAATTTGCCGGAGTTCGGATTCGCCGCGAGCATCTCGGCTTCAATGCGGATGATTTCTTCTACATATTCATGAGTCAGCGGCTCAATGTAAGTGCGGTCGGCCAGCTCAGGATCGGTCATGATGGTAGCCGGGTTCGAATTAACCAGCACCACCTCGTAGCCCTCCTGCTTGAGGGCCTTGCAGGCCTGCGTGCCGGAGTAGTCGAACTCCGCCGACTGGCCGATGACGATGGGGCCGGAGCCGATTACCAGAATCTTCTGAATGTCATTTCTGCGTGGCATGGTTCCTTTTGCTTATCCGTTCTTCATTAAACTTTCGTGCCGCTACTTTGAAAGGGCACGGCTTCAGCCGTGCCATTAGCGACCCCGCCTATCTCTGGCTTTAGCCACTGAGGGATGGGGTCCAGCTTCCAACCCGGATATGCCGAGGAGTATTGGTATTCGGCCGGACTTTCACAAAGGTGCTTCTTAACCGGGTTCAGATGAATGTAATGGAGATGCTTGTCATAATCCTCAGCATCGCGAACCCGATGATCGGAAAAACCCCGATGCCAGATTTCCATGTTCGATCCGAGATCCTTCTTCGCGCGGAACGAAAATCCGCCTTTGACCAATTGAATTGCCTTCTCAAGGGAAGTCAGGGGCGTGATGAGCAGATGAAAATGATCCGGCATCAGGACGAATTCGTGGAGGAAATACGCTTCGCCGCGCTTCGCCAAAAGCGTCTTGAAAAAGAGCCGCGCCCACGTCTCTGTGCGGAAAAGAGCGCGCCGTTCCCAAGTGTTGGACGTGACGAAGTAAGTCTGCGAGTTGTTTGTTGCATGCTCGCGAGCAGGCTTCAAAACCTTCCCTCAGCGGCTTAAGCCGCGGTCTATTGCATTCATTGTCGGCACGACTGAACAGCTTGCGGAAAAATGCGTTG
>PLCO01000038.1 GCA_003134815.1 Acidobacteriaceae bacterium | reverse complement strand
CCCCCACCCATCCCAGCGTTTTGGCGCAAGATTCTCGTAAGGGTTGGGTTATCCGCTGCGATCGTGGCAAAATCTCCTCGATTGTTGCGGTTAGCGGCAAAATCCTGTTTGCAAAGAGGTTTTGCTCGGGTTCACCGGACTTTTCGGCATTTCGGCTTTTTGAGCCCAGAAATGCCAACACGGCGGATCTCTCCGCCGCAAAAAAGGCCTGGTTGAACGCTTATGGAATGAGTGTGCGCCGCAAGGGGGAAATTATCTGCAGCGTGTTTTCAGTGGTTTACGGGAGCTGACGCGGAAGCGGGGGTTGACGAGGCAGTCGTTACGCGGGGCTGTACCGAAGGAAAATGTGCGGATCGCCACGGCGACCTTTGCTATCCGGTCAGGGTTAACAGGGATGAAGACAGTTCAACACAGCCTGAGAAATATAACAAGACGTGTTATATTTAATTCCACAAGGAAGCAGCCATGACGGGGAGCGATTTGAAGGCCGGCCGACTGAACGCGCACTGGACACAACAGCGAGCCGCGTGCAGGCTCGGCCTGACGCAGGCTTATCTCTCGATGGTTGAGCAGGGCCATCGCCCCGTGACGGTCAGAGTGGCGGCGCGGGCGGTTAAGGTGTTCGATCTTCCGCCGACGGCGCTGCCACTTGAGCCGGACAATTCTTTGCGATGGGGCGAGTTGCGATGGAGTGAGCGCGAACTGAAGGCGGAGCTGGGAGCGCTGGGGTATCCCGGCTTTGCTTATCTGAGCAAAAAGGCTGCGCGCAATCCAGCGCAACTGCTCTTTTATGCCCTCGACCAGCATGACCTGGATGCGCGCGTTGTAGAAGGACTGCCCTGGCTTGCTTGGGTCTACGTGGACATGGATTGGGAATGGGTGACTCGCCAGGCCAAGCTCAACGACCGACAGAACCGCCTTGGGTTCGTTGTGACACTGGCCGGAGAACTGGCCAAAAAGGCGGGTGACCCAGCGCGTTTGCAAAGGTTGGCCGAACAGCGAGGCGTGCTGGACCGCTCGCGCCTGGTGCGGGAGGACACACTGTGCCATGACTCAATGACCGGGGCCGAGCGCAAGTGGCTCAAGAAGAATCGCACTGCGGAGGCCCGGCACTGGAACCTGCTGACGGACCTGGAAGTGAAACACTTGACCCATGCCGCCGCGTGACGCGATTCCCGAGCCGTGGTTCTCGTTTCTGACTGAACTGGACAAGATCGCGACCTCGACGGCGAGGCTGGATTGCATTGGCGGCTTTGTTGTGACGATGCTCTATGGCCTGGACCGTCCGACAGGCGATATCGATGTACTGGAGATTGCGCCGCTTTCGGCTGCCGATGCGTTCGCCGAAGTGGCCCTGCTGGGCGGAGCCCTGTATAGGAGATACGGGATTTATCTGGACCGCGTGACTGTTGCGCAGGCGCCATATGAGTACGAGAGTCGCCTTGAGGAGATGTTTCCCGGGACATTTCAGCATCTTCGGCTTATGGCGCTGGACCCTTATGACCTTGCGCTTACGAAGCTCGAACGAAATATCGAGCGCGATCGTAATGACGTTCGCTATTTGGCGCGGACCGTTCCGTTTGACCTGAAACTCCTGCGCGAACGATATGTGGCTGAGCTTCGGCCGTATCTCGGCAATCCGCGGCGCGAGGACCTGACCTTGCAGCTCTGGATCGACGCTATCGAAGAAGATCGGGCGTGAAGGGGGTAGAGGGTCTCTCTGCTGGCGGGCCGGTATCCGCTCTCCTTCTATTTCCGCGCGCGGATGCAGTATCGTTTGTGGGGAGAGCCATGAGATGCATGTGGGGGTATGCGATGCGCGCTGCGGAGCTGATAGCACCACTAACATTTCAGCTGACGGAGATGGAGATTGGCGATCCTGGGCCGGGCGAGGTGCAGGTGCGGGTGGAGGCCGTGGGCGTGTGCGGCAGTGACATTCATGCGTACACGGAAGGCGCGGTTGGGGGGAATCCCAATGTGTACCCGATGCTGCTGGGGCACGAGCCGGCGGGAAGGATTGTGAAGGCGGGCGCGAGAGTGACGGGCTTGGCCGTGGGCGACCGCGGGGCGCTGGAGCCGGCGCTTTATTGCTACCACTGCGAGTTCTGCCTGAGTGGGCACCATAATGTGTGCGCGAACATTCGCTTTTTGAGCACGCCGGGTTATCCGGGATTTTTTCGCGAGCTGGTGAATCTGCCGGTGGCCAACTTTAAGGCGATACCTGCGGGGATGAGCTACGGCGAAGCGGCGCTGGCCGAGCCGCTGGCGATTGCGCTGCATTCGTTGCGGCTGGCGTCGATTGGCAGGGGCGAGATGGTGGCGGTGATTGGCGCGGGGCCGATTGGACTGTTGACGATTGCCGCGTTGCGAGCGGCGGGGGCGGGAAGGATTTGGGCGGTGGAGCCGCTGGCGCATCGGCGCGAGCTGGCGCGGGGGATTGGCGCTGATGTGGCGCTGGAGCCGGGCGAGGCTCTAGAGGAGATTTTGCGCGGGACGGGGCAGCGCGGAGTGGATTGCGGATTTGATTGTGCGGCTGGAGAAGAGACGACGAGCCAGGCGATGCAGATTACGCGCAATGCAGGGCGGGTGGTTCTGACGGGGATCCATACGACAGCGTTTGCGAAGGTGGATGCGGCGGCGATGCGGCGCAAGGAGCTGACGCTGTTGAATGTGCGGCGATCGAACCATGAAACGGATGAGGCGCTGGAGCTGCTGGGCGCGCAGGCGGCGTGGTTTGCTCCACTGCTGACGCATACGCGGGAGATGGAGCGGATCGATGAGGCGTTTGCGATTGCCAGCCAATATCGCGACGGCGTGGGGAAGATGATGGTGAGGCCGTGATGAGGCAGGGAATAGGGAGTGCGGGCGAGGACGCCCGCACGACAGCCGGCGAGACGCCGGCGCTACAGGGGACAGACGGGAGAGCAAATGGCGCTGCACAACACGAGCAAACTGAAAGCGAAGCCGACGTGCGCGGTGGAGTCGGACGCGATGAGCGGCGATGCGAAGAGCTATGTGTTTCCGGAGAAGTCGCGCGATCCGGGAGCGGTGTACAGGACGATCCACGACCAACTGGTGCTGGACGGGAACTCGCAGCATAATCTGGCGACGTTTTGCACGACATGGATTGAGCCGGAAGTGAAGAAGATCATGGACGAGAGCGCCGACAAGAACATGATCGACAAGGATGAGTACCCGCAGACAGCGGCGATTGAAGAGCGGTGCGTGCATATGCTGGCGAATCTTTGGAATTCGCCGGAGGCGGCGAGCACGATTGGCTGCTCGACGACGGGATCGAGCGAAGCGGCGATGCTTGGCGGGTTGGCGCTGAAGTGGAATTGGAGGAAACGGCAAGGGAGGAAGGCGGACCTGGTGGGAGGGGAGCTTCGCGCCCCGGTCCCCAAAGGCGAGGGACCGGGGGCACCCAGCACAATCGGCACGCGGGGCAAGATCGGAGCGCCGAATTTGGTGATGGGACCGGTGCAGGTGTGCTGGCACAAGTTTTGCCGCTACTTCGATGTGGAGATTCGCGAGGTGCCGATGGAGGGCGAGCGGCTGCTGCTGACGCCGGAGGAGGTGCTGAAGCGCTGCGATGAGAACACGATTGGGGTGGTGGTGACGCTGGGCGTGACGTTCACGATGCAGTTTGAGCCGGTGGAGGCGATCAGCAAGGCGCTGGACAAGCTGCAGGCGGAGACGGGGCTCGACATTCCGATCCATGTGGACGGCGCGAGCGGCGCGTTTCTTGCGCCATTCCTGCAGCCGGATTTGCTGTGGGATTTTCGGTTGCCGCGCGTGAAGTCGATCAACGCATCGGGGCACAAGTTTGGGTTGGCGCCGCTGGGCGTAGGGTGGGCGCTGTGGCGCGAGAAGCACGATCTGCCGGAGGAGCTGATTTTCGATGTCAACTACCTGGGCGGAAATATGCCGACGTTTGCGCTGAATTTTTCGCGGCCGGGCGGGGAAATTATTTGCCAGTACTACAATTTTTTGCGGCTCGGGAAAGAAGGCTATCGCAGGATTCAGGCGGAGTGCGCGGCGATCGGGAAGGACCTGGCGGCGAAGATTGGCGCGCTGGGGCCGTTTGAAATCATCTACGACGGGAACGGCGGCATTCCTGGGCTTTGCTGGAAGCTGAAGGATGGGGTGGCGACGGAGTTTACGCTGTATGACGTGGCGGATCGGCTGCGCGAGCGCGGCTGGCTGGTTCCGGCGTACTCCATGCCACCGAATCGCGAGGATCTGGTGATCCAGCGCATTCTGATCCGGCACGGTTTTACGCGCGAGATGGGCGAGGAGTTGCTGATTGAGATGAAGCGGACGATTGAGGATTTGACCGGCGGGGATTTGAAGCAGCGGGCGGGGGAGCGGGCGGATGCGGGAGTTGGGTTGGCTGGAGTTGGGTCGGTCGGAGTTGGATCGCATAACCATTCTGGCAGGTAAATCGTGCGATGCCAAGGGGTTATTGACCAAGTTGCTAAGCGGTGGTCACTTAAAACTAACGAACCGAACATAACTTGACGATAAACGTCATGGAGTGAGCCTTCGCGCGGGTCGGAAGATCGATTCCGCCAGAAAAGGGACGCCATGAACGGAAGACTGGCACGGCTGCTGCGCGGCTTGCGCGAGGAAAGCGGTCAGGCCGTAGTGGTTGGCGTGGTGAGCATGATCGCCGTGCTGCCATGCGTGGGCCTGGCGATCGACATAGGTCAGTTCCGCTACGAGCAGCAGAAGATGCAGGCAGCAGTGGACGCCGCCGCACTGGCAGGCGCAATCGAAGTGAGTAGTTGTGGGGGCACGGCGGACTGCTCGGCAATGCAAAAGGCTGCCCAGCAGGCACTGGTGGAGAACGGATTTACCGGGAGCACCCTGAAGATTCAGTGCGCGAGCCCCGGCACCGGACTGACATTGACGGTGAATAACGGTCCCTGTTCAAAGGGCTCGACCAGCGGTGACCCCAACTATGGCAGCACGAGCTACGTGGAGGCGCTTCTTGCCGCCCCTTCGAATACGTTTTTCGCGAACCTGGTGGGCATACACACGATTCACATCACGGTGAGAGCAGAGGCCTATGTCGCTCCATCGTTCTGCCTGTTCACATCTACGTCGAACACCACTACTTCAGGTCCGCAGGGCATCCTGCTCAACGGTGGGACGCTGACCGCGAATTGCGGCGTGATGGACGATTCCGGCTCAAGCGGCGCGCTGGCGAGCAACAGCGGGGTGACATTCAACAGCACGAAATTCGATGTTCACGGCGGCTGGAGCCCAAATAACGGCGGGGCGTTCAGTTCCACTCCGGTGACCCGCGCGCCTGCGGTTCCAGATCCTCTGAGTTACCTCACGGCGCCGACGGCCGGCAGTTGCACAGGCCAGAATGTGGCCGGCTCGGGCACGACGACTCTGAATCCGGGGACGTTCTGCTACGGTTTCAATCTCAACTCAAACACCACGGTGGCGCTGAATCCCGGCACGTACATCATCAAGGGAGGGGTTAACGTGGGCACCGGTGCGACCCTGAGAGGGACCGGGGTAACCTTGTTCTTCACCGGTTCAGGGCAACTGCAGATGAATAGCGGCAGCACGGCGCAACTGGTGGCGCCGACGAGCGGCGGCCTGGCGGGAATTTTGATCTGGGAGGCCAGCAGCGACAGCAACTCCATAATTATCGACAGCGGTGCAACGGGCGAGTACCAGGGCGCTATCTACGCGCCATCGGCGCAGCTAACCTTGAACAGCGGAGGGAACACAGCTGCCTACACGATCGTCGACGTGAAGACGATGATTCTTAACTCGGGAGCCAATTTCACGATCAACAGCAACTATTCGTCGTTGGCGAACGGCTCGCCTGTCAAGTCAGGGAGCGCCGCTCTTGCGGAGTAGCCTATGCGATCTAAACGCCTGAACATTGCGAGTTCCGAAGACGGCAACAGCCTGGTAGAACTGGCGTTTTTTCTTCCGTTTCTGTTGGTCGTGCTGATGGGAGTGGTCGATTTCGGCCGGGCCTATTATCTGGCGATTGAGGTCGCGGGAGCAGCGCACGCAGGCGCCGTTTACGGCGCGCAGAATATCACCGACACAGCGGGTATGGTGAAAGCGGCAAAGCTGAACTCTCCGGATGTGAGCGGGCTTACGGCCACGAGTTCGTGGGGCTGCGAGTGCTCGGATGGAACGTCTCCGTCGGCAAGCTGCACCATGACTCCTACCTGCTCAGTGAACGTGGTTTATTACGCCAAGGTAACCACGAGCGTGTTATACAACCCGATCATCATGCCCTTTCAGGGGATCACTTCGCCAATCTCGCCAATGACCCTGACCGGGAGCACGACCATGCGGTCTGCAAGTGAGTAGGGCGATCTCAAAGCATCGGGACTCGAAGAACGGGGCCCCGAAGCGTAGAGGATGGAGGAGATTCGGCCTGGGAGAGCGTGGAGAATCGACGGTCGAATTCGGCATCACGATCTCAATGCTGCTGATGCTCGTCTTCGGAATCATCGATTTCTCGCGGGCGCTGTATAGCTATCATTTTGTTTCCTGTGCGGCGCAGCAAGGAGCGCGCTACGCGATCGTGCGCGGCGGGGACTGGCCCAGTTCCTGCGCTACCGCGACTTCCTACAGCTGCAAGGCCAGCGCCACGAATATCAAGACTTACGTGCAGAGCCTGACGACGCTGGGCATTACGGCCGGCAACGTCACGGTGACGGCAACGTGGCCACAGCTGACGGTGGACGGCACGACGACAGGCTGCAACACCGGCGCAACCGAGGCCGACCAAGGCTGCCTGGTGAAGGTCCAGGTCAGCTACACATACCATTTCTTCCTGCCTTATCTGCCCACGGCCGGCTTACCGATGACCGCGACGTCGGAGCAGGTGATTGCTTACTAGAGCAGTTTCGGAATTAACGCAGACTTTTTGAGAGCATTGAAAGGTGGCATTTACTTCCACCCCGCAGACGAAGACCTGTCTGTGGGGACCCCGGTTGATGAAAATGCCACTTTGCTGAGTGCATTCGGTCTACACCAATTCCGAAACTGCTATAGGGCTTCGAGCGCTGTTTGCCGTGGTTTGCGCAGCTGCTTACGTATTCGAGAAACATCGACCACATCGACGACGCGTTCGCAATCGCCAGCCTATATCGCGACGGCTTGGGGAAGATGATCGTGAGGCCGTAGTTTCCTTATCAACGGGTTGACCTTCGATGCTTGTCTGGGCGAGCTGAAGGCCATAGATGAGGGTGCCGGCGCGTTTGGGGCTGCTGCCGGTCGGCGATGGCTTGTTCACGGTCCACTTTGCGCACCAGCCGCTGATCGGCTTTGACGCTCGGCGCGGTAAGCTGGTTCCGTTGAGCAATCCCGGATGGCCGAAGCACCCATTCTGGGGTCGAGGGTAAGCTTGCCCTCGACCCCAAGACAAAAACAAAAACCTTCCTGAAAAGGATGAAGTGTCAGGGATGTGCCCGGTCTAAAATATCAGACTTCTTCCCGGCTGTTCAGGCGGAGATGGGGTCGGCGGGAATCTTTTCTGGCGACATTGCCGTTTTGGAGGTCTAATCGTTGCGATCCTCCCTAAAACGCGCGCTTATGAGCGCTTTGAACTGTTCGCGACAGTTGATATTCGATTGGTGCAGTGGAATCGGCGGGTTGAGGCTTGCGGCTACCCACACTTCGCCAGAAAAAAGGCGAAGGATGGGGCACCCTCATCGGTGGCAGAGTTCGGATGGGCCACTCGCCGCTATTTCCATCTATTGCTCAGCTGCCTTACCATGCCATCAAAGCTTCTATTACTGACTCTATTTCTTCAAATCACTAAGTGCGGCGTTGAACGCATCCCGATGCTTTGCCTCCTCCAGCCGAATCTCTTCAAAACGTTTGGCAACTTCGAGATCCCCGGCTTGTTTCGCCTGCTGGGCAAATTCCCGGTACATCGTTTCTGTTTCGTAGGATTCACCCATAATGGCATCTTTGAGATTGTCGGAATCCGTGCCTACCAATCCAGCAAGCTTCTCTTCTTCGGAGAAATGCTCGAATCGTTCCGTCTTGGCTGTACTCTCAAAGAGATCGGCAAGTTTGGTGTTTCCATTCTGGCGGGCATGCTCTGCAAACAGCGAGTATTTCGCATATGCGAAGGCCTCGCCGTGCATGGCAGTCGACAGATTTTTCATTGTCTGCTCGTTCATCGTCTTCTCACTTTCCGCGGTAATGAGCTTCACTGTCAGGAGCGTCACCGCAGCTATTAATATGGCAAAAACAAGTCTGATCTTCATCTTTCCTCCAGGGACGAATCGTGGGCTTAGAAGAGAAGCTCGGTGACGATTACGTCGGCAGATACACTAGCCGAACCATTGGTCTAGGAGATGTGACAGACGTCACCGTTGCTGAACAAGTAAGTGTCTAGGCACTCACCGAACTCGGATAGGTCCTCAAACGTCGGCTTGTGGGGAGCTTTCCCTGGGCGCGCTTGCGGAGAGGCCGGTGAACGGTCGATGGGGTTTTGAGGCGAGTGCCTGAGCGCGGCGTCGCCGCGTACTTTTCTATTTCAAAAATGGGTGAATGGATCATGCGCGGATTGAAACCAGCGCCTACCTCCGTCGTTGCCTCGCCCGATACATTGGAGTGATGGAACGAGATCAGAGAGGGGGGCGATCCGAGTGGCGGCGGGAGCTGGGCGCGATGGTGGCGCTCGCGGTTCCTGTCGTGCTGAGCGAGCTGGGCTGGATGCTGATGGGCGTGGTCGACACCGTTATGGTGGGCAGGCTGGGTCCGGCGGCGATTGGAGCCGTGGCGCTGGGCAATGCCGTCTGCTACACGCCTTCGCTTTTCGGTATTGGCCTGTTGCTGGGGCTGGACACGCTGGTGGCGCAGGCCTACGGGCGCAAGGACCACGACGAATGCCACAGGTGGCTGGCGCAGGGTGTGTATCTGGCATGCATTGCGGCAGCGCCGATTATGGCGGGGATCGCGCTGGCGAGTTTTTTCTTTGGGCGATTCGGGATTGCGGCGGAAGTAGCCGGGCCGGCGAGCGGGTACATGGGATGGCTGCTGTTGGGCACGCTGCCGCTGCTGATCTACGGCGCGTCGCGGCGATATTTGCAGGGCGTTGGCCAGGTGCGCGTGATTACCGTGACCTATATTGTTGCGAACCTGGTGAACTGGTTCCTGAACTGGGTGCTGATCTACGGCAAGCTGGGAATGCCGGCGCTGGGAGTGAACGGCTCGGCGATTTCGACGGTGTTTGCGCGGGTGACGATGGCGCTGGCGCTGATTGGGTTTGCGTGGAGGTACGAGCGCAAGCGCGGGCATCCGCTGTTCCAGCACTGGGCGGGACCGCAGATGGCGCGGCTGAAGCGCCTGATGAAATTGGGCGGTCCGACGGCGGGACAGATTCTGCTGGAGGTGGGCGCGTGGAATCTGGCGACATTTTCCGCGGGGTATTTGACGCCTGTTGCGTTGGCCACGCACCAGATTGTGCTGAACTACGCGAGCGTGACGTATATGGTGCCGCTGGGGATTTCTGCTGCGGCGGCGGTGAGCGTGGGTCACGCAGTGGGAGCGGGCGATGCAGCGCGCGCGCGGCGAGCGGGATGGCTGGCGCTGGGGTTGGGAACGAGCTTTATGCTGCTGGCGGCGGTGATGTTTTTGGTGTGGCCGCGGGCACTGATCGAGTTGTACACGAGCGACGCGCGCGTGCTGGCGGTGGGGCCGGGACTACTGGCGATTGTGGCGGCGTTTGAGGTGTTCGACGGGATTCAGACGGTGAGCACGGGAGCGCTGCGCGGGCTGGGCGAGACGCGCGCTCCAATGTGGGCGAACCTGGTGGGGTATTGGGTGCTGGGATTGCCGCTGGGATTTTTTCTTTGCTTCGGATTGAAATGGGGAATTTACGGATTGTGGATCGGGCTGACGCTGGCGCTGGTGGTGATTGCGCTGGCGCTGATTGCGCGGTGGAAGAGGGATGCGGAGAAGCAGCTTTTGGCTATTAGCCATTAGCTACTCACTGCTGACTTGTGGCTATTGGAGAGGCTGCAAGAGCGATCGGATTACGACCCGATTGTTGGCATAGTCATTGTGTGCGTGGTCGGGGCTCTCAAAGAGCCAAAGCCAGTTGAACGTGGTCGCATTCTTCACCAATTTGTTGACCACCAGGATGTCGCTATGATCCGACGCCTGCCAGGATTTGAAATCGGCGCCGAGATACCAGGTGAGCAGGTCGTTGGGGTCGCTCCAGGAAACAATTTGTCCTACAGGTTTTGAGGGATCCAAATTGCCGGGTCCCAAAGCTGTTTGCCTGCACGTGGCCCAAGCGGAAAGATCGAGGAAATTCCTGGAATCAGCGGGACTCATTTTGGCCAATTCGAGCAAAGGGATTTGGTTGGCGAAGAAATATACTTGCGACAAACGCCCCATGAGATAACAAGAGCCCTGCTCCCGTTGCTTCTGCTCCTGAGGGCTGATGAACCTGAGTTCTTGCTGGTCATTCGCCGTTTGAAATGAAGAGAGAATGAGGAAGCTGCCCAAACTATGCGAAATGATGATGAATTGGGCATCGGGATCACTGAAGCTGACCGGCCTGGAAGTGAGTTCGCCTGTTTCCTCCGCGCCTTTTGCGACGCATTTCATGATGAGTTGCCGGATTCCTTCGACCAGATAGTCTTCCAGCGGGCCGACGCCGAGCATGGCATCGGAAAAATTCCAGTCCATAATCTGAACCTTGGCCCAGCGGTTTATGGGAACCGCATTCTTATGCAGCTGATTCAGGGTTGTGGGATCGAGCCCCATGGGAGCGAGCCAATTGTAGAAATCGTAACGGCCGGTGACGCCGTCACCAACATGCACCCGCTGTCGCGCGCAGATGGCAAGGAAATTGGTGTATTTGCCAGCCAGCGAGCCGGCCAGGTTGGTCTCGTTGGGCATAATGTGCCTGCACTTGACGCTGAACACGAGTGGCCACCAGTTGATCTCATCAACCAGAATGCTTTTGCCGCCGGTCAAGGTGATCAACCAGTGATCGACGAACGGCGCGGCGGCATGCCACTCGTCAGGTGTGCTCCAGGCCGGGCTTCCCATATAGTTGAGCGGCGGCGGGCCGCTACGAATATCGAAGATGCCCTGGTCGGCGTACTCGCGCCCCGTGGAAATGCCGTCAGTGGTGGTGCAGGCCTGGTGGAGATAATGCGTGGCGTGCTTGCAAATGGTTTTGCGCAGGGATTCGGAATCTCCCTGCCCAATCGCGCCGATTCCGTGGATATAGAGGATGTGGAGAGGCTCGTTGCCGGGCTTTTGAATCTCAGTGCCCAAGGAGGTGACCTGCCGATTCGCGGTATTCGCGGCCTGGGCCCAGGCGGAGCACGCGAGAAGCAATGGGAGAGAGCTGGAAGTGAGCCATCGTGCGACCTTGAGCACGCCTGCTCCGGGATGCACGGGCGCCGGCGTACGCGATTGCCCCTGTTTCTCGATCATGTCCAGAACAATATACCTGCCCCTGGGGCCGCGAAGTTGTGAGAGTCCAAAGCAGGGCTAAGAAAATCAATCGTTTATGGGGTAGAATCCGGCAAAAATGGCGAAAAGGGATGGTGGACGAGGGGGGTTACCATCGTGGCGCGGAGTGGGACGGTGTTAGCAAGAAAGTGACTATAATCTCATATCGGGGCGCAAAGAACCTGCAGCTTATAGGAGCGGACCAGCGTCCGTAGAGTAGCGAGAATTTATTGGAAGGGAATCCCGCCAAATGGCGACTGGACACCTTGCCTTGGGTCAGGAACAGGGCGAAAGAAGCACGGATCATCGTATCGTTAACGACTTCAGCATCAACGTAGCCACGGTCAACGGATCGGGGTCGCAGTCTGCCAACAGCGTGCTGCTGAAGAGCATTTTCGGAATGGGCGTTCCCGTGAGCGGGAAGAACCTGTTCCCATCGAACATTGCCGGCCTGCCGACCTGGTACACGATCCGAGCCAGCAAAGACGGCTACGTGGCGCGCAAGCGCGAGTCGGACGTGCTGGTGGCGATGAACGCCGAGACCGCGCGCGAAGACATGATGGCGCTGCCGCCGGGTGGCGTGGCAATTTACGACGAGCAACTGAACCTGAAGCAGTACCGCGACGACGTGGTCTGCTATCCGGTGCCGTTTGACAAGATCACGGCCGGCATTTGCCCCGAAGCCAAGCTGCGCAAGCTGGTGAAGAACATGGTGTACGTGGGCGCGGTGGCGCAACTGCTGGGGATCGATCTTGGCGTGGTAGAGAGCGGCCTGCGCAAGCAGTTTGCAAAAAAGCCGAAAGTCTTTGAACTGAACTTCGGCGCGGTGCAGGCGGGCTTTGACTACGCGAAGACGACGTTCACCAAGCAGGATCCGTATTTCCTCGAGCGGATGAATCAGACAGCGGGCAAGATCATCATCGACGGCAACGCGGCGTGCGGCATGGGCGCGGTGTTTGCGGGCGTCACGGTTGTGGCGTGGTATCCCATTACACCGTCGACTTCTCTGATTGAGGCGACGGCAGATTTGCTGAAGAAGTTTCGCGTGACGCCGGAGGGTAAGGCGACGTTTGCGGTGGTGCAGGCCGAGGACGAGCTGGCCGCGATCGGCATGGTTCTGGGCGCGGGCTGGGCCGGCGCGCGGGCCATGACATCGACTTCAGGGCCGGGCATTTCGCTGATGGGCGAGTTTGCAGGGTTAGGCTACTATGCCGAGATTCCCGGCGTGATTTTCGACGTGCAGCGCAGCGGTCCCTCGACGGGCATGCCGACGCGCACGCAGCAGGCTGACCTGCTTTCGACAGCGTTCCTTTCGCACGGCGACACCAAGCATGTGGTACTGCTGCCGGGCTCGGTGAAGGAGTGTTTCGAGCTCAGCTACGCGGCATTCGATTTGGCAGAGCGGCTGCAGACTCCGGTATTTGTGCTGTCGGATTTGGATTTGGGAATGAACAACTGGATGTCGGAGCCGTTTGCGTATCCTGACAAGCCGCTGGACCGCGGCAAGGTGCTGACGGCGGAAGATTTGAAGCAGGCGGGCAGCTTCGCTCGCTACCGCGACGTGGATGGCGACGCGATCGGCTGGCGCACGCTGCCGGGAACACCGCATCCAAAGGCGGCGTATTTTACGCGCGGCTCAGGACACAACGATGCAGCCGGATACACCGAGCGGCCCGAAGAGTATCAGAAGGTGATGGACCGTTTGGCGCGGAAGTTTGAGAACGCGCGGAAGCTGGTGCCGGTGCCGGTTGTCGTGAAGAACGGAACTTCGAAGATCGGGTTCCTGGCATACGGCTCAACGGACTTTGCGTTGCGCGAGAGTCTCGACCAGATAGAGAAGGAACACAAAACGAGCGTGGACTACATGCGCATCCGGGCTTATCCGTTCGCGCACGAGATTCACGACTTTGTAGCCAGCCATGAACGCGTATACGTGGTCGAGCAGGATCGCGACGGACAATTGGCGAGCCTGCTGAAGCTGGATCTGCCGGGCGAGCAGGTGGCGAAGCTGCGCAGCATTCTGCATTACAACGGATTGCCATTGGACGCGCAGAGCATCACGGATGAGTTTGCAACCAAGGAGGGCCTCTAAAAAATGGCGACCACAACAGCGAGTGGGGCCAGCGGCCCGAAACTGAATCACATTGGATTACCAATGCTGGAGTACCGCGGCGGCAAGTCGACATTGTGCGCGGGCTGCGGCCACAACGCAATCAGCGAGCGCATTATCGACGCCATGTTTGAGATGGGCGTGGAGCCGGAGCGGGTGATGAAGATGAGCGGCATCGGCTGCTCGTCAAAAAGCCCCGCCTACTTTATGAACCGCTCGTTCAGCTTTAACAGCGTGCACGGGCGGATGCCGAGCGTGACCACGGGAGCCATACTGGCCAACCACACTATGCGGGCGCTGGGCGTCTCCGGCGACGGCGATACGGCCTCGATCGGCATGGGGCAGTTTGTCCACCTGATGCGGCGCAACCTGCCGATGATTTATATCATCGAGGACAACGGCGTGTACGGTTTGACCAAGGGACAATTTTCGGCGACGGCCGACATCGGATCGAAGCTGAAGACCGGCGTGATCAACGAACTGCCGCCGATCGATACCTGCTCCCTGGCGATCCAATTGGGGGCGACGTTTGTGGGACGATCGTTCTCAGGCGACAAGAAGCAGTTGCTGGCGATGCTGAAGGCGGCGATCGCGCACCAGGGGACGGTCATGCTGGACGTGATCAGCCCGTGCGTGACGTTCAACGACCACGAGGGTTCGACAAAAAGCTACAAATTCCTACAGGAGAACGACGAGCCTATCAATGAGATTGGATTTGTGGCCAGCTTCGACGATATCGAAGTGGATTACGATTCCGGCGAAGTGCTCGACGTGCAGATGCACGACGGCTCGCATGTTCGCCTGCGCAAATTGCTTGCCGACTACGACCCCACCAACAAGGCCAACGCGGTGCACACGCTGATGGAGGCGCACGAGAAGAACGAAATCCTGACCGGCATCTTCTACATCGATACGCAAAGGCCGACGTTCATCGATCAACTGAACGTGGTGGATGAGCCACTGGGCACGTTGCCCGAATCGCTCACGCGGCCGCCGAAATCCGCGCTGGAAAGCCTGATGGCGAATTTACAATAGCGCGGATACTGGGTTTTGTTTCCAGCAGATAGCGATTCGCCCGTCAATGGCGATGCGTTGACCAATATATTGATGGGCGGCGCCGCTCAGGAAGCTTTTGCGCGCAGCTCCTGCTCGGCGCGGAGCCAATCTTCTTCATGGTGGCCGTGCGTGTGGCCGCGCTGCTCAAAGAAACGATGCGCAAGCCGCGCAACCTGATCGTGGGCGATTGAGCTGCCGGCGCCGTTTGCCGACGCAACGGATTTTTTCGCGGCAGATTTGGTCTTGGCAGAATTGGTCTTGCCAGAGTTGGTCGCGACCGATTTCTTCGTGGCGGATTTTTGCGGTTTCGCTGCAGCCTTTGGCGCGGCGCCTGGTTTCTTGACGGACTTAGCCATATGTAAATTCTCCTGTGCAAGTTCGGCAGATCAACAAGCGTTCAACTATAGGATACATAAAAGCCGATTTGCGATGCACGGAAAACGATTGTTGATGGATCGTCGATATCAATGTGCGGGGCATAAATGTGCGTCACCGGGCAAGACGATTTTCACCGGGGCTGAGCCGGCAGCGTGTATCGTGAATGCAAGTCATAAAGACTCATGACAACGCTTGCAATCGAAACCGTTGCGCTGACCCGCCGTTTTGGCGATTTCACAGCGGTTCAGGATGTGAACCTGCGCGTGGACGCGGGTCAATTCTTCGGCTTTCTCGGTCCTAATGGAGCCGGCAAATCCACCACCATCAAGATGCTGACGGGCCTGCTGGCGCCCACTTCGGGAAGCATTCGCATCCTTGGCGAGGACCTGGGTGCGAACTCGGCTGCGGTGAAGAGGCAGATTGGGGTGGTGCCGGAGGGGATGGCGCTTTTCGGCCGCCTGACAGCGGAAGAATATTTGCGATTCGTTGGGCGCATGTACGGCCTTGATCGCGCAACGACAATGCAACGCACGCTGGAACTGCTCGAGTTTATGCAGCTGGCCGATGAGGGCAAGAAACTCATTGCGGATTTCTCTCACGGCATGCAGAAGAAACTGGCCATGGCTGCCGCGGTGATTCACGGGCCTAAGGTTCTATTTCTCGACGAGCCATTTGAAGGTGTTGATGCAGTGGCAGCGGGCACGTTGAAGGCCATGCTGCAAAGAATGATCGCGCGCGGTGCCACCGTCTTCCTCACTTCGCATGTGCTGGAGATTGTGGAGAGGCTGTGCACGCATGTCGCGATTATTCATCGCGGCCAGCTGGTGGCGCAGGGATCGATTGAGGAGCTGCGCGCGGGCCGTGCGCAAGCGAATGGCGCTGCGCCCACGGGCGGGAAGCAGCGCAGCCTGGAAGAGATCTTTCTTGAAATTGTCGGAACCAGCCGCGAGGGAAATCCGGCGGCAACCGCGCCCGAGCAGGAGCTGTCGTGGCTGAGCTAAGGGCCGGGGAACAGCCCGCTTCCTCCGCGCGAGACATTCCCGTGAGCGCGCAGCTTCTGGCGGTGGCGTGGCTGCGCTGGCGGATTTTCATCAACAGCACGTTCCGCCGGCGAATAGTAGGCGCGGGGAGCGGACGCCAGGTTGCCGGACTTGTGCTCGCTATTTTTGTGCGCATCATTGTCTGGCCGTTCTTTGCGCTGATGGTGATTGGCCCGATTGGTGGCAGCGGGTTCCTGGCATGGGCCGCGATCTCCGGGAACCATCCGCAGCGCCTGCCTCCGCTTCTGGCTGCCATCACGCTGTTGTGGCTGTTCGTAAACATCAACGGCCAAAACGTGGCTGCGGTTGCTTCCAATTTCGATCCTTCATCGCTGGCGCGATTCCCACTGCGATTTGGACGGTATCTGGTTTTGCGGACGCTCATAGGCGTAATGACGCCAAGCACCATCGTCGGTTGCATTGCGTTGCTGGCCGCGGCCGTGGGGATCGGTATAGCGAAGCATGCGCTGGCGCTGCCCGCACTGTTGGTTCTTTCGGTTTACGCAATGATGAACATTTTCCTGATGCGCATGATCGGCGCATGGCTGGAGCGCTGGCTGGCGAATCGGCGCTTCCGCGAGATCTTTGGCGCATTGATGGCATTATCGGTCGTTGGATTTCAGTTCCTGAACTTTCAGCGCGCTCCGGGTCGCGCCCCAGGCAGCAGAAGCAGCCTGGCGCTGAATCTATTGCACAGTTCCGGTGCGGGACTGCAATGGCTGCCTCCGGGATTTGCCGCTAATGCGATTCTTCGACTTGAGCATCCATTTGCGGCGCTGGCTCAAATTACCGCGCTGCTGGCGAGCGCGGCGCTGTTCGCGGCGGTATTCGCGATCAGGTTGCATAAGCAGTTTCTCGGCGAGTTCCTGAGTGAAGGCGCGAGCCGGCGCGCGAATGAGCGGTCCGGGCGGCGCAGCCAATTGCGCTCGCAGATCCCAAGTTTCGCAGTGACGGTCGGGCAAACGCAAGAAGCTCCTCCGGCTTTTCCGCCGATTGTGGCGGCGTGCCTGCACAAGGAGTGGCTGACCCTGCGCGGCAACGGAATGCAGCTGATTGGAATGCTGACTCCGCTGTTCTTCGTGGTGATTCTGAATCGCTCGGTGTTTCAGGGGAATTCCACTTATTTTCTTCCTGGAGCGATTGCGTACGTGCTATTTGGAGTTCTCGCAGGGCTCTACAACATCTTTGGCGCGGACGGACTGGGGGTGCAGGTATATTTGCTTGCGCCGGTTCGACTGCGCGACGTAATCGTGGCCAAAAATCTGATGAGCCTTGCGGTGATCGTCGCCGAAGCGGGGCTGGCCTGGGTGTTAGTGTCGATGCTCACGCGCACGCCAATTCCGCTGGCGATTCAAGTCTCCACCGGGCTATGGACAATTCTTGTGATTGGAGTCAATTTAGCATTAGGGACCATGCGCTCAATTCAAGCGCCGCGCCGATTTGTACCGGGGCAGACGCAGCGGAAGCCAGTGACGCCAACGAATCGCACCAGCGGCCTTCTGATTATGCTGGTTCTGTTCGGGAGCATGGCGCTGCAGTTTCCCGTGACTATTCTCTGCCGGTACTTCGACGATCCGTGGCTCGGTGTGTGGATCTTCGGTCCTCTAGCACTAGCGGCGGTTGCAGCATACGCGCTGCTGCTGCGCAATGCAGATCGGTTGATACTGGCGCACCGGGATATTTTTGCGGAAGAACTGTGCAAGCTATAGAACTCGCCGGTTGAAGTGCCGCCGGTCGACTTTGCGTTACAGCTGCCACCAATCGAAGAGGGACATGCGCGCGTAGTAAAGGCCTCCACAAAGATTGATGTCTGCGCCGCGCAGGTTGCGGAGAACCGCTGCGTAGGCTTCGATCTGGGGCGCGAATTGGCGGCGGAACTCGGGCAGCGCTGAAGTGGCGTCGAGGCCGTCTTCGTGAGCTGTCTTGTAATCGATAATCCACCACGTGTCTTCATTGGTTGATGTGGCGACGGCTTGTGGAGTAGGGCCGGCGCGAAAGACTCGGTCGACCTGCACTGTGCGCAAGCTGCCCGCCACGACGCCTGTCCATCGAACTTCGCTGGCTGCGTCAGCGTGCGCGGCAAGAATCCACTGTGCGAGAGGATCGTCGGCTGCCTGGAGCACAATTTGCAACGCTTGCGCGGCGATGCGGTTGGCTGACACGGACTCGATACCGCTGGCGCGAATGGACGCGGCGATGCGGCGTTGCTGCTGCGTGAGCGTCGTGAGAGCTACTGCGTAAGTTTGCGATGTGAGATGCTGCGCAAATTGCTGAAGAAACGCGTGAACGGCTCTGCCAAGTGCGCGCGAGTGCAGGCCGCCTTCGTGACGTTCGTAGAGGCGGCCGGTACCAAGGATCGGCTCATCGCCGGATGGAAAAGAAAACTCTGCAGGATCGGTGCGGAAACCGGGAGGCAAGCGGCGCACGATTGTTGGCTTGGGCGCGGCAGCGGGCATCTGGAGCAGATTGCCGCCGGCAGAGGCGGCGAGGGATTCCACGGTGGAGGACTGCGGAGTTGCAGCGGTGAACGCAGCCCACTGACTGAACTTGCGACGAATCTCGAATTCCCATGCGGGCCACGCGGTTCTGAGCAGGCTCTCACGCGGCTGGATCAGTTCGGCAGGGACGCCCCCGGCAGTTTTGTAAGAGGGGCGCGCGAAGAGATGAAGTTCCTCGCGGGCGCGCGTGGCGGCGACGTAAAGAAGGCGGCAGGCTTCGTTCAATTCGCGGTCGTGGCGCTGGCGATCGACCCATTTCTTGGCGCTGCCGCTGTCGGCGCCTTTTTGCTGGAACGGCGCGATGAGGAATTCGGTGACGGCTCCAGACGATTCGGAATCGGCGGAGAAGGACTCGGGAGGCAGCCCGCGCTCAAGCCAGGAGAGCATGCCCGGGGCGCGGCGGCCCGGGGCAGCCTGAAGATCGGGGACGATGACAACTTCGAACTCGAGGCCCTTGGCGCCATGAATTGTCATGAGCTGCACGCCGTAATCGCTGTTGGCGGCGGGGTCGGGCTGGGCTTTGAGATCGTCGATGGCGGAGGCGAGCGCGGAGCCGAGGAGATCAGGTTCACCTTGCGGGAGAGAGTCGAGGCTCCTCCAGAGAAGATCGAGATTGGCCCGCGCTTCGGCATCGACGCATTGCGCCCCGCCGAGACGCAGCCAGACTTGCTCAAGCAACGTTCCCAGTGCGACGGTGAGTTGCGTGGAACGCAGGCGCTTCGCGAATTCGACGGCCCGCAAGAGGCGATCGACGGCCTCGCGGCCCTGGACACTAAGAAGTTGTGCTCGTTCGGAGAGGAGCGCGGGCACGGGACGAGCGAGAAGATCGGACGAGTCGGCGCTGACCAGCGTATGCAGATCGGCGAGTGATAGTCCGCACCAGGGCGAGCGCAGCACTCCAAGCCACGCGACGCGATCGTGAGGGTTGAGGAGCGCGCGGGCGAGAGAAAGTAAGTCGATGATTTCGGGACGGTCTTTAAGCGCTTCAAGATCGACGGCTCGGAAGGGGATGGAGGCAAGGCGCAGGGCTGCTGCGATGGGCACAAGCGATTTGCGCGCGCGGGCGAGAATGGCGACGCGAAATTTCTCTTTCTTTCCTTGCTCCTTATCATTGGCGCCCTGGGCCGCTTCAATGCGGAGAAGATGGGTGCGGACGATCTTGACAATTTCGTCGATCTGTTTTTGGTGCGCGACGATACGCTCATTGGCGATTTCTTTTTTGCGACCGGGATCGGCGGCGCGGGGCGACTCCGGAATGAACGCGCAGTGGAGCTGCATTCGCGGGGCGGGCCTGGCGACGATTTGAGGACCCGATGTCTCCGCGGCGGTGCGGGCAGGCTGCGATGCAGAGAAGGTGATTCCGCTGCCGCTGGAGGCGGCGAAGATATGGGCAAAGGTCTCGTTGATGCTCGCGACGAGCGAGGGCTCGCTGCGGAAGTTGGCGGTGAGATGGACGGAATCAAAGAGCAGTGGAAGATCGCCGGGGACTTCGAGGCCGAGTTCTTCGACGCGGGGGAACAATTCCGCGTCGGCCTCGCGGAAGCCGTAGATCGATTGCATCGGGTCGCCGACGACGAAGCAGGTGCGACCGGCGCGATCGGACCAGGCAGCGATGAGGCTACGGAGCAACTCGTGCTGGCGGCGGCTGGTGTCCTGGAATTCGTCGACCAGCAAGTGGCGGATTCCGTCGGCGACCGTCTGCGCGGCCTCGATTGGGAACCCATCCTCAGCCCGAAGGACGCTGAGCGCGATTTGCGCGATCTCAGTGTAGTCAGCTGCGGCAGACTCGGCAAAGACGACGCGAAGCTCGGCAGCGGCGCGGCGCAGGAGAGTGAAACAGGCGCGGACAATGCTCCATTCCGCGTCGGAGTATCGAATGGGCGTCGACTCGCAATCCGCGCGCAGTAAAGGAATCTCGAGGCGCAAACGCAAGCGGTCCCAGTCCTGTTCACCATCGAGGACGAAATTCTGCATCCAGCGATCGCGATTGCCGAGCATTTCCACTGTCAGGTCTTCAATCTCGCGCCAGTTATTGTCACGCCAATTGAGAAGGATCTCAATGGCGGCGCTTAGCGAGGCGTCGGCCTGTCCGATCTGCTGCAAGGTGCGACGAGCGGCGCGACGATGGAGCTCCCGTGGCTGATCGCTGATGTCCAGACCGCCGCCGAGGCCGGAGAGAAGCGGCTGCTGCAAGGCGAGGTCGCGGCAAAAGGAATCAATGGTGGAGATGCGCAGTTGCGCAGGAAGGTCGAGGAGATTCCAGTCAAGCGCCTGAGACTGCGCGAGTGCTCGGCGGGCGAGCGCCTGCAGCGAGAAGGGGTCAGTATTCGCTTCGATTGCGATGGTCTCCGCGGCTTTCTCGAGCTCGGAGAGAATGCGGTTGCGCATTTCAGCCGCGGCGGCGTTGGTGAAAGTGATGGCGACCACCTGACCCGGCTCGTCGACCTCGGCGAGCAGACGCAAGTAGCGACGCGTGAGGAGATCGGTTTTACCAGAACCAGCAGGCGCGCGAACAAGAATTGAACGAGATGGGTCGAGCGCTCGCTGGCGCTGCGCCTGATCCGGGGGCGGATTTACGGGAGGAGCATCAGGCATCGCCTGCCTCCTCACCATTATCGTCACCGAACTGCGGTTGATTCTCCTGGATGCGGCAAAGCGGCTGCAGGCCGCAGCGCTCGCAAGTTTCTGGATAATCGCGTGGGGCGACGACGGCGCTGCCGGAGAGGAAATCGAGGGCGAGTTGTTCGATGCAGTTCCTCCACGCGCGAAGCTGCTCTAAAGTGAGAGGCTTCTTCACGAGGTTGGAGTTTCCGCTGATCTTGCCGCGCAGAGTTCCTTTGGCATCGCGAACTCTACCGACGAACGCCGCGTTACCGGTGCGGACCTTGGCGAAGACGAGGCCGCCGATAGCGCTCGGATCGCGATCAAGGGCGAAGTTGGCGTAGAGCGGAAGTTGTACATCGTCCGGGCGGGGGAGATCCCAGGAGCCTGGATCGGGGTCGCCGGATTTGTAGTCGATGACGAGAAGAGAATTGTCGATGAGGCGGTCGATGCGGTCGAGGCGGAGCTTAAGCGGAAGGTTGGCGATGGTGACATCGGATTTGAGTTCGGTGTGGAGGACGGTGAAGGGAATGCGCGCTCGCTCAAACTCAAGCCATTCTGTGACGAGGTTGATGAGGCGTGTTTCTTCGAGAGCGAGATACCTTGCGGGCATGCATTCGCGCGCGCGAGCAGGCATGCTCGATTGAAGGACGCGACGAACGTGGCCTGTAACGAATTGAGGGAGATTGGCGAGCGCTGCGAGGTCTGCGTGCGAACGGATTCCGCTTGGCGGGCCAGCCCAGACGGTGTGAAGAACTTCGTGGAGAAGCTGGCCGCGCTCTTTTGCGGTGAGTCCGGCTTCGGCCGGCTCCCAGGTTTGCGCCGCGAGACGAACCGTGACGAAAGCCTTGAAGGGACATTGCGATTGCGAGGTAAGAACGACTGATCCGCCGGTGACCGCGCCGGCAGGGAAGGGGATCTGGCTGGCGTCATCAAAGGAGACGGTGAGCAGGGCAGGAACTGCGGGAGCGGCAAACTCGTCGCTGAGCTGATGGGGCTCGCCGGCAATTTGCACGACAAGCCGCGACGGGCGCGATTCGGCATCTTCGCTCTGGCGGGCATAGCTGACCTGAAATTCAGGCGCTGAGGCAAGCAGGCGGCGCGTAGTAGCGTCAGCAACATCCCAATCGAGGCGCGCAGTGGCGTGGGGCATTCCGGATTCACGCTGGACGGAGAGCGGAATGAGAGGATGGGTCGAGCCGCGAGGCGGCCACTGCTCCTCGCCTGCACCGAGGAACCAGACAGCATCGGCCGCAAGGCCCGCGGACTCGGAGGGGCCGGCGATCAGGATCGACGCATCCTGCGACTCGGGTGCGAAGAGCGTTTGATTGGCGGCGCGATCAAGAGTGGATAAGAACTCAGTCCACGGGATGCGCCGGCCATCGAATCCGAGCGAAGCGCAATCGTCGACGACTTGAAGCCAGCGGTCCTCAGCCTGATGCTCAGGGCTAGAGAGCGGATGAGAGGCGGTCCATCCGGCGAGCTTGAGCACCTGTGGCGTTAGCTCGCCCCAGTCGGTTGGCGATTGTGGACGTCGCACGGACTCATGAAGTTTGCGCTGGGCCTGCATGATTCGCGCGACCCAAGCTGCGGGCAGCTCTGCGCCGGGCCTTTGGCGCAGGAATTCCGCGAGATTCCAACGTATGCGTTGCAGGTTCTTGCGGCGCAGTGCGCGCATGAAGGCGGTAAGGGAAAGCGACTCGTCGTGCGAGGCTGCAAGCTGGCCGGTCGAAAAAAGCCAGTCGAGGTCGTGCTCCTCGATGGAATCTGTGAGCCAGTGCAGCAGCAAGTTCGCGCCGCGCGCGAGCGCGACCTGACCGAGCGAAATGCCGAGGGAGAACTCAAAGACGTTGGAGGCAGCGGACCCGCTTTTGCCTTCGCAAGTAAAGCGAAGAAATGCGCGCTCAATTTCGCCACGGCGCCTAGGCACATCTTGCGTGACAACGAGCAGGCGTGCCTGTGGGTTGGTGGCGAGCTTTTGTTTGCACCAAATTGCGCACGCGGCGAGTTCAGAGGCTGAATCTTTGGCCTGGTGAAAATTGATCCGATCCGCGGTTTCGCCAAGAGAAGCCTGCGTGCAGACGCCCCAGGCTGCAAAAAGCTGCTGCTGCGCCGGCACGATGCGATCGAAGCCGGCGAGCAGGAGCGGAGGGCGGCTGGAATTGTCCGCCTGGAGGGCGCGGATCAGCTCAGTGGAAAGGCGCGCCGCGCTTATTATTTTGCCCGTGCGGCAGATATCGTCGAAGTTCGCGAGCCAATCGCTGAATGCCGCTGCATCCCGGTCCCAGCCGGCGCGCGCATTCCTGTTCAGGAAGCGAGGGGCGTAGGCGCAAATCAAGTCGTGGGCCTCCATGGCCAGAGCCGCGAGACGGTCACGCGCGCCAGCTAGCCGCGCGGCTTCCGGTGCGGCAGCCGCGACGACTCCGGCCCAGAGCGAATGCTCCTGCAGCGAGTTGAGAACGAGGCGGTCGTCGGAGCGACGCTGCTCCCATGCGGTGCGGACAAAGGTCTGAAAGTCCTGAATATTGGGAGTCAGCCATGCGGTGAGGCCTTCAGCGCGACGGGAGCGGTTGAAGGCTGCGGCGATTGACCGAGCGGCGCGTTCGCTTGCCGTGACCACGAGCCCACCGCTGCGCAGCCATGCATCGATTTCGGATGAATGTTGAGAGTTCACAGTTGGCAGTTCGCAGCCTTGTAGCGGTCCCGCAGTAGATGTAGTCGTCTCCAACGCTCGTGCGAGGTGGATTCTTCTTGAAGAATCCACTTGGCGTTCAAGGCTTCAGGACACAGTAATTGCGGAACCGCTGTACGACTAAGAATACCGCTGAGGGGTCGCACCGCTTGCCGACTGCAGGAAACCTAGAGCGAATACCCGAGAAACCGACAGCAACGATGGAGGATTTGCGTTTTTATGTGGTCAGTCCACGGGTTGTACACTGGTTGATGATGCGCACCGTTCTCGCAAGCTGCTTATTCGCGATCGCCGTTCTCGCCGGGTGCCATTCCAGCTCAACACAAGCGTCGCAGGGTGCGGCGGATTCGTCGCCCACGGTGTATCACCTGCGCGGGAAAGTGGTTTCGACAGATGTGGCGCACGGGATCATTGTCGTCGATCATGAAGCTATTCCGGGCTTCATGGATGCGATGACGATGCCTTACCAGCTCAAGGATCCGACCATTGCGAGCGAGCTGCACCCCGGTGACACGATTACCGCGGATGTGCTGGTGTCAAAGAGCGCCGAAGAGACTGTGGTGCTGGATCATATTGTTGTGATCGCGCAAGGCAAGCCGGATTACAAGCCGACTGTGTTTTATCATGTGCCCGCGCCTGGCGACGTGGTGCCGGATTTCGTGCTGCGTAATCAGGACGGGCGGGCGATTCACCTGAGCCAGTTCCGCGGAAAGACGCTGCTGTTGACGTTTATCTACACGCGCTGCCCGCTGCCCAACTTCTGCCCCCTGATTACGCACAACTTTGCGGTGATCGATCAACAGTTGGCCGCGATTCCCGCGCTCTTCGCAAAAACACATCTGCTGTGCATCAGTTTTGATCCGGAACATGACACGCCCGCGCGACTGCGGGCCTATGGCGCGCAGTACATCGGCAGCGACGCGAAAGGCGCGTTTGCGCATTGGGATTTCGCGGTGCCGACGAAGCCGGAGCTACTTGAGCTGGCCAAGTACTTCGATGTGGGCATTACGCCGGGGCCCGATGAGACGATTACGCACACAATGTCGACGACTCTGATAGGGCCGCATGGCAAGGTAGCGCAGTTTTATCCCGGCAACGAGTGGACACCGGAGCAGGTGGTAGCAGACGTGAAGAAGGCAGCTTCTAGCTCCTAGCTTGACTGCGGTGAGGAGAGCTTTTCGGTATCCCACCCTAGCCACAAAAACAAAGGCGCGGCTAGGATGGGGCAACCGGAGGTGAGCTTTGAACGATTGGAATCTTGAAGGAAGGCAAGGAGAGAAGGATGAGTGAGGGGTTGAATATTCGCAAAGATGGGGATCTGGATTTTCTCGCGCTGGGCGCGCTGGTGCACCGGCTCGATCCGGGAATTATTCCCTTTCGCAAGGCGACGGAGTGCAAGATTCATGTGAGCGGTGGGGAGTTCAACGTGGCTGCCAATCTGGCGGACTGCTTCGGTATGAAGACTGCTATTGCGTCGGCGATGGTGGACTATCCGATCGGCGATTTGATCGCGGAGCGCGTGCGCGCCATGGGCGTGAGGCCGATCTACAAACATTTTGAGCACAACGGCGCGACGGGCCCGAATATGGCGACTGTCTATAGTGACCGCGGTGCGGGTGTGCGGCCCCCCGTTGTCTTCTACAACCGCGCCAATGAAGCGGCCGCAGCGCTGAAGCCGGGAGATTTTGACTGGAAGACAATTTGCGCGAAAGGCGTGCGCTGGGCGCACTCGGGCGGGATTTTCGCCGCGCTATCGGCCACTACGGCGCCGCTTGTTGCAGAGATGATGAAGACGGCCAAGGAGGCCGGGGCGGTCACGTCCTTTGATCTTAATTTTCGGGAAAAGCTGTGGAAGATTTCGGGCGGCGCGGACAAGGCCGTGGAGACGATCGCGACGATTGTGAAGAATGTCGACGTGTTGATCGGCAACGAAGAGGACTTGCAGAAGGGACTTGGAATTCCCGGCCCGGATGTCCAGGCAAAGTCGAAGCTCGACCCAAGCGTGTTTTTTGCGATGATCGATAATGTGGTCAAGAAACATCCGCATGTGAAGGTAGTGGCGACGACGCTGCGTGAGGTACACTCCACCAACCGTCACAGCTGGAGCGCGGTGGCGTGGATCGAAGGCAAGACTTATGTAGCGCCGACTGCGGAGCTCGACGTGGTGGACCGCGTGGGCGGCGGCGACGGTTTTGCAGCGGGATTGATCTATGGCCTGCTTACCGGCGAAAAGCCCGAGGATGCGCTGAGGCTGGGCTGGGCGCATGGAGCGCTGCTGACTACGTTCATTGGCGACACGACAATGGCGACTTTAGATCAGGTGCGCGCGTTGGCGAAGGGCGGGTCGGCGCGAATTCAGCGGTAAGAACAGTTCGTAGTTCATAGTTCACAGTTTTCGTGCGATCGCGCGCCGTAACGATTGTGCGTAAAGAGCCGTTGACCAAGAACTACGAACTGAGAACTGCAGACTGTGAACTGCCCGCAGGCAACTGTTATTCTTGACCTGCGCGATGCTTGGGGTCTGGGCTGGAGGTCTGGCATGGCAAGAGTCACTTTTGTGTTTGGAATTCTGCTGGTTGCTCTGGGGCTGATTGGTTTTTGGGGAACGGGGAGCATTCATTACACAGCGCTGATTCCCACCTGGTTTGGCCTGGCGCTCGTCGCGGGCGGCCTTCTCGCAATTAGTCCCAGCGAAGGCCGGCGCAAGCTCTTCATGCACATTAATGTGACGGTCGGGCTGATTGGCCTGATCGGCGCCGTGGTTGAGGCCTTGCGTGGTTATGGACATGCTCGCTCACTTGGTGAGGATCCGGACTACATTGCGCTCGCGGCGAAGCTGACCATGGCCGGCCTGCTGCTAATTTACGTGAATCTTTGCGTTCGCTCATTCATCAAAGCACGCAAGTCTCGTCAGGAATAACTCAGTCAGGAATAACCCATGGGAACAATGCGCGGCGGGGGGCTGGGAATGGGCATGCGCGCCGAGCGCTCTCCGCATGGGCGAAGCGCGCGCGCGGGGCAGCCAGATTTGCCCAAGCGCAAGCCGGACCTGAAAAAGCTCTGGCCGGAGATATGGGCGCTGGTGGCGCCGCGCAAGAGCCTTATTCTGGTTGGATTTTGCCTGATGGCCATCAATCGCGTGGCCGGCCTGGTGTTGCCCTTCATCTCCAAGCCGCTACTCGATAAAGTTCTCACTCCGCTTCGTCCTCATCCAGAGTTGCTGCCGAAGATCATTGCCGTGGTAGTGACGGCCATGGCGGTGCAGGCCCTGACTTCGTATTCGCTGACGCAACTGCTTTCCAAGGCCGGCCAGCGACTGATTGCCGAAATGCGGCGACGGGTGCAGCGCCACGTGGGACTGTTGTCCGTGGCCTACTACGACGAGAACCGCACCGGAGTGCTGGTGGCGCGGATCATGACCGACGTGGAAGGCGTTCGTAATCTGGTCGGCACAGGCCTCGTGGAGTTTCTGGGCAGCACGTTGACTGCGGTGCTGACTTTCATCTACCTGATGGTGTTGAGCGCCAAGGTTACACTCACGGTGTTCTCCGTGCTGGGCGTGTTTGTCTTTTTTCTGCAATATGGATTCAAGACCATTCGACCGATCTTCCGCGAGCGCGGAAAGATCAACGCGGAGGTAACTGGCCGGCTTACGGAGTCGCTGGGCGGAGTGCGCGTGATCAAGGGTTATCACGCGGAGGAGCGCGAAGCCAAGGTCTTTGCAGGCGGAGTGGAACGGCTGCTGCAAAACGTGATGAAGTCGCTGACCATGACGAGCATTCTTTCGTCGGCGTCTACGACGGTGCTCGGGCTCGTATCCGGGTGCGTGATGTGGCTGGGCGGGCACGACGTCCTGAGCCACACCTGGACAGTCGGAACCTACTTCCAATACAACATGTTTCTCGCCTTCATGATTGCGCCGGTTTTTCAGATTGTGAACATCGGAACCCAGTTGACTGAGGCGTTCGCGGGCCTGGATCGTACGCGGGAGATTATGGCGGAGCTCGAAGAGAATCAGACCCCAGGCCGCGCCGTGAAGATACCGCCGATTGAAGGCGCTGTGCGCTTTGAACACGTGGAGTTTGCCTACACGCCGGAGAAGCCGGTGCTGCACGACGTGAGCTTTCGCGCCGACCCCGGATCGGTGACGGCGCTGGTGGGCTCGTCGGGATCGGGCAAGTCGACGATCATCAGCTTGATATGTGCCTTTCATACGCCGGTGAGCGGGCAGGTGCTGGTGGACAATATTGATCTGGCGACCGTGGACCTGAACACTTATCGCTCGCAACTTGGCGTAGTGCTGCAGGAGTCGTTTCTGTTCGATGGAACGATTCGCGAGAATATTCTGTTCTCGCGGCCCGACGCGACTGAGGAGAAGTTCAAATTTGCCTGCCGGACGGCGTGCGTGGACGAGTTCGCCGAACGCTTTCCGGAGGGTTACGACACCGTCGTGGGCGAACGCGGCGTGAAACTCTCAGGCGGGCAGCGGCAGCGGCTGTCGATTGCAAGGGCACTTCTGGCCGAGCCGCGCATTCTGATCCTCGACGAGGCTACCAGCTCGCTCGACTCAGAATCTGAGGCGATGATCCAGAGTGGGCTTGCCGAGCTGATGCATGGGCGGACCACATTTGTTATTGCTCATCGACTGTCGACCATTCGCCGCGCGGACCAGATTCTTGTCGTTGAACAGGGACGCATCGTCGAGCGCGGCAATCACAGCGAGTTGTTTGCGCTGCGCGGCCGCTACTTCGACCTCTACACTCGCCAGCATGGCCTTGAAGCGAATCTGTTTCTCGCGCCAGGCGAAGGCGATACGGTGGAAGAGACGGAAGACAAGATCTAACTCCGCAGACGCCGAGACGGCATACCTTCGAGCACAGCCCAGATTTCATCATCGATATCGCTGGCCGCTCAGAGGTCTGCGTTCCACCATTTGACCCGTGTCCCATGATATGAGAAGCTAGAGTTGGACCCAAGGCTTGGAACAGAGGATCAATATGCGAGACGCGATTCCCCAAGGCACCTACAAAGTTCAGGCTCTCGACCGCGCATTTGCGGTGCTCGACCTGCTTGGCGAGAGCGACACGCCGCTTGGCCTGGCGCAGGTTGCGGCCTCGCTGCAATTGCACAAGAGCACGGCACACCGCTTCCTAATGGTTCTGGAGCGGCATCGCATGGTGGAGCGCACGGTGAACGGCAAATTCCGCCTGGGCCTGCGCCTGTTCGATTTCGGCAACCGGGCGATAGAGCAGTACGATTTGCGCGACCGCGCGCAGCCGCACCTGCGCAGGCTGGTAGCTGAGACCGAAGAAACGGCGCACTTGGCGCTGCTTGAGGCTGCCCGCGTTATTTATATCGACAAGATTGAGCCTACGCGCTCGGTGCGCATGATTACGCGCATCGGAGCGAGCAATCCCGTGCATTGCACGTCGGTGGGCAAAGCGATTCTGGCGTTCCTGCCGCCGGAACGAGCCGCGGAGGTTATTCGGCGTATCCGCTACGAGAAACTGACAAGCCGCACCATTGCGACGCCCGAGGCCCTGCGCACCGAACTCGAAAAGACGCGGCGCCGCGGTTACGCGGTCGATGACGAGGAGCTGGAAGAAGGCCTGCGCTGCATCGCCGTTCCGGTGCTGGATGCGCAACGGCTGCCGGTGGCGGCGGTGAGCGTTTCCGGGCCATCGTTCCGCGTGACCGCGCAGAAGCTGCCGGCCATCGCCAACCATCTGCTGCAATGCGTGCGCGGCATTTCAGCGGATATGGGCTACGTGCCTTCAGGGCGCGCCGCAAAGGCTGTCGTGAACGCGTAGTCGAAGGAAACGCCTGAAAGAACTTGCTACGCCACGCGATGGCGACCGTTACGCCTGTGACGACTTGGCCCGCAGACCCCACAGAATGAGGATCGTCGAGACGACGATCACAATGCCGACGCTCATGAAGCCGGCCGTGACGAGAGTCTCCTGCCATGGCTGGCCGATGCGCCCCGGGGCCGTGATGGGAGACAGAGCTCCCGTGCCGAAGATTGCGGCGAGCGTGGTGAAAACCCAGTTCATATACGTCCCGTAGAGTACGGCCCAATATGCGGTTGCTTTGATTGCCGGCCTCAAACTCACCGCGCTCCATGCAGCGCCCAGAGCAAGCAGGAAAATGCCGTTCATCACGCCCTCCAAGTGGGCGGCAAGGCCCATGCGGACGTTGGCAAAGTGCTGTTCGAGGAATCCGGTGATCAGGCCGATCAGGAACAAGAACATTCCATGCCACATCAGACGGCGGCTGGCGTTTTCCATGTCAAATCTCCTCATCATCGGAAAAGATGATTGTATGAACGGGGATTGTGTGATCCCTTTCTAGCACTTGAGTGACTCGTCGCGCAACGAGTATTGGATGGACCGGCTTTTGGGTAAAGGCCGCGCTTCGGCGCGTTACGGGCAACACTGCTTTCTGATACACGCATGAATGTTGCCGCTGCAAACTTAAAAGGACGCGGGGACTGCCAAAATACCTGCAAGCTGTATAGGACATCGCGAATTGTGGGTTGGGTTGTGGGTTGGAAATTTCCTCTCCCTCCGACATCTGGCGGATGGCCCAAGCTTGACGCCTTGACCCTATCCTGGCGGCAGGGTATTTTTTTGAATGGAGTGATGCGGATCGGGAGACCACCATGGATGCAAAGACACATTGGGAGAACATCTACACCATCAAAGCGCCCGACCAGGTGAGCTGGTATCGTCCGCATCTGGAGACTTCACTGGCCCTTATCAAACGCGCGGCCCGTGACCGCGCCGCGTCCATCATCGACGTGGGCGGAGGCGAATCCACTCTGGTGGATGACTTGCTTGAACAGGGTTTCCGGGAGATCACAGTGCTGGATGTGTCCCAGGCCGCGATTGACGTGAACAAAACAAGACTGGGAAAAAAGGCAGCCGGCGTCCACTGGATCGCCGCCGACATCGCTCTGGTCGAGTTGGAGCCCAGAGCCTATGACGTTTGGCATGACCGGGCCGTATTTCATTTTCTAACGCGGCAGGAACACCGCGCAGCCTATGTCCGCCAGGTCGCGCGCTCCGTAAAGCCCGGCGGGCATGTCATCGTGAGCACCTTCGGGCCGGAAGGCCCGACAAAATGCAGCGGCCTGGAGGTGGTTCGCTACGATGCCGATTCCCTGCACTCTGAGTTTGGCGCACGCTTCCGCCTGGTCGAGAGCTCGAAGGAAATTCATCAGACGCCCTTCGGCACGACGCAGCAGTTCCTGTATTGCTATTGCCGGGTGGAATAGTTCGAGCATCCACCCTCGCCGTTCTAAAGCTGGAGTCAAGTTACGCCCATGGGAATGTATGCCAAATATGTCTTGCCTCGCTTCATCGACCTTGCGATGAGGAACAAGGACACCACGCGGGTGCGGGCGGACTGGGTTCCGCATGCGCGCGGCGACGTATTGGAAGTGGGCATCGGTTCCGGCCTGAATCTGCCCTTCTACTCAGCAGAAGTTTCCCGCGTCTATGGAGTGGACCCTTCACCCGAGTTGCAGAAGTTGGCCCGTAAGAGAATGGCCGATCAAACCATCAACGTGGAGTTTCTCACGCAATCCGCCGAGGAGACCCTGCCCCTTCGCGACCAAAGTGTCGATACGGTCGTCATCACCTGGACCCTCTGTTCCATCGCGGATCCGTCGGAAGCGCTTCGACAGATGAAGAGGGTTCTCAAGCCCAGCGGCCGTCTGATATTCGTCGAGCATGGCCGCGCTCCCGATTCGCGGGTTTCAGTCTGGCAGGATCGGCTTAACCCCTTCTGGAAGCGCATCGCCGGCGGCTGCCACCTGAACCGAAAAATCGACAGGCTCCTCACGGAAGCGGGTTTCACGATTGACGAGTTGAGAACCACGTACCTTCCCGGCCCACGCCCCATGACTTACACCTACCAGGGATTCGCTCACGTGTGAGGTGGAAGAATGCCGTCAATCGTCTGAGCCCACGTGGTGTCTTGGCGAGGGACGACGCTCCATCAGTGAGCGGCGGGCGCGCCCGATCCGGCATTGGCGAGAGCTACTGGGTCGCTGGGATCTCCGGTTTCTCCAGAAGCCGAGACGTAGGCGATGCGGTAGCGCACCTGAGTATTGCCCGCGGGCGGGTAGTCGCTTGCCGACGTTCCGTCGATGGGGCCTGCGATGCGAATCCAACCGCCCGCAGGAACGTCCTGGCGCTCGACAACTATGCTGAGGCCAGCCGGCGCCTTATCAAATTGGAGCGTAACACCGGGCGATGGCTGGCTCACCGCTTTGATCACCGGCGCTGCGGGCTTGGGTATCGTGGCCGACCCGACGCGAACGATGACGGGATCGGAGACGTCACTGCGGTTCCCGGCGGCGTCAACAGCAACCAGGCGATAGAAGTAAGTACTGCCGGTGCTAACGTAGAGATCCTGATAGTCGCGCGCGCTGCCAGGCAACGGATCGCCGAGCACAACGCCCTGGTCGGCGGCGTTGCCTGAGCGCAGGACGAGAAACTGCGCCGTGCGCTCTTCGGGCATGGCCGGAGCAAACGTCAGCACCACCTTGCCGCCCGCGCCGGATGCGCTGGTGATGGTGGGCTCGCCGGGCAACGAACGATCCGCCAGAGTCACTTCGACCGCTTTGCTGGGCGGACCTTCAGCATTGTCGAGCGCAACGGCGAGAACGCGGTAGTCGAACGTGGTTCCCGATGCGGTGCCGATGTAGTCGTCGTAAAGAGGCTCGGGAACAGCGGTCGAGTTCAGGCGGACCCAGTTTGTTGTCCCTGCCCCGCCCGGCGCGGAGGGTGCCACGGCACTGCGCTCAACAAAATAGCCTGCCACAAGAAAACTTACGGGCGTCCAGGTGAGCCGCACGCGAGTCTGGCCCGCATCTGCGGCAAGACCGGTGACGGCAGGCGGCGCGCCGGGATTCGTCGGGATTGCGCTGGCGGCGAATGACGGCGGCCCGAGATCGCCACGTGGCCCAACGGCGCGGACGCGATAGTAGTAGGATGTTCCGCCGCGCAGGTTATCGTCCTCATACTGGCCCGTGCCAGGCGGCAGCGCCTGCGTCATCAACGTCTCCCAGGGGCCGTTCGCCATGAACGATCGCTCGACCACATAGCCGGCGAGATTGGGTTTCTGCTCGGTGGTCCAGGTGACCACAATTTTGCCCGGCGATCCCGCGGCCTGCACCACAGCCGGTGGCGCGAGCGCGCGAAAGTCCGGGAAGAAGATGCGAATGGAGGATGGCTGGCTCCGGCGGCCAAAGGCGTCCACGGTGTAGACCTTGTAGGACACGGTTGTGTTCGGTGGCGCGCTGCGATCCACCACCAGCGCCAACTTCGGATTCCATTGCGTGCCCACAACAAACGGCTTCACGCTGATGGAGTTTCCATTCCGCTCAACCACGCACGAAATAGTGGGCAGCGCACGATTCTCAGCTGGTGGATTCCAGGAGAGCGAGACGCCGGTCTCATCCACCATGGCCTGCACTCCATCGGGCGAAGGAGGAAGCGCCGTGGCCTGCGATGCATCCACCGGCGGCGAGACGAGCTTGAGGTTCGTGGGGTTGCCTTGCGCGTCAAGGCCCTGGATGGTGTAGGAACGCGCACCGGGCGAAACGTTGGCGAGAGTTGCATACAGGCCGAGCGCGCGAGCGAAATTCAGATCGCTGAAGGCGCGCAGCCCGAGCAAGTTGATAAAGTTCCGTTGCTGCTTCTCGTTGGCCTGCGGCTTGCCAAGCACATCCGGCAACCGCTTGATGGTGTCGGCGTCTTCAATCGGCAAAGCGGCGAGCGCCGATGCATCGCCCATCGCTACGTGCGGAGTAACGATGTTTCCCAAAGAATCGGAGACGCTCCAGCCGCCTGCCGGCCATTGCTGCGCAGGAGGAAACCATAACAATTGGATGTTTCCCCGGCCATCCGAGGCGGCAAAAGCAGCGCCGCCGTTCTGTTGCGCCTTGCAGATCAACGGCGCGAACAGCAGCAGAGTGCCGATGGCAGCGAGTTTGCCGAAAACTCTCTTCATAGATGCACCGAGAAGGAAACGCTGCTCAAAGGCCATGGCAGGCCGACGGAAGCGCTCGCGTTTATATCGAGCGGCAGGGCCTCAGTATGGATCTGCGCGCTGACCCAATCGGAAACACAGACACCTGACACGCACACGCCCGCGCTTGCATTGGCCGAAAAGTCGCCGGAGATGTGCGGCTGCGGCGTGATCGTGACGCCCGCGTCGATGTTGCCTTTCACATAAGCCGACGCCACTGAGCTGTCACCGACTTCGAGATCGATGCTTACCCCGCCTCCCATGGCGAGTCCCTGGTCCGACAGCATCAAGTACATGTCGGCATCGGAGACGAGGAAATGACCCTGAATCCGCGGCCCTTCTTTCTTGCCCGCATCGATGTGCCACGGGCCATTGCCAAAGTGCAGATCGACGGCGGCATTGTTTGCGCTGTTGCCAAGGCTCATCGAGGCTAGACCATCCATGAACGAAAGACCGCCCCAGAGCCGTCCATCGAAGTTCCCGCCCGCATATTGGAAGTAGCCCTGGAAATCTCCACTGCCGCTGGTGTCCGGATTGAGCAGCCAGGCGTGGAAGGCCATGCGAGCCCCCGCGTCCTGCCCGGTCGTCTTGATTGTCAGGTCGCCCTCGAGCGTGTAGGTAAAGTGGTCGGGCATGCCGACTCGCATGCCTGCATAAAAGAGAAACGAATTGTCGAAGACGGGGCTGGCCGCATTCAAGTCGCCGAGGTCGGTGAAGGCACTGAGCGGGAAATTGTGGCCCATGCCCCCGGAAATCGAATAGAGATTCATGACCGGCGGCACGGGTACGAGAGGAACGCCCGTATCGCCGAGGCCGATAATGGCGCGCGCCAGCCAGTAATCATGTCCGTTTCCGTATCCCAGCCGGAACTGCGCCGTCACCGGCGGCCCGCCCATCTCGCTCAAATCCACCGTGCCGCTGTAATCGGTTGTGCCGCTACCGCCACCGTTGTAAACCGGGTGCACCTTGGCGTCGGAGCTTGACTGGCCGGAGGGATAAGGAACATCGATGGTGAATGGCGAGTTGGTCGGGCCTTGCTGGGTGATGTTCGTGCCCGACTCATCCATCTCGTAGTTCACCTGCATTGGCGCGGCCGCCATCACTTCCGACAAGTGAACGTGGGTGCTGAACAGAGCGGTGAAGATCTGGTTGCCGTTGGTGGGCACGGTGATGTGCGCGGAGACAAGATCCACGGGCGTGTGGCCGAGCACGGAGCTGCCGCCGAGCGGAACATCGACCGAACCGGCTTCATTGGTGAGGTAGGCGTGGCCATTCATGCCAAAGTAGAACGGCGTGATCGGAATGGTTGCGAAGGTCTTGCCTTCGGCGTTGAAGGTGTACGTCGTGGATGTCTGCACCGCCCAGCTCAGGCCCTGCACCTGGGTGAATTGCAGATTCTTCGCGGTAAATGAAATGTTCCCGTACGTCTTGGTGACCGATGGCGCGCCCGAAGGGAATGTGATGGTGGCCTGCTTACCACCACCCGATTGCAGATGGCCATCGCCGGTGATGTGTGTATCGAGCCAGGGGACGTAGATGTCCATGCCGTGATACGTGGCGCTGAAGTCGCCCTGGCCGGGCGCAGCCGTAGCTTCAAGGGAAGCGAAGGTCACGGTGCCGTCTTCAAGCGGCGCCGTAAAGGGCTGCTTCGTGACAAGGTGTCCGCAGAGGTTGTGGCCGACGATTCCCCAGTCGTTGACGTTGAACTGAAACGAGGAAGACTGGACGAGCCCCATGGTGTAAGGGATGAGCGTGAGCGAAGGGAAGCGCACGCCGACCCAGTCGCCACCGCTAAGGCCACCGCAAAGCGGGCCGGCTGCGTCACCGCTGGAGTGGCTCATGTCAATGCGCACATCGTTCGACTGCATCTGGAAGCCGCTCCAGCCGATGAGCGTCTCTGGCATTGAGAGGCCCTCCTTGATCCAGTCGCCGTTGGCGTGGAGCTCAGAAGTCACTCCGCTCCACGAAACAGGCACTTCGCCCGGCTCGCGCAGCGTATCGTCGGCGAGGGACAGGCTCATCGTTGCGTCCACTTCTCCCTGCGCCGCGCCTCCCTGGGACGAGGTGTGGCCCTGAATGCGATCGATGGTCCCCTTGACTCCTGGCGCACTGGCCAGCAGCGTAATGCCGGGCGAAAGATCGATGGTTCCCGACGTGACGGTCAGGCCGTCGGGAACATTCCAGTTGGTGAAGCTGATGGGAATGGGAGGATAGAGGTCGTACCCGTCGCCCGACGCAGCGCCCGACTGGTTGGCAAGATGAATCACCAGATTGCCGGAGCCCGAGTATTGCGTGCCCTGCTGCGTGATGTGGCCTTGAATGTCCGCGATCTCGAAGGCGCCGCCGCTGGTGACGGGAAAGAGGAATTTACACGGCTTCGACGGATCGGATTGAACGACTTCGTAGTGGCGGACATTCGATGCCACATACGAATCGGCCGCAAGTTTGATTTTGAAGTGATTGACCAGATTCTCGAGCGGCCCATTGACATACTGCACGGCTCCCAGCCCGCCGACACTCTGGTTTGAGCTGGAAAGGATGCCTACCTTGAGCGGAGGCAGATTGCTGCCCGCGGGCGGCGACAGCGTGTTCAGCAGTGATTGCGCCTGCGATACGGCTTCCGGATCGATGCTTGTGCCGCTGCTCGCTGTGATTTTACCGAGCGTCTCGCGCACGCCGATCGACAGATTAGGCAGCGTGGGCTCAGGCGCGATTACGGCCTCCACGCTCACGGTGTGCATACCCAACGTCTTGGTAAGGAGCGGGGAGGGCGTGTCAAAGTCTGGACTGTAGGGCGGGCTGTCCGACACGATAATCGGCGGCTCGGCTTGCCCCGGCTGCGGATGGGCGATCATCTTGCGATGCTGCGAGGGACCCAGCGCAAACGTCTGCTGCATGGTATCGCCGTCCACGTGCCAGGTGACCTGCACCTCGCCTTGGCCATAGTACCCAATCACTGACTGCGCCACGGCGGCATCGTCGCAGGTGCTGCATGTGGCGTCGGCGGTCACATTGCCACCGCCCGGACGCAGGGGCTCGATGCCGATCTTCGGTTTGCCCGAGGAAGGCGCTTGCGATGGCATGGGCGCCTCAACATGCAATGGCGCGGGCGCGTTTTGATTACTCGAATTGCCGAGCGCAGCGGGCTGCAGATGGTTGGCTATTTTGTACTGTTTATTGTCGTGGCCGGGGAAGTCAGGGTCGGCAATGGTTTTCAGGTGCAGTAGCCCATCCGCAGCCTGGTCTTCCGGCACGGTAAGAGTTTTGTTGGCGCAGAAGATCAGGTATGCGCGCGATGTAATTACCGAAAGATCGGGACTCGGCGGGGGGCTCGAGCCTGAGCTTGAAGACGCGTTGCCGTTCTTCGAGAGGACAGGCGCGGATGCGCCCGCGAGGACGCTTTGAAATGCATTGCTGACGGAGCCCTGGGAAGCGGCGCCGCTGCCGCTATTGAGTGAAACCAGCTTGTCCACTGTCGCCGCCTGCAGAAAAGGCGATCCTCCGGGCCCATCGACGCTGGCCCCGAGCAGCGACGCATTCACGTGCTGCGCATCTGCCTCGGAGAGCTGGAAAATGCGGATGATGTAACTGGTAGGGTTGTTGTAGGCATGAACATAGGTGCCTTCGGATAGCAATTTCTTGGTCGACTGGGAGTTCGGGGCGGGCAGGTTCATGGTTTCACCCCGGTTCCAATTGGTCATGCTCGAGTCATTGGGGACCGCCGCAATCTTCTGCACGGTTCCGTCGCCCCAGTCGATGAATAGATTGTCGAATGCCAGTTGCCCGACTTGCCCGAAGAGCTGACCGGATTTCTTCGAACCCGGCACGTCGATCAAATTGGGATTGGTTGCGTAGGGCGAGTTGGTGAGATCGAAGTTGCCGGTTACCACGAAACGATCGCCGGCGTAGAAGTTGGGATCGCCGCCGCTCAAATCAATGTCCAGCGCCTGTAGCCCATTGCCAAAACCGTTTGCCGGACAGGACATTCCCGTGGGAGCGGCGGGCCGGTTGAGCGGCCAGCGATCCGAAACTTCAACTTCAATATCGGTCGTCTGCGGCGGGCTGGCTTGCGAGGGCGATGAGTCCTGCCCGTTGACCGCGCTCTTTAGACCTGGATTTTGTACGCCCCCGGACTTGACCGGCGGATTGGCCGCCTGCGGCGCTACGCCGTTGGTGTTGTAGGTGTGATAGCCAACCACCTCCCACTGCAGATCGCCCTCGGCCAGTTGCGGGCTGGAGCTTGATGGCGCAGGGGGTTGATACATCATGACGCCATTGATGACCGTGGAAGTTGGGGCACTGTGCGACGAATAATGGAAGCCAACAGGTGCCATCTTGAACTTCGACGGCTCCAGCGCCGAAGCAAGAAACGCCGCGTCGGGAACGAAATAGTTGGGAACCTTCATCAGCGTGGTCTGATTGCCGCCGATAGCCAGAATCGAGATGCCATTGATGCGCTCTGAAGCGAGCAGCGTGACGCCGTCCTTTAGGTAAATGTTGAGCACGTAGTAATCGGCAAGTCCCGGGTTCTGCTCGTGCCATGAGAAATGAACGCTGTCATCGAGCACCGGTATACCGTAGTGCTGCTCGATCTCTCCCTCGTATTGATCGCCCCATTTGGGTGTGTCGAGGGCGATCTTGCCCATCGTAAACTTCTGCAACGTGATGGGCGTGATCTTCAGCGACGGCGGAGGCCCCTGGGTGACCGTCTGCGCAATCACGTTGAGCATGCGCCGGCCCGTGACCTGCTGATGTTCCGGCGTTTCGAGCGTAATGTCACGCCCGCCAGTAAGCGCCATTGCCAGCGCGCTGACTGTCACGTGAATCTCGGTGCTGTTCACGTAGCGTGCCGGCCCCGCGGCAAACACCGCTGCAGGAACTCCCGCACCCATGCTGAAGGTCGCTTGGATTCCGGGCACGAAGTTGGTTCCTTCAATAGCGATGTCAACATTCTGCGCGCCTGCGGTGATCTGGTTCGGAACCAGCCGAAGAATCTGCATGGGAGCGGCTTGCGGATTTGGTAAGCCCGGAGTGACGGTAAAGGTATTCGGCGCCGGTGTGCGGTAGTTGCCGGACAGCAGCGTCACCGAGCGCGGGCCCAGCGGCGCATTCGCGGCAATCGTGATCTGCGTCTGCACCTGGTTCGCATTCAGCAGGTTGCTGTGCCCAATCGTCAGGCCTGTCGAGGGGATAAGCTGCAGGCTCTCATTCGCTACGAAGTTGGCGCCGGAGAGCGTAAGCAGAACCGTTGTTCCCTGCTTGCCCGAAAGCGGCGACATTTCTTTAATCGCAGGCGCCTGCGCTCCACAGTTCGCCGCAAACATACCCGGAGGGCAACCTGGCGGTTGCTGCGCTGCCGAGACCACCTTGAATGGAATCCCCGCAATTAAATCGTGATCCGCGTCCTCGATGTCGACTCGGTAGCTGCCAACAGCGGCGGTTGAGGCGATCTGCACCTGGGCGACAATCTGCATCGGCGAGACCGCCGAAATGCTGCTCACGGTCAGACCCTGCGAAGGTGTGAAGAGCAGCTTGAGCAGCCGCGGCGTGAAATTCGTTCCTGTAAACGTGAGCGTGACGGTCGTTCCCTGCGTTCCTTGCGCAGGGCTGTACGACGTGAGTGAAGGATTGCCATGAGGGGCGGCTTGCCCCACCGCGCGACTTGCCAGCGCGATCGCAAAGGTGGCGAGCAGCACGCGAGCCATCGACGCGGAGCACAGTCTCGCGCTTTGCTTCAGTCCCAGAATCGGGTTCGTTTGCGCCGTAGGCATGCATTCTTCTCAGAAAGTCTTCTTGTGTCCCCACGCGAAGGTCCAGATGGCCACAAGCTGCGTTGAGGCCGTGTCGATGTGATTCACGTTGTCGTGATTCTGGTTGTAACTGCCCTGCGCCGAGAGCGTGCTTGTCTTCAGCCAGCCGGGAAGCGTCCATGCCACCCTCCCACCGTACTGGCCGCTGAGCGTGTTGCTGGTAAATATGCCGCTCGCCAGCTGCGACTCGGCCTGCACCACGCTCAAAAGCGGAGAAATCTGCAATCCTGGACTCTTCCAGACCATGGCGGGCTCGACATTCACGCTGATGTTGCGCGAATCGCCAATCGCTACGGGATCGGCAGCAACCCAACTGATGTTGAATTGCGTGTTGCACTGGAAAAAGCCCTTCGTAACCAGGTTCGCGCCGGCGGAAATCGACGAAGTGATGGCCCCGGCGCTGGGCTGAATATTGTTTCTGAGCCAGTCCCGCGTGGCTCCCACATTGAGCGAGACCATGCCCACCTGGTGGCTCACCGTGATGTCGCCGGAAACGTCGCGCTGGTCGGCGCTTCCGTTTTGCGATGGCGGCAGACTTTGCAGTGCCGCCGGAACATTACCCGTCTTGGTGATCGATTGATTCGAGCTCACGCTCAAGTTGGTCGTCGCGCCGAGCGGCTTTGACCAGGTTTCAGTGGCAGTGTTCAGGTCCAGCTCGGCAACCGTGGCCGACTGGACGTTGTTTTGCAAAAAGCTATAGGTGACCGCAAACGTTCCTGCTTTGGTGGGTGCACTGGCTGAGGCATCCAGGCCGCGCAGATCGGGATTGCTTGCCTGCGTAAGGCTGGGATTCGCAGGGCTGCCGAAGTTCGGGCTCAAATCGCGGAAATCCACGCTGAGAGACGCCTTACCCGCTTGTCCGGAGAGACTTGTCCGCCACGCGCGGCCGAACAGCGTTTTCACTGTGGGATCGGTGAGATTCGCATCATCGTAGCTCCACGCGTACTCCGATTGCCACTGCCAGGTCCTGGGGAGTTGCAATGTGAGCAGGCCGCCGTAGACATCCCCGCGCGAAGCCAGCGCAACCGGGTTGGGCACGATAATCGGATTGCCCCCCGAGTCAAACTCCACGATGGTCGGCGCGCCGATGTCGCGCGCGCTGAGCCACATCAGGCGGAACTCCGCCCACTTCGGAAGTGGCGCCTGCCAGCTCGCGCCCATCACTCGCTGATGGAACGAGATTCCCGCGCCGCCGCCCAGCGCCTCGTCGTTGGTGTTGGTATAAAAGCCAAGCTTTCCGCCGGGCGTGGTGAGCGTGGCTTCCACTCCCTGGCGCGGCGTTGCCGCAGTTACGAATTGCGCGTCGGTGTACAGAGCTGGAGAGACAATGCCGAAGCGCATGCTCGCGCCCCAGTGTTCACCCTTGCGTTCGAACTGCGCGACGTAATCATTCACGCGGCCGATGCTGCTGCGCATTGCCGCAGGGTTCAGCACCGAATCTAGCAATCCGCTTCCGTTCACCGCCGGCTGCCACGGGCTGTTTTGCGAGATCATGCGATCGGCAAGTGTGAGGTCGTTCGAGTCTGGAGGATTGGAGCCCGAAGCCCATTGTGTTGCGGAGCCGATTTGCATGTCGATTTCGCCGCCGAATTTCTGCTTTGGCGGTGCGGGCTTCGCCGCTGCGGGCGCATGCGTGAACGAGGCTCCGAGCGCGGAAGACGAACTCGGCGTCGGCGCTGCTTCTGCATCGGTGCCCGGCTGGAAAGGCGTGAGGCTCGGTGTTGCGCTCGGCGTTGCAGGCGCCCCTGTCGGCGCAGACACGGCAAACTTCCATCCCGATGCCTCGTTGCCCACCGTCAGGCTTACGTCGTGCTCGCCGTTAGAAAGCGGAACCTGCGGCGTATACGCCACCTGCGTTTGGGTCACCTGCGCCAGCGATGTAATGTCGATGTCGTCCATCGCCAGGCTCACGTCCGCGGGATTCACTGGCGCCTGGAATTGAACGCTGATCGCGGGCTCGGTCTGGCTCACGCTGCTGTTCGGCGCCGGCGCTTCTTTGGCAATCTGCGAGGAAAGATCGAAGTATCCGTGCCTGCGTAGCGTGGTCAGCGAGACGAATTCGACATTCACGCTTCTTATTGGTTGCCTCATCCGCGCCGATGGAAGGCCGGGAACGCGCGGCGCGACAAAACGTTGTTCCGGTCCCGAAAATAGAAAATCGCCCCAATGCGAATACACATCCACGCGCCAAAAGTACGTTTGACCTGGAATGATGAGGCTTTCCACCGCATGCAGATCGAGCGTTCCCTTGTCTGTGAGATAGCGCCGCAGAACCCTGTCGCCCTCAGCGTCGTTGCTCAGTGTGACCAGATAGAATGCGCCAGGGTTCGCCGCGTTCCAATCCAGTGACATGTGTCCGGCGGCGGATTGCTTCAAAACAGCACTCACTGGGGCCAGGGCTCTTTGCGCCAGGCGCGCGATGGGCCGCATCGGCAGCGGTTTGCGCGTTGCTCCGGCGCTGTCAACGGCGCGAACGGTCCAGTAAAGATTGCCTTCGGGCTGCCGGCCCCAAACTTCAGCGGGAACCTGCCAGTGGTTGTCGTCGGCGTTATGCCAATCCGAGATGGACGAGAAATATGGCTGCGACGAGAATCCGACCTGGTAGCGCACCGCCCCCGGAACCGGCGCCCACAACAGGGCTGGCGGCTCGGATTCGGAGTAGGCTGACCCATATCCCGGAGCGAGAAGCTCTTCAAGTTGCCAGCCGGCAGGATTGACGACGACCGTTACCGGCCGCGACGCAATCTGGCTCGGTTGCTCCATGCGCAACTGCACGGTGTGTCCGCCCAGGAACCATGTGGGCAACGGCTTCGTCCTTACGGTGACACTCTGCCCGGCAACGAGGTTCACGGCAAACTGCTCGACAACCCGGTTATCCCAGAGCCATTGGCCGATGACCGTGCCCGTCCCCGCGCCCGACATCACTGCCTCTGCATACAGCTCACCGCCAAGAGAAACCACCGTTCCGTCGCGCGGATGTAGCAATGCGAGATTGAGCACCGACACCGGCGCGCCGATGGATGTAGACGAGCTGATTTGCAACGGCTGCGTCGTACCGCTGCCCGCCGCGGCAACTCCAATCGGCGTTGCCGTGGAAGTTCCGTCGGTGTTCAGTACGTCAATCGCGCGCAAGCCCACAGTTGCGCCGGGGCTCAGGCTCAAGGTCGCGGTCATCAGCGTCGTCGAGATCCGATTCACGGACAACACCGCAATGTCCGCCGCTTGCGTATTGCCGTTGGAGTTGGCCAGGCTCGCGAGTTTCGGAGAGATGACCACCGTGGCGCCGGGCCTGAAGTTCGCTCCCTGCAGCGTAAGCTGCAATCGGCCCGCTCCCTGCACCGCGAGGCCGGGAGCCGCGCTGGTCAGCACTGGTGGCGGCCCTGCCGCCGGGTTTACGGTCAGCGGAAATGGCGCCGATGTGCCTCCGCCCGCAGCCAATGCTGGATTGAAGACGGTGATTTCATCGGTGCCCTGGGTCGCAATGTCCGATGCCAGAATCGACGCGGTAATTTGCGTCGCGCTCACGAATGCAGTGTTCCGACCCGCTCCATTCACCTGCACCACTGACCCGGCGAAGAATCCCGTGCCGTTTACGGTGAGCGTGAATCCCGCGCCGCCGGCCGTCGCGCTCGATGGGGCAATGGACGTAATCGTGGGGACGCCCTGCCCATGCGCCGCCACGCCAGCAACAACCGCGAGCAGCAGGGCGCAGAGCAACCAACCAGGTCGCGCGCCAGGGACGCACTTCTGCTTTCGCTGCAAGTCGGGAGCCAGGAGGGTACGCACGTATCTTCCTTCCATGAAGCCGGCGAGCCTTACCCGAGGGGAAGTCCTACGCTTACCTGCGGTGGGAGGAAGGATAACTTGGGCATTTGAGAGAAATCAAGTTAAAAATGGCATTGCTTATTTCGATTCTAGGTACTTCCGATCAAAGCGGCTGCCTGCGATTGCACTCGCAAAGGCTCAGAATTCCATGCGCGCCCTGAGCAGCCGCATTCGATCGTGCGCCACGGCTTCAGTACAAGTTAGTCCGCGGAGATGTTTATGACGAATTCATCGTTGCATGGGCTAGAGGAAAGTCCGGAAGCGATGGCTTGCCGGAAACAGTAACAGTAATCGAGATAATCTTCCTTGCAGCGGCGGGCCCTTGTGGTGAATGTCGACCGCTGCCTCTTGTCCAAAAGTGTTGCTGTGACACCTGTCACATCTTGAGTCAGGTGAGCTACATCACAATTCAGTTTGATCGAGCTTCCGGATTGTGACCTGCAACACAAACCACATTCTGCGCGCTACGCGGGATCAATTCCCTCATAGAGGGTCGATCACAGGAGGTTTCATGAGGCGCAGTGTTTTTCATTGTGCGGCTGCATTCGTTGCCGGAGTTTTGGGATTTGTTCCCAGCGCTCTGGCGCTTCCCAGTTACGCTCGCCAAACCGGTTTGCCGTGCAGCGGTTGCCACACCACTCCGCCGGAACTGAACAATGCCGGAAGGCTGTTCAAGCTGCTGGCGTTTACCGACCGCGCTCAGGACAAGAGCATCACCGCAGAGCCCTCCACGCGCCGCTCACCCCTGAATATGCTCGAGACACTGCCGCTGAGCGCCTTCGTTGAGACCTCGATGACCAGCACCAAGGCTCCTCAACCAGGCACACAGAATTGGAATTTCCAGTTTCCGCAGGACATCTCGCTCTTCCTCGCCGGGGCCTGGACCTCGCACATTGGCAGCTTTCTGCAGGTTACCTACAGCACCCAAGATGACCATTTCAGCGCGGATAACACCGATATCCGCTATGCCAACAAGACGACAATGTCAGGCAAGGAACTGGACTATGGTCTGACTCTGAATAACAACCCCACGCTGGAAGATTTGTGGAATAGCACGCCGGCGTGGGGCTATCCCTTCATCGCTCCGAATGGTGCTCCAGGTCCGGCCGCGGCGCCGATCATCGACGGGGCGCTGGCCGAGGACGTAGCGGGATTGGGCGCCTATGCGATGTGGGACCAGCACCTGTACTTTGCCGGAACCCTTTACCGCTCCGACCATGTGGGCGATCCCCAACCCACCACCGGAACCTGCTGCACCTTTAACATCCAAGGCGTGGCGCCCTACTGGCGGTTGGCATATCAACAGAACGGGCGAACTGCAAGCCTTGAAGTTGGCGCCTACGGCATGCATATGAAATCAACACCGGGAGCCGTGACCGGAGCGGAGGACAGCTACACCGACTTTGGTCCGGACCTTGAATATGACCGCACGATCGGCAAGGATGTTGTTTCTGTGCGCGCGACGTATGTCCGTGAAAATGCGGCGCTGGTCGCAAGCGCGGCAAATGACGCTGCTAATCCCGGTCCGCATCATCTGAATGCAAGCAACGTGAACGCCGAATACCATTTTGGCAATCGTCTCTCCGGAGCCATGGGTTGGTTCCTGGCGGACGGCACAAACGATCCCCTCCTGTACCCTCAAGCCGCGGTGTCGGGCAGCGCCAACGGGAGCGCCAGAAGCGAGGGAATCTCGGCAAACGTCTCCTATTGGCCATTTCAAAATGTCGACCTGGCCGTTCAGTACACCGACTACACGCGCTTCAACGGCGGCAGCACCAACTATGACGGCGCCGGACGGAACGCGAGCGACAACAACACCGTTTATTTGCTGGCACGTTTCGTTTTCTGATACGGAGCGAAATTCACCACGACACGCCAACCCGAACTCTTAACGATGTATCACCCAGGAGATCCCATGAAGCTCACTGCTCTCGCAATCCTCGCGGCATTGGCCGCGTTCAGCACGGCGGCCTACGCCGGCACCATCCACGGCAAGGTTTCCGGCGTCAAGGGCGAGTCGGTCGTCTACGTTGAAGCCATTGCCGGCAAGACCTTCCCCGCGCCCTCGCAACACGTCACCATGGACCAGAAGGGCCTGATGTTCGTGCCCCACATTATGGCAATTCAACAGGGCACGACGGTTGAATTCCTTAACAGCGACAGCGTCGCACACAACGTCTTCTGGCCTTCAATCAGCGGCAACAAGAAGCTGGGCCACAACCTGGGCACCTGGCCTCAAGGTCAGCGGCAATCGTTCAAATTCGACATCCCCGGCATCGTTCCGCTGTTCTGCAACGTGCATCCTGACATGGCCGGCTACCTGGTTGTTTCTCCCACGCCGTACTTTGCCACGACGGACAAGACCGGCGCTTACAAGATTGACAATGTACCCGATGGCGAGTACACCGTGACCGCCTGGAACGAAGGCGCCAAGAACAAATCCAATCCAGTTCATGTTGCCGGAGACGTTACGGCCGACTTCACGCTCAGCAAGTAGAGCCATGGGCGGAAGGGTCCCCGCTTTCCGCCCGTAGTTTCTTCACGCGAACTGGGAGGTCCCGCGATGCTCGAACGCTTCATCGGCAAAAAAGTTGACAAGGATTGGCTGAACACCAACTTCCCCTGCATGATGGCCTGCCCAGCGCACACCAATGCCGGACGTTATGTTGCGCTCATAGCCGATGGAGAGTTTGAAGAAGCATACCGCGTGGCGCGTGAGCCCAATCCCATGGCCAGCATTTGCGGCCGCGTCTGCGCCCACCCCTGCGAGACGGCCTGCCGCCGCGGAGAGATCGACAAGCCCATCGCTATTCGCGCACTCAAGCGCTTCCTCACTGAGCGTTACGGGCCGGAATCCCGGCACCCCATCGATGTGAACGCAGGCCGCACGCAGCCCCGTCTTCCTTTTCGAATTGCTGTCGTGGGCGCGGGACCTGTAGGCCTGTCTGCCGCTCACGACCTGGCGCTGATGGGTTACCCAGTCACCATCTTTGAAGCGTCACAGGTGGCGGGCGGAATGCTCTATCTCGGCCTGCCCGAGTATCGTCTGTCGCGCGACGTGGTGGAGGCGCAGGTGCGGGAGATTCTCTCTACCGGCGACATCACGCTGAAGCTGAACCATGCGGCTGGCAAGGATTTCGCTATTGCCGATTTGCGCCGCGATTTCAATGCTGTGCTGATCGCCGTGGGAGCGCACCGCAGCCGCGACCTTACCATTCCCGGCGTAAACCTTGACGGCGTCTACAAGGGCATCGATTTTTTGCTGAATGTCAATCTCGGCTACCGCTTCACCATTGGAAAGAAGGTGCTGGTCATCGGAGGCGGCAATGTGGCCATGGACGTGGCCCGCTCCGCTGCCCGCGAAGTGCTGCGTCAACATGCCGGCGGCGTGGAGAGCTTTGAGCCATCGCAGGGAAGCATCGATGCAGTGGCTGCGCGCGAGATGGTGGACGTTTCGCTCTCCGCCTTGCGGCTGGGCGCGCAGGAAGTGCACCTGGTCTGCCTGGAAAATCGCGCGGAAATGCCTGCCGCGCTTGAAGAAATCGAAGAGGCCGAAGAAGAAGGAATCATCATCCATCCCGGCTTCGGTCCCAAGCAGATCATCGGCGAAAACGGCCGTGCAGTGGCGCTTGAAGTGCTTAAGACGAAATCTGTCTTCGACGCCAATCGCCGCTTCAGTCCCACTTTTTATGAGAACAGCGAAACGCGGCTGGAGTGCGACACGATTATCATGGCCATCGGCCAGGCGCCGAATCTCGAGTTTCTTGGCCCCGACGATGGTGTCGATGTTTCACCGCGAGGCCTGATCGCGGTCAATCCGCAAACACTCATGACTTCCGCGTCCGGTGTTTTTGCCGGCGGCGACTGTGTCTTCGGTCCGCGCCTCATCATTGACAGCGTGGCCGATGGCAAGCGCGCCGCGGTGGGCATCGACGAGTTCCTGCGCGGCACACATCATCCCGAACCGATCGTGGAAGTCGAAGTGCTTGAGCGCCATCACATGCCGCTGCAGCTGCTCGACCTGACCCGGCAGCCGATCCCCATGCTGCCCCTCAATCGCCGCACCGGAGTTACTGAAGTTGAGATCGGCTTCGACGAGGAGACTGCGATGGCCGAGGCGCAGCGCTGCCTGCATTGCTGGGTCAACACCGTCTTTGAAGGGAACGAGGCGGACGCCACCTCCTGTATTCTCTGCGGCGGCTGCGTCGATGTCTGCCCAGAGAATTGCCTGGAACTGGTCTCGCTCGACCGCATCTCCTTCGACGAAACAACCACGCAACAGCTCGCCGAGGTCCGCGACCTGCTTGGCGTAGAACTGGACGACATCAAGGCAGAAGAGCTGGGCGTCATCGCCGGCTCGGCGATGCTGAAAAATGAATCGCGGTGCATTCGTTGCGGGCTGTGCGCCATGCGCTGCCCCGCCGGCACCATTACCATGGAATCGTACAACCTCGTCTCCGCGGAGTCGACCGGTTTGATCTCCCTGGAATCCATCGACCGCCCGTTACGCACGAGTCCGGCTCTGGCAGGCGCGTTGAAGAGGTAGAATATGCCCGACGAAGCACAAGCAATCACGAAGAAACTTCTCACGGATTTCGACCGCCGAGCCTTCTTTACCAAAATCGGCCTCGGGTCGCTGGGCATCGCCGCCGCGGGAACTGCTGTCTTCTCCTACGAATACCTCTCGCCGAACGTGCTCTACGAGCCGTCGCCCATCGTCGACGCGGGCAAGATCGAAAGCTTCGCGGTCAATTCGGTGACCATGGATGTCAACTCCGGAATCTACCTGGTTCGCGCCGACCAGGGTTACTTTGCGCTCAGCATGGTGTGCACGCACCTGGGCTGCTTGACCGCATGGAACCAGGACCTGGGCATCATCGCCTGCCCCTGCCACGGCAGTAAATTCAAACGCACCGGAGAAAAGATCGAGGGCCCCGCGCCCAAGCCGCTGCCCTGGCTCAAGGTCTGGGTCAGCGACGAAGGCGATCTAATGGTCGATCGCTCCACCGAAATCCCCCCACTGCAGTTCTTGAGGATATGAGCATACCCGTGAACACCGGCCAGATGATCGACAAAGTACGCGGGAGCAGGGTGTGGCGATCCGTCTTCCGCGGCGGCACGGGCTCCAGCACGCTCCATCGCGCATTGGCCATCCAGCAGAATATATTTCTTCACCTGTTTGCCACCAAGGTGCGCAAACGCATGGTCCGCTTCAGCGCCACGTGGTACCTGGGCACGCTTACCTTCGGAACGTTCCTGATCCTGGTCATTACCGGCATTCTGCTCATGTTGTATTACCACCCTTCGGTGCCGCAGGCCTACGCGGACATGAAGGACCTGCAGTTTGTCGTATCGTCGGGACTCTTTCTAAGAAATCTGCATCGCTGGTCGGCGCAACTGATGGTCTTCCTGGTATTCGCGCACATGTTCAAGGTTTTCTATCGCGGGGCGTACCGAACGCCGCGCGAGTTCAACTGGGTAGTCGGCGTTGTATTGCTTCTGGTTACGCTGCTGCTCAGCTACACCGGCTACCTGTTGCCCTGGGACCAGCTTGCATTCTGGGCCATCACCGTCGGCTCCAACCTCTCCTCCGCCGTACCCCTGATAGGGAGCAAGATCCACTTCCTGCTGCTGGGCGGCAACCAGGTCAACGCCAATGCGCTGCTGCGTTTTTATGTGCTGCACTGCGTCGTGCTGCCGCTGGCGGCCATTCTTCTCATCGCCGTCCATTTCTGGCGTATCCGCAAAGACGGCGGCCTCTACGTGCAGCAGTCGGAGCCAAAGCCAAAACCGCAATCGGCGCCTGAAACTGCGGCTACCGCGAAGGAGGGGCAATGAGCGACCCGAAAGATTTCGTCGCCGGCATCGACTCTGATCAGCGCCGCTCGCCCACACGCGTGGTCTTTGTTACGCGGCGCACCTCGGCGCAGGTCCGCGTAACACAGGAAGATGAGGTGCAGACCTTTCCGGAGGTGCTATTCCGCGCTGCGTTGGCTATCGAGCTTCTGGCTATCTCACTGGTTCTCTTTTCGCTCTTCTTCAATGCGCCCCTGGAGGGCATTGCCGATCCCACGCACACGCCGAATCCCGCCAAGGCGCCGTGGTACTTCCTGGGCTTGCAGGAACTGCTTCACTACTTTCCGCCCGTAGTGGCAGGTGTGCTGGCGCCCACACTGCTCATCATCGCGCTGGTCGTCATTCCATACTTCAATATCAACATTGAAGCGAACGGCCTTTTTCTCAAGGACCGCGCCATGCGTGTGCGCCTGTTCTATCTCACGGCGATGGGAATGATGATCTTTCTTCTCTTCTTCCATGTCTACGTCGCAGTTGGGCCCACGGTGATCGTTACGCTTGCAATGATCGTCGCCGCCTACAGCACACCGGATTCTCCGTCGCGGCTGCGCCGATACCTTGCCATGAAGCCGCTGGCTTACTGGATCATGACGTGGTTTCTTCTTGAATTAATTGTTCTCACTGCCGTCGGCACGTGGTTCCGCGGCCCAGGCTGGTCCTGGGTTTTGCCCTGGAGGAGTTAAGTGCGATCGATCGGGAAATATCTTTCCTCTGCGTGGCAGGCGCTGTTCGGCGATCCGGTGCGGGCTTTTGGCTTTGTCAGCCTGATCCTTCTGCTGACCCTGGCCATTGCGCCGGCAAAGGATCACTTCAGCCAATGGCACAGCTATCAGCGCAAATACCTCGGGTTGATCCGCGATCGCGGCGATGCGGTCAGCCTGCGCCGCCACATGCAGCCCGGTATTCACCAGATCTGGCTGCCGGAGCTGGGCGTTGTAGATCGCTGCACCACCTGCCACCTGGGATTGAACGAAGCCAGCCTTTCCGACGTAACCGAGCAGCCGTTTCGCAAGCACCCGGTAATCCCGCACCCGGTAGATGGATTCGGCTGCGTCATCTGTCATGGCGGCCAGGGACCGGCCACCACGGTTGCCGAGGCGCATCACAGCGAACGCGCCGGCGAAGAACCGATTCTGCCCATGCGCTACATCGAGGCCGGCTGCGGCCAGTGCCATCAGAACGCGTTGACCGGAACGCCGCAGCTCAACCTGGGCAGAACCATGCTCTCGCGCTACGGCTGTGTTCACTGCCACGCCATCACGCGGCCCGACGGCACAAAGGTTGAAGCCACAGACCATCCTCCATCGCTTGCGCACATCGCCGACAAGACGACACGCGAGTGGCTCTTCAGCTGGCTCAAAGATCCGCAGGTCTACGCGGCATCGACCACGATGCCCAACTTCAAGCTCAGCGATGCCGATGCAAGCGACATCTCGGCCTACCTTGTTAGCAGCAGCACGCCTCATGCCGGCGATACCGTCGTGTCAGGCACCAAGCCCGCGGCCGCTGCCGATCCCGCCGCGGGACCAACTCTCTACGGCGAGTCCTTCTGCGCCTCATGCCACGCCGTCCAGAATGCGGCCGGGAACCTGGTGGGCGGCGATCTAGGCCCGGAGCTTACGCGCATCGGCAACAAGGCAAAGCCCGAGTGGCTTGCGGCATGGCTTCAGAATCCCCGCGTCTACGACGCCACCACGCCCATGCCGCGCTATCGCTTCACGCCGCAGCAGATCGCCACGCTGGTTGATTTTCTGCAGGCAAAATCGGATTCCGACTACGGCTCTGGCGTTCATTTGGATACGGCCACCCCACAGCAGATCGCTCAGGGACGCAAGCTCATTGTTGAACTTGGGTGCGCAGCCTGTCACGAGATCAACGGCGTGCAGAAGCCTGAGAATTTCGCGCCTGAACTCAGCACCATCGGCAGCAAGCCGCTGGCGCAGATCGTGTTCCTGCCGGGCATGGAACACACGACGTCCAGTTACATCGCAGCCAAAATCCGCCAGCCGCGGGCCTTTGGCACCAGCACAAAGATGCCGCAGTTTACCTTCACAGCCTCGCAGACAGATGCGTTGACCACGGCGCTGCTCGCGCTCACCGCCCGCAGCCGCTCCATGCCCGACAGCCTGCGCGTTGCGGCGGTACCGGAAACCAACTACCAGCCGGCCGGGCACGCGGGCAAATTGATCACGGAACTGGCCTGCTTCAGTTGCCACAGCTTCAACGGCAGGGGCGGCGATATGGCGCCCGATCTTTCCTGGGAGGGGAGCTCGGTGCAGCGGGATTGGCTTACTGCCTTCTTGCATAACCCCAACACGCTGCGACCATCGCTCATTCGGCGCATGCCACGCTTCAACTTGAGCGACGGCGACAACACGGAGTTGACCGATTACATTTTGACCGTCTACCAATCGCCGGTCATCGATGCAGATTCTGCACCTGCGACGACTTCACCTGATGCCGTGGAGCACGGGCGCCAATTGTTCTATTCGAAATTTGCCTGCCAGGCGTGCCACATCGTCGACACCAAGACCGACAAGGGATACATTGGGCCGACGCTCACGCAGGTTGGCTCGCGGTTGACTGCGCCGTGGGTCTACGCGTGGGTGAAGAATCCGCAGGCGCTGCGGCCAGGCACGACAGAGCCTAACCAGAACCTAAGCGATGACGATGCCCGCGCGTTGACAGCTTTCCTGATGTCGCTGAAGGGCCCCAGCGGGCGGGGGGCAAAGTGATGATGATGCGACCGACGGCAAACATCCAGATACGAACCTCCGCGGCGGTGGCGCTTCTCTCGCTTTTCACGCTGGCCGGTTGCAGGCATCATGCCCCGGCAAATGCGGGATTGCAAGCCACTGCGCAGGGAACCGCCCTCGTTGAATCCAGTGGCGGCCACCAGGTGGGAGCCACCGGCACCGCACTCAAAGACCCGCTGGTGGTGCAAGTCAACGACGATCAGGGAAACGCAGTACCCGGAGCGCTGATCGAGTTTCACGGCCCTGCAGGCGTCAGCTTCGACCCCTCCGCGGTGCTGGCCGATTCAAGCGGACAGGCAACTACCTCAGTCACTTTGGGCGACACCGCAGGGCGCTATCAAATTAGCGCTGTGACGCCCGGCAAGGCCAAGCTTGTATCGCTGGGCGTGGTGGAAACGGCGCTCGACTACCAGGAGCGAGTCGGTGCCATTCTTGCAGACAAATACTGCAGCCGCTGCCACGATCCTGAGTCGTCGCCGGAGCGCGTTTCAAACTACGACAACCTTGAGGTCAAGCCGCATCCGTTCACGGATGGCAGCACGTTGAACAAGATGAGCGACGCCGATCTGACCTCGATCATTCAGCATGGCGGCCCGGCCTTGAATCGTTCGGCTCTGATGCCGCCGTACGGGAATACGCTGAGTGCCTCGTACGTAAAAGCTCTCATTGCCTACACGCGCGCGGTGTCCGATCCTCCGTATCAGCCGCCAGGGACGGTTTACGACCGCAAGTAGATCTGAGTCTCTAACAGTGAATGGTTGCGTCACTCTCTGGCAACCAATCTGAGAGCGGCCTGAGCCGACCTGAAGACTGCCCAGGGACTCCAGCGTCACGCCAACTCACGGATCACGCTTGACGTCTACACGCGAGCGATCTCTGCGACGAAGAGCGAGGCTAACAACAAAGTCGTGGAGATGATGATCGGGGCGGGCAAAACCGCAAGTTCAGCACCCTCGCAACAGGAGCCGAAGCTGCTGGAGGGCAGCAAAAAGGGCGCCGAGAACTTTCAGCTCCCCTTCGCGCCCTCGCGGGGTCAACCTCAACTTGTCACTGTGCCGTAAACCTTTGCTTTTCTTTGGTTTATGGCGGGGACGACGGGGCTCGNNCGCGACCTCTGCCGTGACAGTGAATCGACAACTGGTAACTTATTGAAAATAGGGGCAATGGATGGCCACTCTTAGCGCCCTAAGGCACACATGGTAACCGTTATTGTGTCCTTAACGTTCCCATGGTTTTGACCGTGTTTTTATAGGCAACCTTTGCCCATATGTGGCAGAGGTCGTCCGTTTTCCAACCTCTTCCGTTGGATTGCAGAGGTCTGGAACAGTTCTTCTCCCTCGACCATTTCGCGACTTCTTCCGCTAAAAAGCAGAGGTTTGGCACTTTTAGGTAAATTTCCAAAAGTGTGCCCAGATTGCATCAGGTTTGTGCCCACGTCCGCTTCCCTGCCTCCGTGATTTCATTGTATGCACAAAATGTTCCTTCCAAAGGAACAAGACGCACATGAAGAATCACTCTACCAAGTCGCTCGGTCCACAGACCTCCACCCCTTTCGTTGAACTCAACGAAAGGAGCGAGGCCACGTTCAACCTCCGGGACGTGGAAGAGATCACTGGCCTGTGGGGCTCCTCGGCGCGCACGCTCATCCATAAAGCCGAAAAGAGGGGTGTCGTCACTCGTCTGCGCCCCGGCCTGTACAACCTGGTTCTGTTTGAGCTGGGCAGGGCGACGGAATACGTGGGCGACCCCTACGTCATCGCCAGGGAACTTTGCGGCGGGCAGGACTACTTCCTCTCCTACGCCTCCGCGATGGAGTTGCATCGGATGGTCAACAGAAAACGTAGTTTTCTGAACGTCAGCCGGTATAGTGCTGCTCCCTATTTCGCTCGCCACTTTGTAGTCAGATCTTTATCGGAAAGCGCCTTGATATACACGCCGCCCACCACACTGCGCGCCTGAAAGCCGATTTGCTTTCCGTTCTTGGTGTCGTACCAGTCGGTCAGCGGAACGCGCGTCGGCGTCTCCAGAGTCCATGTGTAGATCGGATCCACGATGGCGTGGAAGTCCTCGGGACTGGAGGCCAGCGTCGCCGTCCACACCGACCAGTCGAGCTTGGTGTAGTCGGCGCGGCTATCGAGGGGGAGTCCATACTTGTTCAGCTTGGTGCGGTAGAACTTCACTTCGCTTTCGCGCACCGAGTCAGGAAACAAGTTATAGCCCAGCACCTTGTCCCACACCAGGTTGTACTTCTGGCTCCAGGTGCCGGGGCTATTGAAAGCCAGCTTGTAGTGATCGCCCTCAATCGCCAACTGCTGCCACTTCGCCGCCATGGCGTGCGCCGTTGCGTCGTACTCAGTGGCGACCGCGTTCTGATTCAGCAGCTTGGCCAGATCGGCATACGCCGCCAGCGCGTCGATGGCCTTGATTGACAGGTTCGCGTTATGCGCCACATGTCCGGCGAAGTCGTCCGTAGTGAGTTGGTTCTCCGGATCGAGGCCTTTCTCCTTAAGATACTCGGCCCACTTGGTAAGCTGTGGCCAGTACTGCTGGGCCAGGTGCGCATTGCCCTCGGCGCGCGCCACGGCGTCGACGAGGATGAGCATGTTGCCGCTCTCTTCCACCGGCATCTGATCTTCTTCGGTCTTCTCGCCGCCGCCGTATACCTGTCCGTTCGCCAGCGGATACTGGCCCAGATCGTGCGGCGAGAACGGGAACTTCCACCGCGACAGCGCTGCGTATTGCAGCACGGGCCGCAACTGCGCCTCCAATAGCTTTGGCTGGAAGAACAGGAAGAATGGCGCCGAAGGATACAGCACGTCGACTGTCGCAATGCAGCCGTTGGAGAAGTTTTCCTTGGCGAACAGCATCGGATCGCCGTTGGCGTCGTCCACCAGCTTATGCGCTGCCAGCGTCTGGCGATACGACAGAATCGCGATGGCTGCGTACGGTTTGCCCCCGGCCTTTTCAAGGTCCGTCTGGAGTTCCTTGTCGAATGCCTGGCCCTTGGCTTCGAGCGCCGCGCGCTCTTTTTCTGCGCGGTCCAGCATCTCCTCGACCGGCATATCGTTGCGCTGCCAGTACGGGCGCATATTCCGCTGCAGATACTGGATGGCGTAGTCCTCGGTGTACGCGACCAGCACATGGCGCTCGACCGCGGCCGCGCCGACCTCGCCCAGTTCCAGCGCAACCGCCAGATGCGCCGCATCCCTGCCGGCAGGCTCGGGCATGCGCAACGAGTCGGACTTGGGCAGCGCTCCGTGCTCTGCGAAGTATTCTCGCGCATGCGGGGCAATCACCATCGCCGCCCGTTCGTTGCGCGGAACGGCCAGGTGGAAGTAACCCCATTCGATACGTAGATCGTCGCCCGAGCGGCCGAGCATCTTCTGCTCCTGCGAGCCCGTCGACAGCACGCCCAGTTCCTCGGTCTGCTGCCGGAAGGAAGTCACCTTCTGGCTCCGGTCGTTCACCGCGATGACCGGGTCCACATCGAACAGGACGCTGATCTTGTGCGGGACGCTATCGGTAGCCGAAGCAGTGACCGTCATATAGGTCACGGGCCGCGACAACAGGTCGAGATCACCAGGCAGCGCCGGAGTGAAGAAGGCCAGCTCCAGCCGGACGCCTGACTGCTCAAAGGCATAACGGGTGTGGGTCGCGGAGATGGAGTGGGCGACCTGCTTCATCTCGGAAATACTTTCAGGATTCCGCCCTAAAAAGCGGTAGGTTTTTCCGTCAATCCGCGCCAAGCCTGTGATTGGCTGCTCGCTGCCCGTCCAGTGCTTGGTCTCCGATCCCGCGAGTTTGTCGCTCATCGACCACACGCTGAAATATGGATCATGCGCAATCAAAGGCGTCGCCGGCGCTCTATCCTGAGCCAAAGCGCCCCCGGTCATCCCCAAAAGTCCACAGAGTGCCAATCGTGCTGCAAGTTTCATTTACTGTCTCCTCGTTCCAGCGTGCTCGATGCGGCACGCTCCTTCTTCAACTCGGCGCGTCGCTCTCTGCCTTTTGCGCTTCTTCGGGATTCTACCCGCCGCTACACGCAATCTCAAGGCGGGAACGCCCGCGCCCGATCCACATTGCGTTGTTGTGCAACGGTGCAAAAGCGCGGACGAATTGAGATTCGGTATGGGCCAAACAACTGCGCCGATTGCTACCCGGGAGGTTTCAGTGGCAAATTCATCCATGCGAGGCCGATACTCCTCCGCATATGCGAGCTGCTGTCACCTCCCGCAGCGTCGTAAAAGATCGCCAGCCTCTTTCCGTAGCGCACAACCGATGGCAGTCCAATGCTGCGCCTTGACCATTTACAGTTGCGCCCGTCCAGCACCACAGCCTTTTTCGCAGTGTCCCAATGATTCAGGTCTTTGCTCCAGTACACCCAAATCGCATCCGTATACTCTCCCTCGGTGGAGATTCCGACATGGTTCGTGAATAAGAACCATGTATTGTTGGCTTGCTCAAAGTAGAGAGAACTGTTTTCCACCTGCTCACTCGGCGGCAGAATCGGTTCCCGATCAATGATCCAACTTCCGTTCAAGTCCTCTGTGCGCGCAATGCTGAGTGTGCGGTGGATTGGCTTATCGTCAGAAGCACTGAAGAACTGCAAATACTCTTTGCCTTGACGAATGATCTGTCCCGGGCTGGCCGTGGATGAGTAGTAAGTCCCAGGTTGCGGACGGAAGGGTACGGCCTCAGGCTGTTTGCGCCACGGCCCCTGCGGCGAATCGGCGGTTGCTTTCATGGTGAGATATGGAAACTCCGGCACACGGTCTGGCGGTGCTGAAGTATGTGGTGTACCAAGATAGAACATATGCCATGTTTTGCCGTCGAAGTATGTGGTTCCATAACTGGCGCTTGCCGCATCTTCTGATCCGGCCACTCCAAGCGTTAGCACTGTTCCATGTTCGGTCCAATGATAGAGATCGCGGCTGGTCGCCAAAGCTGTGAGCCAGCCCATGGGTCCCGCGGCGTCATAGTGCATGTAATATTTCTGCCCATGCTTGAAAACCCATACATCTCTCGCGCCGTATGTGTCGCAACTCTGAGGACATTTACCAAACGGAAGTACAACGCCAACATCTCTTGCTTCATATCGGAGATTCGCAGTGGGGCGACCGTCAAGGTAGGCTGCTTTCTCTTGGGTGCTTGCAGGAGCCTGTTCCAAAGAGTCGCTCCTCTTTGCTGGAAATGCATTTGCCACTTCCGTCTCCAGCTTGCGCGCCACGATCCTGTGCACTGCTGTGGATGGGTGTCCAGCGTGGTAGTAGAAATAGGTGCCCGGAGAGGTGCATGGCGTTGCATCCTCACCGAACACTTCTCTGCCTGCGCATCGATCTGTCGCGTTGGTAATGCCGTAGCGCGTGGGTTCTTCAATCACTTGGTCGAAGTATTTTCCCCAATTGCTGATGCCGATATGGGCTCCGGGCAAGGCGGACCGCAAGTCTTCCGGAATCCCTTTGAGCGCTGGATTGAGCCGAATCCCAACGGCGCTGAATGCGGGAATCTTTGTCGGCAGCACTGCAACCAGAAAGTACCTGCCACCCGCATCGTAGAGTTGCCGAATCTCATCCTCAAGATTCACAATCGTCGTCGCTGTCGGCAGTTCCCCATCGTTCAGCCCGCCGGCAAGGAAGAAAAGCGTCTCATCCGGATTGAAACGAATTGCGCCGGAGTTCACCCGCTTCGTGAAATCGAGCACCTGGTTCCGCATGCCACGCCCCAGCAAGGCATCTTTGAACTGCGCTCCCGTGGACTTTGCTTTAATTGGCGACCCTTCGCCGCTGCCGGTCTGAGCGCCACTCACAGCAAAGTTCAGACTCTTGCCCAACGCATTGGGATCGCCCGCGTGAGTAAACGGAATGCCGAGGCTCTCCGCAAGATAGACGACCGCGGTGGGGCCATTTCCATCTAGGTAGCCCGCACCGCTATCGGAGTAGCTATCACCGAATACGTAGAGAGCCTCCCAGTTACGTGCCTGGGCGCAGCAAAGCAATGGCATTTGGAGCAACAGGAAGAAGACCATGAATTTGATTTGCCGCAAAACCATATTGCCCTCCTTCGATTGATAGCTGACTTCCCTCCTGTCCCAACTGCGCCTGCGTCCTCCGTCGGGTTAGCGACGGAGGACACGGGCGACGTTGCTACTCAATCGTGTAGGTGTGTACCCCGCTGCCAATGGTCTCAATCCTCTTGTCTGGAAGAGTGACCGTGGCCGTTGTGTTTGCCGGGATGCTGACGGTAAAGCGATGCTTGCTCTGCTGCCAGTCCGAAACAATGGTGCCGTATGCAGAGTCATACTCGACGTGCAAGCGAGGAAGGGCCGGATCAACGTGAGGCTGGATGTTAATGTGATGGAATCCCGGGCCGCTGGCGTCGGTATCGATGCCGGCAGCGCGACGATAGACCCAGGCCATCACCGACCCAAACGCATAGTGGTTGTAGGAGTTCATCGACGGGTCGCCGGTGTCGCCGTTCCAGCGCTCCCACCAGGTAGTCGCGCCCTTCTTGACCATGTAGCCCCACGAGGGATACGTATCGGAGAGGAGCAACTTGAAGGCAAGATCGGAGCGGCCATTCTGGTCGAGCACAAACATGAGGAACGGCGTGCCAAGAAAGCCCGTGGTGAGGTGGTTGCCATGAGCTTCTACATCTTTAGCGATCCGATCAACCATGTTGCCGACAAGCGCCGGCGGCGCAATGCCGGTGAAGATGGTGGCAAGGTACCCTGTTTGCGTATTCCCCTCTACGCTACCGTCCGGCTTAACATAGGCTTCCCGGTAGGCGGCGACGATGCGATCGTACTGCTGCCGATATTTCGCGGCATCGTCTGGCCGATTGATTCCCTTGGCCATCTCCGCCATCTCACGTGCAATGAGAGCCCAGTAAGCGGTACCGATCAACGCGCCTGGAGTGTGCTGATCCGGAGCAAGCCAATCGCCGAAGTTGTTGCCCAGCGCATTGCGTCGCAGGTAATCTGGGTTGTTGGCCAGGATGAAATCCATCCAGCGCTGCATGGCCGGCCAGGAGCGCTCGACAACGCTTGCGTCTCCATATTGCAACCACGCTGCATAGGGGATGAAGACCCCGGCATCGCCCCAGCCAGGCGCTCCTGGAGTGGGGCCGAGAAGGTTCGGTGAGACGTCTGTAAAGGCGCCTGCCGCAGTTTGGGCGTCCGTTACGTCGAGCATGAATTTACGGGTGAAAGCGTCGATGTCGAAGTTGTAAGTACCGGTACGCCAGAAGGCTCCGGCATCACCCATCCAGCCGAGGCGCTCGTCGCGCTGCGGGCAGTCGGTGGGGATAGAGACAAAGTTGCCGCGTTGTCCCCAGGCACCCAGTTCGTTCATCTTGTTCAGAAGTTCACTGGAGCTGCTCAGCCGCACAGCGGGTGTGGGCGGAAGGCTGTTGAAGACCATGCCTTCGATGGTGGCGAGAGTCGGGGGCGCAACCGGCGCGGCGCCGAGATACGAGAGCTCGACATAGCGGAAGCCGTGGAAGGTAAACTCGGGCGTCCATGTCTCTTCGCCCTCGCCGGCGAGTACGTACGTGTCGGTTGCATCGGCGTTGCGCAGATTCTCAGTGTAGATTCCACCATCCGGGTTGAGCCGCTCGGCATAGCGCATCCGCACCACGGTGCCGCGCGGGCCGCGAAGATGAATGCGGACATTGCCGACCATGTTCTGCCCCATGTCGAAGATTACCGGATGGGCGGCATTCGCTGGGTCAAGGCCGGCCGGGTGAATCGTCATGATGGAGTTGATGGATAAATCCGGCTGTGCGGAAAGGACCATACTCTCGTCGGGTGGAACAGCCACTATGGCCTGAGTCCATCGAGCAGCGTTAAAATGCGGAGCATTCCAGCCACGCTGGACGAGGCGCGCATCGTAGGACTCACCTCCATAGATCTCAGAGAAGGTGATAGGAGAAGGTGCAGTCTGCCAGCTCGGGTCTGTGACGATGGTCTGGCGCTGGCCGTTGGCGAAAGTCAGATCCAGTTGTGCGCGTAAAAGATTCATCCCATGGAAGGACCTGAAGCCGGCCCAGGTGAGCGGTGAGCTGTACCATCCGCCGCCGAGTACCACGCCCAGCGTATTCGCGCCATGAGCGAGCATCGCCGTAACATCGTAGGTCTGATACTGAACGCGCTTGTGGAAGTCGGTCCAACCGGGTGCAAGCAAAGTATTCGCGGCAATTGGCTGGTTGTTGATGTACGCATGATAGGCGCCCAGCGCCGTGATCGTGAGCCGCGCCGAGCTGACCGGCGAGTCCACGTTGAAGTCCTTGCGCAGCAGGGACGCATCTGTAGCAACCCGGTCCGGTCCAGGAATCGCCTGCTGCCGATCAGTCCCGATGCCAAATGCCAGTGAGAGCGGGCCGACAGTCTGCACAGCCTGCCACGCATCCTGAGCTGTGGATCGCGCCTGCCATCCCTCGGCCGTCACCAGACGTTCCTCCGTGCCATCGGCGCGCGTGATGTGAAGAGCGGCGGCCATCGCCGCCGGCGATTTCGCGGCAGCATCGTCCGCACGATGCGAGACAACATCGATCTCAATTTCGTTCTTGCCCGGATGGAGCAGCGAAACGATCTCTTCGCGATCGAAAGCGCCCCATTCATCGTGATGCCCCGTGACCTGGCCATTCACGCGCGCAACGAACGCTCCGCGGGCCAGCACGTGCAAGCTTCCCGAGGAGGGCGCTTCCTTCAGTTGAAATTCATAGCGGAAGTGCACAGGCGTGGCGGATGCCACATGCAGCGCGTCCGCCCCTTGCAGCCACACCCATCGAATCGCGCTCAGTTCCTTCTCGGCAAGTGGATCCTTGCGCCCAATCCATTGCGCCTTCCAGTCGGACGGGCTCATCAGTCCGGTCTCAAACCATGTGGGGACCGATTCAGTGCTCTTTCCTTCGCGGTCCCACGTGATCACCTTCCAAGCATAGCGCTGCTGCGGCTTGAGCGGCGCGCCAGCGTAACCGATATCGAGAGACTCCGAAGACGCTATACGCCCCGAGTCCCAGGCGGCAGCTTGGCCCGCGTGAAGGTTCTTAACATCCGGGTCGACAAGAATCTCGTAGGCCGACTGAGTCCAATTCGGTGTGGTTGCGTCGCTGACCCAGGAAAACGTGGGCTTGGGCGTGTCGATACCGATCGGGGTGTTCAAGGCGTTGGTGCGGAGATGTACTGGTGCCGCATGTACGGCGGCTGCCATAAGGACAATGCAAAGTGCGAGTCTGGACATGAAAAGTGGGCTCCATTAAGACTTCGAGAAAATGCTACCTATTGATGACGGTCCTGCTCCTATCGCTTCCGCGACGATTTGGTAATGTCTCTCTGTTGAGATGGTTTCTTGTACAATTCAGCCGTCTGTGAGGCCTGCTACATAGGCAGCAAACCAATTGCTTCCCTCTCGGCGGATGTGACATCTTCATCAATAAGAAGACACTACCGCATCAGTTCGCTACTGGCCTCCGAAGACGTTCCGAATGGCGTTGAGGTAATCCATGCCGTAGAGCACCTCTGGTTCAAGATGGCTTCCCTCCGTCCATTCATTCCAGGAATTAATAGTCAATACCTTTGGTACATCGGAATGAGAGTCCATGTAGGCTTTCGCCCTGCTGAGAGCCGATTGAAACATTTGCGGCGTATTCCCCGTAAGAATCGGTGTAAACGGGTATGTCGTCTTCTCATAGCGGTCGGATTGGCATGACCGTGGGCTCGGATCCCAGCCCATGCTGACGTCGGTGTGGTACGGAACCCCGAACAGCTCCGGCGCCTTACGCCAATAAGCTTCAGCTGGGTCTAAAATGGCGGCATACTCAGATGCCGGGAACACCGGCAATTCACAGTGATGTATCCAGGTGTATGAAGTCACGCTCTTAACGCCAAGGGAAGGAAGAAGCTCAGGCAGAGCAGGCAATCCATTCAAGCCCCAAGCAACTGCGTTGAGATGAAGATCGGGAAACCCTGCGGCGCGCACCTTGTCTCTAAAGCGCTCGAGTGCAGCCCGGGCCGTACTGATGCCCCCCATCCTTTCGATCAGATTCTTCAACTCATAAATCGAAAAATATGGAGCGCCCTCCATCTTCAAGTAAGATGGATCCTGAAAATAGCGCGAGATTATGTAGTCGGTGATTTTGTCGAATGCCGCCGCGTCGTACACTCCTGGAAAAAGTGGCGGAACCTGCTGCTCATGAAGTCTAGCCGGCATTAAGTTATACCAGTCGTGATTGGCCCACATCAGGCAAAACTTGACTCGGTCCTTATTGGGAGCGCCTAAGTACCCCGATTCGAGGCCGCGATTGAGGAACGGCGCGCCTTCATACCAATACCAATCGAAGATGAAGTGTGTAATTCCGGAACCAGAGGCCGCCGCGATCTTCTTCTGGAATACACTGGGGTCCGATTCGTCCTCCGTTCCCCACACCGGTATTTTCGGTTGATGGTGGCCTGAAAACTTTGGCTCGCCGCGTTTGACAATCTCCCATTCGGTCCACCCTTTTCCATGAACCGCTTCGTTCCTCGGATCGACATGGTAGTTCGGAAAGTAATAGGCGCCGATCTCATATCGTTCCTTGAATGGTTCCTTTGCTGTTGCCCCGACCGCGGCCGCACAGGCGCTCGCCGCAATGAACTCTCGTCTGTTCAATTTCACTTTGTTTCTCTCCCTCTATGAACTCATTCAACTTCTCGTTCAGGCCGGTCCAGCTCGCCAATATCACTCACTGAAGGAATCATGCACCACAGATTGAGATGAAATTGCATCTTAAACCCATAAGTCTCCCCGCGACTATACTCAGGACGACAAACTCAATCTATTTGGCTGCAAGTGATCTCGCTTAAGACGAAATCACTTGCAGCAGTTGCGTGGGTCCTAACAGTTATTGACATTCCAAAGTGGCATTGATGCTCAGAACTCCGCGTGCAGCGATAGCTGAATCACACGCGTACCACCCAAAAGACCCGCCTGTCCTAGAGAAGCCTGAGAGTTCACGTTTTGTGAAGCGAAGCCTAATTGCCAATCCGGATGGTTCAAGGCATTCACAAAGTCAGCTGCAAACTTAACCTTCACCCGCTCCGTGATTGGAAAGTATTTCGATGCGGAAGCATCGAGGAACGCCACGACCGGACCGCGGAGCGAGTTACGGCCTGTGTTACCGAGTGTTCCGTTTGGCTGAGTGAAGCAGCTCTTGCTAAGCCAATTCAGATGCGTCTTGTTCGCCGCATAGGGGTTGGAACAGCTTGAGTCCGCGAACACCGTGTGAAGTCCCCCGGTGTTAGACGTGTCGTTGGCCCACACGTCGAAAGGCGTACTGGATAGTACCTGAAAGCTCTCGCTGGTTTGCCAGCCGCCGATTACTTGGCGATTGAACCAGTTGTTCTCTTTTGCAATCGGCTTACCAGGACCGATTGGCAGTTCCCAGACATCGCTGATTTTTAAGACTTGGGCACGGTCAAAATCGGCCGGGCCGTAGTCCAGCGCAAGGTTTGTACCACTGCGAGGATTCTGGTTGTCTTCAGATTGATCGTCCAGTGCTTTGGACCAGACGTAGTTGGCATTAAGGCTGAAGCCGCTCGAGAAGCGCTTCACAAGCTCTGCCTGCATGCTGTTGAAGTTTGCCCACCCTACATTTCCCGCTTCATACACGTCTCCGACATTGGGGTAAGGGCGCCGGGTTTGGATAGGGGTCGGGTTGAGGGGATCCGTAGGAAGCGAAGCCTGGTTGGGATTGAATCGCTGCTGAAGGTGGATGGCCTTGTTTCCCAGATAGGCGAGGGAGGCGCTCCAGTTGGCCCCGAAAGACCTTTGGACTGCCAAGTTCCATTGCTGCACCTGGCCAGTCGGCATGGTCGCACCTGTGGTGTAGGTCCCCAGCGAGGTTTGACCCGCGACAGGAGTAGTTAACGTATTCGCAATGGGAGTAGGGTTGTTGACAGCGAAGGAATTGATTTCAAGCGTGTAGTTTGGTTGATGGGCGAGCATGAACTGCAGTTCGTTGTACATGAACGTGCTGTAGTAGATACCGTATCCCCCGCGCACCACCGTCTTGTCATTGACCGAGAACGCAGCTCCAAAACGGGGAGCAAGCGTATCGTATTGCTGTGGGTACGGTCCGTTTTTCACCGAATTGGTTGACAAGATGAAGGTGCCTGCGTGCCCATTGGAGTCCGTCGGCGATTGGTAGTAGTCGTATCTCAGCCCAATGTTGAGCGTGAGCCGGTGATTTACCTTCCAGTCGTCCTGAATATATGGCATCACCTCCCACTGATTGAAGTTGCCGTACGTGTAGCCAATTCCTCCATAAGCGGTAACCGGATACCCAAGCAAGAAGTCTGCAATCGTATTCCCCGTATATTGTCCGTTGAAGTCGAACTCGCCGTTGTTCCAGATGACCCAAGACGCATTCATGTTGAAATGGTCCGCCTCAATCCCGTAGAAGAAGGAGTGCTTTCCAACCACATGGTTGACCTCCCCAGCGTACTGGAACGTTCGTTGTGTCGCGCCGTCGGGGTCGAAAGCATTTCCGAATCCCGAGTATCCACTTAAGCTGACCGTGGGCGGTTCCTCTTGGGTCAGCGAGGGAGTGACCAAGGGCACGCCGAATTGCGTTTTGTAATCTGCTGCGCCGGCGCCGGCAATCCTCTTGAAAACATTGCTATGGTTGTAGCCGAAACGTACAACACTCACTAGATTGGGCTTGAAAGTGTGGGTTTCCTGGATGTACGCATTAGTGGCGTCTTGCACAGTTTGGCTATTGAATATAGCTGGAGCAATCCAGGATATACCCGTCCCAAGTGGACTTGTCGTCTCCCATGCGCCGTACATAGAATCCTGCGGCCGCAGATTGTAATCGAGCCGACCGAGATAGCTGTTGTTTGTGTTGGTGCTTCCTCCGTGGGAGTTGGAATAGTTTTGGGTGCCATTCTGATAACTGCCGGTCGGCGTGGGGTAGTAGGGTATGACCGCCTTGGCGAAACTGCTAATGCGTCCATTTGGAATAATGTTGCCCGCAAATGGCAGACCTGTGTTGGGGTCTTTGATCACGGGAAATGGCAGGTTCGTGGCGGGATCAATTCCCGTGAAGTTGCCCGAAAACATATCCGCCGTAGGGACACGGGCCTGATTCGTGCCACCGGAATGTTGCCTGAAGCCATCATAGGCAAAAAAGAACTGAAGCTTGTTCTTGAGGATGGGGCCACCGGCATTTACTCCAAACTGGTTCCACCGTTGTTGAGATTTTGATGTATCGTAATATCCCATTGCGTTGAGGTCATCATTCTGGAGATAGTCATACGCCTGGCCGTGGAACTGGTTTGACCCGCCCTTGGTCACGACGTTGACGACGCTAGGCTCATCGTAACGTGCCGACGCGCCATTGGATTGCACATTGACCTGATCGACATCCTCCGGAGTTGGCTGCAGATTTGCAGTCTTTGAGAGGAGGTTATAGTTCACAACACCATCCTGCAAATAGCTTGTGTTGCCGTTTGTCGTCCCACCAATACTGAGGCTATTTCCTCCGGTACCGAAGAAGTCGACATCGCTGTTCGCATTACTCATCCCGTAGCTCTGTACACCGGGGGAGGTCTGGAGCTTGCTAAAGATATCGCGAGAGGTTTGTGGTAGTAGAAGAAGAGTGGCGCTGCTTAGAGTTGCCGCTATTTCGTGACTTTCGGTTTCCAGCACTGCCGCATCACTAGCTTGGACCTCAATCGTGGCAGTCGCGCTTGAGACGGCGAGGGTGAAGTCCTGCCCAAGTGTCTGATCGATGCGGATATCGAGTTGCGTCGTTTGAGCTTGAAAGCCGCTCTTGCTTACGGCGATCTTGTAGGAACTCGGCGGCAGTGAAGGTAAGCTGAATATGCCTTCGCTACCGGTTACAGTTTCACGAATCTGTCCTGTTGTTGCACTGGTTGCGGTCACTTTGCTGCCTGGAAGAACGGCCCCATTCTGATCTGTCACTCTTCCTGTTAACGTCCCGGTACCGACTTGGCTGTACGAAGTAGTGCTTAGTGCAAGCACTACCACCATCATCGCAATCGCAGCTCGAATTAGGGTCGCGGTTGCTTTCTTAACGATGAGTTTCATTGCTTTCCTCCTATTAAATGAAAGAGACTGTGAGTCCTTCTCCTTTTCGACCAATCCGCGCTAAGCGCCAATTGCGAATTGGAATTATTTGTCATATGAACTGCCTATTTGACATCGCTATCGCAGTTCACGCCGCCACTAAAGCCTTCCCATTATTTGTTCAATATCCCAAAGGCGAATTTCAGCAAACCTGAACGATTGGAATCTGCAGTAGATTCGCAAGCCAGCGCAGTTTCGCTGCAACGTGCCCAACACCGACTGCACAGTGGTGGGCTGGACCTTGCGCGCTCCAGTTATCGACGAAGGCTCGTGCACCTAAGGAAAAGCGATATCGACTGTTCGTGTTGCCGATCTCCAGGATTTCACCTGAAACACTCTCACCCTCTGCGACGACAAACTTGAATCCGTGCACACCGTCCTCGGCTACCGAAAGTAAAGTGACAGGCCCATGGCGAACTGACATCTCGACCGACAAACCCTTCCCGACCTTCCCGTGATAGACCTGAAGAGGTCGGACCTTTATCTTGCCTTGAGCGATACCAATGTGACCCGGCCCGTCATGCCCGAGCAGAATGGTGTCTTTGGCAAAGTCGATCACATAGAACTCAGAGAAAGACCCCCCCGCGCCTAACGTATCGAGAATCTTCATAGCAACTGCGTTCTTGATTTCGTATTCTCCTGCGACTGGGATATTGCGCCCGGTGAGCATTGAGGTCCCCAAGATGATCGAGCTCATTGTCTCTTCGTTTGCTTGAATTCCAAGTCCCTTGTGGTAATAGGCCATAAGATCGAGATCGTGATAACTCACGAAACGATCGAGAGCAACAGCAGTTCTTGCTGCGCCTATGAGTTCGTCTTCCGAGCAGTCAGATTCAATCTCGAAGAACTCATTGAATGCGTTGCGCTTATCCTGGACCTCTGACGTCGAAACGTCGTTCCGCAAACTACTTAATTCGTCGACTTCCAAGTGTTCGATCTGAAGGCCAAACGTCCCACATAGTTGAGTCAGATCCGTTGCGATATCAAGCATCCCGCTGTAGTAGCTTCCCATTAATCCCAGCCGGGAATGTGCGAGTACCTTAAGCACATCTGCAGCCTGTAACCAATCCTCAATCTTCGACCAACACTCCTGATCCTCGTTGAGGACTCCAGTAACTACCTGAAATGGCATACCAAGACGCTGCAGCACATTAGAGATTTCAGGCACTGAGCACGAGTTACAAAACGCCAGCCACTCGCTTGTCATGTCTGTGCGACTGAGCATCGCGTTCACAACCCCGTATTTGATTGCCGGTTCCGGCTGCAAATTGAGCAGCAGCACCGGGATCTTTGCGAGTCTAAGAAGAGGCAACAATGTGGACGACAGGGCATACGTTGTGACGTAGACAAGAAGAACATCAAGATCGTCCTTTCTGCACATGTGCCCAATCTCTACCGCGCTTTGCGGGGAGTCCACAAGGCCGTAATTCACAATCCTGCGCTGTTTCCCCTCAATTCGGCGCTCGACTTCAGCTAGATACCCTTCAAGACGATTCTGCAACCCCTCAAACTGGCTCCAATAAGTGGCTAAACCAAGACCCAAGAGTCCAACGTTGAGTTGCCTATGATTCTGATTCACTGAACGGTTATCCTTTCGTACCTCATTGCTCTGTGCACCCTTATCTACGAGAACGTCTTCCATGATTGCCAATTCCTCTCCGTTTCATTGACCGATATTCGAGGGCCGACATCCATGAACTCCCATATGCAGCGGGAAATGGATTGCCGACAACGGGATATGGACAAGGTCTCAGTAGCCACAATTCAATAGCCACCTTCGGATCGAAATCAGGTTTCCGAATCTCGGATGAGGCCAGTTCACTACGACAGCGAAACTAGGCATCGGCGCACATTCAAGCAATAAAATTGTTTAAGAACGCGATATTTCATTACGTGAGATCGGGATTGACTGCTATTTCGATTCAAAATAGGCGTTTTGAGACACAGATAGCCTATAATTTCGCCAGCGGTTCTTCGACTATTTCATGTCGTGAAATCCGGGGTTTGACACCCATTTTGTTGCGAGCGGGTGAAAAGAAGTGGAGGGATATGACCTGTGCAAGCGGTACAACGACGAAAATATCGCGGTTGGAAGCACAATCTCGCCCGCGCGCCGCTGGCTACATGATTGAGTCTGTCAAACGAGCCTGCGACATTCTGAAGTGCTTCGATTCCGAGCGGGAATTGCTTAGACTGGATGAAATCACGGCTCGTACTCGCCTTCCGAGACCAACAGCATTTCGTTTTCTTTGTACTCTCGTCACATGCGGAATGCTTGAAAGAAGGGAAAAGAATCTCTACGCACTCTCTGCGAACCGGAAGACAGGGAAGGTCTATCGTTTGGGATACGCTGGAGAGAGTGAGCAGTTCTCTTTCTCCCGCCTCGTATCTGGGAGCGTTCATCGTTGTGCGTACGAAGCTGGCGTTGAGTTAGTGCTGCTCGATAATCAATACAGCGCTACAAAGGCGCTACGAAATGCGAAGCGCTTTGTAGACGAGAAAGTTGACTTGGTGATTGAGTTTCAGGCGCACATGGATATTGCTCCGCAGGTCGCTTCAATCCTCTCCGGTGCAGGCATTCCCCTTATCGCCATCGAGATCCCTCATCCTGGCGCATATTTCTACGGTGCCAACAATTACCGTGCCGGTTGGATCGGTGGCCATCACCTGGCCCAGAGCTGCCTGAACATTTGGGCTGGGAAGTTTGATGAGCTACTTTTGTTAGGCCTTCCCATGGCTGGACAGATTCCGCAAACACGAATGACGGGAATGCTGGCTGGACTTCGCGACTTGCTGCCGAAATTCGATGACAGACGCGTGATTTCTGTGGACGGACATGGTCAGTATGAACACACTTTGCAAGTAGTACGAAAACATTTGCGGAATAGCAAAGCCCAGCGCGTATTGATCGGAGGCATCAATGATCCCAGCACCCTTGCGGCCTTCCGGGCCTACGAGGAGGCTGGCCGTGCAGAAAACTGCCTCTCGGTTGGGCAGAACGCCAGCATTGAGGCACGTCGAGAAATGCGGAGACCGGGTTCTCGATTTATTGGCTCTGTTGCCTACTTTCCCGAGAACTATGGCCAAGCAATCCTAGATTTTGCTTTTGATATTCTGCGCGGGAAAGAGGTACCGCCGGCACTGTTTGTGAAGCATCGATTGATCACCCCCGCAAATGTCGATGAGATTTACCCAAATGACGTCTTGATTCCGATGGATAGTACCGACTCTTTGCTCTACAGTAGCCGGTGAATGGAGAGCCGGTTCCGCCAAAATGCACCAAATCACGGTACAAAGCGGCAACAAAAGCGGCACCGGAGTTTTTCAGCAAGTGCTTTAGAATCGCACCTTGCACCTGCGGATTTTAAGTCAGTATTTCCACAGATTGCAGGCTGCCGCACAGAGTTGCAGAAAAGCGCATAACTCATTCCACTACTATGACTTGAAAGGATGCTTACTCGCGCACATCATCGCACAGAAATGCATGGTTCCCCGGAACAAAGTATCACCAGAAGTATCCCCGAAAATCGTCAAATATCTGCGGATTTTCAATCCGCTGCGCCCGATTTACGCCTGTGTCTCCACAGAATGCACCGTGGCAAGGCCGACCGGTCAGCCCGCGGCTCAGGTGCATCTCCATTATCATGCACACAAATCCGAGAGCGCGCTATTTTCGTTTACCGCGCATATCGCTAATAGTGGCTGGCGCTATTTGCGCCCGTGAAACCAAGGAATGTCGCCGAGTCAATATAGTTCCATCCTTGAATGATATTGACGACAATGAGCCTGCTGATCGTGGAGACATTTCGGGTTCATCATGGCTGGCAACGACTTCGCCACGACAATCGATCTTCATATTTATGCCGACAGCGCCAGCGAATTGATCTCCAGTTCCAATGCCTCCATTCCCGCGAGAATCGCGGCAAATTCAGGCGGCTCCCGATAAAACATATCGCGCATCTCGCGGTAGTCCCGTTCCAGTGTTGCAATCTGGCTCTGGGGCGGACTCAGCCTGAATGAGCCGGGCTTCGCCAAATCGTAGTGTGCCCAGGAAGAGTAGTAGAACCGCTCCTTGAACTCGACTACCGATTTCAGCAAAGCAAGATTGGAAAGGGCGGCCTGCTTGACCGGGCTATCCGCCAACTTAAACAGATCGTAGTAATGGCGCGAGTATCGGGCTGGTATCGTTCCGGGGCGATGGGCTTCCTGATGCAGAATTGTGGCCTTCTCCCAGAACGTCCTCTCTGCATCGATGGCGACGACCGCGCAAACTGAATCGCTGAAGGCCCCCGGAAAGGATTGAGCAGCATACGCCTGAATGGTATGGGCGTTGGACGGAACCCAGGATGCAAGCGGCCCAATCTCCAGCCGGACAGCCGGACGGATGTATTCAGCCGAGAATGCTGCCGGATAGAAAATGTTGACGGTGTGCGGATCGTCCCCGTCGATACTGGCGACAACGCCCGAAACCGCTGCGAAGAGCTGGCTCAGTTGACCGAGCAGTGTCCCTCGGATGTAATTGGCAGCTTTCGCGTTCATCTCCTGGTTGTAACGGCTCCGCTTTGTCTTCGATGTGATGGTTTGATAAGGATCGTTGCCTTCCGCATGGCCGTACCCAAGCAGTCGCCAATCGAGGATCAGGTCGATGTCTTCTGAAAAACGATCAATCAATCCGAAGACCTTGGAAAGGCTCGTGCCGCCTTTGAAGACCATCTGACCCTTGAGCGCCGGTTCCGCAAAGAGGTGTTTGAGAATCCAGCAGACCCAGAAATCCTTTTCGACAATGGCGGGATTCATGGCGAGTCGGCTTGCCGTCTCGCTGAACAAATCCCGCCTGTCTGTGGCCGGTCCGGTGGCGATCCTATCCATGAAGCTCCTCTTGAGTGATTTGCTGGATTGCACTGTAAGCCCAACCTGTCGCGGTCTTGGTGTCTGCCAGAACTTTGGCGCGCAGCGATTCCGGCAGCCATGCCCGAATCTTCGCGATGACCTCTGGGGTGATCTGCTCCTGACCAAGCGACTTGAGTGCCTGAACGATCAGGCCGCTCTCCTTCAGCTTAACCCCGGATTCCTTCAAGGCCGTATGCTCGAAAGCCAGAGCCGTATTGCCGACTTGGTAAACCCTGTCCGGTCCATCTGACAGATAGACAACTCGTGCGGGAACTTGAGTGGAAAGCCCCAGGAAATTCAGAGCGGTGGCCCCGCTCGGCTGGATTCGCCAACGGAACTTCCGCGCCAAAGCCCGCGCAACCTGATCAATATCAGGACTCAGGTGCTGATCGAGAAGCTTGCTGAAGCGCGGGTAGTCATAGATGCCGCGAATGACGCGGCGAATTTCGCCGCGTTTCTCCAGCCGGTGGAGCGCGGAATCGACAGTGGGGCGGCCTCCGAGGTCCAGAAAGTCGCGTGGCGAGAATGCCCACCCTCCTCCGGTTCCTCGAATTCTGTATTTAGCCTTATTTTCAATCGTTTGGTGCATAAAGAACACACACAGTCTGCAAGATAAAATACCACTATTTTCTTGCAAATGCAAGAAATGCCCCGTGCGCCATAGTGAATATGCTCAAGGATTCTGCAATTGAATCGGCTCTAAGCTCTGAGGCGAAATGTGCCTATTCTTTCGTCTTGAGCTTGGCGTCGTTCTCGCGGATGAACGTCTCGATCTCAGGGGCGCTGGCAAGAATACGGAGCCACTGTTCCTTGTAGAGCGTGACGGGAAAACGCCCCATTCCATACAGGGATACGGCACCCTTCTCGCTGACCTTGAGGCTCAGCCCGCCCGTGTTCTTGTTCTTGAGTTGAGCGTTCTCTGCCCGAAGACGCTCCAACTCGGCTTTCATTTCCAATTCGCTCATCCTGTTTCTCCCAATCTGTCTGTCGTTTCTACCGCTTCGTTGCACACTGGCCTCTGAAAGCCCGAAGGTTCTGTGGCGTTGGCCAAGAGCGCCTCGATCCGCTCAACTTCGTGCCGCCGAAGTTTAGCCGTGCTGGCCCACTGCTCCATCCGTTCGCTGTCAGATGAGAACTCAGGCGACATTCCAACCCACCTGTTCTCGTTCTCGCGAGCCGCACGAAGTGCGGACTGGAGCGCGTCGGCGCTTTGTTCCCGTGGTATATCCATCAAGAAAGAGTTTACAAGCCCGTCGCCCTTGCTGAACTGCGCAAAGCGTTCAAGCCCGTCGAATGGGCAAATCATGGTGCTCCGATCACTTGTCGGCGAAGTAGAGGATTCACCAGGTGAAAACCGTGACGGTGAATTTTCGATCCCGCAATTGCTGGTGGCAAGAGAATCGAGAGGCTTGAACTTTGAATCTGAATTTCATGGCCTTCTCTGCAATTCTCTTTTCCCCAGACGATCTTCTCTGCAATCTCTCACGGGAATCCCATTGTTTTCCAATAACTTACGCATCTCCCCAGGCAATTTATCTCTGCAAATTACTATTTATTCTCTGCAAGCGTCCACCGATGGGAGCCGCCTTGATCTGGAGAGGATTCGTCAGGAGTAGTTGCTGTTGCAATGCGTTCAAGCCCGGCGGGTGGGCAAATCATGGCGCTCCGATCTTGAGGAGCGACCTTCAGGGCGGGAAGACGGGCGCGCGAAAAATGGAGGTCTGCCGTAGCAGACCCCCGAATTGACTCCTGTTCTCAAGCTGCTTTTCTAGCCTTTGGCGGCGTGGCCTTTGCGGCTGGCTTCGGTGCTGTCAGCTTGGCTTTCTCCTTCGCGGCGAACTCGTGCTTGACCTTGAGGCTGATAGCGTCCACATCCACCTTGTACGCTGTGGTGGCATCGCGAAGTACCTGTGCGGCGTTCTGCTTGCTGGCCGCATGTAGGATGGTGATCTCTACCAGCAAACCACCCAACGCGCTCTCCTCGGCATGGCGCAAATAGGCCGTAAATGGCTTCCCGATAGAGTCGCTGTCCTTTGCCTTCTTGATGCCGCGTTGACGGGCGACAATCTCCAGACGGCGTTCGTCCAGCAATGTCGCCAACCGCTCGACCACGAAAAGCAGGTCGCGTTTCATCAGCCGCACCGGGACCGCTGCGACGATGGCGGCAAGTGTGCGGAGTCCGGTTGCCTGGGCGAGTGCTTCTTCGCGGCGGCGCTTCTGCTCCTCGACATTCGATTTTGGCTCGTATGTGCTGGTCTGCTTCTTGGCATGATGCACCGGGCAATCTGCCTGAGCGCAAACCGTGCGGGTTTCGCCCCGCTCGCTGCCTTCGGAGACAATGGCCTCGGTGGTGTACTTGCACATCTTGAACTCCGGGCGCGCGGCCTCTTCTTTCGTCTTGGGCTTTTCCTGCCGGATTTCGACATACTTGTTTCGCGGTAGCGTGGTGCTGCCTTCCTTCTGCTGACCATAGCCCGTGCTGATTTGTACCAGCTTCGGTTTTGCTGTGATGCTCTGCCGGATATGCGCGTCCAATTTCGCGGCATAGCATTTCGGGTCTGAGCATGAATTCTTCTGCCCTGCTCCCATGTCGGCGAAGAGTAGCTTGTTATGGCCGGTGCGCTTCGGGCACTCGATGCAAGAACCGGCCTCCGGCACAAGCTGCGCATCTGTTTTTGAGAATGGGGCGGTTGCGAGTTCCAATAGGATGTTGTGCTCAATCCACTGTTGAAGATTGCGCACTGGTAGCAAAGTGCGCTTCGACTTGTTATTGCTTCCATACTGCTCCTGATAGCAAGCACTGAGCGCCTCTTCCTGTTGTGCGGGTTGCAGCTTCGCCAGTAACAGCGCGTGTCCGGTGCCGATCTCCTCGCGGTAAAACGCATCGACCACAACGGGCGCAAGCTCGGTCAATTTCAAACGCGAAGCCACGAACGCGGGTGTCTTTCCAGTACGGGCGGCAATTTGTTCAATGGAGTATTTCGGCTCTTCCAAGTTGAGAAGAGCGCGGAATCCGTTGGCCTCTTCCATCGGATGCACGTCTGCGCGAATCAAATTCTCGACTAACTGCGCCTCCAATGCCTCGGCGTCGGTAAGGTTGACGATGCGCACAGGAACAGTCTCGGCCTCGGCCATTTGCGCGGCGCGATAGCGTCGCGCACCGGCGACGATCTCAAAGCCGCGTTCGCTCAAAGGCCGGACTAGCAAGGGCGAAAGGACTCCTTGAACGCGAATACTTTCGGCAAGTTCTTTGAGAGCGGCATTGTCATAGATGCGGCGTGGGTTGGTGGCTGACTCGGTGAGAACTGCAAGGGGAAGGTCACGGTATTCGTTAGTGGTGTTCGGGTTCATAGTTGCTCTCCTTGAGCGGGTTGGGCGTTCCGGTGGTGGAGCGGACGGCATGAGGCCGCCCGCCGCTGAAAAGAATTGGTTAGCTGGCTTTCGCCAGTTTCGGCTCTGCTTCTTGCGCCTCTTCCGCTCTCGGCGTTTCAAGCGCGGAAAGAATGACGGCGGAGGTACGCTGGATAACTTCCAAACTCTCGGCCAATAGCGCCGCGTTTCCGTGGTAAAGGTGTATGTAGTCCGCCGAAACTCGACCTGTGTCGAGGCCGATAGTTTTGCCCACTACAAAGGCAATCGCCTCGGCTTCTGTTTCGCGTACCGTCTTGGTTGTTTCCGTGCGCCTGTCTGCCTTGTGTAACATCTCGTGTGATAACTCATGGACCAAAGTTGAAAACTCTTCGGCTGTTGACTGACCGGGAAGCAAGACGATCTTTCCGCCGTAACTGGCTCCCAACGCCGGGGCGATAGACTCTTTGAACTCAAGCTGAATTCCCTGAGTTATGATGAAATCAATCAGCCGGTCCCGTCGTTCGCCCACATCTCCGCTTACCTTGGTTGAAAGTTCTGGAAGCTCTTCGCCGTCGGTCTGACTTACATCGAAAACATAGGCCGAACGGAATCCGACTAACACACCATGATTCTGTGTGCGTATATCCTTCTCGGCCTCTTCATCCTTCTTGCGCTTGATGCCTATAACAGGAGCAAGAATGCGGATGCCGCGCTCTCCCTTCTTGACTCTCCGTTTAAGCTGGTTCCACGCATACAAGCCAGCGACGCGGGTTGCATCCGGCTTCTGCCGTGCAATCTCCAAGATGTTGCCAAACGAGTAATTGTGGAATCTGCCCATCGCTGTTAGATAGGCGGTAAGTCCTTCGCTGTGTCCCTGCTCCAACTGCTCAATCAAGGCTTGCACGTTGGCTGCGATTACTTCTTTCGCGGTCTGCTTCGGCTGCGGCTGGTTTGCGTTATCAGTTGACGGGTTGACAGTGTTTGCGGTAGTAATGGCTGCGCTGCTCATCGGTGATTCTCCTTTGTTGTTGCTCCTGAATTGGGGCAGTGTAGTTGCTAACAACTACGCCTTGGCCCAGGCCCACGCCTGCGGGGGTAGCAACTGCAAGGGGAGGGGAATCTCCCAGGGCTTGCAACGGAGCGCAGCGAGAGTGGAAAGCCCCTTGGTCTGCACAAACGGAGCGCAGCGCAGTGCGGAAGACTGGGGAAACCCCTTGCGGGCGCGAGGGGCGGAGCTCCTTAGGAAGGGTTTCTAAAGGGCAGGCGTTGCGGACAGGAGACAGGTCCGCTAGAGGGGTAGCGCAAGACGTGCCGTTTTTTACTGCGGCGCGCCTGGAGCGTAGGGCAGGAGCCCTCATAAGAACGGGAGGAGGTTATGTCTTCAGGTGGGCAAGAGCGAGGAGCCTTCGTGAACATGAGGGACATTCGATTACTCGGATCATCTTTTTGCGAACACGCCTACAATCTATGGTGAGGAACTTTCCATGCTCGAAATAAACGCCAATGAGCTGATGAACCGCTTCCGGCAGCCGGGAGGGACAGACTGGGTCGGTTTTGTTAACAACATCCTGTGGGCTGCTTGCTGGCAAGTTGGCATTCCGGAAAGTGATGTACGAACTTGCTTGCGAACTGAGATCCCCGATGGAGGCGTTGACACACGTGTTTCTATGGGATCGGTGTCTGATAGGACCGGATACTTGGGTGTTCCCTCAATTTGGCAGTTCAAAGCAGCCAACGAGGCCAGAGTTACTATTCCAACACTGAAGGCGGAGGTGAACAAACCGTACGCCAAAGAGCGAATCAAGGCGGGTGACGCCTATCGCCTCTGCATTTGCGCGCAGATCCCAGACAACTGTAAGACGAAGTTGGAATCGGCGCTTTTGAAGGCGGTGCAAATGATCAACAATGCCGCCCCGCCACCCAAGGTACTTACCGCTGATGACGTTACTCGGGTAGCTGGGCACTTCCCGAACGTCCTTCATGAATTCCGCGGACTGGAATTCCACAGTGGGACCTACACATTCAGTTCGTGGGGATTAAGCGCTGAGGCAAGGACCAAAAAATTCATTTCAAATAATGCCTTCATGGGGCTGAGGGACGCCGTGCATCAGCACGTAGACCTTAGAACGGAGGTCAAAGACCCGGTATTGGCCATGCACGGACTTGCTGGTATTGGCAAGACTCGATCAATTTACGAGGCACTCAAGTTGCTGCACGCCTCGGAAGGCCTCGCTGTTTATGCGGACAACGATCAGGAGGCCTTAAGAATTGTGAGGTTGTTGATCAATACGTCAAGAACAGGGGGAATCCTTATTGTCGATGATTGTTCTGCCCTGATTCGCTACGAATTGACGCAAGCGCTCGTCGGCTATAGGGATCGGATACGTGTGATCGTGATCCAACACGATTCCGATGAAGGACGGAGCGCTGCACCCGAATTGCAAATGAAGCGCTATAGCGACGCAGAGATTGAGATGGTCATGCGCGAGAATTATCCTGGGACTCCTCCCGAACGGCTTCGCGCATATGTACATCTTTCAGAAGGCTATTTGCGTCTTGCGATTGATCTGTGTGAACACGATCATGAGATAAGAAATGCGCAAGGCATTGCACCTGTTGCGGCGACCACCGGGCTCTACTACCGCCGTCGCCTCGGCGATGATACTGACTACGTCGATGCTTTGGCGCTCTTTACGCGGGTTGGGCGCGATGGTGATGTCGCCGGGGAGTTGAACGCGCTCTGTGAATGGAGAGACTTCAAGCGGTCGGCATTCGAACAACGGTGCGCAGAACTCAAAGATTCACCGGGATTCGTTCAGCGCTCCGCCGTGTATTATCGCGTTTCCCCCGAGATTATTGCGATCCACGCATTTGATTCCGCTTGGACAAAGTGGGGTGAAAGCCGGGAACAACAATTCCTGGGCGGCATCCAGTCACTGCCTGAAGCCTTGCAGAAGAGTTTCCTTAATCGAGTGTCCAGAAGCGCCAAGGCGGAGGTGCGGCAAATTGTACGCGACTTTTTTCAGTCATTTGCTGATCGTCTCACCGGACCAGATTTGGCCGCCATCGATAAGGTACTTCAGCTTATCGCCTTAATTGAGGTGGAGCCCGACCACTATTTCCCTGTCCTCCGCAGGTTGGTCGAGAACGCATCGGATGGAGAACTCATGTCTGAGCGTCCTGTTCGCTTCGGATGGGGTCCCCGGAGGCAGTTGGTCTTCGTCGCCGACAGAATGGCTCAATTCGTCGCATTCTTCGAGGATGCCGAAAGAATTTTGTTCCGGCTCTCTCAGGCAGAGACTGAGCCCAATATCGGAAACAATGCTTCCAAGACATGGGAACGCCTGTTCCGACCACAACTATCAGGTACCCCTATCTCGTTTTCACTCAGATTGGCGTTACTACGAACGCGGCTTCCAAAACCGGATCAACCCTTAACGCCACACCTCGAAGGCGCGCTGGAGAAGCTGTTCGACTTTCACGGAACTCGCACAATGAGCCCAGCGGTTGTGGCCGGACGAATCCCTGATCCGGAATGGCGATTCCATGATCAACAGGAAATCGTAGAATACGCCAAGCTCACCCTTGCATTTCTTTTTGAAATTGCCCAAGCACGTTCCAGTGCGGTCGATGCGCCAAAGACCTACCGCTTGCTCAATAATGCGATAAATGTGTTCGTCCAGCAGCAGTTCCTCGATGAGGTCAATGCGGCAGTACGTATTGAGGAATTGCCTGAGAGCGTTCAGGCTGACCTGCACACGCAGTTGAACATGTACGCATCGCGCGCCGGTGCCTTCAGGGGAATTCCTGAAGCGCTGCTTAGTGACAATTATTCAGACAAGGTGGGCGCATGGCTTGCCACATTCCAACCGATCAGCCTTCTTGGCAGAATCATTGAGGAAGTCAGCAACTCGTCCTTGGGGCTTGAGGGTGACCAGGCATGGCACCGACGACTCTCTGTTCTCGCCAGAGAATTTCTCGATCATTTTCCATCAGGCTCGGCGGAGGTTCAATCGGTTGTCAACTGGTTGTACTCGGAGAAGCCTCGCGGAGCGTTCAATTTCGGATTTGAGGTTGGGAAAATCGATTCGTCATGCGCACTACTGGAATTCGCGATTTGTAGAACAGTCGAACACGATGAAGCCGAGTTTAGTCGTGGGTATCTTTGCGGAAGCATTTTTTCTGGATCATTGGAGGCGCTGACACTGAACAAGCTCCTAGACGATGTCCAAAGAGAGCACCCTCGACTTGCATTCTATCTTTCGCAGGCAGTTGCTGAACTTGGAAACGCCTTTCAGCGCACATTGGATATGGTGACGGCCGGTCGCATTGCCCCCACATATCTGAGGAATTTCACAGTATGGATTGGTGCTCGGAAGACAACTCATGAAGACGTCCAACGTGCGCTCGACGTGCTTATGCCGTTCGTTAGATCTCGTCAAATAGATTGTGGAGAAATCGCGGTCGAGTTCATCGCCTATCAGTATTACCGTGCAGGTGACTCCGACTGGACAGTGCCGACCTGTGCGGGATTCCGTCAACTCTCCTGGGAAGTTGTGGAAACTGTTATTGATGATAGGCGAGTGCAGGGCTATTGGTGGGGCAAGACGGTAGAACATCTTCTGCCTAGCGCCGAACCCCTCCGGGGCGCAAATTTGCTTGTAAGAGCAATGTGCGGGAACAATACTCACCTTAGTGAGACTGCGGATGAGATGCTTGGCTCATTCGCGAAGAGCAATCCCGAAGCGGTCATGGATGCATTGGGCGAGATGATGCTCGACGAAACCACTCGATGGCAGTTCAACATTCAACGATTCTCGATATTCCTCTCACTCCCAGTTGAGATAATTGACCGCTGGTTGAGCGAGAATGGCGTCGAAGCGGCCCTCAGTATTGCACGTCATGTTCCGCTACCCTCGTTAGGCGCTGACAAGAAACCGTGGCTGCATCCGTTGACTTCGGTATTCCTCGGAAAGTATGCCGATGATGAAAGAGTATTTCAGGAGTTTATGGCAGGAGCTCATTCACTCCAGAGCTATAAAGGGGATATCGTCGGGCTAAAGGAGGCCGAGGCGAATGTCGCACGGAATTTTCTCAACCATGATTTTCCGAGGGTCCGCGAATGGGCAAAGGACGAGGTTGCGACTGCCACGCGAGAGGCGTCGGAATTTCGCGCTTTCTTGGACAAGCAGAGAAATTGAATGCGGGGCGGATCACACAGAGAGAACTCCAACTTGAATTGGTAGAGTTTTGCGGGAGCAGGTCATGCCAAGCTACGCTGAGGCTGTGAGCCGCGACGACGTTAACCGGGGCCAGGACGATTGCTCAGCAGGCATAGAAAAGGCGGCTCCGAAGAGCCGCCTCCAGGTTGCGCTGAAGCTACTTGGTTTTCTTGGCGGGCTTGCTCTCGCTGGCTTCGTTCGGTGCCGAGTAGTCGATCTTGCGGATGTAGTCGGCCTTGATCGAAAACGTCTTGTGCTCCACGCCGTCCGCCGTGTACGTCTCAGGCTTGATCTTGCCTTCAACGATGACCGGCGTCCCGGCCTTGAGGGTGGCGGCGAACTTCGCCAATGGCCCCCAAACCTGAACCTGGAACCAATCGGTGTTCTTGTGCTCGGCGCCGTCCTTGTCTTCCCACTGCTCGTTGACGGCGATGCTGAAGTTGACTACGTCGCCGTTTGGGGTGGACTTCTTTTCGGCGTCTTTGCCGAGGTTGCCTTCGAGGTGGACGTTGTTTTTGTAGCTGGACATGATCTTCTCCTTCTGAATTTGGTCGCGAGTGAATCG
>PLCO01000017.1 GCA_003134815.1 Acidobacteriaceae bacterium | reverse complement strand
CCCCCTCCCCCACCCCATTTTGTGGTTAAGGGCTTTGTTTTCAGGCACTTGTACCTTCGACCATTTCCGCTAACCCATTGATTCCAAAGGGCTTAATACCCTAAAGTCGTCTATCTAAAGGAGTTAGGAGCCCAAGATTGAGGCCAGGGAACCCGATTTTTTCGGATCTTCTGGAACCATTTTGCGCCAAAGGGCCGAAATGATCGGCAAACTTGGGCGGAAATATATTTTCTTTGGAATCAGGGCGATAAGGGTATGAGAGGTGCCGACGGGAGTTGACAGCGTGTATTCGGCGTCGGCTCTACCGTAGTTGTTCTTTCGCCCCTACGGGGCTGGGAGGTTATTGAGGCGCTATGTCCCAGGGCTTACGCCCTGGGCTACCTTCTTCCCTCCCTCCGGGAGGGCTATGGCGATCCCCACGTTGGTGCGATCCCAGGTCCCAAAGCGGGACCTGGGCGGCCAGCCGCATAATGCTGGTTAGTTGCATGCGGCGCGGTTTCCGCTGGGGATTGGGGAAACGCCCCTGCCAATTCCCTGCTTCCGCTGAAAGGAGGGCTGCCGTTTAGTCCCTATGAACGCCTACGTCGATCACAATTTCCTAATCAACTGTCTTAATCGACATGGTTGGAGAGCTAACGCCGCAAAGGCCTGCAATTCTGGATATGTGACGTTAATCCTGTCCCCGTGGAGCATCTACGAGATCGGGGATGCTGCCGCGCCGCATATGGAGGAGCTGCTTGCAATTTCAGAGGAGCTCAAGCCGTCGTGGATACTCGAGAGGGTTGATCTGCAGCTTCGAGAGTTCGTTGTCGCGTGGAACAACTTCTGGAACGGAAAACGGGCGCAATTTAATCCGATATGTACGCTTGCGGAGGTCCAAGCATCGTTTTTTCGCTGTGCTTTGGAAACTGTGGAGAAGTACTCGATTCGCGACTATGCGGCAGTGTGGCAGCGTCCGCGAGCCTCAATTGAGGCTGATGTTGAATTCAGAAGGCAGTCGACCATCAGTTCCCTGAATCGCATTGCCTATCTAGGAGGCCAGCTGTCCCCAAGAACCATCTTCGAAATCAGAAAGAGGTATATTGCCCGCCAGTTCGCAATTGTTCGGCGGGTGGGGGCTGCCAGTTCAGGAGGTCTACCAATACGAAAACTGGATACTGAGCGAGAAAAAGTTTGAGACGTTTATCTCATTTTTCATTGAATTTGGCGGAATGGACGAAATGCCTGCGCACCGTGTAGAGGAGTCTCTGACTTTCAATCAATGGAAGACCAATGCAATACTTAACGAGAATCGGCTGTTGGACCGGTTTCACGCGGTCGCAGCGCTTCCTTATTGTGACCTCTTCGTGACCTCCGATGACGAGCTTATAAGGAAGACGCAAGCCGTCCGCAATGGCCTACGATTCAAGATCGCTAACGTGATTTCCGGAGAGGAATTCATAGAGCTACTCAAAAAGGTATGACTCAGTCAGCATGAATAACCAACGGTAGCGACAATTCATCTCCCCGCCGGTCTTCGGCATTGCCGTCGGATTATCGGCAATCCCAAGACTGCGTTTCAACGGAACACGGACGGCGCCGCAAGAAACCGTAGCCCCTCCACTGCGCTCGGGACGACAACCGCTTTCGCTGCTATTTGTGAAAAGGTGCGCAAAACAGCAAGGGCGCCCGCAACTGCGGACGCCCTCGTTGGTTTGAGCCGAATTGCGTTTACTTGCTGCCGCCCTGGACGCCGAGCTTTTCCTCGAGCGCGGCCTGCGCGGCTGCGAGGCGCGCCGTAAGCAAACGGAACGGCGAGCAGGAGACGTAGTCGAGGTCGATTTTGTGGCAGAACTTGACGGACTCCGGATCGCCGCCATGCTCGCCGCAGATGCCGACCTTGAGCTTGGGGCGCGTGTTGCGGCCCTTGGCTACGGCGCCCTTCACGAGTTGCCCCACGCCAACCTGGTCGAGGGTGGAGAAGGGGTCCTGTTTGAAGATGCCGAGCTTGAGATAGGCCGGCAGGAAGTTGTTGATGTCGTCACGTGAGATGCCGAAGGTCGTCTGCGTGAGGTCGTTGGTGCCGAACGAGAAGAACTCGGCCTCTTCGGCGATTTGGTCGGCGGTCAGGGCGGCGCGCGGCAGCTCGATCATGGTGCCGACCATGTAGTCGACCTTGGTCTTTTTCTCCTTAAAGACTTCGTCGGCCACGCGGCGAACTATTGCCGTCTGATTGCGCATCTCCTCAACAGAACCGATGAGCGGGATCATGATCTCGGGATGGGGATTGCCACCCTTCGATTTGACCGCGACCGCGGCTTCAATGATCGCGCGGACTTGCATTTCGGTGATCTCAGGGAACGTGATACCGAGACGGCATCCGCGCAACCCGAGCATGGGGTTTTGCTCGTGCAGCTCTTCAACGCGGGCAAGCAGCGGACGCAGCTCCTTTAGTTTCGGAGAACGGGGCTTGGTGTCTTCGAGGTGCTGAATCTCAACCAGCAAGTCTTCACGCTTGGGCAAAAACTCATGCAGCGGCGGGTCGAGAAGGCGGATGGTGACGGGCAGCGACTCCATGGCCTTGAAGAGACCGATGAAGTCGGCGCGCTGCATGGGCAGCAGTTTCTTGAGCGCGACGCGGCGGGCTCTCTCGTCGGTCGCGAGGATCATGGTGCGCATGTGCTCGATGCGATCTTCTGCAAAGAACATGTGCTCGGTGCGGCAGAGGCCGATTCCCTCTGCGCCGAAGAGGCGCGCATTTTTGGCGTCGCGCGGAATGTCGGCGTTGGCGCGGACGCGCAAACGGCGAACCGGATCGACCCAGCTCATGAACTTCACCAAGTCGGGATCGTTGGGCTGCGCGGGCAAAGTTTTAAGTTGCCCGTCGATCACTCTGCCCGTTGTTCCGTCAATCGAGAGCCAGTCGCCCTGTTTGTAGGTATGCCCCTTGACGCGCAGCTCTTTTTTGGCTTCGTCGACAACGCAATCGCCTGCGCCGGCCACGCAGCACTTGCCCATGCCGCGGGTGACGACCGCAGCGTGCGAGGTCATGCCGCCGCGCGAGGTGAGAATTCCGTCGGCAACTTCCATGCCCGCGATGTCCTCTGGCGTGGTTTCGCCGCGGACAAGAATGACGGACTTGTAAGCGCCGCTGTTGTGCTGCTTGACGGCTTCTTCTGCGGTAAAGACGATTTGGCCGACAGCCGCGCCGGGCGAGGCCGGCAGACCCGTCGCGAGAACTTCAATCTTCTCGCCCTTTTCAACGAGCCGCGGAACAAGAAAGTCATAAAGCTGGTTAGGTTCGACGCGGAAAATTGCCTCGTCCTGGTTGATGAGGCCCTCGCGCACCATATCGATGGCCACGCGGACCGCTGCCAGGCCGGTGCGCTTGCCGTTGCGCGTTTGCAGCATGTATAGCTTTCCATCCTGGATGGTGAACTCGAAGTCCTGCATGTCGCGGTAGTGCTTTTCCATGCGGCGCGTGATGTCTTTCAACTGCTCGAAGACCTTGGGCATGGCCTTCTCAAGCTCGCTGATGGGCAGCGGGGTGCGAACACCGGAAACAACGTCCTCGCCCTGCGCGTTCATGAGGTACTCGCCGAAAAAGATGTGCTCGCCAGTGGCGGGATTGCGCGTGAAACCAACGCCGGTGCCGGAGCCTTCGCCCAGGTTGCCGAAGACCATGGCCTGAATGTTGACTGCTGTGCCGATTGAATCGTCGATGTGGTTGATGCGGCGATAAGTCTTGGCGCGATCGTTTTGCCAGCTTCTGAAGACGGCGTCACGGGCCGCGACCAACTGCACGAGCGGGTCCTGAGGAAACTCTTTTCCTGTCTCTTTCTTTACCAGCTTTTTGTATTCGGCAATGATCTTTTGCAGATCAGCGGGCTGGAGGTCGTAGTCAAACTTGATTTTTCTGGCGGCCTTTACGCCGTCAAAGATGTGCTCGAACTTTTTCTTGGGAACGTCGAGAACCACGTCGCCGAACATCTGGATAAGACGGCGGTAGGAGTCGTAAGCGAAGCGGGGATTATTGGTGCGCTTTGCCAGCGCTTCAACGGCCTGATCGTTGAGGCCGAGATTCAGAATCGTATCCATCATGCCGGGCATGGAGAATTTTGCGCCCGAGCGGACCGAGACCAGCAGCGGATTTTCACCCACGCCGAGCTTCTGGCCCTGCAGCTTTTCGAGCCGCTCCAGTGCATCGAGCGTCTCGGTCTCGATCTGCGGGCTCATTTTGCCGCGCATGTACTCGCGACAGGCCTCGGTCTGGATGGTGAATCCGGGAGGCACGGGCAAACCGGCATTGGTCATCTCGGCCAGGCCGGCGCCTTTGCCGCCGAGAACATCTTTCATTTTGCCGTTGCCGTCAGCTTTGCCGCCGCCAAAAGAATAAACATATTTGGTTGTTGTTGAGCCTGCCGGTTCAGCAGACGTTTGCTCCATTACGCCCTGCGCCATGAGATAAAGTCTCCCTTGCTTGTTGGATCTTCCAGGATTCCGCTTTGCGGTCTATAGGCAAGGGTAAAGGAACGGGCACCTAACGCGCCAACTGGAAGATACGAGGCGGCTGAGCGCACCAAATCCCTGAATATACGACTGGGCTTGGCGGAATTCTTATGTCGATAGCAGGAATATCGTCTTGAGGATAGAGTTGCCTGTGCTCCTGGTCACAAGGTGCGGGTGGGCCAGGGAACGGTCGTACCAAACGCGAGCATCAGGTACCGCATTTCAGGACGGGTGAGCGGTTTGCAGGGCGATTCCTGAGGATTTTCGTTAGGGCGACGTCCCCCGCGGGGAGTTCCGGTGGAGGGTGGTGAGGTCATTTTCAAGCAGCTTGCGCAATGAAATGGTCGACTTCGGATCGGATTCGTCGAGAATGTCCCAGATGCGCCAGCCGCCGTTCTCTCTTGCGAGCGTGATCGGCAGCTTGCTTGTTTGGTCCCCGGGGCGGTCCTTCGGATCGAACACAGCAAACGACACGTTTGCCTCAGCCTGCTGTGGCGACTCCATATGGATTTCGATATTGAGGTCCCAAATTCCATTCCAGTCCTGGCAGCCGCAAATCGGATCCCAGTCGATTGCCGGAGCGTAGCCAGGTTCCGTCTCTTTGACGTCTGTATTCTCCAGAGCCAAAAGAGACGAGTGGAAATAAAGATTAGCGTGAGGGCCGTAAAAAGAGATCCCGGAGCTATTGTTCCGGTAGTGGCTGTATACGTTCACCAAGAAGGCTTTGGCGGAAGCCGAATCCTGGGCGCGCGACGGAATGGCCCCAATGATTGCCAAGATCGAGAGCGCGATCACTGTGAGCGGCTTTGGCCGCATCTTGCCGTTCCTCAAGTGTGCAGTGAAGAAACGCAATCATTCTACGCCGAAGTAGGTTGATCAATCTTGTGTCTCGTTGGGGGGGGCTACCGACTATCAGGCGGCTGTTGCCTCAGCCGGTGTACCGAATCCTGAAAAGCTGCCTGCGTGTTGGGACACGAGGAGCTTGTCAAGGCCAACGACAGCGAGAATCTCCGCCACATGCGAAGAGGGATTCTGGATGGCGAAATCATGGCCCGATTCGCGCGCGGTGCAATAGAGCGTTATGAGAGCCGCAAGGCCGGCCGCATCGATGCGCTTGACAGCTTCAAGATTAAGCGTGACGCATTGGCTGCGCACGAGCGGCATGAAGCGCTCCAGCAGGGCGCTGTCGTTCCCTCTCACGATCTCCGTAATTTCGCCCGCTGCGATAGGCGGGAATTCCGTGCAGCACATGGTGTCATTCATTGTCTCGTTCATTGCATCCTCCTCCAGTGAGTCGCCCTCGCGGGGCGAATCATGGGGTGCCCGATCGATTCTCCCGAAGTGCTTAACGCCCGTCTCCTGAAGCCCATTAATGCCCGCTTGGCCCGTCACGCGAGAGCTATGCTGAATTCGGGTGGGACCCGAAGGGCCCTAGAGACTCGATCGGTTCATTGACCTATACGCAGCGAGATGTTTGGCGGTTCCATGAGAGTGTTTCGGCAAGTGTTTGGCGGTTCCATGAGTGATCGATCCACAATCCCGGAACAGGCAACGATCCCGGAGCGGGACCTGACGACTGGCCTGTCACGAAAGCGACCCCGCGAATTGTCGCGAGAGCATGCGCGCGCTTTGGCGCTTGAGGCGGGCTTTCAGGAAGCCGGTCTGGTGGCGCTGCCTTACGAGGCCGAGGCGCGCGACGCAGAACGATTTCGCGAGTGGGTGGGCGCGGGCCGCGCGGGGACGATGGGCTACCTGGAACGCAAAGCCGACGATGGCCAGTTGCTGCGCGAGCGAGCAATTGTTCCCTTCCCCTGGGCGCGATCGGCGCTGGTCTGCTTTGCCAGCTACTCTTTCCCATCGTCACCGCTCTCAACCAAAGAATCAGAGCGCGGGAGGGCGTGGATCGCGCGCTATGCGTGGAGTAGTAAGGACAACGAGCGGGGCGACCGCCGGCCCAGCGATTATCACAAGGTGCTGTTGAAGCGGATGCGCGCGGTTGAAGCGAGGATGCACGAGCAGCTTGGCGAATTCGAGTCGCGATCGTACGTCGACACTGGGCCCATTGTCGAGCGAGCGCTTGCTGCGGCGGCAGGACTTGGCTGGACGGGGAAGAACACCTGTCTGATTCATCCCAAGCTGGGGTCGTTTGGATTTTTGGCCGCCTTGCTCACGTCATTGCCGATCCGCGAAGAAGATGCTCACGCTGCGCTCGTCCCCGATCGCTGTGGTAGTTGTACCCGCTGCATTGAGGCCTGCCCGACGAGCGCGCTCGACGTGCCGTATCAGATGGATGCGACGCGCTGCATTGCCTACCTGACCATCGAGCACAAAGGGCCGATCGCGGAGGAGTTCGCCGCGAACATCGGCCGGCAGGTCTTTGGCTGCGACATTTGCCAGGATGTGTGCCCGTGGAATGGGAAGGCGCTCAAGAGCGGGCCGATCATCGCAGACGCCGAGCTTGAGCCGCGCGCCGAACTTATCAATCCGGCGCTCGACTGGCTGGCGGCAATGGATGAGCGAGAGTTTGAACGGCAATTCAATGGCTCGCCCGTTCGCCGCACAGGATTTCTGGGGCTGCGCCGAAACATCGCCATCGCCATGGGCAATAGCGGGCAGGCAGAATTCGGGCGGCAACTTGAAAAGTGGGCGGCGACGACAGACGAGGGCCTGCGCGCGGCGGCTCGCTGGGCGCTGACGCGATTGCGGCGCGAGTGAGCCAGCCACCATTTCGCGCACCCAATCGATATTTCCAACTGGGCGCATCCAACCATTTGAATTGAAGGTGAGCGCCGACAGTGGTCCGGCGAGCTTGAGCAGAACCGACTATCCTTGAGGCAGCACCTTCCTTCATTCGCGCGCGTCAAAATGAGAACGTCGAATTGCGGGAACGGCGGAGCCCGCATTGCCGTAGAAGGCTTCACGAGGAATTGATCTGTGCCCGAGGAAATGAATCGTGCTTGAGGTATTGAAACGTGTCTGATGGTTCGGAATCTGCGTCCGGCGTCGCCACTGAAGTGGCAACCGACATCGAGAGCGCCGGGGCTGCTCTGGCTGCCGCCGCCACCGGCCCCACCGAACCGGCCGCGCAATCCAAGTGGTACCGCTGGCGCAAAAGCGGCACTGCGCTCATCGCGTATTTGCTGGACAGCGAAGTGCACACATTTGCCTTCAGCGTGGCGGCCAATGCGATCATCTCGTTCATACCGTTCGTCGTGCTGCTCTACACGCTGGCGCTCTCGGTTTTTCACTCGCAGGCGATGAAAAGCGTGGTGGACGATATGGTGAACTACTTTTTGCCAACGGTCACCAAGCAGCCGGGCTGGCTGACGACTACCATCGTCGGTGAGGCCGTGCTGCCCCTGTTGAAGCATCGCGGCGCACAGGCTTTTTCTCTGGTAATGATTCTGATTGCGTGCACGGGTATTTTCCTGCCGTTGGAAGTGGCTCTCAATCAAGCGTGGGGCGTGAGCAAGAGCCGCAACTACCTCTTCAACCAGACCATTGCTTTCGGACTGGCGCTCCTGATGCTGGGACTGGGCGTGGCAAGCATGGTGGTGAACGTGAACGTGGACAAGGTGCTCGCTATCGCTCTCGTGCATAACTCAGACAACTGGTTTTTTCGGATTCTGAACTACTCTTATAGCGCTCTGAGTTACGCATGGTTGGCGTTCTCGACGGGCGTCGCGTCCATTCTGTTCTTCTTTTCCGTCTACTTCATTCTTCCCAACCGCAAAGTGCCTTGGCGGCCGGTTATGCGCACATCGATTATTACTGGAGGCGTCTGGCTGCTTTCGAGATTCATTTATGCGACGGCACTGCCGCATCTGGATTTCGAATCGCTTTACGGACCGTTCTATGTTTCGGTGGGGCTACTCTTCTGGGCGTATATCTCTGGGCTGATTCTGTTTGCCGGGGCGCAGTTCAGCGTGGCGCGAATAGGAAACTCGGAGCACAAACATCAATAATGGCCACCTCAAGGGTGCTGTGCTTTTTCTGACCTCTTGAACAGGGATTTCGAGCCTCTATTTTTTCGCTTTGTCTTCGCCAAGGCCTTTGCGCTACTCTTTTGAGATCGGCATGTCCCCGTCCAAAAACAATCCGCCCGAAATCTCCGATCCATTTGCTTGCTTCCACACGGTGACTGCGGAGTGGTTCAAGGCCGTCTTCGACGCGCCCACCGCGCCGCAGCGGATGGGCTGGCCGGTGATTGCGCGCGGCGAGAGTGCGCTGATCCTTGCGCCCACGGGCACAGGCAAGACGCTGGCGGCATTTCTCGCGTGCCTGGACCGGCTGATGCTGCAAGGCAGAGATCAGAGATCAGAGAACAGAGATCAGAAAGGCGGGGCACAAGAGACCAAGGGACCGAGCCACCCCAGCGGGCACAGTTCGCCCACCGGGGGCCCTGGCAGGGATCGAGAGGCCGGGACTGAGAAGCGGCAAGGTTGCCGCATTGTCTACGTCTCGCCGCTCAAAGCGCTGGCAGTGGATGTCGAGCGAAATCTGCGTTCGCCGCTGGCCGGCATGGCCAACATGGCGCGGCGCATGGGCGTTCCATTTCACGAGCCGCTCATCAGCGTGCGCACCGGCGACACGCCGCAGCGGGAGCGCGCCCGTTTCGCACGGCATCCCGCCGATATTCTCATCACCACGCCCGAGTCGCTTTATCTGATCCTCACTTCGCAGGCGGCCGAGGCGCTGCGCACCGTCGAAACCGTCATCATTGACGAGATTCATGCGCTGGTTCCCACCAAGCGTGGCGCGCACCTGGCGCTGACTCTCGAGCGGCTTCAAGCGCTGACTGCAAAGCCGCTGCAGCGCATCGGGCTATCAGCCACGCAGCGGCCGCTGGAAGAAGTAGCTCGATTTTTGGGCGGAGTGGAGGTACAGGGAATAGGGAATAGGGAACAGGGAATTAGAGAGAATCGCGGTGAGGAGGCGACTTCGGCTTCAGCGGAGGGCGCTGCGAATTCGCTAAGCGGGCTAAAAACAACCGCAGATCCTTCGACTCCCTACGCTGACGCTTCGGTCGCTCAGGATGACAACGCTGAGTTGGGCGATGTGGCCGATTCAGCCATGCTGCGTTATCGGCCGGTGACCATCGTGAACGCCGCTGCGCCGAAGCAGCTCAAGCTGCGCATCGAGGTCCCGGTGGAGGACATGGCGCGGCTGGGTGAGATGGAAGAGATTCCGTCGGGGCCGGCCTCGCAGACTCCGCGGCGCGTCTCGATCTGGAACGCGATACATCCACGGCTGCTCGAAATTATTCGCGAACGCAACTCGACGATTCTGTTTGTCAACGCGCGCCAAACTGCCGAGCGGCTTGCCGGAGCGCTCAATGATCTGGCCGGCGAGCCTATCGCGCGCGCGCATCACGGCTCGTTGGCCGCCGCTCAGCGTTCGGTGATTGAAGAGCAGCTCAAAGCGGGCCAGATCAAAGCGCTGTGCGCAACCTCGACGCTTGAGCTGGGAATCGATATGGGCGCGGTCGATCTCGTCATTCAGATTGAGTCGCCACCGTCGGTGGCCAGTGGAATGCAGCGCATTGGCCGCGCGGGCCATCATGTGGACGCCGTGAGCGAAGGCATTCTCTTTCCCAAGTACCGAGCGGACCTGGTCGCTTGCGCGGCCGTGACGCGCGCCATGCACGACGGCCACATTGAGTCGACGCGCTTTCCGCGTAACCCCCTCGATGTGCTGTGCCAGCAATTGGTGGCGATTGTCGCGTCTGTGCGGCCGCCGAAGGCTGCGCTTCCGGCAAAAGCGCGGAAAGCAACTCGCCGGGGGAAAAACCTCACGGAGAATTTGCGATTTGCCGGCTTCGATTCGGCCGAAACTCAAAATACCGAAGCTCCGAAGCCTGAAGTTTCTGTCGATTCTCTTTTCAATCTTGTGCGCGGTGCAGCTCCGTTCGGTTCGCTTTCGCGCTCGGCCTTCGATGGCGTGCTCGATCTGCTCAGCGGCCGTTACCCCTCCGACGAGTTTGGCGAGTTGCGTCCGCGGCTGACGTGGGACCGCGTGCGCAACGTGGTCACGGCACGCGACGGCGCAGCGCGCCTCGCGATTCTGAACGCGGGGACAATTCCCGATCGCGGTCTCTATGGCGTCTTTCTCGCCTTCACCGATGGCAAGCCGGTTCGCGTGGGCGAGCTCGACGAAGAGATGGTTTTCGAATCGCACCCCAACGAGACGTTCATTCTCGGTGCGTCTACGTGGCGCATCACAGACATTACCCACGACCGCGTGCTGGTGACTCCCGCGCCCGGCGAACCGGGCAAGATGCCGTTCTGGAAGGGCGACGGCCCGGGTCGCCCGCTCGAGTTTGGACGGCGCATCGGCGCCATGGTTCGCGAGCTGCGCGCCTTGCCGCAGCCGGCGGCGCTTACGCGCCTCGTCAATGACCACGATCTCGATCCCGGCGCCGCGGAAAATCTGTTGCGCTTTCTCGCCGACCAGGCTGAGGCAACCGGGCAGGTTCCCGACGACCGGACGATTGTGGTTGAAAGGTGCCGCGATGAGCTTGGCGACTGGCGCGTCTGCGTGCTCACGCCGTTCGGCAGCCGCATTCACATTCCCTGGGCGATGGCGGTGGCTGCGCGCATCCGCGCCGCTGGCGGGCCTGAAGTCGAAACCCTGTGGGGCGACGACGGATTCGTTCTGCGCTTCCCTGACACCGACGAAGCCCCCGATGCAGATTGGATTCTTGTCGAGTCTGCCGAAGCCATGCAGCTAGTGTTGCGCCAGTTGGGATCGACGGCACTGTTTGCCGGGCGTTTTCGCGAAGCCGCGGGCCGCGCGCTGCTGCTGCCGCGCCGCCGCGCCGACCAGCGCACGCCGCTGTGGCAGCTACGCAAACGCTCGTACGATCTGCTTAGCGTGGCTTCGCGTTATCCGCAGTTTCCGTTGCTGCTCGAGGCTTATCGCGAGTGCCTGCGCGATGTTTTCGACATGCCTGCGCTCATTGAAACTCTTCGTGCCATTGAGCAGCGCCAGCTCCGCGTGCATGTGGTGGAGACCCGCAAGCCGTCGCCCTTTGCCGCTTCACTGCTCTTCAGCTATGTGGCCAACTTTGTGTACGAAGGCGATGCGCCGCTGGCCGAGCGCCGCGCGCAAGCGTTGACAATCGATCAGGACCAGTTGCGCGAGTTGCTGGGCGAAGCCGATCTGCGCGAGCTACTCGATGCCGACGCGATTGCGGAAGTGGAAGAAGCGGCGCAGTGCCTTGCGGAAAGTTATCGCGCGCGTTCGGCCGACGGGATTCACGATTTGTGCCTGCGTCTTGGCGATCTTTCGCGCGAAGAGCTGGGTCGGCGCGTCGTTTCGGTTGATCTCTTAACCAATATCGACCGGCTCGTTCGATCGCGGCGACTTTTGGAACTGCGCATTGCGGGCGAAAAGCGCTTGATTGCTGCTGAGGACGCCGCACGCTACCGCGATGGCCTTGGCATTCCACTGCCGCCAGGTTTGGCGGCTGCGCTGCTCGAGCCTGTAGCTCAGCCGGTGCTTGAGCTTGTTCGGCGATTCGCGCGAACGCATGGGCCGTTCACACTGCGGGAGGCCGCGGACCGTTTTGCGCTGGATATAGAGGCTGTCGAAAATGCGTTGCGGCAACTCGCGCACGAGGGCCGCGTGCTCGAAGGCGGTTTTCGGCCTGGCGGGCTTCATCGCGAGTGGTGCGACGCAGAGATTCTGCGGCAGATTCGCCGCAAGTCGCTGGCGAAATTGCGCCGCGAAGTGGAGCCGGTAGAACAGCACACGCTGGCGCGCTTTCTCACGCACTGGCAGGGAGTGCTCGCGCCGCGCCGCACTGGGACTGCGCACCTCGACGCGCTGCTCGACGCCATCGAGAGCCTGCAGGGCGCGCCGCTGCCTGCGTCGCTGCTTGAAACATCGATTTTGCCCGCGCGCATCGCCGATTTTACGTCCGCTGGTCTCGACACTTTGATCGCCGCCGGCGAGGTAGCGTGGGCCGGCGTCGAGCCGATCGGCGAACGCGACGGCCGCATAGCGCTCTTCCTCGCCGATAAGCTGCCGTTACTGGCGCAGCAGCGTCCGATCGCGGAACCTCTGACTGAGCGCGAAGAAAAGCTGTTGGCTGTTCTCGAATCGACGGGCGCGAGTTTCTTCGATGCGCTGCACGAGGCTGCGGGCAGCGGCTATCCCGGTGAAACGATCGAAGCGCTTTGGAGCCTGGTGTGGCGCGGACTCATCACCAACGACTCGTTGCATGCTCTGCGCGCGTATATCGCGCGGCCAGAAAGCGCGCGCACGCCGCGGCGCTATCAGACGGGTGTAATATTCCGCTCGCGGCGGACCACGCCGCCAACGGCGCAAGGGCGCTGGGCTCTTTTACCGCTCCGCTCGGCGGAGCGGAGCGCGGAGGGCCTGCGGCGCGCGACTACGGAGCGCAGCCATGCGCTGGCGCTGCAATTGCTCAACCGCTATGGAGTGCTGCTGCGCGAGTCAGTCGCTGCGGAAAATGTGCCCGGCGGATTCAGCGCGGTGTATGACGTGCTGAAGGCGCTCGAAGAGAGCGGACGGATTCGCCGCGGCTATTTTGTAGGCGGCCTGGGCGCGACGCAGTTTGCGTTGCCCGCTGCCGTCGACCTGCTGCGGCAGTTGCGCACAGAGCCGCCCGCTGAAAAACCGGAGTTTGTGCAGTTGGCGGCGACCGACCCGGCCAACCCGTACGGTTCTGTATTGCGCTGGCCCGACCTTCCCGTCGCTGAAGAGGATTCGGAGAGTGCGCCACGCATCCTCACTCGCGCGGCTTACGCAGAGGTGATTTTGCGCAACGGCCAGCTTGTGGCGTGGCTCAAGCGCGGCAATCCTAATCTGCTGGTCTTTTTGCCCGCTGAGGAGCCGGAGCGTTCGCAAGCCGCCGCGGGGCTGGCGCATTTTCTGTGCACGCTCGGGCAGCATCGAATGCGCGCGAACAATCACGACGGCGTGCTGATCACCACCATTAACGGCCAGCCCGTTGCCGCGCACCCAATGGCGCGATTCCTCATGGATGCGGGCTTTCATCCCGGGCCGCTCGGGATGCATCTGCGCCGCATTCTTCTACCCGTTACGCATTCTGAGCCAAGCAGGCCCGAAGTGCAATGAGAAATGGATCAATAAGGAATGTCTGAGGGAAGGAATGCCTGAAGGCGATTTCATCTTTCGCACCGCGCGCAACATCGGCCGCGCGCTCATGGGCAAGCCGGTCATCGGCTTCCGGTCGACGTTTCCGCTGCTTACGAGATTCGATGACGACACGCCGCTCGTCGGCCAGACTGTCGATCAAGTCGAATCGCGGGGCAAATGGCTGCTCATTCATTTTTCCGGCGGCGGAATCCTCACATCACACCTGCTGATGAACGGCCGCTGGCACATTTACCGGCACGGCGAGCGCTGGCAGGCTCCGCGGTTTCATATGCGGATCGTGATTGAGAACAGCGAGTATCAGGCGGTCGGCTTTCGCGTGCCCGTAGCGCGCATGCATACTGAACAGTCGCTCGCCCGCGATCTGCATATCGCCCGCTCGGAAAACGACCTGCTCAGCGAGGAGTTCGACACCGAAACCGCCCTCGCGCGCTTGCTGGGTCGACCACACGAAGCGCTCGCCGACGCACTTCTCGATCAGACTGTTCTGGCTGGAGTCGGCAACGTCTTCAAATCGGAGATCTGTTTCGTCCAGGGACTTCATCCATTCCGCGCGGTCGGAACGCTCACGCGCGACGAAGCCGCGACGACGATCGCCTGCGCGCGAAAACTGCTACGCGCCAATGTGCTCGAGGACTCCGGCGACATGATCGTTACTTATCGCGGGCAACAGCGCCGCACCACGCACGCGTCAGACCCAGGTGCAAGCCTGTGGGTCTACGGCCGCGCGGGCGAAGCGTGTCGACGCTGCGGCGAGTTGATTCGCCGCCGCATACAGGGCGAGGATGCCCGCGTCACGTTCTGGTGCCCGCGCTGCCAGCCGATGCCAGATGGCTCCGACATAGACGGGTAGAATGATGGTCCCCGCTTTCAAATGCGTGTTACGATTTGCTCGCTCCTGAAAAGACTCCAAGTTGAGAGATGAATCGATGAAAACTCTACTCTTTTCCTTAATGTGCTTATGTCTAGTAAGAATTCTCCATGGGCAAGAGCCCTTTTCGCGAGACGAGGCGCTTAAACAGCTATACAACCAGTACGACGCGGAGAAGAAAACTGCTAACTGGGTTTGCGTAAAGGGCCAGGAACACGCCGCGTGGCCATGTTGGAAGGAGTACTCCACTGTTTCCATCTCGGTCTTATTGGTCGCGCAGGTTCAGGAGCAAGGAGTTGAGGAGGCGTATTTCGTAGCAAGCGCGAAGCCTGCGAACGCCCCCTTGGGTTATGAGTGTCACGCATGTCGGCCCGCTATAGGCATCGCCGTCTTTGCATGGAAGGCGCCACACTGGGCGCTGCAAAGCGGAAATCCAGCGGTCGGGTTTTACGGCGGATGGGGTGGCCCTCCGGGAGTCGACATTGCGCAGATCGGGCCGGAAAAGCATGGCATCCTGTTGTCGAACTCTGATATGGCTCAGGGATTCGCTTGGTCTGCCAGATCCCTGCTAATTCCCATTTCTTCTACCGTTGACGAAGTGTGGAGCATTCAGGATGAGCAAGACAATCTTGGGGCGATCGATCCCGATGATAAGTTGAATAAGCAGGTGGCATACCGGTCATCGGCTGCGGTTAGGTTCTGCGCCAACTACCAAGAAGCGAATAGCTCTAGTGATTATTTTGATATTGAGGTCATCTCGCGAGGTACCGACCGAGAGGATTACAACCATCCGCTCAAAAAGGAAAATTGGACGGAAATCTACCGCTTTAGCAACGGGAAATACAGGCTATTGCAGCACGCAGATTTTATCGAAATCAAAAAATGATGGGAAGAAGTCGCCCCGCTAGTTTCTTGATCCCCAATAAGCGCGAGAACCTCCCCCGAGTGTTCACGTGTCGGAGTCACGACCCCGGAGTACAAGTCTTTGTCAGTTGGACGGCTTGCCGATCCCGAATATCTTCTGAAAGATGTTGCGATGGTCTTCGCCGTTCAGGCCTTTGTGGTCGCAGGTTTCGGTGGGAGCAGTGCCATCGAGGAATGCCGCGGAGAAGTCGTCGGGGCATGAGGCATTGGCCAGCAGGTTGGTGTTCTTGTCGATGGTCTGAATCTGGACGCCGTCCGGCGGCGTGAAGTCGTTTGTGTCGGAATACTGCGGCAGCTGCACCGCCTGCTTCATGAAATCAGCCCAGATGGGAGCTGCGACACGCGCGCCCTGGATGCGGCCGCGGTTTTGGGGGTCAAGCTCGGTGTAATCGTCGTTGCCAACCCACACGATGCACAGCAGGTTCGAGGTGAAGCCGGCAAACCACGCATCGTGGCTGGTGCCGGTTTTGCCCGCAGCCGGAGAGACAAATCCCATGTTGCGGACGCCGGCTCCGGTTCCGCAGTAATCTCGTCCTCCAACCGTGCAGGGATCGCTCCCGTTGCCTCCGAGAACAGCTTCCATCAGGGAAGTGGTGAGGAAGGCGGCGCGTGGATCGAGCACCTGCCGCGTGGTGGGCGTGTAGTCTTCGACGATGTCGCCGGTGGGCGTGCGCACGCTGGCCAGCATCCACGGATCGATATGCACGCCGCCATTTGAAAAGGTCGTGTACGCTCCGGCCATGTCAAGCGGCGTGGCATCGTAAGAGCCGATGGCCATGGAAGGCGTGCCTTGCGCGCTCTTAATCCCGGCATCGCGAGCGAGCGCCGCCACGCGATCGAAGCCCACTATGCTCGCCAGGCTGATGGTTGCGTTGTTGTCCGATCGCATCAGCGCTAATCGGGCAGTCATCTCGCCATAAAATTCGCTTTCGAAGTTGTGCGGCGTGTATTCATAGTCGGTGCCTGCGCCATAGGTTTGCTGCGCGTCGTCGAGCATGGTCACGGGCGAAAAAAGTTTCGTCTGACCCGGCAGCATTGTGCCCTCAACCGCGGTTTGGAACGCAGCCGCATAGACAAACGGTTTGAAAATCGATCCCGTCGGGCGATGAGCCACGGCGTGATTCACCTGCGAGGTTCCGTAGCTGCGCCCTCCCACCAACGCCAGCACCTGACCGGTATGAGGGTCAAGAGCGATCAGGGCAACCTGGGGATAGGCGTACGGCTTGCCGAGCTTTTTGTCGCTCGCGTGAACGGCATCAATCTGCGTGTCGACGACATGGATTGTGGAAGCGATCGCCTGCGACGCAAGACGCTGCAAATCCGGATCGAGCGAAGTATAGATACGCAGTCCTTCGCGGTTGAAGTCGCGGTCGCCTAGCCTTTGCGTCAGTTGCTCATGTACCAGGTCGACAAAATACGGCGCTTCGCTTTCGTCCACGCTGCTCTTAGCCAAATGCAATGGTTCAGTCTTGGCCGTTTCAGCTTCATCCTTGGTGATGGCGCCTGTCTCCACCATAGAATCGAGCACCAGGTTGCGGCGTTGTATCGCGCGCTCGGGATGATGAAAGGGATTCAGGCGGCTGGGGCTCTGGATGATCCCGGCCAGCATGGCGCACTCAGCCAGGTCGAGCTGGCTCACATCCTTGCCGAAGTAGGCTTGCGATGCTTCACCGAAGCCGTCGACGGAAAAACTGCCGATTTGCCCGAGATTGATCTCGTTCGCGTACATGGCGAAGATCTGCTTCTTGTCGAAACGATGCTCGAGGATGATGCTGATGATGGCTTCGCGCATCTTGCGCGAATAGGTGCGCTCGGGCGTTAGGAAAAATCCGCGCGCAAGCTGCTGCGTGAGCGTGGATGCGCCCTCCTCGTAGCGATGAAGGTGGAAGATGTCATTGCGCATCGCGCCCAGGATGCGCCAGTAGTCGATGCCGCCGTGCTCAAAGAAACGGCGGTCCTCAATGGCAATCACGGCGCGAACAAGATTCTGCGGAATTTCGTCGTATGTGAGCACGCGGCGCTTGGTGCGCTGCGTGCCCTCGCTCAATCCCGTAATGAGCAGCGGTTCCAGCTCATAACTCGAGAGCGCCTGGCCGTGGGCGTCGGTAATCCCGCTTACTACGCCGCCGTTCACATGGATGGTGGCGCCATCCGGCGCGTGATAAGACTGCGGGCCGGGCTGCACAGTAATTTGCTGCGCGCTTTCGTTGTAGGTTCCCAGTTGAGAAGCCTGCGACGCTCCGTCATCGGTGTAGCCGGCATTGTGCAGCTCGTTGGCGATCCAATGAATGGAAAGCTTTTGCCCCGGGCGCACCTCGCGCGGCGCAGCATAGATCTGGGCAGTGCTGGCGAACATCGGCTGCTTCAACCGCTCATCAACAATGCCCGCATACTTGTGGTAGAAATAGGCGAAAATCGAAATGCCCGTCACCGCGCAAACGGCAACGACCACGAGCAGAACCAGCAGAATCCGCGACCTGAGAGGGTGACCCGATTGGGACTTCGGGATTCGGACTCGTAGTGCCATTGCCGCTCCTTGAAACCACTGGAGAACCGGAATCAGCTAGAGACTTGCTTCCAGCAGCCGCTCTTCTTCCACGCGCTTCTTCACCAGCGATACTACATCGCCCAAGGCTACATCAACGCTGCTGCTCGTCGAACGCGTCACCAGTTCCACTTGGCCTGAGGCAACCTTCTTGCCCACATTGATGCGGTAGGGAACGCCGATCAGATCCGCATCCTTGAATTTGACGCCGGCGCGCTCATCGCGATCGTCGAGCAGCACATCCAGTCCCGCTGCTTCAAGATCGATGGCGATTTGCTCTCCGGCGGCGCGCAGCGAAAAGTCGCCCACATTCGTAATGGTAACGACCACCGCGAACGGCGCAATGGAGGCCGGCAGGCAGAAGCCGTTGGCGTCGTTCGATTGCTCGATGGCCGCCGTGAGAATGCGCTCGATGCCGATGCCGTAACTGCCCATAATCGGCGTCACTTCTTTTCCGTTCTCGTCGAGTACGCGCGCGCCCATGGACTCGGAGTACTTGTAGCCGAGCTTGAAAATATGGCCCACCTCGACGGCTTTGCCGACGACAAGCTTGCCCTTGCAGCCATCCTTCGGGCAGCCCTCACCCTCGTTCACGCTGCGAATGTCGGCGGCGATGGTCCAGCTGAAATCGCGGCCGAGCGTCGCATTGCGCAGGTGGTAATCAAGCTTGTTGGCGCCGCAGACCATGTTTTTCCGGCCTTCGAGCGCGCGATCGACGATGACCAGCGGCGCCCGAGCCCCAGCGTCGGAATGGAAAAAGTCGAGGCGATTCCGTTTCGAGGCGTCGCCGCGCTCGGATTCGAGAACATCCAGCGTGAATGCAGCTTCATATTTTGCTTTGCTCGCCGGATCAAGGCCAATGGGTCCGAGGAAACCCGCGGGCGCATGAAAGACCTCCTCGATCTCATTCGCCTGCATCGGCCTCAACTCGGATGCGAAAAGAACTCCCATCAATTTTGCCTCATTGACTTGATGGTCTCCGCGCAGGAATACGACTGCCGGCTTCAATTCGCCGGAGATGGACGCCATGTACGCGACGCATTTGATGTCGGAGGCCGGAGAGATTTCAAAGAACGCGGCCACATCGGCAATCGAACCGCATCCGGGCGTGTGTACGAGCTCCGGACTTCCGCCCCCGGTTGGAGGCATCTCCAAAACCGGATCAAGCCGCGAGGTCGCTTTTTCCAGATTCGCCGCGTAGCCGCACACGGGGCAGCTTGCAATCAGGTCTTCGCCCGCGTCGGTGTAGACCATGAACTCCTGCGACTGCGAGCCGCCCATCGCGCCCGAGTCGGCCTCGACGGCGACGAACTTGAGCCCGCAGCGGGTGAAGATAAACCGATAGACGCGGTCGTGCAGATCGAAGCTGCGGTCGAGCCCCGCCTTATCAATGTCGAAGGAGTAGCTGTCCTTCATGGTGAATTGGCGCACGCGCAGCAAGCCGCCCTTAGGCCGTGGCTCGTCGCGGAACTTGGTCTGAATCTGGTACCAGATCTGCGGCAACTGCTTGTAGCTGCGCAGCTCATTGCGCGCAATCGACGTCATGATCTCTTCATGGGTCATCCCCAGACACAGATCCGCGCCCTTGCGGTCCTTAAGGCGAAACATATTATCGCCCATCGTCGTCCAGCGGCCGCTCTGCTCCCACGGCTCGCGCGGCAGAATCGCCGGCAGGTAAAACTCCTGCGCGATCTGATCCATCTCTTCGCGCACGATACCGATGATCTTGTTCAGCGAGCGTGCCCCAAGAAAGAGGTAGTTATAGATGCCCGCGCCGAGCTGGCGAATGTAGCCGGCGCGCAAAAGAAACTTGTGGCTGGCCACTTCGGCGTCCGCCGGGGCCTCGCGCAGTGTGGGTATAAAGAGCTTCGACCAACGGTGCATAGAGATTTTGTGCGAACTTTCCCGTCCGCTTAGGCGAACGCAAGGCAAATTAGAGCAGCTTTCATTCTAAATGTTGGGGAAGTCAGTGCAGACGGTCATTCGAGATCCACGCCTGCGATGGTTGCAACCACTTCGCGCACCTCAAGAAGAATCTCGTCCGGGGCCCTCCCAACGAAGGTGACGCGGCGGGCCCGCCAATCCATGCTGCGCATGTGTTCACATAGTACGACCCCATGTACAGCGAGGTGCGTGGGAAGCACAACTTCAAACGGAAAATCCTTGCGCTTGCCGGGAAATAGGGCACGCGAAAACCAGCGAGGTCCTTGAATTGAACGACCTCGGCGACAACACAATCGCAGATCTGTGACCGGCTTGTTCATGCCCAACCTGCGGATCGAAGTCGATCCATATGAAGTCTCCGCTATCGGGACAATATGGGTCTACCAAAACTCAACCCCACGGGGAGGTCCCCAATCGCATTCAGGGATCCGTGTCCCTTCTGGAATTCCCTCCAGAAGCTCCTCAAGCGTCAATCGCTTCCTCGGCTTCGCGTCGGGATTTGGCTGCTTCACGAGCGCGATGCTGCCGGACCCGTTTGGAACCCACTCCAGCGGCTCGCCCACAGGCAGCGCAGCCTGAGCGACAAGCTCCTCCGGAATCTCAACCGTGAGCGTGTTTCCAGCGCGAACGATGCGGGTGGTCATTGCCTTAACTCCTGACAAAATCATAGCGCGAATCGGATTTCCACGCTCTGTGGCATACTTTCAGGCATGAATTTCCACCACATCTCCTGGGGCGAGATCGTGTTTGTGGTGGTCAAGCTCCTCAAGATGGGCGGGATTATTCCGGGCGCGCTGGCGGCGTTCGGCGCGCGGAGACTTTACCAGAAATGGCGGCAGAACAAAGCGATGGCCGGATGGCCGGCAACGGACGGAACGATCCAAAGCGGGCAAGTTCACAAACAGGGGCTGCGCTACTGGGTCGAGCTTACCTACACCTACTTCGTGGGCGAGTACCGTTCAGGCAACCACGTCCATCATTTTCGCCGCGAGGAAGAAGCCGATGAATTCCTGCGCCAGGTTAAAGACAAGCATCTTCAGGTCCACTACGACGCTTCCAACCCCGACAAATCCGTCATTCTGGACCGCGACCTGGAGATGGTCGCGTTGCTGGCGCCGCAGTATCGGTGAACGGCGCGGTGATTGTGCGAGTCCCAACTGCCTTGAAGAAAGCACGAACCTCGACCAGCAGTTTCTCTGACCCCTGCCATCAGATGAGCTCCACACCCCACAGATCGTGCAGATGCACCACGCCCTCGACCTTGTGCTCGGCATCGATGACGATCAGCGAAGTGATCTTGCGCTCTTCGAGAATCGCGAGCGCGCGGGCCGCGAGTTCTTCCGCGGCAATGGTGCGCGGACGAGCATTCATCGCTTCGCCGGCCGTCTTGCCGAGCGCCGCGCCGCCTTCGCGTTCGAGCAATCGCCGCAAGTCGCCGTCCGAGATCACGCCGCGCAGCTTCCCGTTTTCCTGCACCGTCGTCATCCCCAGCTTTTTTGACGACATCTCGAAGATCACGTCTGCCATCGGCGTTGAGGGCGCGACAACAGGAACGTCTTCGCCTGTGTGCATCAACTCTCGGACCTTGGCGAGTTGTTTACCCAATTTGCCGCCCGGGTGCAGCTCAGCAAAATCCTCCGCGCGAAAACCCTTGCGCAGGCTCACCGCAACGGCCAGCGCATCGCCTAGCGCGAGCATCGCCGTGGTCGACGCCGTGGGCGCGAGATTCAGCCCGCAGGCTTCGCGCTCCACGCTGCAATCGAGAGCCACGTCGCTCGCCTGAGCCAACGTCGATTGCAGATTGCAGCAGAAAGTGATGAGCGCATCGCCTTTGCGTTTGAGAGTGGCCAGCAGGCGCAGAATCTCCTCGGTTTCGCCCGAGGCGGAAAGTGCGATAACAACATCTCCGCGCATCAGCATCCCGATGTCGCCGTGCACCGCCTCGGCCGGATGCAGAAACAGCGCCGGCGAGCCGGTGGAGCTGAGCGTAGCCGCGATCTTCTGCGCGATGATGCCGCTCTTGCCCATCCCGGTGACCACGACGCGCCCGTGCGACTCGCCGCAGCGCAGAATCATCTCCACAGCGCGCGCAAACGATTCGGCCATCGCCCCATCGAGGCGCGCGGCCAACACTTCAAGCGCGGCAGCCTCGGTGCGGACCAGCGCTGCGGGCTGGAAGGGCTCGACATTCCCGGAAGTGCTGATTGGCCTGGTGAGGCTCATTGGCATTTCATGCTAACAGCAAAGCCAGCGGCCCGTAATCCCTGCTGCCCGGCTCGTACACCCGCTCGTACAATAGATTCATGAAGGCTTTCCCCATGCGCCGAAATACCGTCGTTATTACAACAGTCTTTTTCATTCTGGCCATCTTTGCCTGGGCAGGCTGGGCGAACATGGAGTATCGCCGGCAAGCTGTCGAGCGGCTGCTGGCCGGGGCCTCTCAGGGCGTGCTTGTGCCATCTCCTGACACCGGCGGGCCGGAATATATTTCGCCGCTCAACGGCAAGCCTGCGCCCGCCTTCGCGCTTGACAATCTGAGTGGCAGCAAAGTCTCGCTCGCGAGCTACAAGGGCAAAGCTGTGATGATCAACTTCTGGGCCACATGGTGCGGCCCGTGCAAGGTGGAAACGCCGTGGATCGTCGAGTTGCGCGACAAGTATGCAGCGCAGGGTTTCGAGGTGCTGGGAGTGGACACCGAGGGCGACGACCTGAAGGCGAGCGACAAAGCCGGATGGGCTAAGGCTGAGGCAAACGCCGGCAAGTTCGTCACCGAGATGAAGGTTCCCTACCCTGTGCTGCTTGACGGCGACAGCATTAGCGCCGACTACGGCGGGCTCGACGATTTGCCCGCGTCGTTCTTTGTCGATCGCAACGGCAAGGTGGTGGCGGCATCCGTGGGCCTGACTTCGGAGAGCGACATCGAAGGGAACATCAAGAAGGCGCTGGAGGATTAGCAGATCGGCGAGTCAGAGAGTTGGAGAATCTGCCGCTTAATCTGACGCAGCTTGCGAAGAGGATTCGTTATGCAGAAACTCACGTTGCGTTGTGCGCTCGCAGTTACCATCCTGTATTCATGTTCTGCGGCGCATGCACAAGACGCGGATCTTTGTGCCATTGACCGAGATCCGTCCCAGTTTTGCGGGAAAATGATTACCGTTCGCGCGACGACTTGGCATGGAGTGGACAACGGTGGCTTAAGGAACGACCAATGTCAGACTGCCCTTTGGTGGCAGACTCCCGAAAAATCGGGAGTTCGAGTCCGCTTCAGGCTGAAGCAAGACGAGTCATGGCAAACGTTCACTCATTATGACGCCATGTCCACCGACCTCCACGGTGGCCCATTACCGGGGTTTGCAGCATCACCCGGTTCTCTTCATCCGCCGCCACCTCCCAATTATTCGGTCACTGCCACGTTTCATGGCTTGTTTGTCTGTAAGCGAAAGCAGATTCCTTGGTTTTTCTTGGTGCTCGAATCAGTCTCTGATGTGAAGGCAGAGCCAAATTGATGTGCAATCCTGGCAGCCGCCCCTAAACCCTTTGACGTGCTAGGCTGAACCCGCCCAAGTTGGGCATCGAGATCAAAGATCGAAGGTCGACGTGAAGATACAACTCTGGACATTGGTTGCAGTTTCGGGCCTCGCCGCTCTGGCGAGCCGGGCGCAGGTGGTTTCGCCGGCCATGCAGGATCGCTCCATCATCAAGACCGACGCAGTGCAATATCTCTTTCCCGAGCAGGTGAGCGTCCCCGCGGGCAAGGCGAGCCCGGTCACGCTGCACTTCCGCGTCGCGCAGGGGCTGCACATCAACTCGCACACGCCAAGCGATGCGTTCCTGATCCCGACGGATTTTTCGATTCCTGAAGGTGTGGGTGTGCAGCTTCATTCGGCCATCTATCCGCCCGGCACCATCATCTCGCTGACCTTCGATCCCAAAACCAAGCTCAGCGTCTACACCGGCGAGTTCATCATTCAGGCGCGCATCGTGGCCACGCCGGGCAATCACCTTGTGCAGGGCAAGCTGCACTACCAGGCCTGCGACCAGAACCAGTGCATGCCGCCCAAGACGATCAACGTGCCGATCGATGTGATCGGGAAGTAGCGGTGATCGGGAAGTAGCAGCGCGATGCGCAGCCAACATTCCGCAGTGAGCGTTGCCGTCTCAGCCAACGCTCACTGCGTCGAGCCGTTATCGTCCGCGGGCAGAAACTGATAGCTCACAAACGCAAAGTGCGCGCCATCGGGAGCCCAGTTGGGCACGTTGTCGCTGCCCGATCCACCCACAATCTGCACCAGGTCGCGGATCTTTCCGTCGGCAAGGTTGAGAATGCGCAAAGTCACGTCCTTGTTGGCCGCGTGCCCGGTCGCATCCTTGCCGTAAGACAGAATCAAAATCGATTTTCCGTCCGGCGAGGGATGCGCCGTCCAGTTTTGCTTCTCGTCGAAGGTCACCTGCTCCGGCTGACTGCCGTCGGGCTTCATGCGCCAAATCTGCATTCCGCCCGCGCGGTCGGAGTTGAAATAAATCCACCGCCCATCGGCCGAAAAATCCGGGTCGTCGCTCACGCCGGCGCCCGTGGTCAGCGCGGTCTCCGCTCCGCCGTCCGGCGAAATGGCATAAATGTTGAGCGTGCCGTGGCTGGGCCGCGTAAATAAAATCGACTTCCCGTCCGGCGACCAGCTATGGAAGTAGGAGTCGGGATTCGCCGTGACCAAAAGGGCCTCACCATGGGCGAAACGAAACGCTTTAGCCACGTCGGCCAGCGCGGCGGCCGCGGAAAGCACAATGGCGCCTGCTGCCGGAACGATATAGACGCGCCGTCCGGGATGGTCCGGCGTGGTGCAGGTCATCGCGATCCATTTGCCGTCGGGCGAGAGGCCGTGGCTGCCGGTGCAATCAGTGGCGTTGCCAATGTCGATCGGCGTAGCATCGGAGATCGCGCCGTCGCCTTCAGCCGCAGGCACGCTCCACAACTTGCCTGCGCGGTCAAAGATCAGTGTTTTGCCATCGCGGCTCCAGTTGGGCGCTTCCATCTGCCCTTTGCCGGTTTGGATCACGAATGCCATGCGCGCACTGTTGTCGATGGCGATGGTCTGGAGAGTGCTGTAAAGCGCCATGGGTGTCGGTGTCGAAGTGGGTGCCGACGTGGATGTAGCCGGCGCCGCAGGCGCGGGAGTTAACGGCCCCGCGGGAGCGGCCGTTGTAAGCGTCGTCAGCGGCTGCAGCTCCACATGCGCGAAGGTAGCCTGCTCCACTGCGTCTTTGTTGTGGGCGCATACTCCCAGGCCGGCGTAAAAATTGCCGCCGAAATGCAGCTTGATGGTCGCGCCCACCTGGTGCAACGGCTCGCCGTGCGCGCTCAGGAAGAGCGTGATGGTGTCGCCTCGCTTTTCAAGCCGCATCCGCTGGGGCGCGCCGATGTTGAAGGCGATGTCCTGCGTGGTGTCGCCCTTGTTGCGCCGGTATTGCAGCGCCGTTTCGCCCGAGCCGTGAATTGCCGCGTCGGCGTACATCGAGTCGGGCTCGAGCGTCTGCCGGAACATGAGCAGCGCCTTGCGATGCGGGCTCGCAGTTGGACCGGCGTCGGCCAGCTTCACGTCGGCGGTGAGCGATACGTCGCCCGAAACTTTCTTCCACACAAAGTGGAATCCGTCGACATTGACCCACAGGTTTGCGCCAGCTGAGCGAATGGTGTAGACGCCGGTTGCTGCGTCGTAGGTTGCGACTCCCGGGGGCACGACGCTGCCTACGTCGGACTGGTTGTCAAAGATGCCCAGCGATTTGATGCCAAGCCCACTGCCGGCCGTTTGCGCGACCGCGATGCCCGTTCCGATGAATCCCAACGCCAGCGCGGAAATTGCCACTGCTCGTTCCGACCTTCTCATGTTCCGATGCACGATGAATCTCTCCCTTGTGAACGGAATCACTCTACGGCACGAGAGCAGTTGTTCGCCAGTGAGCAGGCTCTATGCTCCCGCCTTCTTTTCAATCTTGGCCCAAGTGTCTTTCAGCGGCAGCGTGCGGTTGAAGACCAGCTTGCCCTCAACTGAATCGGGGGCCGAGTCGGGATCGAGACAGAAGTAGCCGACGCGCTCGAACTGAAAGCGGTCTTCGAGCTTCGCGTTCGCGAGCGACGGCTCAAGCATTGCGCCGGTAAGAATTTCGAGCGAGTTTGGATTGAGATTGTCGAGGACGTCCTGGCCTTCTTCTACGTCGCCGGGATCGGGCTTGGTGAAGAGCTTGTCGTAGAGGCGGATTTCGGCGGAGATGGCGTGCGCGGCCGAAACCCAGTGCATGGTGGACTTGACCTTTCGGCCGTCGGGCGAGTTGCCGCCGCGGCTCGCCGGATCATAGGTGCAGTGCACCTCGACGGGGTTGCCTTGCGCGTCTTTGACTACCCTTTGCGCGGTGACGAAGTACGCGTTGCGCAGGCGCACCTCTTTTCCGGGAGACAGCCGATAATACTTCGGCGGCGGAACCTCGCGGAAATCGTCGTGCTCAATAAAAAGCTCGCGCGAGAACGGCACCTGGCGCGTCCCAGCCGACGGATCTTCGGGATTGTTGGCCACTTCGACGAACTCGACGAAATCTTCCTTTTGCCCTTCGGGGCCCTCGGGATAGTTGTCGATGACCAGCTTGAGCGGATGCAGCACGGCCATGGCGCGGCGGGCGCGGTGGTTCAGGTCGTCGCGCTGGAAGTGCTCAAGCATCTCGATCTCGACCATGCCGTTGGTGCGCGACACGCCGGCGGAAATGACGAACGAGCGGATAGCACCGGGCGAGAAGCCACGGCGGCGCATCCCGGAGAGCGTGGGCATGCGCGGATCGTCCCAGGCATTGACGCGATTCTCCTGCACAAGCTGTAGTAGTTTGCGTTTCGAGAGCAGCGTGTAAGTCAGGTTGAGACGATCGAATTCAATTTGCTGCGAGGGGAAGATACCGAGCTGGGCAATAAACCACTTATAGAGCGGCTGGTGGTCGGTGAACTCGAGCGTGCACATGGAGTGCGTTACGCGCTCGATCGAATCGGACTGGCCATGCGCGTAGTCGTACATGGGGTAAATGCACCACTCATCGCCGGTGCGGTGATGCGTGGCGTGGAGGATGCGGTACATCACCGGATCGCGCATGTTCAGGTTGGGCGACGCCATGTCGATCTTCGCGCGTAGCACGCGGCTGCCGTCGGCGAACTCACCGGACTTCATTCGTTGAAACAGGTCGAGATTTTCTTCGGCTGATCGATTTCGGTAGGGGCTGTCCGTCCCCGGTTCAGTCAGCGTCCCTCGGTGCCGGCGGATCTCATCGGCGCTGAGGTCGTCGACGTATGCCTTGCCGGCCTTAACGAGCTGCAACGCCCACTCGTAAAGCTGCCCGAAGTAGTCGGAGGCATAGCAGAGTCGGTCCCAATCGAAGCCTAGCCAGCGCACATCCGTCTTGATGGACTCGACGTACTCCGTTTCTTCCTTCTCGGGATTGGTGTCGTCAAAACGGAGGTTGGTTTTGCCGCCGAACTCATCGGCGAGACCGAAGTCAAGAAAAATGGCCTTGGCGTGGCCAATGTGGAGGTAGCCGTTGGGCTCGGGCGGAAAACGCGTTTGCACTTGAGCGTCGCCGTACTTCTTGGTGCGCACATCCTCGGCGATCTGATCGCGCAGGAAGTTGGAGTGAGTACGTTCGTCCTGGATTTCCGTATGTGAGTCAGTCATTCCTGCCAATCCTAAGTTTCAAGCGTTAATCTGCGGCAATCGCTTTGCCTAAACGCAGCAGTCGCGCCCCGACGAGGAAGAACCAGAGCGTCACTCCCAACGCGTTCGCCATCACCAGCGGAAAGAAGCCCGTCAACGACAGCAGCCCGAACACCCCCGCAATCACTCCGGCCCAGGCGCTGGCCTTCCCGAACCGTGCCTTAATCATCACGATGCTCGCCAACAGAACGCCTAGAGATGGAATCGCGATGATGTAAAAGGTCAGCAGTGGCGTCGCATAAATCGAGGAGGCATATTCGGCCGCAGCCAGATAGGCGAGCCGATGCGCCTCGTCGGCGGCGTGGGAGTAGTTTTGGAAGAGCGCCAGTAGAGCAGCGTGATGCGTCCAGGTGACTGCCAGATCGAGAACCACAAACAGATGCAGGCAAGCTACGGACGCCAGCATCAGATTTCTTCCTGCCTTGCGCAAGGCGGTCCATAGCGCCCATGAGACCGGCAAATAAAGCAGATCGGTGACCACCATAAGCCAGAGAATCACCCACCACGCCGTTGTTTTACCTGGCACGTAGCGGAACCAGGCCTCGCCAGTCACCGGCGGCGCGCCCACCCATGCGAAGAGCGGGATAGTCGCCACGTAGCCGATCACCAAAAGCAGCGCCGCAATCCCGCCCCAGCGATAGCGCTGCTTCTCTTCAAAAGCATTCAAATCATTCATGCCAATTCCCTATTGTTTCACCCGCAGAGGCTCTGCTCAAGCGAACGATTGAAGGTTCTGTTCGGCCTGGCGGATGCGCTCAAGACACACCTCGCGGCCCAGAACGACCATGGTTTCAAAAAGCGGCGGCGCGTTTTTGCGTCCGCAAACTGCGACCCGAATGGGCTGGAACATTGGACCAGCCTTGAGGCCAAGCGAAGCGGCGGCATCGCGCAAAGCTTTGTCGAGCGAATCGTGGTCGAAGGCGGTCGCCGGCAAAACTTCGAGGGCGGTTTGCAAAACGCGCCTTGCGAGCGCGGCGTCGCCCTTTTGGGGAATCAGTTCTGCCGGGTCGTAGGGCGCAAGTTTGTCGAGAAAGAAAAAGTCGGCAGCTGCGACTGCATCGCGCAGCAGCTTGATGCGCTCGCGGATGAGCGGCGTGACGGCGAGAATTTTTTCGGGCGACGCGTTGAAGCCTGCCTGCTCGAAGAATGGCTGTAGGTCGCGGCTGAGCTCCTCGACCGGCAGGGCGCGGATGTGCTCGGCGTTGAGCCAGACAGCCTTCGCATCAAAAGGGTCTTCGTCGGTGAAATTAATAACGGCGTTGGCGCGGTTGACGCCTTCAAGAGTGAACAGGTCACGAATCTCGTCAAGGGTCAAGAATTCGCGGTCGTTTTTGGGCGACCAGCCGAGCAGGCAGAGAAAGTTGACGAAGGCCTGCGGCAAAAAGCCGGCATCGCGATAGGTGGTAACGCTGACGACGGGGCCGTGCTTGCGCTTGGAAAGTTTGGCGCCATCGGGAGCGACGAGCAGCGGCAGATGCGCGAAATGCGGCGGCTGGGCGCCGAGCCCCTCGAAAATGAGCAGGTGCTTGAAGGTATTTGTCAGGTGGTCCTGACCGCGGATGATGTTGCTGATGCGTAGATCGGCGTCGTCAACGCACGACGCGAGGTGATAGGTTGGCATGCCATCTGACCGCAGCAGCGCGAAGTCTTCCACCTCGTCGGCCGGCTTGCTCTGCGCGCCATAAACGCCATCGACGAATTGCAGAATTCTGCCCTCGCCGCGCGGCACGCGATAACGCAGCGCGAACGGCTCACCCGCAGCGGCGCGGCGGTCGCTTTCTTCGCGAGACAATTCGCGCATTCCGGGATTCGAGAGCCATGCGCCCTGCGAGGAGGAGTGATCGTCAACTTCCGAATGTGTGGGGGCCGCGTGCGCAGGCGTGAAATCGCGATAGGCTAGGCCTTTCGCGAATATCGCCTCGGCTGCCTGGCGATGCAAGTCAAGACGCTCGGATTGCTTATACTCTTCGTCCCAGTCGAGACCCAGCCAGCGCAGCCCCTCGAAGATCGACTGCACGCTGGCGTCGGTGTTGCGCTCAACGTCGGTGTCGTCGAGCCGCAGCACCATCGTCCCATGGTTGTGGCGCGCGTAGAGCCAATTGAAGATAAAGGTCCGCGCGCTGCCCACATGCAAAAAGCCGGTGGGCGACGGCGCAAAGCGAACGCGCGGAGTGGGGGCGCCGGAGGAGTTGGGATCAGGCATCGTATGGTTTCGTTTACCTTCACGATGCTATCGCAAGGCTCCCTGCCGGGCCGCGTTCAGCGTCTCACTACTGCGGGGGCAGTTGCGGCGGCATTGGCGGCGGCGGATACGGCGGGGGATACCCGAGCTGCGGCGCCGGCACAACCTTCCACTCGGCAAACGCAAGCACATACAGCAGAATCAGAGTCCCCACACAGGGAACGAGAACCAGGAGCGAAAGCCATGGCGAGAGGCCGGCTTTTTTGCTGATGAACCAGAAGGGAATAATGACGATGGCGAGACACACCAGGATGATGATCGGCAGGATTGCCATCGCGGCCACGACGATGTGTGAAATCTGGTCCGGGTTAAGTCCCTGTTGCAGGAAGAACGCGAGATTGAACATAGCAACGCTCCAAAGCGGAATTGGAATCGCTGCCAAGGTACCGCTAAATGCATGAATCTTCAACAAAAATCGGTGGGACCAGGACTTCCGCTCTGGGCCGGCCTTCTATTCCGATAGGGCGGCAACTTGAACCACGATGAACTTGACCAACTTGACCAACTCGCGCTTTGGCCTCAAAATGAAATGGAAGGAGTCTCATTGTGGCCGCTAACACAATCTCAAAGCAGGCGAAGAGGTCCGCAAAGCATCTCCAAGTGAATCTTTACGAGGCGAAGACGCAGCTTTCCAGCCTTGTGGAGCGGGCCGCCAAGGGCGAAGAGATCGTGATCGCGAAGGCCGGCAAACCGATGGCGCGGTTGGTGAACATGGAAGGCAAACAAAAGCCTGGTCGAAAGCGACTCTGGGGCCGGAACTTGTTAGGGATCACGTACATGGCCCCGGATTGGGACGCGCCCCTTTCAGAGGAAGAATTGAAAGAATGGGGCATGTGACAGTTGAGATTATTGCTCGACACGCACGCGTTTGTCTGGTGGGATGCAAGGGACTCTCACTTGCCGGATCGCATGCGTGAAGCCATTGCCTCTGCTCAAAACCAGATCTTTGTAAGTGCAGTTTCGGTGTGGGAGATTGCCATCAAGCGGGCTTCAGGCAAGCTGATCTTTCGAGGGTCCGTTACAGGGGCGATTGAGACACACGGTTTTCAAGCGTTACCAATCTCCGTAGCCCATGCTGAATGGGCCGGCTCACTCGAGCAGATTCACCAGGACCCATTCGATCGCATGCTGATCGCTCAGGCCAATCTTGAGGGTCTGACCCTGGTTACTGTCGACGATCAGATTCTGCGCTACCAGGTCCCGCATTTGTAGCTGCGCGCGATCTTTCCGCACAGACTGCTTACGTGATGTCTTCGGTGTCGTAGACCGGCACGATGGTCCGCTTCTTAGGCACGCCGTGGACTGAGGTGAGCAAGTCTTCCACCACGTCCTCGAGTTGGCGCTGGCTCTCGACCACTTCGCTCATGCTCATCAACTCTTCCGGCTCCTGCACGCGCTCAACAAGCGCAACGGCGTGGCACTGGGCCACGTGATCGAGATTCAGTCCCTCGGGCGTTTTGGCCTTGATGCTCACCTGATCGATGGATACGCCCAGCAGGTCAGCGACCCGTGAGCTCATTTCGGCTGCAATGGGGGCGATCTTGGGCGCGGCCAGAATCAGCGTCGTGTCGATGTTGACGATGCCGTAGCCCGCGTGCTGAAGCTCTTCCAGCGCCAGGTTGAGAAAGATGGCGGAGTCGGCGTCTTTCCAGCGCGGATCGCCGGGCGGGAAAAAGCTGCCAATGTCGCCCGCGGCCACTGCGCCCAGCAGCGCATCGGTGATGGCGTGGAGCAGCACGTCGCCGTCGGAGTGTCCGGCCAGGCCTTCGGGATGGTCGAGCGTCATGCCGCCCAGACGCAGGGGCACACCGGGCTTGAATTCGTGCGAGTCATAGCCAAATCCGATGCGTGTGTCCATCATTAACGTGCCTGCCTCAAGCGCGTGGCTCTCTGATGTTTTTTTCGATGCGGTGGCCGCGATTCGGCGTTTCGATCGGGGCTTCTTTAGGGTCTGTCAAAACTAATGCGTTCGCTGCCGCAGATAGAACTCGGCTAGTTCCAGGTCGCCCGGCTGCGTAATCTTCAGATTAACCTGAGAACCGGGCACCACGGCTACAGGAAATCCGGCGCGCTCGGCCAGCGAAGCCTCGTCGGTGCCCACAAAGCCGTCGGCAGTGGCCTCAGCAAAGGCGCGTTGCAGCAGCCCAAAACGGAACCCCTGCGGCGTCTGCGCCTGCACTACAAATTCGCGCGGGATGGTTGCCGTCACCAGAGCTCCGTGCGCGGTCCGCTCCACTTGCTTGATGGTGTCCGTTGCGGGCATGCCCACAATGGCCGCGCCGAACTCGGCTACCGCATCGATGGTGCGCTCAATGGTGGCTGCATCGATCAGAGGCCGCACGGCGTCGTGCACCAGGACAATATCGTCCGGCAGGGCAGGCAGAGCGGCAAGCGCGTTGGCCACCGATTCCTGGCGCCTTTCGCCGCCTTCCACGACGTGAACGCGCCCGGTAAATCCGTACTCCGCCACCTGCGCTTCGGCGCGCTCCATCTCGGGCTTGCGCACGGCCACGTAGATCGCCGTCACGCGTGGCGCCGCGGCAAAGGCGCGCAATGAGTGAACGAGAATGGGAACGCCGCCCAGCGCGACAAACTGTTTGGGCTGTGGGCCGGCCATCCGGGTGCCCAACCCCGCAGCCGGAAGAATGACAAACACCTGCATAACTGGTGGAGTATAGCACCGCGCAAGGTTTCAGCCTTAGGCCGGCTCCGTGTGCATCATCTCGTTCGTCGCGTGAAAACCGAGGCGCTCGTAGATCGACCGTCCCGCTTGCGAGCTATGCAGCGTGACCACGCGGATTCCGCGCCGGCGCGCTTCAGCCATGCAGCGCTCAACGAGCTCGTGCGCCAGACCCCGCTTTCGGTATTCCATTTCGACGTACACATTGAGCAGATAGCCGCGCAGCTCGCCCTCCGGGTCGAATGGATGTGGCGGCCAGTCGAGAATCAAAAGGCCCGCCGATGCCACGGGACGGCCCGCGTCGGTCGCGATCCATCCGTAGTATTTGCCTTCGCGGATCATCCGCTCTGTCCATGCGACGGATCGGCGCTCCAGCGCATTGAGAAGGGATTCATCGAGCGTTTGGATCTCAGCAAACATTGCCCGGCGATGCGCTGAGATGAGAGCGGCATCGGTTTTTTCAGCCGTGCGGATTTCCATATCGAGCCAGTATAAAAGGCGCGCCCGAATTCGTTTCGCTCGGCCGTTGGTCAGACCGATGCTATAGAAAAAGTGACTTCCGGATTAGCGACGAGCCGACCGGAACAGCTTGACGTGAACGCTGAGGCTGCTAAATCATATGTGAATCGGATACTGGATTTCAGCTGCATCCTGCGCAGACCGTTCCCAACTCGCCTTCGGGTTCAATTCCGCGAGTAGCAGCGGCGTTAGATCATCGTGTGCGTAAATCTGTCGAACCAGGTCTACGTTCAGAGCCTTCTCGTAGTATTCCGAAGCGAATTCCATGTAAGTCTCTGGTTTTCCGTCGAACATCCAAAGCAGCCCCTCTGATCCGTCAGGATCGCCTGAATCACACTCTGGAAATGCGACTGCACCGCGCTGCCAATGCGCGTCATTATGTTCCCGCCAGATGCAGAAGGTGCAGTCTCCCATGCTGAATGCTGGCTCAATCAGGAACGACGCGAAAGCCGCAGGCACACTTTCCAGAACTCCCGGCCAAACTGCAACAGGATCGCGTTCCCAGGGGCTCATCGGAGCCTCATGGTCGAAACCTTTCAGAATCGCACCCAGCGGACTAAAGACCAAGAAATACTCGTCTCCTGAACCATTTCGCATTGAGGCCATTCTTTCGTTTTTGGTTGAGTCCCACTTTGGGTTGAAGGAGAAGTAGCGATAATCCCATTCGGGCGAAATGATGGCATCAAGCATTGCGATTGACTGACTAATCTTCTCAAGCCTGTCAATGCTCGGCAACATTGAGAGATCGCGAGTGGAAATCGGCATTATCACATTCTGCATAAATGCTCTCAAAATCGTCAAATTCGCAGTGTCTGAGTTGAATGCGCCGCATTTTCACAGGTATTTCGCGATTGTGGTAGAGTCGCCGGCGCTTAGGAAGTTATTACCGGTCTCGAAACAGGACCGCGCATCGAGAGACTTAAAATCGAGGGACTGAATATCGAGGAACTGAAAGGCTGGCCGATCGGCGCTGGCGCGCTATCATCCTTTCGTGCGCGCAACTTCGCCATCCACGCCTTCGCTCGATCTCGCGCTGTTCAAGGCTGGGATGCGCCTGGCCGTTGCGCTCTCGGGCGGCGCGGATTCGGTGGCGCTGGTGCGGATTCTGGCAGCACGCAGCGGGGAGCTGGGACTCGTGCTTCACGCCGCCCACCTGCACCACGGATTGCGCGGAGCCGAAGCCGACGGCGACCTGGAATTCTGTCGCGAGCTAGCTGTGAGACTCGGCCTGCCATTTCATGAGGCGCGTGTGGATGCTGCTGCCGAAGCGCATGCCGATCGAAAATCCGGCAAGCCGGCTGAATCCATTGAAGAAGCCGCGCGGCGGCTGCGCTATGCGTGGTTCCGGCAACTCCTCGTCTCGGAAAACCTCGATGCAATCGCCACCGCGCACACGCTCGACGACCAGGCCGAGACGGTGCTGGCAAAGTTTCTACGTGGCGCGTGGACGGAAGGTTTAGCAGGAATCTGTCCAAAACTTGAAGATTCAAAACTGGAAAACGGGGGCGCGGGCCTGATTCTGCGGCCGCTGCTGGCTGCAACGCACGCTGAGATCGAGGCCTACCTGCGCGAGCTCGGCCAGGATTGGCGCGAGGACTCGTCGAATCGCAATTTGACCTTCACCCGCAATCGCATCCGCCACGAGCTGCTGCCGCTGCTCGAGGGCTGGAATCCCCGGCTGCGCCAGCACATGGCGCAGATGGCCGCCTTGGCCCGCGACGAAGAATCCTGGTGGCAGGCGGAGCTGGCCCGGCTGGCCCCGCAGTTGCTGCTGCCGGGCCGTCCAGTTCGCGGAGGCGGCCGCGCTGCAGGCGGTGGGCTAGATTCCGGGCTGGCCATTGAGGTAAGCAGGCTGGCTGCTCTCGCTCCGGCGATGCAACGGCGGCTCATTCGATACGCGGCCAGTCAATTCGGCGCTTCACTCGACTTTGCTGCAACGGAAGCCGTGCGCTCGCTTGCGCTCGACGGCCGCGTAGGCCAAAAGCTCGCGCTGCCCCACAGTCTGCGCGCGGAAAAAACCGCCCGCGAGCTGAGGCTTTCGATCCAGTTCGAACTCAATCCAAAAGGGGAAAGCGCGGAAGCGCCGCCGCTTGCTTACACAGTCGCAATTCCGGGCGAGATCGAAGCGCCCGCCTTCAGGCTCCGGATTCGCATCGGGATTCGCCAGTCCGCGGCTCGCCAATCTGCAACGGCCGACGCAACCCCGAATGATTGCAGCGGCCCGCACGCGAGAACGGCTATCCTGCGCAACTGGAAGGCTGGCGACCGTGTCACGCTACGCCACTCAGCCGGTCCGCGCAAGGTGAAGGAAGTTCTGGAGCGCCTGCGGGTTACGGGATCGGACCGAATGCTCTGGCCGGTTCTCGAAGTGGGGGGGCAAATTATTTGGATGCGAGGCGTGGAACTCGAACCCGATCCGGAGATGATCATTTCCGCGGATTCTGTGGCCAGCGGCGCCGCCGGACCTGCAACCGAAGCCAGCGCTAGAGACCGCTGATCGCCAAGGTGACGTCCGAGGTTGACCCCGAAGGTCCTGCCCCTTTCGTAGCATGGCCAGGTATGCATGTTTCGCCGCCCTGGGAGTACAATCAGGTTACTGCTTTACTGGCGGCGCGTGACGCGTGTCTTCCGTGGGTATTGGGCAGTTTTTGCCACTTTGTTGGGCGCGGTTGCGTCTAAGTAAGTGGCCTCTGGCAAGGGCTGGCATCGGGGACGGATCGGTTGTTCCCTCTTCGCCCTAAAAAAGGAGACGTTGGTGAACTCGAGCGTTAAGACCATCATGTTTTGGCTCTTTATCCTCATCTGCCTGGTAATGCTGTGGGCAGTGGTGGAGAAGAGCGCCGGCGTGGGCAAAGAGCCGGAGTTCGCCTACTCTGACCTGTACGACAAGGTGGTCAACAATCAGGTGAACGACGCCACCATCCAGGGTGACGAGCTGCACGGCCATCTCAAGGTCTCGCCCAAAGACGAGTTCCACACAACGCTGCCGACTAACTACGACGACCTGCTGAAAGCAATGATCGCAGCCAAGGTCAGCTTCTCCATCAAGGAGCCGCAGAACAACGTTTGGGTTCCCCTGCTGATTAATGCGGGCCCGTTTGTGCTGCTGATCGCCGTGTGGTTCTTTATGCTGCGGCAGATGCAGTCAGGCGGCAACAAGGCGTTGTCGTTTGGCAAGAGCCGCGCGCGCCTGCTCTCAATGCAGCAAAAGAAGGTCACGTTCAAAGACGTGGCCGGCGTGGATGAGGCCAAAGAAGAACTGAAGGAAATCATCGAGTACCTGCGTGAGCCGCAGAAGTTTCAAAAACTGGGCGGGCGCATTCCCAAGGGCGTGCTGCTCGTTGGACCTCCGGGAACCGGCAAGACGCTTCTTGCGCGTGCCGTGGCCGGCGAGGCCAATGTTCCCTTTTTCTCGATCTCTGGTTCCGACTTTGTCGAGATGTTCGTCGGCGTGGGCGCAAGCCGCGTGCGCGATTTGTTTGAGCAAGGCAAAAAGAACGCGCCCTGCATCATTTTTATTGACGAAATCGACGCCGTCGGCCGCCATCGCGGCGCAGGCCTGGGCGGCGGTCACGATGAGCGCGAGCAGACACTGAACCAGTTGCTCGTCGAGATGGACGGCTTCGAATCGAACGACGGCGTGATTTTGGTGGCTGCCACCAACCGCCCCGACGTGCTTGACCCTGCCCTGCTGCGTCCCGGCCGCTTTGACCGGCGCGTAGTCGTGGGCCTGCCTGATATTCGCGGGCGCGAGGAAGTCCTCAAGGTACACGTCAAGAAGGTTCCCGTCTCCGACGACACGAATCTAAACGTGCTCGCCCGCGGAACGCCGGGCTTTTCGGGTGCCGATCTGGCTAACATGGTGAACGAGGCGGCCCTGAGTGCTGCGCGCCTGAACCGGAAGCAAGTTACCATGTACGACTTTGAGGTCGCGAAGGACAAAGTCCTGATGGGTGCCGAGCGCAAGTCCATGATCCTGAGCGACGGGGAGAAGCGCGTTACCGCCTATCACGAGGCTGGCCACGCGCTGGTTTCGCTCAAGAGCGAGCACTCCGATCCAGTGCACAAGGTCACCATCATTCCGCGCGGCATGGCGCTGGGCGTCACCGTTCACCTGCCCGACGACCGGCACAACTATACGCGCGAGTATCTTGAGACACGGCTGGCCATGCTCTACGGGGGCCGCGTGGCTGAGGAGATATTCCTCAACCAGATGTCCACCGGCGCGGGTAACGACATTGAGCGGGCCACGGAGTTGGCGCGTTCCATGGTCTGCGAGTACGGCATGAGCCGGCTGGGTCCGCTCACCTTCGGCAAGAAGGAAGAACAGATCTTTCTCGGCCGCGAGATTGCGCAGCATCGCGACTTCAGTGAAGAGACGGCGCGACAGATCGACCAGGAGGTTCGCCGCCTGATCGATGAGGCCTACCAGACGGCGCACAACATTGTGGAGTCGAACGGGGACGCCATGCACCGCATCGCTGCCGCGCTGTTGGAGCGCGAGACGATCGATGCCGAAGAGCTGCAGCTTCTGCTTGAGGGCAAGGCACTGCCCGAGATGCGGTCATCGCTGGCCGGAGGGGGCGATTCCGACGGCGGCCAGCCACAGCAGGTTCTGAAACCCGAAGGCCGCGGAACTGGCACTGGCACCGGTTTGCCGGAGAGCTCGCCTTCGCCGGCGTAAGAAAGACAGTTCGTAGTTCTTAGTTCACAGTGGGGCTGCTCTTCGGAGCGGCCCTTTTCTTTTCGGGTCGGTGCTTCTCCCCTGTATACTTCCCCCGCAGTCTTCATCGCCGCTCGCTTGTGAATTTAACTTGAGAGTGCGGACGGCTTCGTCGCTTCCCATCAAAATACAAACAGGAGCTCTCCGCATGAACGCACCCGCTCGCCGTCCCGTTCGCGATTTCGTCCCCAATTTTGTTCGCCGTTCGGTTTGCCGTCCCGCTATTACCTCCGGCCGGCGTTTCTTGGTTTTGCCGCTTGTCTATGTTGTCTTCGCTCTTGCCTTCGCAATCGCCTTCGCGGCCGGGGCCCACGCCGCGCCCGTTCTGATGATCTCGATCGACGGGCTCAAGCCCGAGTACATTACGCAGGCCGACGCGCACGGAATGAAGCTGCCCTACCTGCGCACTCTTCTCGCGAAAGGAACTTACGCGGACGGCGTGGTGGGCATTTGGCCGACCATCACATACCCGAGCCACACCACGCTCATCACCGGCGTTTGGCCCGCCGAGCATGGCATTGAGAACAATCAGGTCTTTGACCCCGAGCAGCGATTCAGGGGCGCGTGGAACTGGTACGCCGCCGAAATTCGCGTTCCCACGCTGTGGCAGGTTGCGCACCGCGCCGGGCTGCGCACGGCCAGCGTCGGTTGGCCCGTGAGCGCGGGCGCCACCGATGTTGACTACCTGATCCCCGAATATTGGCGGAGCGCGAGCCCGTCAGACAGCGCGAATCCCGATGACCAGCTTCTGATGGCAGCGCTGGCGCGGCCGGACTCGCTGCTGCAGCAGTTGAAGCCCGCGGCCGGCCCCTACATGAACGGCAACGACACCTCGATCGCGGGCGACGAAATGAAGACCCGCTATGCCCTCGAAATTCTGCGCCGGTACAAGCCAGCATTCATGACGCTGCACCTGAGCTCGCTCGATGAATCCCAGCATACGCACGGGCCCTTTAGCCCCGAGGCCTGCGCCGACCTTGAGGCGCTCGATGGCATGGTGGCTCGCCTCGCGCATCAGGTGTTCGTCGGCAATCCCTCCGCAGTTCTGGTCATCGTCTCCGATCACGGCTTCATGAATATTTCGCACGCCGTCAATCTCGTCATTCCATTTCTGCAAGCAGGATTCATTCAAGGCGGGATGGATCCGGCGACGAAGTCTCCCGTTGTCAGCTCATGGAAAGCTCAACCGTGGATGGCCGGCGGAATGGCGGCGATCATGCTGCACGATCCCAACGACCACGCAACCGAGCAGCAGGTGAAGGGGATGCTCGACGGCCTGGCCGCGAACCCTGACAACGGAATCGCGGAGATTCTGGATCGCGACGCGATGAAAAAGCGCGGGGCTTATCCAGATGCTGCTTTTCTGGTGGTTCTGAAACCCGGCTACTATACCGCAAACGGACTCAGCGGCAGCCTTGTCACTCCGATTCCCGGCAATCGCGGCTCGCACGGATTTTCGCCCGAGTATCCCGAGATGCGGTCGTCGTTTTTTGCCGTGGGAGCCGGAATCGCGCGCCATCGCGATTTAGGTTTGGTAGACATGCGGCAGATCGCGCCCACCGTGGCCGGAATTCTGCATGTGCCCATGCCCACTGCGAAGGCAACGCCGCTCAATGTTTATCCATAAGGCGGGGTGAGGCCATAGGGCAAGAGATCCGCGTTAGAAGATTCTGTAGCTGATGCCCACGCTGCCGCCGTAGGGCTGGAGTGTAACGGCAGAATTGACGCGCCACTGCTGATACTCGAAGTCGACTGCTCGCAGCGTGAAGCGGCGGGTGAGCCTCAAGTCCACGCCGCCGCCGTAGGCGAGTACGAATGTGCTGCCGCTGAGAAAGCCGCCGTTGCCCAGGCCTACCAGGAACTTGCCATAAGGAGTTACGCGGTGGAAGGTGCCAATGGGAATGCGCGGGCCAATCAGGTAGGTGTTCTCGCTGTTGGGCGGATTATAGGCCGTGTTAAAGCGCAACCATCGGCCTTCAGCCTCCACCTGCACCCAGCGACTGAAGCGTGCATCCACATATGCGCCGACGCCGTATAAGCGGTTGGTACTGGTCTGCGCGATGCCCTCGCCGGCGTAATCGGGTTGGGCGAGCGAGCCGAGCGCGCCGGCGGAAAGGTGAAAGCTCCCTGAAGTAGCCGCAGGCACAACCTGAGCGCGGACTGAAACAAGCGGGAAGAAAGCCGCGAAGCAAAAGAATGCCAGGATCGATCGATTCATGAGCTTGATTAGCATCCACTTTCCGTGAATCTGTCTCGCCAGGCTACGGCGGGAAGACTCACGCTAAGGACCGGATTGGACGCCCTCATTTCGTATGATGCATACTATCCGGTCTCGGCGGCACTCATTCTATCTTATGGCTGCGGATTTTGTGCTGCTGCTGGTTGCTGCGGCGGGGGCGTGCCACCGGCTGCGGTCTGCTGGTCCGGCGTCGGGGCAGCGCTGACCGGGATAGAGCCGCTCGGGCCCGCGCTGCCTGGGGCAGCGCTGCTTGACGGTTGAGTGGGCGGAGCGGGCGCATTGTCGGGCGCTGCGGCCGGCTGGTCATTAGCAGGCTGAGCAGCGGGCGCCGCAACCACCGGCACGGCCGCGGGCGGCTCTACGCTGGCCTCCTCGTAATGCTGCAGCTTGTAAAAGATCGGTGTCACTTCGAACGGCATCTTGTCGCGAGCGTTCATGGGCGCATAGCGCTTGGCGCTCAACATGTGCACAGTGTCGTCCCAGGGATCGGTCTTGAGCCAGCTTCCCAGCGGCAGCGCTGGGGTCTGCGACAAGTCGTCCCAGTTCAGCTTGGGCGCCATGTGCTCCACCGCGGCCATCCACGGCGTGCCATCGCCCTTCAGCAGCGAGTCGCCGAGCATGGGCGTATTCAGCGCCTTCAACTGCTTTGAACGATCCGCCAACTGCTCGTAGTAAAGGCCTGCATTGGCCAGCCGGTCCTTGTACATGGAGTTCTCAAGATACTCAAGAGCCTTCTTGGCCGCGGTGTCGTTGTCCACGTCGGAGTGGTTCATGTTGATCTTCTGGAACGTCGAGGTGTCAGGAAAGAGCAGCCGGTCGTTGAATGCGTAGCGGGTGTCAATGTGGTGGCCCATGGCGATGTGCGCCAGTTCCATCGAGATCACCGAAGCGATCGCTTCCTCGCTGGGCAGGCTGTCGATCAGCCCCTTGCTCAGCAGGATCGTGTTGCCTACGGTTGTCGCTTCCACAGTATCGGTCAGCATCACGCGCGTGTGAATCTGATCAGTGAATGCCAGGTTGTTGGGCACCACCAGGTTGATCACAATCTGGTCCAGAACCTTATTCTCATAGCCGCCCTGATCAAGCGGCGCCACCAGGCCCGCTTCAACCAGCCGGTCGATGACGTTGTTCTCGGCCTGGGTAATCCACATCCGCGAAGCCTGCAGCGGACCCACATCCTGCGCGTCGTTGCTGTTGTCCACGGCTTCGTCTACCTTCACGCTCACGTTCTCGCTCTCGCGCGTGGGCAGCGTCAGCGAGTAGCCCCAAAAGTGCGTCTGCGCCTTCAGGCCCACAACCTTGCTGGCCTCGGTGCGCTGCGTCTCCTCAACGTAAACGGCCGCGGGCAGCCAGATCCCGGGCTGCACGTTCATGCGCCAACTGTCGAAGTGGAAGTAATATTTTGAAGCATCTTCCGAGGTCGGCCCGGTGTAGGTGCCATTGAATCGGACCACGTTAGCGCCTTCATCCTCGATCCAGATGCGCCCGTAGAACCGGCCAATGCCCTTGACGTCGGCCCTGGGATGCATGTCGTAGACCCAGGTGCGGACGGTGCCCACAAATTCGCGGCGGACGAAGCTGAAGACATAATGCTGCTGATCGAATCCCGACGGATCGATGAACATCATCTGCATAAATCCGTTGGGATTGTAGGTAAACTTTTCCAGGCCCAGAGCCTTGCTCAGTCCCGTCATGGCCGCAAACGAGCCTTTGAAGAATCCGTGCTTGGCCTCATCCTTGGGCTGGTATGCCTTGTCGAAGAACCCCTTGCTGAAGTCCACACGGCTGAGCATGTACTGGTCGTCTGTGGGAACTTCGTAGAGCTTCACGTCGGGCCGTGTGTCCTGAATGTAGGTTTCCACCAGCGGCGTGCGCAGCTGGATGTTCTTGATGAGCACCTTTTCCTGCGCGACGGCTCTTTGTACCAATGCAGCCTGTTCGGCGGTGAGCTGGCGGGCCTGTTCGTATTTCGGTTCTTTTTTTGCGTATGCGCACGCAACTCCGACGGTCAGAATCAGGAAGGTTAGGGGGATCTTCCGAAACATCATGTGTGACTCCTGTTGAACTTTTTAGGGCTCTGTTGCGGCCCTGCGCGCCATTCCATACACGGCTGCCGGCTGTTGGGCCATTTTTGTGCTTACCATCGTGATGCTACGCCAATTGGGTCGCGTTTCTACGCCAACTGGAACGTAATGGTAATCTTCGTCGTTACGTCCACGGGCTGGCCATTGTTGGTCGCGGGACGAAAGCGAATCTGCTCCGCCACGCGTTTGGCTTCCTCGTCAAGCCCGTGACCGAGTCCCTGAAGCACGCTGTGCACCACCACCTGACCGTTGGCCAGGAACGTCACGCTCAGCACCACATCTCCTTCGACGTGCATCTGCCGCGCTTCGTTCGTGTAACGCACCGGCGGCTTGGAAAGAACTTCGACCGCCGTCGAGTGCACCACCGCCGTGTTCATCTTCGGCGCAGCAGCGATCTGGGTAATACCCGGAATTCCTGCCGTGGCGACCTTGCCGTAATTGGACGACGGTCCCGTGCCGGTGGCGCCTGGAATGCCGGCCGAGGCCACTTTGCCTGGCGTGCCGGCGCTCGAGCCGGATTTGAGGCCGTTGCCAATTCCAGTAGAACCGACCACTCCATGCGGAGCAACGGCCGGGCCATTCATGCCGCCATTAGGATTCCCGATGGCGGCAACCGTGGCTGGACGTGTCGAATTGGGATTCGGCGTTGCTCCGAAGGTATCGCCCAGATGTACGGGCGCTGTCGACGGTTTCAGCGTGTTGTCTTGTGCCGGCATTGCCGCCCTGAGAGCCGCTTTGGGCTGCGGCGCCAGAATCACCGTCTGCGGCTTCGGCTGAACGGCCGGCAGGTTTACGCGGGCTTCCATCTGCACGGGCTTTGGCGCGGGCAGCGGCTTGGGCATCTCAATCTGTCGCGGTTGCAGCACGATCTTGGGAGGCTCCGGGGGAGAAGGCACAACCGGCGGCGGAGGCTGCCTGATCTTGATCGCCGGCGGCGGAGGCGTGCTGGGAACGATGAGTTCCGTCATCTCATAGTGCTGTTCCAGAACATGCTTCGCCGTCATTCCGATCATGATGGCTGTCACGGCGATCAACACGTTGATGCCGCCACTCATGAGGAAGGGTAGCGGGCGGAACTCGGGCTCGGGCAACAGGCCAAATGTGCTCTGTCCAGGGGTATACGATGCCGGCATGTTTCAGAACCTCTCTTACGGCCGCCGCTCTGCGGAGGCCAATTCGGGAAAAATGGCAAAATCGTGAAACGAAACCTTCAAGCCAAGGGCTTGTTGCGCCCCTTTACGTCTCTTACCACATTCCGTCGAGCACAAACTGAGCCCAATCGAACAGAAACTGCTTCTACCAGCCGGTCACGAGTGCAAGAGCCGATCATGCCGGCAGCTCAAAACGATGTCCAGCGCAGCCGCATCTGCTTCCATACAATCCCGATGGCTGCGTCCAGCTCTTTTATCGCTTTCAAGCGCCTAGTTCTTTCATCGCTTTCAAATCCAGATTCCATGAGGGAGAATTTGAAAGTGACCATTACTATTATACGAAGCACCAGGTTACTCGCAGATCACCCAAACTGTGTAGTCAATGGTACCAAGGACACGGGGGAATCCGCATAAACACCCTTTCCCAACCCGCGGCTACTGCCCTTCGGGCACTTCAGTCCTTTCCTTGATCATCCAAGGCACTTACAGGGAATCGGTCGCAGGTCTCGCGACAGGAAGTGCGCTGCGGGATTACCGAATCGGGAAGGTAACAGCAACCCGACTATTTCAGTTCCCGGAACGCTTTGTTCGATCTCCCGGCATGGCCAACCAGCCCACGCGGAAGTCACTGGCCGGGCGGCTCGACTGGCCGCACAGTCCGAGACTATTCTTATAGACTCAAAGTAACCCATTCTGGACGAGCGAGGGTAGTTTTTTTGTGAAGATTTTTGTGACGGGCGGGGCGGGGTACATCGGTGGAACTGTAGCGGGCCTTTTTGCCGAAATGGGCCATACGGCGGTCGTTTTTGACAATTTGAGTCATAGCCGGCGCGAATCACTGCCTGCGGGGATCGAATTCATCGAGGGTGAGTTGGCCGACCGGCCGGCTCTTGAATCCATCTTTGAAAACGCCCGCAAACAAGGCCAGCCTTTCGACGCCGTCCTCCACTTTGCCGCGCTCATTGAGGCTGGCGAGTCGATGGTGCGGCCGGAGATTTTCTTCCGCAACAACACCGCTTCCACGCTCTCGCTGCTCGAGGCCATGCTGGCTGCAGGGCCAAAACGGCTGGTCTTTTCCTCCACCGCTGCCGTCTACGGCGAGCCGGAATCCGTTCCGATTCAGGAAGATGCGCGCCTCGCGCCGACCAATCCCTACGGCGAGTCCAAGCTCCTGGTGGAGCAGATGCTGGCCTGGTTCAATCGCATCCACGGCCTGCGTTACGCCGCGCTGCGCTACTTCAATGTGGCCGGCGCGCACGAAGGCTCGGCCGGCATCACCCGCGGCGAAGCGCACGAGCCGGAATCCCACCTGATCCCGCTGGTTCTCGATGTCGCGCTCGGTCGCCGCGCGGCCATTCGCATCTATGGTGACGACTATCCAACGCCCGACGGTACCTGCATCCGCGATTACATCCACGTCACCGACCTGGCCGATGCGCACCTTCTTGCGCTCGATGCCCTCAATGCGCGCCCCGGAAATGACGCGCAGTCAGAGAAGGCCGCGAAGCCCGAAAATCAGGCGCCTCTCATCTATAACCTTGGTAACGGTCAGGGCTTCAGCGTGCGGGACGTCATCGAATCGGCGCGCCGCGTAACCGGCCATCCAATCCCGGCCGAGATTCATCCCCGCCGTCCCGGCGATATGGCTGTCCTGGTGGCAAGCTCTGAAAAAGCCATCCGCGAACTCGGCTGGAAACCGCGCTACACCTCGCTTGACGACATCGTCCGCACCGCGTGGATCTGGCACCAGAAGCACTATAGCGCGTAGGGTTGATTTTGCTGAGGCGCGTGGTTGATTTTGCTAAGGCGCGTGGTTGATTTTGCTGAGACGCGTGGTTGATTTTGCTGAGGCGCGTGGTTGATTTTGCTAGGGGCTGAGCGATGCAGCGCATTTATTTGCTCTCGACCGGCGGAACCATCGAGAAGGTCTACTCCGAGCAAAGCGGTGTCGTTGAGAATCGCGCCGCCAAGCTGGACCGTTATCTGCGCGCGCTGCGACTGCCGGACACCGATATCCAAACAATCCACGTGATGAACAAGGACTCGCTGGAGATGACCGACGCCGATCGCATCGAGGTCCGCGACCGCGTCGGCGAGCTTATCAAAGAAAACGCTCCGATCGTGATCTCTCACGGCACCGACACTATGGTCGAAACCGGCCTGTTTCTCGAGTCGGCCTTTCCCGGTCTCAAGGTGCCCATTATCCTGACCGGAGCCATGACGCCCCTCGGCTTTGAAGGCAGCGACGGGCTGCAAAACCTTACCGAGAGCCTGCTTGCCGCGCGATTGCTCTCGCCCGGCGTCTTCGTCGTCATGCACGGCCAGGTCTTTCCCGTTTCGAAAGCCCGCAAGGACAAAGACAAGGCCACCTTCGTCTGGAAATAGACCTGTTGGGCTGCCGTAAGAAAGCGCCCGCATTCGATGATGTGCCGCGCAGCTGACGCAACTGAATTGCTAGAATCAAGCCATGCCGATCTCGCACCAGCAGGCACTCGATTACTTTGAATCGCCAGACCTGATCGGGCTGGGGTTCGAGGCCGATGCCGTACGCCGCCGCCTGCATCCCGAGGGCGTGGTCACCTACATCATCGATCGCAACATCAACTACACCAACTACTGCACCGAGTACTGCACCTTCTGCGCCTTCTACCGTCCGCTGCCCATCAACGGCAAGCCCCACCCCAACTCGAGCGACGGCTACATCCTCGACTTCGAAACCATCTGCGCAAAAATCGCCGAGACTCTGGAGATGGGCGGTACCGGCGTGCTGATGCAGGGCGGCATTCATCCCGATCTCAAGATCGACTGGTTTGAGCGGCTCTTCCGCGGCATCAAAGAGCGGTTCCCACAAATCTGGCTGCATTGCCTGTCGGCCTCTGAAGTCCTTGCCATCGCCGAGTACTCCAACCTCGACCTGCGCACCACCATCGCTCGCTTGCGCGATGCCGGCCTTGATTCCATTCCCGGCGGCGGCGCTGAAATTCTCGACGACGAAGTCCGCCATCGCATCGCGCGCCTCAAATGCGACACCGAAGACTGGGTCAGCGTGCACCGCACCGCACATCAATTAGGCATGCGCACCACAGCGACCATGATGTTCGGCGTCGGCGAGAGTTTCGATCAGCGCGTTAATCATTTCGAAACGGTCCGCCGCCTGCAGGAAGAGACTGGCGGATTCACGGCCTTTATCCCCTGGAGCTTTCAGCCCGGGAACACCGCGCTCGGCGGCCGCGGCTGGGACGAAGCAACGTCCGTCGAATACCTCAAGGTTCTCGCCATCGCGCGCCTTTATCTCGACAACATTGAGAATGTGCAGGCCAGTTGGGTCACGCAGGGGTTGAAGGTGCTCGAGCTCGGCCTCCACTTCGGCGGCAACGACGTAGGCTCGGTGATGCTCGAAGAAAATGTCGTTCGCGCGGCAGGCACGTCGAACTGCACCACGGAAGAAGAGCTGCGCCGCATCATCCGCGACGCCGGCTTCAAACCAGTCCAGCGCGACACGCTGTATCGGACGATGTTTTTGAATTAGCCGCTAGTCCGAAATCCGTGGCGCAAACACAACTGTCATCCTGAGCGACCCCGAGCAATGCGAGGGGGAGTCGAAGGATCTGCGGTTGCCTTTTCCTCGGTCGCACTTTGGCTTCGAACTTCGAATCCTCTTACTTCGGCTTGCGTCAATGGAAATGCGCGGAGTGTGCAAGAATTCTCCTGAGGGAGTTCACGCTAGTGTTTCCATCCAACGGCCCAAGGCGCGTCTCCGTGCGGCGAGAGCAAAACGGCGCAGTAGTCGTGCAAATCGCCCGAAAAAGCGACTGGCTGATGTACATCTTCATGCTGGCGGCATTTACTGCCGCTTTTTCGTTCTTCGCGTCTGTTTTCGTTTCACCCTTTTTCAGGAAACCGTTGTCCTCCCGGGACCTCATTCTTCTCCCTTTCATCGGATTCATCCTGCTCTGGTACTTCATTGCAGTCCGCGTTGGAATGTGGCGCTCGTTCGGCGTCGAGGAGATCCTCATCGAAAACGGGATGTTCTCGTGGACGCGCGCAGCGCTCTTCTGGAAACGAAAACTCGAACTGCCGGTGGCTGAGATCGAAGCGATCGAGACCGTGACGCCATGGCACGACCTGAGTAACCACGTTGAATTTGTAACGCGAGGCAGGCGAAGCCGAATCGGCGACATGCTCCGCCGCGATGAAACGTACGAAGTGGCCGATGTATTAAGACGTGCAACCCGGCCCCAGGAATAAGAGACAAAAGCAGCCAAGATAGCGACATTGAGCGCGCTAAAGAGTTTTGGGCCGACTGGAAACGGAGGCGTCAATGGATTTGTCGGAGGTTAGCGATAGATGAAAAACCGAATCGTGGTAGGTCCAAATCAAAGACTTGAAGTCGAGTTGCTTCGCAAAGATCGGAAGCTTGCGGCCGCGTGCGCGAGGCTCGCCGTCAACGGCCTGAGCGATATTAAGACGCGCGGTGGTTGCTTGCTGCTACTGCGATCCCTGGCGGAAGCATTTCGTGGGCTCAACGTCATCGCACGTCAATCCGGCATTCGCCCGGCCACTCTTCGCCGCGTGCTCTCGCGAAAAGGTAATCCGCGGATGAAAGTGATCGAAGCAATAGCTGAGCCGCTCGGCCTGCGCCTTTCCGTCGTGCCGCAGCAAAAGAAAGCCCGCAAACGGGCGGCGAAGAAGCCCGCAAGAACCTCGCGAACCCGCGCCGCCTGATCGCGATGGCGCACCTCGTCAACCGCAGCTGGGCCGCCCACATTTTCTGATGCAATAACCCGACCGTTGTCGCGTACCATGCAAGAAGCAGGTCGGCGCTCCCCTCCCGCTCGGCCCGTCCAGGCAAATCCCGCCTTACCTTAACTGGCTTCTCACGAAATCTGGAGGTTGTCTTGAATCGTTTCAAAGTAGGTTTTCTGGCCGCGATAGCGCTGGTCTTCGCTGCGGCACCGGCCACGGCGCAAATCGACACACTCACCAACCAGCAGGGCGCAACCGCCCCGTGCGTTGGCTTCGGCCCAATCGCCGCTCCCGCCGTCAAGAAGTGCGCCAGTCTTTTTGAGCAGGCCGGTTTCATCCTGAACAGCCAGGTTGGATACTCGGGTCTCACCATCGGGACCAAGGGCGATAGCGACGGCGCCGTCACTGCGATCGGTCCGCAGTCTCCCGCCGCCACTGCGGGTTTCAAAGTGGGTGATGCCGTCATCGCCGTGAACGGCAAGCCGGTGCAGCCGACGCCCGGAATGATCGCCGCCAAAGGCGTGTTCGGGCAGCGCGGCGATACGCTGCACCTGACGTTGAAGCGCGCCGGTTCTCAGGTCGACGTCAGCCTCGTGCGCGCGGCACAAAATGCTCCCGCCGGACCCACGGCTTCCGGCTTCATGACTTCGGTTAAAGACATGATCAATTGGAGGGGCCAGTTTGCTCCCTGCATCGGCATCGGCCCCGCCGGCGCGGCCGCAATCGCGTTTTGCTACGGGCATTTCAAGCCTTATGGATTCATTAAGGCCTCGGACCTTGGCTCGACGGGCTTTGAGATCGACCAGGCAAATAAGACCAAAGCGCTGTTGACAAAGGTGGACGCCGGCTCCCCCTCGGCAAAGGCCGGCATCCAGCCCGGCGACGAAATCGTCGCGATCGAGGGCCAGCCTTTGACGGCCAGCAAAGGAGAAGCCGCCAACGAAATGCTCTTCGGCAAGATTGGCGATCAAATCAAAGTTACGGTTCGACGCGGAGAAGCGAATTCGACGATCGATTTGGTTCTTGCTGCCAAACCCAAGAAATAGTTGGCCAGACGGTTCCACCGCTCCGTTCCGCCAAACCGCTCCCCGAATCGTTCAACAGACAGCCCTGACCAAGCAGGCCCAACTTTATCCGGTATCATCTCCGCGATTAGCGGCGCGCAGTCCCCGCGCGGTCCCCGCGCAGCCCTGTGACAGGCTCTCTATCGGGGTGTAATTGAAGCAGGTGCGGCGGCAACGAAAAAGGGTGTGCGGCCCTCAAGGGGATGGCCGGATGAACCGGCAGCGCTGCCGCCGCTCTGGGGAGTGCACAATTTTTGACGATACGATCTCGCCGGACTGAAATCTGTGCTGTTATGAACTGTTTGGGACTTTATTTTCGAAGCGGCTGGCCCGCGCAAATCATCTAGGCTCTATATATGGAACAGACTGCTTCGCCTTCCCTGCGCACCCTCGGCAACTCGGACCTCGAACTAACTCCCATCGGCATAGGCACCTGGGCCATTGGCGGGGGCGATTGGGCATCCTCCTGGGGCCCGCAGGACGACGCAGACTCCATCGCCGCCGTCCATCGCGCGGTCGATCTGGGCATCAACTGGATTGACACCGCTGCCGTCTACGGCCTCGGCCACTCGGAAGAAATAGTCGGCCGCGCCGTCAAGTCGCTATCGCGCAAGCCTTACATCTTTACCAAGTGTTCGCTGCGCTGGCACCCCGATCGCTCTGTCTACTACTCGCTCAAGGCCGAGTCGCTTGCCGAAGAGGTTGAAGCTTCGCTCAAGCGCCTGCAGGTCGACACCATCGACCTTTACCAGATTCACTGGCCCAATCCGGACAGCGACATTGAAGAAGGGTGGGAGGCGCTTGCGCGGCTGCAGGAGCACGGCAAGATCCGCTGGATCGGCGTCTCCAACTTCTCCGTCGAGCAGATGAAGCGCGCCATGAACATCGCGCCCATCACCAGCCTGCAGCCGCCTTACTCCATGTTGCGCCGCGCTATCGAAGCGGAGATTCTTCCCTTCACGCTGGCCAACGGCATCGGCGTCATCAATTACTCGCCCATGCTCTCTGGCATGCTCACCGGCAAAATGTCTGCCGAGCGCGCGGCGAATCTGGCGCCCGACGACTGGCGCCGCAGGAACAAGGAATTCAACGAGCCGCGGCTGAGCCAGAATCTGCGCCTTGTAGAGCTGCTGCGCGAGATCGGCAGCGCGCACGGCGTAACCCCTGGCGTGGTGGCCGTGGCCTGGGTGCTGCGCAATCCCGCCATCACCGCGCCGATTGTGGGCGGCCGCAGCGCAAAGCAGGTGGAAGAGACCGCCGCTGCGCTCACCTTCCGCTTGACCGAACAGGAATTCGTGAGGATCGGCGCGTTTCTCGACACGATGGAAAAATAATCCCGCCGCTGCGGGCTCAAGCCCGCCCCGCGCCATCTACACATAAGCAAAAACCCCAGCCGAAGCCGGGGTTTTCTTTTCGAAACACAAAATCCAATTACATTGCCGCTACAAAGTCCGGAACCATGACTGCTGCGTGCTCCTGCAGCAACTGCGTCATGCGCGCTGCCATGCCGGTGTAGATTGAGGCGGCGCGGAATGCGTTCACGCGGACACCTTCGCTGGCATGACGGAACGCGTACTGCGTCAGGGCTGCCAGCACGCAAACACGAATCTGCATCGCGTCGCTATGTAAAGTCTCGATGAGCAGCCGATCCACGTCTTTGCATTGGTTGGCGGCGTAGCCTGCCATCTCCTGCATGACGCGCGCATTCTGGTACATCACCCACAGGCCCTTCGGACCTTCCATGCGCTGCCATGCATCTTCAGGAGTGGCGCTCAAACCTTCCTGCCACAGGAAATGGTCGCTCAACTCGCGGGCGCTCCACTCAGGGCGGAGCCGGGAAAGCAAGGTCTCCCATGATTGCGAGTTGCGGCGCTGCGCGCTTTTGCGCCAGCGCAAAAGAACTATTGCGATGGCAACCACGGCAGCGATCTGAAAGACAACTAACGTCATTCTCAATCCCCAAAGCAAATCTGTCGGCAACTTTTATTTCAGTCGTTCAACACGGTACATTTCTGGCTACACCAATACTTGTAGCAGAAATCAAATCGCTTGTCTGCGCCAAAAACGTCCTTTGAATAGCACTTTTGGGGGATGAACTGCTTGAAGAACAACGAACGCCATTCTTAATCCCCAAAACCGATCGATTGGCAACTGCTAATCCGGTTGTACAACCCGGGACATTTCTGGCTACTTCGATACTTGTAGCAGAAATCAAATTGCTTGTCTGCGCCAAAAACGTCTTCTGAATAGCACTTTCGGGGGATAAACTCAGACTCTCTCGGACAATGTACGAAAGTAATGGATCGTACGCTGTAGCGGCATTTGCCGCTTGAATCCGCACGTTCGAAGCCCGCTTGCACAGCGCCAAAAGCCTTCCACTACAATGGAATAGAGAGAAAATTCGACCCCAAAATTCGCCAACAAGGAGCAACCCACTAGTGCTCGAGCGCACCTTCAGCATCGTTAAACCGGACGCGGTAGCCGCCGGACTTACAGGAGCCATTCTGGCCGAGATTGACAAGGCCGGCTTCCGTTTTGTCGCCATCAAGAAGGAATCGATTACCAAACGCGAGGCCGAAGGCTTCTATGCCGTACACAGCGCCAAGCCGTTCTTCTCAGACCTCACGGACTTCATGTCTTCAGGTCCGTTGTTTCTCATGGTTCTCGAGAAGGACAATGCGATCGCCGATCTGCGGAAGCTGATGGGCGCCACCAACCCCGCCAACGCCGAAGAGGGAACCATCCGCAAGAAATTTGCGCGCTCGCTTCAGGAGAACGCAATCCACGGTTCCGACGCGGCGGACACTGCGGCCTTCGAGATCGGCTACTGGTTCGCCGGCTACGAGCTGATCTAGTTTTTCGCTTGTTTCGTGTCGCAATCTCTATGGGTGCCCCCGGTCCCTCGCATTTGGGGACCGGGGAAAGCGCAAATCTGATTCAGAGCTATTCTTGATGGCACAACGTGAAACAGAACTCGCTTCCGTCTTCGTCGAATTCTCGCGGACGAAACTCCTCCGGCAGTTTTGGCCGCGCATGAAGGAATGCGTCGCGCCGCTCACCGCTGAACAAATCTGGTGGCGGCCCAACGATGCCTCGAACAGCATCGGCAATTTATTGCTGCATCTCGACGGCAACGTCCGCCAATGGCTTGTTGATTCGTTCAACCAGAATCAGGACCAGCGCAATCGGCCGGCCGAATTCGCCGCGCAGGGCGGCCTTTCTGCCGCCGAGCTGCTCGCCCGCCTCGGCGCAACGCTCGACGAAGCCGCCAAAGTCCTCGATCGCCTCACCGTCGACGAATTGCTCGCGCCTTACGAAATTCAGGGCTACCATGTGCGCGGCCTCGACGCCGTTTTCCAGGTCGTTGAACACTTCGGCCTGCACTACGGACAGATTCTCTACATCGTCAAGAGCCTGCTCGCCAAAGACCTCGGCTTCTATAAGGAGCTGAACAAGACTGGCCGCGCTTCCTAGATGCTGTGCGGCCCAGAATTCACGGGCGTCGCGCGACGGCCACGCGAGGAATGCTTTGCAGATCTTCCGTGAACTCGATGTTGTGAAATCCCGCGTCGCTCAGCAGCGCGTCAACCGCCGCCTGCTGGCCGAATCCGATCTCGAGCGCCACAAATCCGCCCGGCGTCAGTGCCGCAAACGCCGCGGGAATCAGGCGGCGATAGACGTCCAGGCCGTCTCCACCAGCAAACAGCGCCTGCGCCGGCTCATAATCGCGCACTTCCACCGATAGCGAATCGCGATCGTCATTTGATACGTAGGGCGGATTGGAGACGATCAAATTGAACAGCTTGCCCGAGATGGGAGCCAGCAGATCGCCTTCGTGAAAGACCACGCGGTCCGCGACGCCGTTGCGGACTGCATTCGCTTGCGCCACACGCAAAGCCGCTGCGGAAATCTCTGTCGCGTAAATCCGAGCGACCGGCAAATTTTTGGCCAGGACCACGGCAATCGCTCCCGATCCGGTACCCACGTCAACAATGCGCGGCCGAGTGAACCCGCCCGCAATCTCAATGACCTTCTCCACCAGGTGCTCGGTCTCGGGCCGCGGGATCAGCACGTTGCGATTGACCTTGAAGTCCAGCCCGTAAAACTCCGCCTCGCCGGTAAGGTATTGGATAGGCTCTCCGGCGCGGCGGCGTTCGACCGATGCGCGAAATGACGCAATCGTGTGTGCCGGCAGAGTTTCGTGTCCGTGGGCGATCAGCCAGGCCAGATTTGTCTCCGGCGCATCTGCCCTCAGCAAATGCAGCAACAGCGTCTCCGTATCGCACCGCGCGCGTTCCGCATTCGGCCCCTCAACCAGGGAACGCTCAGCCTCGGCCAGCAATACGCGAATTGTCTTTAATGACATCGGCTGCATAAGAACCGGACGCTGACCCTAGACAGGATAGCGCTCCAGCTCGATGCATTGACGGGCCACCGCGCGGCCCAGCGCAACAACATCGGCCGGCACAACCCGAGCGAGCCGGCGCAGAATAGCCAACTGCGTTTGCAGCGCGTCGCCTTCGCCGCATGCAGCCAGCACGCGCCGCGCCGCGCGTTCGGCCAGCGCTATCGCTTCATCCGCCAGTAACCCCGTCATCGCCGTTGCAACCTCGGCCGAGCTACGGCCCGCGCCAGCAATCTTCTGGGCTCGAACCAGCGCCGACTCCAGCGCATACACCTGGATAATCATGTCGGCCAGGTCAGCCATGATCTCCTGCTGCTCCTCGAGACCCGTCATGAACCTCTGGCTGGCCACGCCCGCCGCGAACAGCGCGATCTTCTTCACCGCCGCCAGCACCGCGGCCTCGCGCTTGAGCGGCTCGTCAGAATCGCCATCGCCGCTGAACGCAGGCGCCTCGGTCACCTCATCCATCACGCGCTTGATCGCCATCAGCAGCGGCAGCTTTCCGCTCATCGCGCGTTTCATCATCCATCCCGTAATGATCAGCCGATTGATCTCGTTCGTTCCCTCGAAGATGCGATTAATCCGCGCGTCGCGGTACGTGCGCTCCGCCGGATACTCCTCGACGTAGCCATATCCGCCCATCGTCGCGATCTGCTCGTCGGCCACCAGCGTCAGCATCTCCGAACAGTAGACCTTCGAAATGGAGCACTCCACAGCGTACTCCTCAATGCTTCTGGGAATATCGGCACTGCGCGGAACATCGATGCCCTGCCCTGAGATCAATTCTTCGGGCTTCAATCCTTCGGGCTTCGCGCCTTCGAGCTTCGCGCCTTCGAGCCACGCCCCATCCAATCGAGCCCGTTCCAGCCGAGCATCGACTAAGCCGGCGGTTCGGTAGACCATGCTCTCCGCCGCATAGAGCTGCGCCGCTGCCGCCGAAATCTTCCGCTGGATCAGTCCAAACTCGACGATCGATTTCCCAAACGCGTGCCGCTCCTTCGCATAGCGGATCGTCTGCGCCAGCGCGTGCCGCGCCCCGCCCACGCAGGCCACTCCCAGCTTCAAGCGGCCCACGTTCAGCACATTGAATGCGATGTGGTGGCCTTTGCCTGCCTCGCCCAGCAGATTCGCAGCCGGAATTTTGCAATCCTGCAGGACCAGCGGGCAGGTCGACGAGCCGCGAATTCCCAGCTTGTGTTCTTCTGCGCCCACGCTGAGACCCGGCGTGTTTCGCTCGACGAGGAACGCCGAAAACTTCTCGCCGTCTATTTTTGCGAACACAGTGTAAAGCCCCGCAGTGCCGCCATTGGTCAGCCACTGCTTCTCGCCGTTCAGAATGTAATGAGCGCCGTCATCACTGAGCACCGCGCGCGTGCGAATGTTCATCGCATCTGAACCCGAGCTGGCCTCGGACAATCCATACGCGCCGATCCACTCGCACGTCGCAAGTTTCGGCAGGTAGCGTTGCTTCTGCTCTGGAGTTCCGTACCACACCAGCGGCAGCGTCGCGATGCCGATGTGCGCACCGAACGCCGTGGAAAAGCTGGCCAGTACGGAGATGTGATCCGTGATGAGCGTCGAGCTTACTTTGTCCATCCCCAGGCCGCCGTACTCCTCGGGAACATCGACCGCGGTGAATCCCAACTCGGCGGCCTTGCGCAACACCGCCTGCATTGCGCCCGGCTCTTTCGCCTCAATCGCCGCCACGCGCGGCAGAATCTCCTCGCGCGCGAAACGCTCCGCGGTCGCCGCAATCTGGCGCTGCTCCTCGTTCAAATCTTCAGGGGTGAAGATTTCATCCGGCGTGCGCGATTCGATTAGAAAGCTGCCGCCTGCGGCGGCAACAATGGGGGATGTGGCAGCGGAGATCGACAGAAAGGCCTCCTGCCAAATAGGAACCCAAATGGGCCAACCTTATGATAGTGGCCCTTACCGCCGCAGTGATTGCCGCTTCAGCTACACCTTCACCGCCGGGTGTGCCGCATAGTGCAGCAGCACGGCCACGGCGCAGCTCACCAACCGCGTCTCTGCCGAGTCCGCCCGGCTGGTCAGAATCGTCGGCGCGCGCGCGCCGAGCACGATGCGAAGGCTCCCGATTTGGCTCCGTGGCGCAGCGGTTCGTTCGGAATTCGCCTCAGTGTCGGCCTGCGAGCCGGGCGATGAAGAAGAATCCGAGTCCAAACGCGGCAGAGAGCACCAGAACGATTACCGGCGATCGCATGAGCAGTGTCCATCCCCCTGACACTGCACCGAGGCCAGTTGCCCCATGTTTGGCAGCGATGATCTTGGCCTTCCAGAGATCAGCGGAAACAATCACGATCCAAGCGAAAAGCAGGCTGACTAACCCACCCGCAACGGCTTTCAGCAATGCCATGCTCCCAGCCGCGGGGCCAGACGCGTTTTGTGGGATGAAGGACACCATCTCTCCTCTACGGGTTGCTCGTGCAGCTCATCACGCTCGATTCGTCGGTGCCAATCGCGTTCTGTCCCAGAAACAACGGAAGGCAGGCCCAGCCGAATTATTTCAGCCGAAAAAACGAGATCGCAAACCCAACCACGAACAGTCCTACCAGGAAAACAATAACTAATGGATTACGAAGGAGCGAAACGTCCACTCCGATTGAGCGTGACAGTGTCTCACGCCGCAATTTGATGAAAATCATCACCAAGGATAGACAGCCTCCCACTACCGCCGCAAGCACGCCGCCTAGCAAGCTCTTCAGCCAAATCATCCGCCGGTTTCCTTTCTCATCATCCTAGTTACACGGCCCCGGTCCGGTGGCTTGAAAATAAACTCCAGCGCACTCTCTATTTCCGTTCTCGTCCAGGGCACTTATGAAACTCCCTCGCGAGTACGCAGAACAGGTTCCGCCTTCCCCGACATAGTCTTCACCGGTAGGATTGCCGCAAGTAGGAGTGCCGCTCGAACAAGCCGGTACATATACACAGACGTTTCCTGCTGGAATGCTAATAATGCCTTGAAGGAGTCCGTAGGTGGTCGATATTTTGATCGACCCGAAAACATCAAAAAACTCACCGCCGATGTTGCACCACATCTGCCCTTCATAGTCGAACGTGTAGTTTTGGGCGGGATCATATGGGACAATGTCGTCTTGCTCAGTAGAAACATAGCAATCCGGGCAGAATTCGCCCGTAGGCACCCAGCTATTACCCACACTCCCGACGCTGTTCCAGATGTACGCGGTATGCGTGATATAGGGAAGGTCGCACATGCCTTCCACCGTCATCGTACCCGATCCGTCGATGCCGACCTGCGTATAGATGTTGGTAGCGTCCGCGGAAACATCTTCCCAGAGGCTGAAGCTGGGATCGTAGCTGACGGAACATCCTTGAGCCGAGGCCTCCTTGCAGGCCAGGAGGGCGACGGCAACGGCCGCAATCGTGAGCCACAAATTCGATTTCATCGGCTTGCCTCCGCGACGCTGATTTTCATGTGCTTCTTATTGCCCTGGACATAGGCATCGAGACGGCCCCATCCAACGGGGCTCAAAGCGCCCTTTAGCTGGTCGTGAGTCGACTGGATGAATTGATCGCGCTCCAGCAGGAATCCGTTGATGTCCGCTCGCTGGCCGCTGGCATTGGCGGCTGTCGCGGCCGCATTGTAGGTCTCGATCATGCTGCGATAGTCGTCTCTGAAGCGAGACAGGATCGAGATCAACATCGTGTTATCGTTGTCCTTCATTCCGATTGCTCGGAACTGCGCCAGGTGACGTTGCGTTTGGGCATCCGTCGGATTTGCGGGCTGCGACAGTCCCAGCAGAACCAAACGATACGCAACAACGTCTGGTACCTGCTCCGGATGGACCGAGCCATCGATCATGGGCGCGGGACCATGGTTGTGAACTGTTACGCCTGTTTGCGCTGAACACGCTATCGCGAAGGCGAATGCGACGAGGAACAGGAGAGGAATCAACCACGCGGTGTTGGGTGAAGAGCGGGGATTGATGGCGTGAAGACGAAGCCCCGCGCCATGCGGGGCGAGCAAGAGGGGTCTGATCATGGGGGTCTCCATTCGGCGATGTATCGTTCACGCGAAAGGTCACCGGACACGCGCTCGGAGGGTGTCCGATGGCGAGGACATTGGCAGTGAGCCCAGCGATGCTCGGCCCATGTTTGACCCCGAGGGGAATTTGACAAACAATATGATCCCGGCGAGCGCAGAAGTCAAATGAAAATCAACCGCATGAACGTTACGAAGAGGCATTGGCCTTTAGTAACGTCACGAGGCCGCACGAGGCGCGAGAGGGCGACAGCCATTCAATTCTGAGGATTCGATTGAAAGAGCTACACCTTCATCGCCGGGTGCGCCGCGTAGTGCAGCAGCACGGCCACGGCGCAGCTTACCAGCCGCGTCTCTGCCGAGTCCGCGCGGCTGGTAAGAATCGTGGGCACCCGCGCGCCCAGCACGATACCGGCCAGTTGCGCTCCGCCTAAATATTCCAGTTGCTTGGCCAGCATGTTGCCGCTCTCAAGGTCGGGCACAACCAGAATGTCGGCCTGCCCCGTGACCGGCGAAACCAGTTTCTTGATCTGCGCCGCCTTTGCGCTCACCGCGGTATCGAATGCCAGCGGCCCGTCGAGAATTCCGCCCGTGATCTGGCCGCGATCGGCCATTTTGCATAGCGCCGCCGCGTCCAGCGTTGACTGGATCTTCGGATTCACCGTCTCCACCGCCGAAAGCAGCGCAACTTTGGGCTCTGGAATTCCCAGCGCGATCGCCAGGTCAATCGCATTCTGCACAATGTGAATCTTGTCTTCAAGGTCCGGCGTAATGTTGATGGCCGCGTCGGTGATCAGCAGCGTCCGCGCGTAGGCCGGCGTATCCATGATGAACACATGCGAAATGCGCCGCGCTGTACGCAGCCCGGTATCGCGCTGCAAGGCGGGCTTCAACAACTCGTCTGTGTGCAGACTGCCTTTCATCAGCGCAAGCGCATCACCTGCTCGGCACATGGCCACGGCAGCTTCGGCGGCATGAGCCTCGGTTTCGGCCTGCACGATCGGGAACGCGCTGATGTTGGCGCCAATCTTTGCCGCCAAAGCCTTCATCGCCTTTTCAGGTCCAATGAGCGTGGGCTCAATCAGCCCCGCTGCCGCAGCTTCTACCGCGCCGCCCATTGCCACCTCGGTCAGCGGCCAAACTACTGCCGTCGTGATTGCCGGAAGATTCTTGCAGCGCTGAATGAAATTGTGAAACACGTGATAGTCCGGCGGGTGCCCGACAAGCGGGTCAACGGCACCGGCCTCAGCCAAGGTTGCAAGATCGCTCATGAATCGTCTCTCCCGGCCGACAAACCCGGCCGCTTTGCCCGGTCTAACTCGAATCCCTGCATGACTATTGTCGCGTGCCTGGCGTTCGCCTTGTGTGCTTTGCGTCACACTTCGAACTGGCGTCTCTGCATGTGGTATCGAGCGCTCGAAAAGGCCTGCGATTCCGAAAACCCTGCTGCCTTGCATATTGATCTACCGCAAGGCGCGAATCACCGCATCAATTGCTGCGATTTGCGACTTTTCCGCCGCCCCCGCGCATCGTTGACTCGGCACGAAATTCAGGCCTATACTCGGGATTACCGGGCCTCCCCCCAGCCAGAAACGGTCAACGGCGTTCTCCGCTGACGCCGCATTCATGGAAAAGGAGAGTCTTATGAAAAGACTTCTCGCCATCGCCTTTTGTGCTCTGCTTGTCTGCGGAGTTACAGCGCCGCCGTCTTCGGCTCAGATGTCCCAAATATCCAACGCGCTTTCGGGGAAAAACAAGAAGCCGCAGGATCCGAACGACATCAGCAACGTCGACAAGGACAAGATCGCCCGGGTCGAAGGGATGCCCGAGGTGCAGGATGCCATTCAGCAGGAATGGGACACGCTGCGCCGCAACGACATGCAACTTGCATATGGCATCAACTTGACCGCAAGCAAGGGATTGGCCCAGGACGCCGCTGCCGGCGACTCGTTTGATCAGCAGCGTCTCTACAGCAATCCCGTGGTGCAAAGCTACGTCAACCACATCGGGCAAAGGCTCGTTCCCAAGAACTCGACCAACGTTTACACCTTCCGCGTCTTGTACGATCCCATCCCCAAAGCTCTCACCCTCTCCACGGGAACCATCTACCTCTCCACTGGACTGGTTTCCATGCTCGACAGCGAGTCGGAGCTGAGCTACATCCTGGCGCATGAAATTGCCCATGTTGAATTGCGGCAAGCTTACCTGCGCATCCGCGACAAGCATGTGGCCGGAGAGCTGGCCAAGGAGAAGGCCGAAAAGGAAAAGATGATCACCGACGTCGGCTCAATGGTCATGGGCGCTGGACTCGGCGGCGCCATGATTCCGCTGCGCCTTGGTGGGTTGCTCGGCGGCAGCGCCGGGCTGGCCACGGGGATGGAAATCGGCCACTACTTCATTCATCCGCAGATCGAGCCGGTCCTCTGGGCCTCGAAAGAAGAGGACGACGCCGACGACATGGCGATCAATTTGATGATTGAACAGGGCTACGACCCGCGCGACATCAATCGCCTTTTTGCTTCGCTCAATCAAGTCGTCACTGCGGACTCGCGCATGGGGCTCGGTTTTATGGGCAGCGCTCCGCGCATCAAGGAGCGGCAGGCGCATCTGGACTCGCTCTTTGGCGGCGACCTGAAGGCAGAGATTGAGTTGCGGGTCAAGGGCAACGGATTCAATTCCAATAGTCCCGACTTCGGGCCCATGAGCTCCTCCGTCAAGCGCGATAACGGGATCCTGGCCATGGATTACGATCTATTTGCCGTCGCCAAAAGGAATCTCGATGGCGCCGTTGCGGAGCGGCCTGACGATCCCTACGCGAGCTTCTATCTGGCCAAGCTCGAACGCCTCACCGCGCGCACTCCCAACGAGCGCCAGGACGCCCTCAACCATCTGACCACCGCGCTTCGTCTCGACGCCGACCGGGGCGCTATTCCTGCGGCTCACCTGGAATACGCCGTCGCTTTGATGGAGGCCGAGGACCCGTCCAACCACGACCAAATCGCCAGCGAGTTGAAGGCCTATGTCGCCCTCTCAGAACGCGACCACGGCGGGCTGCCTTCGAACATGCCGCTGATCTACGACTATCTGACTGCGGCCGGCGACGGAAGGTGGTACTTGCCTCCGCAGTGGTTTGATGCCCAGTTGACGAACAACCCGGGCTTTTCCACTACCGCTCCCGAGGCGGTAATTCGCAAGGCCTCCATGCTGGAAGGGCCGGCGCCTTCAGCGGAGCCGGGCACAACGCCGAGTTCCCGCAGTAGGGTCAAAACGGCTGCGGCGAACAAGCCGGTAAAGGCCGGCGCACCGGCGTCAAATTAGGAATCTGCGCGAACTTTGCGCAGACCATTCATCGGATCTGGTTCAACAACTTGCGATACCCTGAGTTCTTATGGGCCAGATCCGTATCCTCTCCGATCAAGTTGCCAACCAGATTGCCGCCGGCGAGGTGGTCGATCGGCCCGCATCCGTCGTTAAAGAGCTGCTTGAGAATGCTCTCGACGCCGGAGCGTCGCGCATTCGCGTCGAGGTGGAAGGCGGCGGGCGCAAGCTGATCCGCGTCTCCGACGACGGCCACGGCATGAACCGCGACGACGCTCTGCTGGCCTTCGAGCGCCACGCCACGTCGAAGCTGCGTACCGCGGACGATCTGCTTTCGATTGCCACCCTCGGCTTCCGCGGCGAGGCGCTGCCCTCGATCGCATCCGTCGCGCGCGTAACGCTTGAGACAGCAACCGGAGACGAAGCTGCGGGTACGCGCATTGACGTAGCCGGCGGCAAAATTCATCGCGTTGAGGATGCGGCTCTGCCCCGTGGCACAACCATCGCCGTCAGCGATCTCTTCTTCAACACTCCCGCGCGGCGAAAATTTCTTCGCGCCGAATCCACTGAGCTGGCCCACGTCACCGCGCTGGTGACGCACTACGCGCTGGCCCATCCTGAAAATCAATTCGATCTTCTCTCCGCGAGCCACACCATCCTCACCGCTCCTCCCGTCGCCCGCACCGCCGAGCGCATCTTCCAGGTTTTTGGCAAGGAGACGCTCAGCCAGTTGCTTCCCGTCGCCGCCGAGGCGCCCTTCGAGCGTGGTGGACTGCCCGAGCCTCCTCCCTGGAAAAAAGATCCCGAGCAGCCTCTGCGCGATCCCGGCTCGCTGCGCCTCTCCGGCTTTTACTCGAAGCCCGAACTGCAAAAGTTGAACCGCAACTCCATCTACATCTTCATTAACAAGCGGCTCATCCGCGACCGACTTCTGATGCACGCCATCACCGAGGCGTATCGCAACGTAATCCCGCCGACCAGCTTCCCCGTGGTTTTGCTCTTCCTTGAAATGCCGCCTGAGGAAGTGGACGTGAACGTCCACCCGGCCAAGACTGAAGTCCGCTTTCGCCAGCAGAGCCGCATCCACGACTTTGTTCGCGACAGCCTGCGCACTGCGCTCATTCAATCTCGCCCTGCCGCCGGATTTCTTGCCGCTCTCGATTCGCAGCCCACGGCCAGCCCGTCGCTAATGCCGCCCGCGGCGTCGCCCTTGCCCGGTGCACCGGAATCCGATCCGGCTGGTCTCGCCGATGCAGAATCGTTCCACCTGACCCCGCGTTTGCCTTTGCCCGTTCCAGGCTCGTTGCCATTTGGCGAGCGAAGTGTTGATGGCCGCGGCCTTCCCGACGGCCAGCCCATGGCTAATTTTGTCCGCAGCTTTGATCCTGAGGCCATGGGCGCTGCCGCCAACGCCCTCTTCGCGCCAAACGCCGCCCAAACCGCCGGCGATTGCAGACCAAACTACAACGGAGCAGCAGCTTACGCCAACGATTCCGCCGCAGCCGCGGCTCTGGTGGAAGCTGAGCAGTCTGCCAGCTCCCTCAACCGCCTCGGCTCCCTCAAACCGCTCGGGCAATTGCGCGAGTCTTTCATTTTGGCCGCCGGCGACGACGGCTTGTGGATCATCGATCAGCACGTTGCACACGAACGGGTGCTTTTTGAGAAGATCCTCCGCGACCGTCAGGTGGAACGCGTCCAGCGCCAGCGACTGCTGATGCCAATGCTTGTGGAATTAAAGCCCGAACAGATGGTCGTCTTTGCCCGGATCGCTGAGGAGCTTGAACACAACGGTTTTGAGGTGGAACCCTTTGGCCCTCAAACACTTGCGGTAAAAGCGGCCCCCGTGGGCCTTGAAGGCGCAGAACTGGATCGGACGCTTGCTGAAGTCATCGATCAGAGCACCGCAGATTCCGGTGAACCCTTTCGGAATGAGGAACTTGACCGCCTCCGCTCGCGCATCGCCGCCTCCATTGCCTGCCACTCTGCCATCAAGATCAATACCGCTCTTGATCCAAAACGTATAGAATGGTTGCTGTTAGAGCTTGCGAAGACCAGTCACCCAACCAGCTGCCCGCATGGACGTCCAATCGCATTACTGTATTCTTGGAAGGAAATCCAGCGGGCCTTTCACCGAATTTAGGGTCCCTTAAGAGACCCCTCGGCGGCTTGGAGGGTGGCCGGACGCGCTCCTAGGAGCGCGGGATTCTGGCCGTGATCGCCTACCTGGAAGCGAGGTTTTCTTTGACAGCAGAACAGATGGAAGCATCGCGCTCCGAAAGGATGCGCCTGAACGGACGCGGGCAGTTGACGATTGATGAGGCCCGTACGTGGTTGGAGGAGACGGGGTTGTGTCTCTTTTTGCCGAGGCGACAATTCGCCTCATTCACTGCACCAACCTTTGTTGAAGCCGTTGCCGGCGAGCACACATCTTCTCCCACGGCCAAGCTGGTTTCCATTGCCGAAGATCTGCTGGTTCGCCTCGAGTCTGAGGGCGTTGCGGTTCGCCTTAATCTTCTGGGCCAGCCGGGCGAGGGGCCCGACTTCGTGGTTGCGGCATGGGTGCTGCCTTACGTTTACGCACTGCGTGGCGATCGCGACTGGCGCCGCATTCCTCAATTGACCGGATCGCGGCAAGTTTCGGCTCTGGCCATCCAGGCTTACAAGCAACTTGAAACCGGCGAGGCCACCATCACTCAGTTGCGGCATTCGCTCGGCCGCGAAGTCTCCGAGTCCGCCGTTCTGCGCGCCATCACCGAGCTCTGGCAGCAACTGCGCATCATTCCGGTTGTGTCCGCAGCCGGCAAAACGCCGCAGTGGCAGCTTCTGCGCGTCCGCTACCAAAAAGCCATCGCGGAAGGCGCGTCTACGTCACAGGTCACCGCCATCTCGGTGCTCGCCTCCATCTACCTGCAGGCCGTAATCGCCGCAAGCATGGAAGAAGTGGAAATGTTCCTTGCGCCCCTGACCGCGCGCAGCAAGGTTCGTGAAGTTCTCCGCGGATTGGTCGCCACCCGCCAGGTTCACTCGCTCGCGCTGGGCCATGCTCCGCACTTTTACGTCGCAGGAACCCTGCCCGAGTTTGCCCCGGCGCCGACAATGTACGCCAGCTCGTCCATGCCGGCCTCCTCGCACTTCCTCCGCTCTTACGAGCATGACGAAGGTCTTCGCGAGCCGTTGCAGTCCAGGTTCACCCCAACCTTGCCTGCCCCAAACGTGCGTGCCGCACACTTGCCTGCTCCAAATCTACCTCCTCCTCGGGTGCCCGCTCCGGAGATTGCGGCAGTTCCTCCGCAACAGCCCAAGCCCGTTGAGCCAGTTGTTGAGCGGTCGGCGCCACCTCGCGACAACGCGCAGGCTTCACGGCCTCGCTTCAGCCATCAGTCTGCTCCGGCGCGCAGCCGCAAGCCGGCGCAGAGTTCCACATCCGGCCGCGTTGCCCGGCGCACCACGCGCGACGCGCGCACATCTTCACCGCGCTCGAACGGCGCCTCGCGCCACGCGCTTGGTACACGCTGGACCAAGAGCGCTCCCAAAAGCGGCACTGTGAACGGTAATGGGAACAGCCACAACAAGCGCCCCGCGTCCCGAGCCGCGAAAAGCTCCTCCAACGGAAACGGCTTCCATTCGAACGGCCACACGCGTCCGGCCAATGGCCTGCGCAAGGCCAAACCGGCTGCGGCCAGAAATCTGCGCAACGGCCACGCCACCAAAGGAAAGGTCGGCGCAAAGCCCGTCGCCCGGCGTGCCGATGCTGCCCGCAAGGCTGCGCGCCCCGCTGCGCGTCCCAATTCGCGTTCTGATGCGCGCGGCAGCCGCAAGCCTGCCCGGAAGCCTGCATTGACAGCTTCCACAAAAGCAGGCAACCGTTCGCGCTATGGCTTTACCGCTTCTTCCAATCGGCGATCGAAAAAAACCAGATGAGCGAAAGTGGTTGAGCGAATCTGGATGAGCGAAACTCGATGAGCGCGCGTGAATGACCGGAAACGACAGTCGCACCGCCGCCGCTGAGCGCGCCCGCAAAATGATTGTCGCCATCGATGGGCCTGCCGGCGCAGGCAAGAGCACCATCGCCCGCCACCTCGCGCGGCACTTCGGCCTGCTCAATCTTGAAACCGGCGCAATGTACCGCGCCTTCGCCCTCAAAGCCCTGCGTTCGGCAGTCCCTTTGGACGACGCCAAAGCTCTTGAAGAGCTCGCCGGCGAAACCGAAATCCGCCTTGAACCCGGCGAAGAAGAGAATCTCGTCCTTCTCGACGGCGAGGACGTGAGCGGCCTCATCCGCAACCCCACGGTCACTGAAGCCGCATCGCGTGTCAGCACTTTTCCCGCCGTGCGCGCATGGATGGTCCGCCTGCAGCAGCAGGTGGGCGAACGCGGCGGAGTCGTGATGGAGGGCCGCGACATCGGCACCGTCGTCTTCCCCAACGCCGAAGTCAAAATCTTTCTCGACGCTGCGCCTGAAGTCCGGGGTCAGCGCCGTTACGAGCAGATCGGCCAGCAAGGCTCCGCGCCTACGCCGCCGCCTGAAGAAATTCTCCGCGATCTGCGTACCCGCGACGAACGCGATCGCAATCGCAAGGACTCCCCGCTCAAGCCCGCGCCCGACGCCGTCTTTCTCGACTCCACCAACATGTCGCTCGATCAGGCGCTCGCCGCAGCTGAGGCCATCGTCGCCAAAAAGCTGGGGCCGGCGAAAAACGCTTCTTAGAGCGTGCCAACACAAGCAGGCGCGCAGCGACGGGAGTCATTTTCCCTCAGTTCCCATTTGAAGCAGTCGGCATAGCAGCAGGCGGCCCGGAATAGTGGACGAGAACGATTCGCCAACTCCATGTTCCTTGTGGTACACCTGCGTCTCTCGCCCTTCAGTCGTGATGGCAGACCCATCCTTCTTTGTCGCGTGAAAGGTCCACGTCATCTCGGACCATGCGGCGTCATCGTAAACATGAACAATCGGATCGTGCAGAATCAGTTCGCGTTTTGAAAACATGCCGCCCATAATTCCGATGTAGACGTGATCAGCGATCTGTTTGAAACCATGCTCGGTGCCGAGCGGATAAATGAAAGTGACGCCTGGATCTTGAGACCATATCTCCGCCGCTAAAGAAACATCGGCATCGTCGATGGAGATCGCGTACCTCTGCAGAACTGATCTGATCTGCTCTTCGTCGCCGCCTATACCCCGGGCACAAGCGGCCGCGCATACGACTACCGAAAGCAGAGCCGGCGTGAGAACCAGCGTGGAAGTGAAGCGGGACCGCAATGATTTGGTTCGCATAATCCCAGATATATCGTCAGCACCAATTTCAAGCGCCCCTAAACCAACTGACTCTGTTTTTATGCTCGATGCGTTAGGCTCTTAGTTGTATGGAAGTCACCTGCAGCCGTTGCCACCAGACCGTGCAACCCGGCGATTGCTTTTGTCCGTTCTGCGGTCTGCCCCAGCTTGTCTATACGGCCGATGTATCCGGCGCACCGGGCCAGCCGGAACGCGCGGGCGAAGTCGTTCGCGACGCTGGCTCTGTCGACTGGAAGGCTGCCCTTCGCCTCGCCCTCATGCTTGCCATTCCGGCCGGCGCTCTTTGCTCCATGTACTCCCCGGCGGGCATCCTCGCATTACCTTTGATGGGCGGCGCCGGTGCCTGGGCTGTGGCTCTTTACATGCGCAGCAGGCGCCCGGCATGGATCACTATCGGCGCAGGCGCGCGCATAGGCCTGGTTACCGGCATCCTCGGCAGTTGGGCCGCCGCCGTCACCACGGGCATCTCGCTCTACGCCATGCGCTTCTGGATGCACCACGGCACGGCCCTCGATGCCGAATGGCTTGCCCAGAGCAATCAATCCATCCAGCTTCTTGCATCCAGGGGCTTCGACGCCCAGATTGTCGCGATGTATAAAGCCATCATGCTTTCGCCCGAGGGCCATGCCGGCTTGATGCTCTACAGCATCGGTTTTCTTGCCATCATCCTTCTTGGTATTTCCGTCGCCGGCGGCGCGCTGGGCGCGCGCTTTCTCGGCCGCCCGCGCAGCATCGAGCAATAGGCTCCATTACAGAATTCTCTGCAATTGCTGTAGACCCCGAGCACGTACTCAAGTGGCCTTTTCCTCAAGAAAAAGCCGCCGCTCAATGCACTCAAGAAATCTACCTGCATTCCGAAATTGATCTGACCTGCCGCCTCACTGCCCACCCCCCGTCTGCGATCATCTCTAGGTGCGCCTCATGGGCGCCGAGGGCCTGATCGGAAATGAGTGAGGGGCACGAATGAGGGAAATCGTTACGTATGTCTTTGGACTGGCCCTGTTGGGCAATGCCTGCCTCTTTGTGCCGCAGGCGCTCGCCATCTGGCGCAAGAAAAGTGACGAAGGCGTTTCGCTGGTCACTTTCGGCGGCTTCTGCATCCTGCAAGTCATCGGCGTCGTTCACGGCTTCTATGAGCACGACAACTCCCTCATCGTCGGTCTCGGCGCCAGTTTTCTAACCTGCGGAACGGTCACCCTCCTCACCATCGTCTACCGTCTCCGCCGCCTGCGCGCAGTCGCTTCCAACCCGCTCGCCTGACTGGTTTCTCCCAAACCCGCATCCCAAACACGAACTGGCTTTCCCAATCAATTTGCAAACTGTGGAAGGAACAGAACGACATTTGTGTGCAAGCCGGGGTATACTGCTCTTCCCCGGCGAGAGCACGCGCCTCGGACGGATGCACTCCCGGCTGTGCGGCCGCAAAATGCTCAAGGAGGTCCCGATGCGCATCAACGACACCATTGGAGCGATCCTCAAACACAAAGGCGCAAAGAAGCTCCTGTCCATCGCCCCCGAGCAAACGGTGCATGAAGCCCTCGCGCTTATGTCCAAATACGATATCGGCGCGCTGATGGTCATGTCCGGGCCGCGCCTGCTCGGCATACTCTCCGAGCGCGACTACGCCCGCAAAGGCATTCTCCTCGGCCACCACTCCCGCGAGACCGAAGTGCGCGAGATCATGACCAACCCCGTCCGTTCCGTCACTCCGCTGCACACCGTGGACGAGTGCATGACCCTCATGACCGATCACCGCATCCGTCACCTGCCGGTGCTGGATGGCGATATAGTCGTCGGCATCGTCTCCATCGGCGACCTCGTCAAGTGGGTCATCTCCGGCCAGGAGCAAGCCATCCAGGCTCTCGAGGGCTACATCACCGGCGCGTATCCGGGATAGACGCGCATGTGCCGCAACATCAAAATGCTTTTCAACTTCGATCCTCCTGTCACGGATGAGGAAGTGCGTGCTTCGTCGCTGCAATACGTGCGTAAGGTAAGCGGCTTCAATAAGCCGTCGAAGGCGAACGAGGTCGCTTTCAATGCCGCCGTCGATGAGGTCGCCGCAGCATCGATGAGGTTACTCAGCCGGCTCGAGACACAGGCGCCGCCGCGCAACCGCGAAGAGGAAGCGGCAAAGGCAAAGATACGGAGCATGGCGCGCTTTGGCGCGTGATCCGTGCGCTTGGCTCTGTCCTGGCCGCGTTAGCGAAACATCCGCTCGTCATACCGGAACCGCTTCGCCGTGCCGATTTTTATCTTGTCGAACTCCGCATGTCTGGGATTCAACAATACATTCCAGTCCCCATCCACCACGACAGACGGAACTTTCAGCGCCACCGACCGCTGGCTACGAGCCCACTCGGAGCCCAGATCGCGGCAGCGCTCGTTGTTCAGTCCCCTCCAGTTGCGCGGAAGAGAGTCGATCCCGATGGTTTCAATGTTTGCATCGGGAGCAGACGCCTCGGCCATCAGCAGATCGTCCGGCGCCTCATTCGGTTGCAGATTGACGAAGAATTCCAGTGCCGCCAGTGCTCGCGAGGTCGACGTGTACACCATCGCGGTTCCCAGGTGATTCCATCGCCTCGCGGCGTAGAGCCCGCCCACCCCGGTAAACGCTGAATCGCGGAATCGTCCAGGAAAAATTCTCCAGACTTGCATTAGCTATACATTCCATAAGCGATGGCGTACAACACCGCTTCCACCGATCGCACACCCGGCTCGGTGTCCAGCTCGTCGAAGGGCTTTCGGCCCCCTAGCGCCCGGTTGGGGTTGTTCATCCAGTGCGACGCCTTCTCATCCGATCCCAGAACTTCCCTGGCCTGCGCTACAACTCTCGCCATGCGCAGTGTCCTGTCCGATTCGTCGTGTGTCAGCCGCGATTTCGTCTTGAGCCGCCGACTCAGCGTTCGCGATGGAATGTTCAGGCGCTTTGCCACCTGCGCCTTCTCAACCGCGAGCGTCACTGCCAGCAACGCCACCGTCGAGGCCGGAAGCCCGGAGCGCACCTGTCGCGCCAGATCGTCCGTACTCTTCACTGCCCGCTTAAAAGTCTTCCTGCCGCCAAGAACAGCCACGATCTCCGCAACGCTCATCTTCGCCACCTGGCACAATTATCGCGCCATTTGGCGTGCGAGTCAAACTGAGCCAGGCACGACAAACACGCATGTCTTGCTTTACTCAAGCATCTATCCCAGAAAAATCCCCGCAATCGACGCCGAGATCAGGTTCGCCATCGTTCCTGCCAGCATCGCCCGCACGCCCAGCTTTGCCAGGTCGTTGCGCCGCTCCGGAACCAGCGCGCCAATGCCGCCGATCTGCATTCCGATCGATCCGAGGTTCGCGAACCCGCAGAGCGCAAACGTGGCAATGGTGAACGACCGCGGCAGCAGCGTGGCCTTCTGCGCGCCTAGCGAGATGTACGCGATCACTTCGTTTAGCGCCATGCGCGTGCCCAGCAGCGTCCCGATCGCGCCGCAATCCTGCCACGGCACGCCGATTAGCCACGCCACCGGCTTGAACACGAAACCGAGAATCAGCCCCAGGCTCGGCGGAACCCAGTGCATCCAGCCGAGCCCGTGCACCCAGCCAAGCATCATGTCCAGCAGCGCCACCAGCGCCAGAAAGCTGACCAGCATAATGGCCACATTCAACGCCAGCTTGCCGCCGTCAATCGTCCCTCGGGCAATCGCCCCGATCAAATTCTCATCGGCGTGCAATTCGTCCTTGGGTATGACAACCTTGCCCTCCGTGGCCGGCTTCGCGGTTTCCGGCACCAGCATCTTGGCCAGCAGAATTGTTCCCGGCGAAGTCATGATCACCGCCGACAGCAAATGCCGCGCCTCCACGCCCTGCGCGATGTACATGGCCATGATGCCGCCGGAAACGTGCGCCATGCCGCTGGTCATAATCGTCATCAGCTCGCTGCGCGTGGCCTTTGACAGAAACGGCCGGATGGTCAGCGGCGCCTCGGTCTGCCCCATGAAGATGCTCGCCGCCACATTCATGCTCTCCGCGCCGGAGATGCGCATCGTTTTGAGCATGATCCATGCCATGCCGCGAATAATGATCTGCATCAATCCAATGTGATAGAGCACCGCGAAAAATGCCGAGATGAAGATGATCGTCGGCAACACTTGAAACGCAAAGATGGCGCCCTTGTTTGGTCCCAGCATGTCGCCGAACGCGCCGGAGTTGGGCAACCCGAGCTGCCCGAACAGCACCTGCGTCCCCGCAAACGTGGCAGAGAGCATGTTGGTCACCACGCCGCCCGCCCACGTCATAAACCGCGATCCCCAATCGGAGCGCAGCACGATAAACGCGAACGTGATCTGCAGCCCAAGGCCCCACACAATGGTGCGCCAGCGTATCTGCCTTCGGTCGGTTGAGAAAAGATACGCGGCCAAGAGCACCGCAAGAATTCCCAGCACGCCTGTGAATCGAGCCAAGAGGTTGCTCCTTCGGTGGGGAAAATGCTCGAAATGACTTTCGATTACCTTACAGCATTCCGCAAAAAGTTCTCAGCATTTTCTTGCGTGAACACGCGCCCCACCAACGGCACCGGTTCCGGCGGAGATTTCGCGAACCGAATTGCCCGCTTCAGAATTGCAACCGGCTCGGCCAGCATTTCCGGCTTCGTTGCATACACCGTCGCCAGCGGCTGTCCCTTCTCGATCTTCGCCCCGCGCCGTGCATGAAACAGAATTCCCGCGTTTGGATCCACCGGCTCGCCGGCCTTCGCGCGTCCCGCGCCGGTGCGCTGCACCGCCCAGCCCAGCGCCGTCGTATCCATCTCCGCGACGTAGCCGCTCTCCCACGCGGAAACAATCTCCGTCGCGCCCGGCTTGTGAAAGCTCTTCATATCGTCGAAGACGCTCACATCCCCGCCTTGCGCGTCCACCATTTTCATAAAGGCAGCAAGCGCCGCTCCATCCGTCAGTGCAGCTTCTGCCAACGAGTAGCCGGTTTTGGGCGAATCCGCTTTCCCGCCTAGATGAATCATCCATCCGGCCAGAATCAGCGATAGCTCTCGCAAGTCGAAATTCGTTTCTAGACTCCGCGCCGGCCTCTCGCCGCGCAGCAGCTCCACGCACTCCACCAGCTCGATCCAGTTGCCGGCCGCGCGCCCCAATGGCTGGCTCATGTCGGTCAGCAACGCCACCGTACGCGTCCCCGCGGCCTCGGCCGTGGCCACCATTAGCGCCGCCAAAAACTCCGCGTCCTCCGCCTTGCGCAAAAACGCGCCCGATCCGGTTTTCACGTCGAGTACCAGCCCGTCCAGCCCCGCCGCCAGCTTTTTACTTAATATCGACGCGCAGATCAGCCCCGGATTCTCGACCGTTCCCGTGCGATCACGCAGCGCGTAGAGCTTCCGATCGGCGGGCGCCAGTTGGTCAGTTTGTCCAATAATCGACGCGCCGCATTTCTTGATCACCGCCTCAAACTCGGCCAGCGTCAGCGCGGTGCGGTATCCCGGAATCGCTTCGAGCTTATCCAGAGTCCCGCCGGTGTGCCCCAGCGCGCGCCCGCTGATCATGGGCACAGCCACGCCGCACGCCGCCGCCATCGGAGCCACCAGGAAACTTGTCTTGTCGCCCACTCCGCCCGACGAGTGCTTGTCGACAGTTCGCCGGCCAAGGCCGGACGGCGAAAATTTCTCGCCAGAGTCGCGCATGGCCAGCGTCAGCGCGCGCGTCTCGTCGAGCGATAGCCCTCTAATCCACGAGGCCATCAGCCACGCTGCCAGCTCAGCTTCGGGAATCGAACCATCCCCCGCCCCCGCCGCAACAAACGCAATCTCGCGCGCGTCCAGTTCGCCGCCGTCGCGCTTCTTGCGGATAATGTCGATCATGTGCAGCGGTGCGGCTGTGAAATCTGGCATCGTCGAGTCCTAGAGCGTTCGTTTTGGAACCGTCATTCTAATTGGTCGAATACCTATACATTGCGTGTACTGCGATTGAGTTCGATCGAAAGTCAAAGACAGTTGTCAGGCAGGGAAACAATTGAAATCTTTTTTAGAGCGTCGTTCGGATCCTCGGATCCAAGCGGTCCACTAAATTGAAAACCTATGTAGACCTCATAGCCGTCGCAATACCATGGCCCAAGCTCATAGCCAATCTTTGTGATTTCTGCATCCGACTTGCTTTGATCGAGGCAACAAATCTTGTTGAATTCGACACCCCTCTTTCGCAGATAGTCTTCTACCAGCCCGCGAGCAGTTCCATTAGCCAGAGTTGCATTGTAAGAGTGGAGAGTCGATTCATAGATTAGCTGTCGCTGCGCAGCAGCGCGTTGCTTTTCTCTTTGCTCGTTATTGTGCTCAAATAACCAGACACCAATACAGGCCAACACTGTGCAAATGAAGAATATTGTTGCGGCTTGCCATCGCTTCATTACGAGCCCCTTGTGTTAGACCTACTTCAACTTCATCTCTGTGCCCAGCGGCAGCAACTCGCTCAAAGCCATCGTTCGCGTCCCCTCAGCGGCGGGGAAAATCACCGGCGAGTCCGGCGCCATGAATTCGGCCAGCACCTGGCGGCATGCGCCGCACGGAGGGCTCGCCTTTCCATTCAGATTCGTGACAGCCGTCGCCGCAATTCTTATCTTCGGCCCGAACTGCGAAACCGCCCTCGCCACTGCAGCCCGCTCCGCGCAAATCGTCAGCCCGTAGCTCACATTTTCTACATTGGTCCCGGTCACAATCTCGCCGTTCGCCAGTTGCAGCGCAGCCCCCACGCGAAACTCCGAATACGGCGAGTAGGAGTTCTCCGCGGCCCTTCGCGCGATTTCATATAGCTTTTCGAGTTCCTGCTGACTTAAATTCGCCATGATGAGAGCGCCTCTTCTCCGCGCAAAGGATCGAGATATGAGGCTAATCCATCGTGACGTCTCATGTACACCTGCGTTGCCTTCCCCGCAATTCTCGCCAATCCGCGCCACGAGCTGAGGGCCAGAACGCCGCCAGGCTAGCCTTTCCCGTCCAGCAGCCGCGCCACCTCGTCGCTCAGCCGCGCGGTAATCGCGGCTTCAGTCTCTTCCGGGCCAAAGGAAATCGCTTCGCCGATGTGAATCTCGATCGTTCCCGAACGAAACCAGCGTCGCTGGTGCGTTTTCAACTCACCCAGCCCGCGCATGGCCACCGGCAACACGGGCACAAAGCTCTGTTTTGCCAGCAAGCCAATGCCCGAACGGAAGCGCGTCATTTGGCCATCCGGCGAGAGCGTTCCTTCGGGGAAGACCAGCACGTTATAGCCGTGGTCCAGGGCCTTGCCGGCGTGGGTAAAGCTGTGTTGGAAGTCGCGCTGGTGCGGCAGCGGAAACACGTTAATCAGCGCCGTTACCAGCCAGTAGGCGGCCGGCCCGAAGATGTAGAAGCTCTTGTCTCCCGGCCGCCAGGGATTGCGCCAATGCAGAAAGTCATCGAGCATCTCGCCCAGCATCGCAGCGGCGGTCCACCGGCGGTAAGGTCCAGGCAGCGCATACAACATCAACGCTCCGTCATACGATGTGACGTGGTTGGCGACGATCAGCAGCGGCCCCTCAGGAAGAGGCTTCTCCGGCCCAAAAACTCGAGGCTTAGCCAGGAACCAGGTGCCGGGGCGCAAAGCGGCCTCAATGAAAGCCGCGCGAATCCACTGGAACGGCTTCCACCACGGCCACTCGGGATAGATGTAATTCCGGCGCCTCGAGGGAGCTATTGCATCGGCTGCGCCAGACGTCCCTTGCGGCGCCGCTTGCGGCGTCGGCTGCTCCGCTTCGGCATCAACTGACCCAGCCTCCGGCGCTGGTCCGCTTTCACCCGGCGCGCCATTTTGCCGAAGGCCATCAGGCGCAGCCACAGCCGCCTCAGCCTCAACTGGCGGCGCCGCTTCCCCTTCACCCGCTGCCCCGCCGGCCACCAACTTACGCAGCTCGCCCAGCGTCTGCACGTCCTCCAGCAGACTCGTTCCCGAAACCACCCCCAGCCGGTCCTCGATCGCCGACGCCAACTGCACGCGCCCAAGGCTGTCGAGATGCATATCTTCGGTCAGCCGCAGCTCATCGCCTACGCCTGGATGATCCTCGCCGGTAGTCTGAGCGATGAGCGCCAGCAGCCAGTCCGACGAAGGCCCAAATGCATGGTCGCCGTTCGTGTTGGGTGCGCCGCTCGAAGGGCCAGCAGCCGCGGCGTGAATGCGCGCAAGCCACTCCGCGACCGGCTTGCGCCTCACCTTGCCGGTTGAGGTCCGCGGTAAATCCGGCTCCGGCCACAGCACCCAGCGCGTAATCCGCTGGAATTCAGGCAGCGTTGCATTTGCGTGCTCAATCGCCGCTGGCGCACAATCGCCCGCTCCCCGGCAGGCCAGCACCGCGCACGGCTCCGTTCCCGTCGGAGTCTCCATGGCAACCACCGCGCACGCTGCAACGTTGGGCTGCCCTTCGATCGCTGCCTCAATGTCCTCCGGATGAATATTCACGCCCGCCGCGGTAACAATCACTTCGCTCTTCCGCCCCAGGAATTTAAGATCGCCGGATTCGTTCCGCTCCGCAATGTCTCCCGTTGCCAGCCATTCGCTGTCTCGCTTGCGCAAAGCGCCGCTCTGCCATGTCGCGCTCGAGATCACGTCGCCCCGTACCAGCACTTCGCCGTCGGGGCCCAGCTTTACCTCTGTCCCTGTGACCGGTTTGCCAATTGTTCCCTCGGCTACATGAAATGGGTGATTCAGCGCGATCATCGCCGTGGTCTCCGTCATGCCGTAGCCCTGCACAAGCACGAAGCCGAGCGCGTTCCAGAAATGTTCCAGCGAGGCCGGCATCGCGCCGCCGCCGCAAACGAAAACCAGGAACTTCAGCCCAAATTCGCGATGCACTCCGCGGAAGCGCCACCAGCGACCCCATCCGGCAGGCTTCTCGAGCGAAGCGGCCACACGATCCGCCAGGCCATTGTGAGTCGTTTCCAAATGTGTCTTCAGCACCGCCAGCACGCGCGGCACGGCGGCCAGCACCGAGATGCGCTCGCTGTGAATCAGCTCGATGAGCCGCGGCGCAGCCAGCCTGCTCTCGAAATGTACTTCTGCCTTGAGAAGCGGCGGAACCCAAATCCCCAGCGCCTGCCCAAACACGTGGCTCAGCGGCAGCGTGTGCAGAATCCGCAGCGGATGAATCAGGCGCTCGTAGGGCATGTAGGGCCTGGCGCCGTCTTCGATCGGAATCATGCTGGCCAGCACGTTGCCGTGCGTCAGAACAATTCCCTTGGGGTCACCCGTTGTGCCGGAAGTAAACAAAATCTGTAACGGAGTTTCCTTCGAGAGTCCGGAGACCGCGCCCATCTCCGTCTCGGGCAGCTCGCTCTCCAAATCCTCGAATGCCAGCGTTGCAATTTGTTGCGCGTCACGGGCCGTCGCAAGCTTTGCCAGAAGCACTGCATCGCCGATAGCAAGCTTCGGGCTCACATCCTTGGCCACCCGCGCCACAAAATCAGCGGTTCCGAATATGTCCAGCGGTACAGCCAGCGCACCGCGCAGCATGCATCCGTGAAATGCCGCGATCCACTCCGCGCTGTCTTCACCCCAGATCAGAACGCGGTCGCCGTCCCGCACGCCTCGCGCATCGAGCAGCGCCGCAAACCGCCCGGCAAGGCGCGCCAGTTCGCCATACGTCGTCACGCGCCGCCGGTTTCCCTGGTAGCGCACCACCGCGATCTCGCGGTCGAGACGGCGAAAATCGTCGATCAGTGCAGCAAGGTGATCGTGCATTTTGGCGTCCGGCTGAAGCATTTTCGTTTCCGGGCCCCACAGAAAGAAGGCAACAAAGAGTGAATCGAAAATGCTCTAGCTCATCGTAGCAGTGGCAGGTTGATGGCCCTTGAGTTCCGCATGGGTTGAAGTGCGCTTTAGCGAGGGCCAGATTGCTGATCGCCACTGCTTCACCCGGCGGCTCGCGCTCGACCGTCGTACACTGTGGAGGTCAGGATTCCCCATGAAGAAGCTCGCCGTCGGCCTTTATCTTCTGATTACAGCCGCCCTGCTGGGTTGGGGCTATTACCAGGCCATCTACGTGGCCCCGAACGACGCTGCGCAAGGGGAGATGTTCCGCATCATCTATTACCACGTCCCCTCGTTTGCTGTTTGCTTTGTCTTCTTTGCGCTCAGCCTTATCGGTTCCATCGCATTCCTTGCATTCCGGCACAGCAATCCGGGCCGCGCACAGGTCGCGGATGCCATTGCCTTGGCCGGGGCTGAGGTGGGCGTAGTCTTTTGCTCGGTGGGCCTGACAACCGGCCCACTCTGGGGACGCCGCGCATGGGGCATGTGGTGGACATGGGACGCGCGCCTCACCACCACGCTCGTTCTCTGGCTTATCTACGTCAGTTACCTGCTGCTGCGCCGCTTCGCCGCCGGGCCGCAGATGCAAACGCTGGCCGCCGTGCTGGGAATCTTCGGGGCTCTCGACGTGCCCATCGTCTATATGGCCAATCGCTGGTGGCGCACGCAGCATCCCGCGCCCGTCTTTGGCGGCGGGCAGGACTCCGGCATGGACCCCACGATGGTTGGCGCGCTCATGTGGAACATGCTCGCCTGGCTCTTGTGGGGCGTGCTCATCCTCGCCCTCCGCTACCGGGTCGAGCGCAAGCAGCAGCAAATCGCCGCTGAAGAAGCTGAGCACGCGCTGAATTCAGGTTCGTGGCCCGACTCTGCAGCGGAAGCAGGGAACGCGCGATGAAAAAACTTGCCACCGTACTGATCGTTGCCGTCCCGATTGCGCTCTTTTTCCGGGTGTGCTGGCTCGTCTTCGCCGCGCCGGCTGAGCCTCCTTTCGACTGGCGGCTCCACATGTCCCAGGCGGATCATGACGCGATTGTGGCCACGCTCAATCACCTCTATACGAGAGCGGCCTACACCGTGACCTGGACCATCCAGCTCGGCTACGCGGCATCGCTCTGGGTCAGGTGGCAGTCGCAAAAGCTGCCAACGGCAAAAATACAGCTACGGCAAGGCAGATCAATCGAAGAGTAAGAAAGGGCCCCACACTGTTTGAATTTGCCGGGCCTGGCATTGTCCTGCTCGTGAGAATTTCACCCCATAATGACGAATCGTTTGATTGCTCGGCCGTATGCTGAATTCGAGGCGCTTATTGACATTCAAACCCTCGCAGTCATTCGCGGGGAGTTGCCGAGACGGGCAATGGCACTCGTAATTGAGTGGGCACATCAACACCGTGATGAACTGATGAAGGATTGGGAGCTATGCGTACAGAATCAAACGCCGAGCAAAATTCGCCCGTTGCTCTAGTTGAGGAGATCGCACCTCGATCCCCATGGCGCGTTACGGATGTCGAGGCTCTTGCAGAGTTTCGGCTACGGGTAACATTTGCCGACGGCTCAACGGGCATGGTCGATATGGCCCGGTTGGTGCACTCCCCGCAAGCAGGAGTTTTCGCTGCGCTTCTCGACCCGTCTCTTTTCGCCCAGGTGACGATCGAGTACGGTGCCGTGACGTGGTCCGGAGAACTGGATCTCGCTCCAGATGCTATGCACGCCGCAATCAGCGAACATGGCGTGTGGACTCTCTAAGTAACGCAACTTGCAGAACCTCCGAGATTGGCCTTCCATCCTATAAGTGAATAGTTATTGGCGAGCCTCAACACTTTTGATTAGGGGTTCCCTGTTTCCTTATTCCCACGTTCCCTGTTTTTCTGACCCCTGACCCCTGGCACCTGCTAGATCGTTGCCCTTCGCTGCTCCAGCCGGTAGACTTTCAGTAGACTCATGGGTCGGGGGCGCAAATGTTAGTCGTCATGAAAGCGCAGGCTACGCCGGAAGAGATCCAGGCCGTCTGCGACCACATCGTGCAGTTGGGCTTCCGTCCTCATCCCCTTCCCGGAGCGCAGCGCACCGCTATCGGCATCACCGGCAATCAGGGCGAGGCCAATCGCGGCAACCTTGAATCGCTCTCCGGCGTTGCCGAAGTCATTCGCGTCTCCAAAGCCTACAAGCTCGCCAGCCGCGACGTGAAAGAAGAAGACACCGTCGTCCGCTTTGCGGGCTCTAACGCCTCGATCGGCGGCCGCGACCTGGCCGTCATCGCCGGCCCATGCTCCATCGAGACTCGCGAGCAGGCTTTCGCTATCGCCGCCGAAGTGGCTGCCGGCGGAGCGCAGTTTTTCCGCGGCGGCGCCTACAAGCCGCGCACCTCGCCCTACGCCTTTCAGGGATTAGGCCTTGAAGCCTTGAAAATCATGGCCGAAATCCGCGAAAAATTCGGCCTGCGCATCGTCACAGAAGCGCTCGACTCGGAATCCCTCGAGCTGGTTGCCGAATGGGCAGACGTAATCCAGATCGGCGCGCGCAACATGCAGAACTTTTCACTGCTCAAGAAGGCCGGAAAGCAGCGCAAGCCGGTGCTCATCAAGCGCGGCATGAGCGCCACGCTCGAAGAGTTCCTGATGGCCGCCGAGTATGTGATGAGCGAGGGCAACTACGAGGTGATTCTCTGCGAGCGTGGCGTGCGCACCTTTACCGACCACACGCGCAACACGCTCGACCTCAGCATCGTTCCCGCGCTTCGCCATGTCAGCCACCTGCCCATCCTCGTCGATCCCAGCCATGGAACCGGCCGGCGCGACAGCGTTCTGCCCATGGCGCGCGCAGCGGTCGCCGCCGGCGCCGACGGTGTAATTGTGGAAGTGCACAACCACCCTGAAAGCGCGCTCTCCGACGGGCCACAGTCTCTATATCCCGCCCAGTTCGCAACCATGATGACCGAGATTGAAAAGATCGCACCGGTCGTCGGTCGCCATCTCACGCGAGGCGTCTCCGTTTCCGCCGCCGCGGGACAATGACCCGTGGACCCTCGGAGTAGGTCGCGGATTTGTCAGTCGGCTTCCCTCGCCGCCATCCTTCTGGCTCTCACCCTCGCAGGATGCCGCACTCACGACTTTCCGCAGTACCCGGCCAACTACCGCGAGTACGTCTACGTCACCAACGGTGGCAGCGACACCGTCACAATTCTCGACGTCGTCAACGTCCGCGTCGATCGCGAGCTGCCCGTCGGCCACAATCCAGTCGCCGTCGCCGCCAGCCCCACGCGCAATGAAATCTACGTCGTGAACTCCGGCACCGCGCCGGCCAACGGCTCGCTCTCTGTCATTGACGCCGAGCACAATGCAGTCGTCGCCACCATCCCTCTCCGCGGGCAGCCGGTATCCATTGATTTGAAGGCCGACGGAACCCTCGCCTACGTCGCCAACTCTGGCTCGAACTCCGTTTCCGTCGTCGATCTCACAGCTCGCCGCGAAATCGCGCAGCTCGCTGCCGGGGACGATCCCGTTTTCGTCCGCATTTCGCCCGACAGCAAGACCCTCGTCGTCGCCAACCAGCATGGAAACTCGGTGACAATCATCGATGCGGCCAGCGGCAATGTGCGCGCGTCGTTTGCAGGCTGCCCCGGAGCGTCAGAGGTCGTCATTGTTCCCGATTCCACCAAAGCTTTCGCGCCCTGCGCCGCTGGTCATCAGGTGATGGTCGTCGCTCTCGCGCAACCCGATTTCCGTCCCGCCCAGCCCGATCGCCTTGAAACCCTGATGGATGTGGGCCGCGCGCCCGTCGATCTGGCGATGAAGCCCGACGGCGGCGAGATCTTCGTCTCCAATTCCCTCTCCAACTCCGTCTCTGAAATCTACGACTCCACCGACGAAGTTGGAGACACGTACATGATCGGCAACACTCCCGTCCGCGGAATTGTCTCGCGCGATAATTCTCTGCTCTATGTGGGCAACGATCGCTCGCAGGAGGTCACCGTCTACTCCATCGACGACGGCAAGCGCATTGGCTCCGTCTCGGTTGGCGACGGACCCGCAGCGATGGCATTTTCAGCCGCCGGGCATTTGCTGTTCATCGCCGACCACCGCTCCGGCGACGTAGCTGTCATCCGCACTGCGTCGCAATCGCTCTTCACGCTGCTCCCCGCCGGCCGCGATCCCAACGCTATCGTGGATAAAGCATTTAACGTACAGTAATGCCGGCGTCGGTTTCGCCGCGTGGCTACGGCGTCGCGCCCGCAGTCGCGTCATTTCCGGCGGCGCTTAGCTTTGGCCCCACCAGCACCCCGTCATCGAGCGATGCAGCCACAAGCCGGTCGCCGGCTCCGCGGATCAGCACGATGTCGTACCCCGTCTGCCAATAATTCCACGTCATGCTCTTCGGATCGATGGCATACACCTGGTCGCTGGAGCGCGAGCTCACCAGAATGCGCTTCAACGCAGCGTCGTAACTCAGATCGTCCACGTCGCGAAACGGCAAGCGGTGAATCCACATCCACGACTTGCCCAGGTCGCGGCTATAGTAGACGCCCTCGCGCGCGCCCAGCCAAAGCGTGCCGTCGGGCGAAAACGCAACGCGATGAATCCGCGTCAGCATCGTCGGCAATCCCATCGGCCACCAGCTCTGTCCCGCGTCCTTTGACAGCACCACTCCCTCGGCGCGCGCGGCGGCCATCATTTCGCCCTGCACTGTCACCGAAAGATAATCGCCCTCGCCCATCACCGGCCCGCCCTGCCAGCTTGCGCCCTGGTCGCGGCTTGTCACAATTCCGTACCCTGTCGCCGCCACCCACACATCGCCCGAAACGTCCAGCGCATTTACCGAACTTTGCAGTTGAATCGCCGGCGCCTGCACCTGCTTCTCGATGTTCACCTTCGTGTGCATGTGCGTCTGCGTGATCGTCTTCTCTATCGTATTCACGATGTTGTTGCGCGGCTGCCAAGTCGGCGCGGGGGGCGCGGCGGGCGGGTCATTCGCAGCCGGCGCGCCCGGACTATTTTTCGCCGATGCCGGGTCGCCAGCCGCCGGCGGATTGTCCGCATCGCCGAGCACGAAAATTCCATGGCCGGTTCCCGCGACAACGCGGCCATCTTTCGTCTCGGCCAGCGCGAACACATCGCTACCACCGAGGCCCGTTCCTAACTGCTCCCAGTGTCCGCCGCCATCGCTCGACCGGAACACGCCGCCGTATTTCTTGTCGTTCACCACGCCCGCGTACAGCAACTCGGGATTTTCGCGGTCTACGAGAATTGCCGCAACCTTCCGCTCTGAGATTCCCTGGTTCGACGGCGTAAACGTCGCGCCCCCATCCTGGCTCGTCAACACGCCGCCGCGATCGGTCGCCAGCAGCACGCGATTTGAATCGCCGGGATCGACATAAACCGCGTTCACCACCACATCGGCATCGGTCATGCGCTCAAACGTCTTGCCGGCATTCACGGTCTTGTACAAGCCCTCGGTCGTGCCCGCGTACACCACATCGCGATGCTCCGGGTCCTGCATCAGGCTCCGCGTCCTTCTTGCTTCTGACGGTATGCCCTGGATTTTGCGGAACAGAATCCCCGCATTCTCGCTCTTGTAAATCCCGCTGCATGCGCTCAGGTAAACAGTGTGCGTGCGCTCGGGGTCGACGATGATCGAAAAAACATCCGAGTCGATGATCAGTCCCTGCTTGATGTTGTGCCAGGTCTTGCCCGCGTCGGTCGTCTTCCAGGGCAGGTGCCACGTTCCCGCATAAACCGTGTCCGGATCGTGCGGATCCACCGCCAGCGATTCAATCTCGTGAATCTCGTGGCTGCTTGGCGGGCTGATCTGCGCCCACGTCGTACCGCCGTCGCCTGACCGGAAGATTCCTTCCAGTGTTCCCACATACAGGATTCGCGGATCGGACGGCGCCTCGACGAGCGCGTGAACCGGCTGCCCTTTCAATTGCGCCGGCTCGCTCCAGGTGCTTCCGTGGTCGTGGCTGATCCATAACCCGCCGTCCACGGAGTTCTTCCACGCGCCCACATAAATCGTCGCTGGATCTGCGGAGTTCACTTGAATACTGTCGAGCACGAATCCGTCGTCGTTGCCCAGCTTCGCCAGCCGATGCCAGTTCGCGCCCTCATCCGTCGAGTCGTATAACCAGCTATTCGTTGTGCCCAGCAGCAAATGCTTCGGCTCGCCCGGAAACGCCGCGAACGCCCTTGCATCACCGCCCGCCGGGCCCACAACTGTCCACGCGCGCTGCGCTGGCAGGCAGACCGCGCCCAGCAAAACTGCGCCGGCTAAAATCAGTTGCGTCGTAGCCCTATAGCGGTTCGCCAATTGGTCTAGAACGGAGCCTCGAATCTTAAGCGGCATTTTCATCAAGAAAATGCCGCCATGCACGCCCCTCAAGACCCACCATAATTGGAGAACCGCCGTAATCCGACGCCAATCAGTTCGAACACCCCGCAAGCCAATCATTCTGACAGAAAGCTCCCGCGCATCTTCTTCAAGACCGCTCATCTACTTCAAGAATAGACAATTCCGGCCACAAAAACGACGGGCCGACCCACGCTGTGCACAGTTTTGCGCATCGTTCAGCAACAACGACCGCGCCCGTAGCAGCGCACTTCCCGGCGCAGGGCCCGTCACTTTATTGGATTGATTGGATTGCTTAGACGACGTTCAGCGTCTTCATCAGGCTGCGCGGCTCGCGCTGGATCTTCTCCTGCAGCAGCGTGATCGCGTAGATCAACTGCTCCGGCCGCGGCGGGCACCCCGGAACATAAACATCAACCGGAACCACCTGATTCACGCCCTGCAGCAGCGCGTAGTTGTTAAACACACCGCCTGAAGTCGCGCACGCGCCCATCGAGATCACCCACTTCGGCTCCGGCATCTGGTCGTAGAGGCGCCGCAGCACCGGCGCCATCTTTTGCGAAACCCGCCCCGCCACAATCATCAGGTCCGATTGCCTCGGCGACGGCCGGAAGACTTCAGCCCCGAATCGCGCAATATCGAATCGCGCCGCGCCCATTGACATCATCTCAATGGCGCAGCAGGCCAGCCCAAACGTCATGGGCCACACCGAATTCTTGCGCACCCAATTCACCGCAAAATCCAGCGAAGTGAGAAGGACTCCCTCCGGCTCTTCATAGCCGTAGCTCGCTTCACTCACTTTGTTGCGATTCTTCGCGCTGCTGTCAAGCGCGCCAAACAGGTATCGATCGCGCTCTATTTGGGCCGCCATAGAGAAAGTATACCTCCGTGATGAATTGAATGAATTCACCCAGCTCTGACGCCTGGATCCAGGCAAGGCGGGTCCGATTGAATCGGTCCGGCTCAGCGCACCCGGTAGAGCAGGTCCAAAATCTGTCTACGGGCGTTTATAAACCATCTCAAACATGAAGATGCAATCAGGAAATTGCAAAAACTTGCGTTATCCCGCCATCTTTACGAAAATGATCCGAAAGCTAAAAACGCCATACGCCATGATTCTGGCCGGCGGCCGCCCTGCCGGGCTTTCCGACGCCTGAAACTCGCGCCGTACCGTACGGCTGGTCTTCCATTGCCGGTTGTGCAACGTTCACAGCTTTCTCCGCGCCTTACAAGCAATGCGCGTCTTGAACACAAAACTCGGATCGGAAGACTTTATGCCCTCTCGTTGTTTCAAGCTGTTGTTCCTGTTCATTTTCCCGGCACACCTCGCATTCGCCGTGGCCCCGGCGATCTCGTCCCACGCAGCGGATCAAGCTCCGGCGACGCAGGCCCAAATCGCCGCCCTCCAGCAGGCCGTCCAGAACGCCCAATCCGCGGGCGACAACGCCTGGATGCTCACCTCCGCAGCGCTGGTGCTGCTCATGACCGCCCCCGGCCTGGCCCTCTTTTATGGCGGACTCGTGCGCCGCAAAAACATCCTCGGCACCATGATGCAAAGCTTCTCCATGATCGGGCTGGTCACGGTTCTCTGGGCTGTCGTCGGCTACTCGCTTGCCTTCGGCCACGGCAACCTCTTCATCGGCGGCTTCGAGCATCTCTTCCTTCGCGGCGTCTCGCTTGAGCCCAACACGGATTACGCCGCCACCATTCCCGAGCAGACCTACATGATCTACCAGCTCATGTTCGCCATCATCACGCCGGCGCTCATCACCGGCGCATTTGCCGAGCGCATGAAGTTCAGCTCGATGGCTCTATTTCTTTCGCTCTGGTCGCTCCTCGTCTACTGCCCCATGGCGCACATGGTCTGGGGCGTCGGCGGCCTGCTCAACGCGACCGGCAACCACATCCCCTCACTCGACTTCGCCGGCGGAACGGTCGTGCACATCACCAGCGGCGTTTCGGCGCTGGTCTGCGCGCTCTATTTAGGCAAGCGCATCGGCTACCCGCACACGGCCATGACACCCCATTCGCTGGTGCTCAGCTTTATCGGCGCTTGTCTCTTATGGGTGGGCTGGTTCGGCTTCAATGCCGGTAGCGCCCTGGGCGCCGGTCCGCTGGCCACCAGCGCCTTCGTCAACACTCACTTCGCCACCGCCACCGCCGCCATCGGCTGGACCATCTTCGAGTGGTTCCATAACGGCAAGCCCACGGCGCTCGGCGCAATCTCCGGCGCAGTCGCTGGCCTGGTCGCGATTACCCCGGCCTCTGGCTTCGTTCAGCCCATGTCCGCACTCCTCATTGGCCTCGCAGCCGGCTTTTTCTGCTCGCTCATGGTCTTTCAGGTCAAAACCCACTTTGGCTACGACGATTCCCTTGACGCCTTTGGCGTTCATGGCGCGGGCGGCACTCTGGGCGCCATCCTCACCGGCGTCTTTGCCTCCTTCGTCATCAATCCCATCTACGGCCCGGGCGTGCCCACCGGCGCAATCGACGGCCATTGGAGCCAGATCCTCAACCAACTGGCCGGCGTGGGCATCGCCTGGGGAATCTCGATTGTCGGCACCCTGGTCCTGCTCTTTGCCGTCGACAAGATTCTCGGGCTGCGCGTCACACCTGAGCATGAGTCGGTCGGGCTCGATCTCTCCCAGCACGGCGAAGAGGGGTACGATTTCAATGCCTGATGAGTTCTTGACTGCCGCTCTGGGCACTTCATAGGGCAAATTTCTCACGGCGAAGGCGGCAAGCCTGCCGCCTCGCCTGTTACGCTATCGGAACAAGGAATATCTGTTTATGCTCAAGATTGAAGCTGTTCTGCAACCCTCAAAACTGGACGCCGTAAAAGATGCCCTGCTTGAAGCAGGCATTGAAGGCATGACGATTCTCGAAGCGCGGGGCCACGGCCGACAAAAGGGCCACACTGAGTTCTATCGAGGCCGCGAATACACCGTCGATCTCCTGCCCAAGGTGAAGATCGAAATTGTGATTCACGACGAGCTGAAGGAAAAAGCGATTCAGGCGATCATCAGCGCCGCCCGCACTGGCCGCATCGGCGACGGCAAAATCTTTGTCAGCCGCCTCGACGAAGCCATCCGCATCCGCAACGACGAACGCGGCGAAAACGCGCTGTAGCTGAAATGGGCATGGCGCGCCCCTGCGTGCTCTTGTTTCCGGAGCAGCGAGGGCTTTAGCGTGTTGAAGCGCTGCAACAAAATAAAGGAAACACAGTCATGATTCCCCGATTCGTCTTTGCTCTTGGCGCAGTTTTTGTCTTGGCCGCGAGCCTGCCCGCCTCCTGCCTTTTCGCGCCCTGCCTTCTCGCGCAAGACACGCGCCATGTGAGCGAGCCTTTCTTTCCGCAACTCTGCACCACGCTCGACGCCCAGTTGCAAACCAGCGGCCACTCTCTTTTGCCCCCCGACGAGCAAAAACTCGACACAGCCCGCATTCAACGGGCCCTCGACAAGTGCGGCAAAGGCCGCGCCGTAATGCTCCACGTCAACGAAACTGACAACGCGTTTCTCAGCGGCCCGTTGGACCTGCGACCCGACGTCACGCTCATCGTCGGCGTGGGTGTCACGCTCTTCGCCTCGCGCGATCCGGCTCTCTTCGCCGTGTCGCCGGGCAGTTGCGGCATCGTCACTCACTCGCCCCCACCCCAACAACAAGGTCCAGTCGTTGGGGATCCCGGACGCCCGCGCGGTTGCAAGCCTCTCATTTCGGTCGACCACGCCCCCGACTCGGCCATCATGGGCGACGGCGTCATCGACGGCCGCGGCGGCGAAAAAATGCTCGGGTCCGATTATTCATGGTGGGATCTGGCCGAGCAGGCGCGCCCCGGCGGTGGGCAGCAGGTTCCGCGACTTATCGTCGCCAATGACTCCGGCAACTTCACGCTTTACCGCATCACGCTCAAGAACTCGCCCAACTTCCACGTCGTCTTCAACCACGCCGACGGCTTTACAGTGTGGGGCCTCAAGATCGACACGCCACAGCGGCTGGCGCGCAACACCGACGGCGTCGACCCCGGCAACGGCGCGAAGAACATCACCATCACTCACAGCTACATCCGCGCCGGCGACGACGACGTCGCTATTAAGGGCGGTCCCGGCGGCGCAACCAACATCACCATCAGCCACGACCACTTCTACTGGGGCCACGGCATGTCCATCGGCAGTGAGACCAACGGCGGCGTCAGCAAAATCCGCGTCTTCGACCTATCGCTCGACGGTCCCGACAACGGCATCCGCATCAAATCGAACGGTTCGCGCGGCGGCCTTACCGAGGACGTGGTCTACGACGACGTTTGCATTCGCAACTCGCCGAATCCCATCACTCTCGACACGGCTTACTCCGCCGCAGGCACGCTGCAAGGCGATTCACTGCCCACCATGCGCGACATCACGCTGCGCAATGTTCGCATCTCCGGCGGCGGCAAGATCACCTTCAACGGCTACGACCCAACTCATCGCATCTCGGCCACGCTCGACGGCGTTCAGATTGTCGATCAGTCTTCGTACACCTACCAGTTGAGTCACGCCGACCTGACGCTTGGCCCTGGCGCCACAAACCTGCAATTACCCGCCGCCCCCGATGCGACCAGCCCTGATTCGACCGGTCCTGATGCGACGAAGACCGACTCCACAGTCAAGGGAACTCCCGCTGAAGGCGACCCAGCCTCCTGCGGGGACAAGTTCGTGCCCTTCCCGCAGTAGCCGCCCGCTCACCTCAACCCTGTCATCCTGAGAGACCAAGCGCGAAGCGCGAGGGAGTCGAAGGACCAGTGGTTGCTTTTCGTGGGATGTCGTGTGCCCCGGATCTTGATCCTTAGTGTGGCAAGCGCACTGATGCGCGAACTCGCTGACTTGCTGATTAGCTGACTTGCTGTCTTGCCGACTCGCCGATACTCACGGCATAAGTTGAACCGTCATGGATCGAAAATCTACTTTGACTGTGCGGGCCTGAGTGAGAAGGTCCATGCCAAGAAGCCCATACCGGGAATCATTCCCAACCGGCTTCGAGAACACCTCAGCCGGCTTGAGCACGGTATCAAATCCTCCAACCTGCAATTCGAGTTCAGGCAGGCTGACAATATCCCTCTCCTTCGACCCTCCCATTTGTGTCACCTTCCTCGTCGACTTCGTTCCATGTTCCTTCACGAGAGATGCATAATCCGCCGCGAATCGGCTCCAAAGTTGCGTTCCTGCGCCATCGCCGGTGTCGAGAGCGAAATCCAGATCCCTATTCTGAAACCGAACTCTCGTAACAGGCGAAAGTCCGTCAAACCAGAGGTTAGCTTGCATGTTTTCGTTGGGGCCGGAGGGAAACCCAATCTCAAAAGTTCCATCGGATGTCCAGCCAATCGCCTTCAACGCAGACAAAAACGTAAATCCGAGGATAGCCCGTGTCCCTGGTTGCATTTCGTTAAAAGGTGGTTGCGAATCGGGTATTACCGTGAAGGGCACATTTCGTATTTCCATGTCGCCAATTTCCAACCTATCGACAACAGTGGTGCGCACCGCTGCACTGCCGCCGTTGGCGTCCTGAAAATTTGCTTGTTCGTCGCCAATCGAAAGACCAAGCATTCGAGCTTCCGCCTCGCTGATTCCCGAGATATTCGCCCCCGTATCGACAATCCAATTCAAGGCTTTTCCATGGATAGAAACGGGGATAGTCAGCCATTCTCTGCTGACCGTGGCGCCGCTGACCTTTGTGGAATGTTTCTTTCCGAGGGACTGGTCAGGGTAACGGCTGAGTCCTGCAAAAAGCGGCCGCATATTTTGTACATCAAGACTGTTCGGCTTGATCGCGAGCATTCCGTCGAGTTGTTGCAGAGCTTCACGATTCTTGCCCAATCGGGTATAGAGGTAAGCAAGTTGCCCATGGGCCTCATAAGCATCGTCGGAGGCAGGATTCAGCTTGATTACACGGTTGAAATACTTCTCAGCACGTTTCGGATCGTTGAATGCCGACGCGACTGCGCCGAGATAGAGCGGAGGAGCGTGTTGACCTTTGATAGCATCGCGCAGCTCGAAACAGCGATGCTGGTCATACAGAGACCGGAGCGAGTCGCTCGTTTGAGCGTGTGCCAGGGCAGCAATGATTAAGACGGGAATCAGTGCGATTGTTCTGGTGATCCGTGTAGCCATACCAACAAAACCCTCACCGCCCAGCCACTTCCTTATTCACCGGCACGCGCACCACAATTTCATTTCCCGCCCCTCAGTCGCCAGGCAGACCGGACCCGTCGCCAGTCCGAGCACAAGCGCCTCCCCGGCGCTGGCCGAAAGAGAGAGTGCCGCCATCTTGCCGGAAGTCTATGGTTTTCTGCGACATTCCATCGTGACAGTGGTCACGTATCGATGTGTCTACAACGCGCTCCCACGCCCTCAACAACCCTCATCACCCACCAAATCTCCCCCTTCCGGCATTTATCGCTTATTCTTGTAACAATTCCTTCTTGCCTCGGCAGGCCAACGCAAAAAACTCTTATGAACCCAGTCGTTTTGGCAGTTGACGATCTTCGGGAGCAGTATCTCAAGGAGATGGCGCTCGTCCGCCAGACCTGCGAGCGCACCGGCGACGGCACTGCCGCCATCCGGCGCCGATCGGCCGTCGTCGACCGCATTCTCATTGAAATGTGGCGCCGTTCCTTTGCTGACCTGCCGCCGCAGAACTCAGCCCTCCTCGCCCTCGGTGGCTACGGCCGCAAAGATCTCTTTCCCTACTCAGACATCGACGTCCTCTTCGCCTTCGCCGACGAAAAAACGGAAGAGCAATCCCGCGAAGCTGTTCGCGCCATCATTCAGGGCATGTGGGACATCGGCCTGCGCGCCAGCCCCAACTCGCGCACCGTCAAGGAATCCGGCCGCTTCGACCCCGACAATCTCGAATTCACGCTCGCCACTCTCGATCGCCGCTTCCTCGCCGGCCAGTTTCCGCTCTACCAGCAGCTCCACCAGACCACCTTTCCCGGCCTTTTCCTCAGCGAGTGGAATTCCATTGCGCAAAAGCTCGGCGAAATCGCCCGCACCCGCCACGCCAAATTCGGCAACACCATCTTCCATCTCGAGCCCAACCTGAAAGACTGTCCCGGCGGCCTTCGCGATTACTCGCTCGCCGTCTGGTTCGCCGTCCTATTCCATCTCAAGACGACGAAAGAGTGGCCCCGCCAGCGCGGCGGCGTCTTCCAAAGCACTCGCGGAGACGCCGAAGCCGCCTTCGACTTCCTCGCCGCCGCCCGCTGCTTTCTCCACTTCCGCCATGGCCGCGACGACAACACGCTCGACTGGCAATCGCAGGACGAGGCCGCCGCCCGCTCCATCGGCCTTGAAACCCGCGGCACCGCCGACCCCAGCTACTGGATGCGCACCTACTACCGGCACGCCCGAGTCATCTATCGCCGCGCCGCGCTGCTCATGGAACATCTGCCCGCCCCGGTCAGCTTCTACCGCCAGTTCCGCCGCCGCCGCGCGCCCATCGCCGGCACTGACTTTCTCCTCGACCAGGGCCGCATCGACATTCAGCCCGGCGCGCAGTTCAATGACACCGCAGCCATCCTGCGCATCTTTTCTCTAATGGCCACGCACGGCTACACGCTGTCGCAGGCCGCTGAAGACCGCATCACAGACGCGCTTCCCGTCCTCGCCATCTCCATCCCTGAAGGGCCTTATCTCTGGAACGCGCTACGCGAAGTGCTGCTCGGCCCCCACGCAGCTCACGCTCTCCGCACCATGCATGCGCTTGGCGTGCTTGAAATGCTCATCCCTGAGTTCCACGGCATCGACGCGCTCGTCATCCGCGACAGCTATCACCGCTACACCGTCGACGAGCATACCTTCCTCGTCGTCGACAACGTCCATGCCCTGCGCACGCCCGCAGACGAGCACGAGCAGCGCCTCGCCCAGCTCCTCCCCGAAATCGACCGAATGGACCTCTTCTTCCTCGCCCTTCTCCTGCACGACACCGGCAAAGGCCGTCGCGCCGGCGAGCACGCGCAGCAAAGTGTCGAACTCGCAGACAGCTTTCTCGCCCGACTTGACTTTGACGCCGAGGAGCGCGAGTCAATACTTAAACTCATACGTTTGCATCTTGAAATGTCTGCGGCTATGCGCCGCGACATCTTCGACCTCGACAACGTCCACGCCTTCGCCGACAAAATCGGCAGCCCTCAACTGCTCAAGATGCTCACGCTGATGACCTTCGCCGACATCAAGGCCGTCAACCCCGACGCGCTCACTCCGTGGAAGGCTGAGAACCTGTGGCAGTTCTACATGTCCACGTCAAACTTCATGGACCGCTCAGTCGACGAGGCGCGCTATCACGCCGCCATCGATCCCACGCTGCTCAACCGCATCCGCTCCATGGTTCCCGCCGCGCAGCACGACGCGCTCAAGCAGTTTCTTGAAGGCCTGCCGCAGCGCTATCTGCAAACCCGCCTGCCCGAGCAAATCCGCAATCACTTCCTCATGGCGCTCAACCTCGACAAGGACAACGTCCAGCTCGATCTGCGCCCCAGCCGCCAACTCTACGACCTCACCGTCATCACTCGCGATCGCACCCGCCTCTTCGCCGATGTGGCCGGCGTCCTGGCCGCCTGGGGCATGAACATCGTCCGCGCCGGCGCTTACTCAAACGATGCCGGCGTTATTGTGGACAGCTTTCAATTCACCGATCTCTTCCGCACCCTCGAGTTGAACCCGACAGAAAAGGATCGCTTCCTCGCGAACGTCCACGAGGTCGTGGCGCAGAAAGTTTCCGTCGAGCAGTTGCTCAACGCACGCCGCCATCTGAGCAAGGCCGGAAACTACAAACTCGACGTGCCCACCAAGCTCGACTTCGACTCAGAATCGTCGTCCCACTCCACGCTGCTGCAGGTCGTCGCGCAGGACATGCCCGGCCTTCTGCGCCAGATCGCTCTCACCTTCGGCGCGCATCAGTGCAACATCAAGGTCGCGCTCATTGATACGGAGGGCGAAACCGCCATCGACGTCTTCTACCTCACCAGCCACAACGAAAAACTCTCGCCTGAAGCCCAGCAATCCCTCGGCAGCGACCTCACCAAAGCCCTCGACGCCATGCGCGCGCCGGTCTAGGCACGCGCCTCTCCCGCACAGAGGATAAAGAGGGTTTATGCACATAACTCCCTATTTAACCTCGATACCGGAACCGTTCCTTTTTCGGTACCAGTCGTATCCTTTCTCAATACAATAGGGAGCAATGACCGACGAGTCGAAGCGCGGTACGAACTGGCAATCCGAGGAACTCGACGCGATCGTCGCCGATTATTTTTCAATGCTTGCCGCCGAGCTCTCGGGGAAAGCCTACGTCAAATCGAGGCACAGCGCAGCGCTTATGGCCAAGATAGGACGCACTCACCGGTCCGTGGAATTCAAGCACCAGAACATTTCGGCAGTGCTTGATGAATTAGGCATGCCTTGGATCCCCGGCTACAAGCCCAAGCTGAACTATCAGAATGCAATTTTTGACGCGATTGACAGGTACCTCACTCGCCATCCGGGGATTCTTGAGCCGAAGCCGATGCCACAAGTCGTCCCGCGCGAGCCCGCCCAGATCCTTGTCACCCCGCCCACTCCTGGCGTGCCGCGCGAACAGATCCCCGCAAGGCTGAAACGACTGGTAGCAAAATTCGATCCAGTGGAGCGGGATCACCTCAATCGCTCCCTGGGCAAGGCAGGGGAGTCCTTCGTCATTGACTTTGAGAAGAACCGACTGAGAGAAGCGAACCGCGCGGATCTGGCCCGAGAGGTACGATGGACTGCCGCGGAAGACGGCGATGGCGCGGGCTACGACGTCGCTTCATTCAACCCGGAGGGCGGATCTCGCTTTATTGAGGTTAAGACCACAAACGGTTCTGCTCGCACGCCGTTTTTCCTAACGCGCAATGAATTCGAAGTTGCAAGACAGATGCCGACGCAATGGCAAATCTATCGAGTTCATTTGTTTGCCACAGGGCCCCGCATTTTCACCGTCTGCCCGCCCCTGGAGAAGCACGTTAACCTCTCCACGGAAACCTGGCGGGCGTCGTTCTGAGGTAAGAGGAGTGAGAGATGCCAGATGCTCGATTTAATCTGTCAAGGCGAATCAGGCGTTGTCGAAACATACGCGGCACGAGGACCTGGGGACGCGTACACTCCATCGACGAGCCCTGCGAACGGCAATCCGCACCGGAGCAGTGCGAGGTAACCTTCGCGCCAGGGATTTCAGGAAGACAACGCGCACATGCCCTTGACCACGACGACCTATTCTGCGCAATGTGCGGGGTCGCCCCAGGAGATATCGATGACTTCACTGGGCAAGAGGTCAAATTTAATGTTGGGATCATCGGGAGCAAGAATATCGGCGGTAAAGACGAAATACTAAGTTTCCGCACGCTCTGCTCGACCTGCAATCAGGGCGCGAAGAACATTACAGCCGAGAAGCCAACAAGTATCTGGTTACTATCCCAGGTCAGACGTGCAGGTCAAGATGAGCAAACCGCTGTCCTCAATTGGCTTCGCGAGAAGTTTAAGGTCTGACGTTGAATGGATCGCAGCGAGAACATGCGAGCAATCCGCGGCAAAGACACGCAGCCCGAGGTTGCAGTTCGGAGTCTGGTACACAAACTCGGCTATCGTTTCCGATTGCACCGGCGAGACCTTCCGGGGAAACCGGACCTAGTCTTTCCCGCGCGATGCAAGGTGATATTCGTGCACGGATGCTTCTGGCATTCTCACGCTTGCAAAACAGGCCTGATCCCCAACACAAACCGAAGCTTCTGGCTACCGAAACTTCGGCGAAACAAAGCGCGAGACAAGAAGAACATTGAGGCTCTTACCAAGCTCGGCTGGGACGCCCTCGTGATCTGGCAATGCGAATTGAAAAACTGCGCCGCAGTTTGCAAGCGCATTAGTCGGTTCCTGGGCCGAAAAGGCACAACAGAGGAAGCTAGCGGCTAAGTGGAGTGACCCCCTAAACTGAG
>PLCO01000054.1 GCA_003134815.1 Acidobacteriaceae bacterium | reverse complement strand
AGTTATCTAGGACAGCCCCTAAAGCAAAATAGCCAAAAATCAACATTACGTTGGTGACGCGGGACACAGCCGATCAATCCTGGACGCTGATATAGTCCCATTCACGCACTCCCTCTGTCGGGACCCGGCAGAGAAAGAACCCCCCTGCCACGACTCGGGCTCCGGAGCGCACCAGCCGAGGTCAAACTATGGAACTCATCATCAGCAAACCCAGAATCCAAACTCTGATAGCGCAAACGGTACTGCGCAAATTCCATTGCGAATCCATGGCGTCTGAGTTCGAGGCCGAATGCCTGACGATTAGTCACAAGCCAAGGCTCGCCTATCGTTGGGACGACATGCTGAAGGAAAGCCAGGCTTTGCAGCTCATGTTGGGCCTGCTTGAGAGGCAGGAAAGGAAAGGCGTCGCAGCCCGGTAAACGCTGTGCCAGACAGCCCGAAGCCCCGTCCTCCGCAAAGCTCTCACATAAATGGTACTGTCCTCGCGAGGTTCACCGGTACTGTCTTGACAAGGTTCACCGATCGGTAATGATAAACGCCGTTTCCGCCGCCGATCACGCCACGCCCCAAACCCGCCCCCACCTCCGGCAACCGCGGTTAAAGATTCCATCCGACAAGCCGACTTCATGGGACCTATCCGAGGAGCAGCGTGGATTCGGCGGTACTTCCCGATGGTCGACGTCCAGCAGCTATCGCGCAAATCAGGATTACTGGTAACATTCACACCAATGAGTGAACTGCGCGACTGCATGGTTCCGCGTTTGCCCAAACAGAACAGACAAATTGAAGAGGAGCCTCGGAAGATTCCGATTCGCAGTCGCGGCAAACGCGCTTGCGGCGCATCCGCGTGCTTGGCGTAATCTTCGGGCGCATGATCGCTGGTTTTCAGGGCAACCGGTCATACATTCCCTTGGCATGCGATGACACGTTTTAGAGGGCGGTGAGCGCGGATGCACCGGCCGACAGTTCGAGAGTGCCACGCCTGGAAATTGTTATCACTGGCCTGCCGGGGCCGCCTTCTTGTGCTCCACGAAGGTGTGTGCTTGATGACAGCTCACACACGTCTTGCCATTCATGAATGGATCGGACTTGAGTTGTGCCACCTGATCGGTGTGACAGGTCTCGCATGTACTTAACCCCGGCTTGCCCGCGAAGTCCTTTGCTGTTGTCTCGCCATGGCACACGGTGCATTCGACACCGTTGGCGGCATGCGGGCTGGCTTTCCATTGGTCATACACCGCCTTGTGGCAGGTGGAACAGGTATCCCCGGCTGGAATCAGCCGATGGAATATATGCGTGGCTTGATCCTGTTGAGCAATGGCAGGTTGGACGGCAATAGCCAAAACGAGAAAAACGAACAGGGTGAGACCGAACATGCGCGCACAGAAACTATTCACCGACAGTCCTCCTGAGTACGGTCTCCAAGTATCGAACCGGCGATGGCTGCAATCAGTGATACACATCACGTTTCACCGGAATGCGATCTCCGGGTGCCGGGTGCCCCCGGTCCCTCGCCTTTGGGGACCGGGGATAGCACGAACCCAAACCGACGGGCTTTGTATCAGGGCTTGACTTCAGTCATGCCGCACACCCGCCCACAAAAATCTCGAAAACAAAGCACGGCCCCAAAACATCGCGCGCCAAGACCCGTCCTCGCTGGGACGATGAAAGTTCCGCATCCCGCCGCGGCGCGCAGTCGGTTTCCGTAGCAAGCCTATCCCGCTTCTTGCGCCGACCACGCCCCAATCCCGACCCCACCTCCGGCAACCGCGCTCAAAATTCCATCCGACATGCCGACTTAGCGTTACTAAATCTGTTCTATCGAGGCGTCGGCCAGGGTAAACGCCACTTTCGCACAGGCTGCGATGATATATCTCCTTATCTATGGCAGACGGCACGCTGGAAGGAAAGAATCAGACTCCCTCTGCGACCGGATCGGCTGGCCCGATCTCGCGTGCAAAGTACTGTACGCCTCAGTGCTACGAGAGAGGAAAACGCAAGCGGTCGAGGACTTGTCGGTGCAAGGGCTGCGGCGGCGATGCGCATGGCCGCGGGAGGAAGTATGCGTGTGACCACGGCTATATCAACGGCTCACCAGTTGTCTTCCGCAGACCACCCTCAGAGCAACGGCCGCTTTTTCCTCCAGAGAGCCCTGCTTCAGCTGCCAGGCCCGACACAGACGCAGAAGAGAAGAAACCCGAGAAAATGGTTCTAGAAGCCGCACGCAACGCCATTGCCCCTTGACCCCTAAGGTTCGCCCCTCCGTCGCGCCGTCTCCGCTGTGCTACGCTCATCCCAAACTGTGAGCACCGAAAAGAACAAGCTCTACTACGGCGACAACTACGAAGTCCTCCAGCGCTACGTCAAAGACGAGTCCGTCGATCTCGTCTACCTCGATCCGCCCTTCAATTCTCGCCAGGACTACAACGTCCTCTTCGCCGAGAAAGACGGCTCCCAATCCAGCTCCCAGATTCACGCCTTTGAGGACACGTGGGAGTGGAACATCGACGCCCAGCGCTCCTACGAGATGATCGTCGAGCAGGGCGGCCGCGTCGCCGACGCCCTCCGCGCCTTCAAAACCTTCCTCTTCAACTCCGACATGATGGCCTACCTCGCTATGATGGCCCCGCGCCTCGTTGAGCTACGCCGCGTCCTCAAGCAAACCGGCTCCATCTACCTCCACTGCGACCCCACCGCTAGCCACTATCTCAAGATTTTGATGGATGCCGTGTTCGGGCCGCAGTTCTTTCAAAACGAGATATCCTGGCGCCGATCGTCTGCACACAGCGACGTGAAGCAGGGCATGCGCCGTTGTGGGAGGGTTAGAGATGTGCTCCTGTTTTACGGGAAATCCTCAGCGAATAATTGGAACGTCTTGTATACGCCCTACACCGAGGAATACCTGGCCTCCGAATACAAACATCAAAATGCAGAGGACCGCTATTACAAGGAGACTGACCTGACAGCAGCCCGCCCCGGGGGAGATACCGAGTTCCTTTGGAGAGTTAAGCGACGGAAGGGTCGAAAAGAACGTTGGGACGCCGATCTTGAAAATGAATACGTTTCTCCTAAGGACGGCTGGGAATACAAGGGAGTCCCACCTTACAACGGTCGCTACTGGGCATACTCTCGAGAGAACATAACGGCCTTCTACCGATCGGGTCATATCGTCCACCGTGAAACGGGGATGCCTCGGCTGATTCAGTTCGCGGACGAAATGCCCGGCGTGGCGCTTCAGGACGACTGGGGCGATATCAATCGCACAGGGGGAGAGGAAGACCTCGGCTATCCAACTCAAAAGCCAGAGGCACTGCTGGAAAGAATCATCGGGTCCAGTTCCAACGAAGGCGACGTTGTCCTCGACCCCTTCTGCGGTTGCGGCACCACAGTTCAAGTCGCGCAACGCCTCAACCGGCGCTGGATCGGCATCGACATTACTCACCTTGCCATTGGACTCATCAAGAAGCGCCTCTCCGATGCCTTCGGCCCCGAGATCAAATCGACCTACGACGTAATCGGCGAGCCAACCGACTACGCTGGTGCGGCGCAACTGGCCGAAGAAGACAAATACCAATTTCAGTGGTGGGCGCTCGGCCAAGTCGGCGCACGGCCCACCGACCAAAAGAAGGGCGCCGATCACGGCATCGACGGTCGCCTCTACTTCCACGATGACGACTCCGGCAAATCCAAGCAAATCATTTTCTCGGTCAAAGCCGGCCACGTCACCGTCTCCCAGGTCCGCGACCTGCGCGGCGTCCTCGAGCGCGAAAAAGCCGAGATCGGGGTCTTTCTCTGCTTCGAAGAACCCACCAAGCCGATGTTGCGTGAAGCCGCCGAGGCTGGGCTATACAAATCTACCGACGGCAGCACCTGGCCGCGTCTCCAAATCCTCACCATCCAGCAGATTCTGGACGGAAAGCAGCCCGATTACCCCGCCCATCGCCGCGACGCCACATTCAAGAAGGCCCCACGCAGCCGCCCCGCTCCCGCCGAAAACCTCACCCTCCCGCTCCTCCCCGGCGAAGACTGACCGCTCCGCTCCAACCCGGCAGGCCAGCCCCGCCAACCCCGCCAACTCCGCTAGCTCCGCTAACCCCGCTTCGCTCCCGTCAACCCCCTCGACCCCCACATCCATCGCCAACTCCCTCATTCCAAACCAAATAAATATTTCTCAAGTTTGCCGATTAATTCCACCGTTTCGCTAGACTTGTTCTCAGTTGAACAAAGGAAGATGGGCGGCCCACGGACGCTGGCGGGGATTCCAGCATCTGCGGCCGCCCATACTTTTTCTCGGGGATTGCACCAAAACCGGCGCAAATCCGGGAAAAAGCATCTCTAAATCATTGATTCTGGATACTTTGACTACTTAACTTCAATGTTTTCAAGCACTTGCGGCAATTGGTGAAAGGTACAAACCATTCATTGAACAGCACTTAGCTCTAAAAATGGGTGGGGGGGGGAGGGGGTAGGGATGTATCTGGCGTGTCGTCACATCAAACCCGGCGGAAAGCGCTGCAAATCCCCTGCCCTGCGTGGCCACGCCTTTTGCTACTATCACGCCCGGCTCCATTCAACCACCAAACTCGGCATCATGGACGACGTCACGCTCCCCGTTCCTGAGGACGCCGTCGCCATTCAGGAATCGCTGGGGAAGGTCTTCGAAGCTATTCTCAGCTCCCGCATCGACTCAAAACAGACGGCTCAGTTGCTCTGGGGACTTCAGATCGCTACCAACAATCTTCTGCGCAAGCCGGAGTTGGACCCAAAGTCGGTCTTATCCGTCACGCGCAACAAGCAGGGCCTCGAGCTCGCTCCCGTGCTCACAGTCTGCGATCCCTTTACCGACTGCCAGAACGGATGCGAACACCCCGGATCATGCGGCCGCAACGTCGCTTTCGACGTCCTGATCGGGCGTAAACCGCGCGCTGCCGAGGATCCAGAAGCCGACGAGCCCACGGAAACCGGCCAGTCCGTCACGGGCAAAGACAAACTCGCCCTCGTCAGGTGGGATGGCACAAACGCAGAGGGAGAAATTGTCGACCGCGAAGCCTTCATGCACCGCTTCGACGACCCTAACGACGATGAGGATGATGATGACGATGATGACGACGACGAGGAAGACGGCAAAACCCTCCTCGGCACCCTTCTAACTCTCCAGGACCTCAAGGAATCACTCGAACAGGACGACTAACCATTCCCTTTTCCCTGTTCCCTGTTCCCTGTTCCCTGATCCCTATATCTCCAGAATCACCGGCATGATCATCGGTCTGCGCCCGGTGCTCTTCTGGATCAGCCGCTTCAGCTCCACGCGCACGCGCTCGGTGACCATGCCGTAGTCGGACTTTTGCTCCGCGCTTAAACTATCCAGCGTCTTCAGCACCGCCAAGCGTGCCTGGTCGGTAATATCCGCGCCGCCGAAGCCGCGCATCAGCACTTCAGGCTCGCGCTCCACTTTGCCCGTCTTTTTGTTGATCGCCATCACCGCCAGCACCACTCCGTCTTCTGACAAAATGCGCCGGTCGCGGATCACCAGATCCTCAACCACATCGATCGTCGATCCGGAGTCGATGAGAATGCGTCCCGCGGTCACTTTATCCTTCTTGCGCGCATCGTCCTTATCCAGCTCCAGCACGTCGCCGTCTTCAATCACGATTGCGTGTTCCACCGCGCCCGTCTCCATGGCGAGCTTCGCGTGTTGCCGCAGAAAACGGTAGTCGCCGTGAATCGGGATGAAGAACTTCGGCCTCACCAGGTTGATCATCAGCCGCATCTCTTCCTGGCTGCCGTGGCCGCTCACATGGATCAGCCCATGCTGGCCGTCGTCGTAAATTACATTCGCATCGCGCCGGCTCAGGTGATCGATCACTCTGAAGATCCCGCTTTCATTCCCCGGAATGATCCTCGAGCTCAGCACCACGGTATCGCCCGGCTCAACCTTCGCGTGTTTGTGGTTGTCCACGGCGGCCCGGCTCAGCGCGCTCATCGGTTCGCCCTGCGTGCCGCTGATCAGCACCATCATCTGCTCCGGCGGAAAATCGCGAATCTGCCCCGGATTGATCATCAGCCCCGGCGGAATATCGATGTACCCCAGATCCTGCGCGATCTCGGTGCTGTTGACCATCGACCGGCCCACAACGGCCACTTTGCGTCCGTGCTTGCGCGCCAGCTCCATGGCGATGCGAATGCGATAGATCGACGACGAGAAGCAAGTGAAGAACAGCTTCTTCTTCGCCTGCGTCAGAATCTCGTCCAGCCTGGGAATTACCGCGCGCTCGCTCGGCGTGTAGCCCGGCCGCTCCACGTTGGTCGAGTCCTGAAATAACGCCAGCACGCCCCGCTTGCCGTACTCGGCAAAGGTGTGCAGGTCAAACGCCTTGTCGTCCAGCGGCGCCAGATCGATCTTGAAGTCGCCGGTATGGATGATGACTCCCACCGGCGTTTCAACCGCCAGCGCCACGCAGTCCACCAGCGAGTGCGTCACGCGGATCGGCTCAATGGTGAAGGGGCCGATCGAGAACTTTACCTTCGGCTCAATCTCGATCAGCTCAATTTCGTCCAGCAGTTGGTGCTCTTCCAGCTTGTCTTCCACGTAAGCCAGCGTGAACTCGGTAGCATACACCGGAACTTTCAGCTCGCTCAGGATCCACGGCAGGCCGCCGATGTGATCCTCGTGCCCGTGGGTCAGCACAATGGCTCGTACATGCTTCTTGTTTTCAATCAGGTAAGAGATGTCGGGCACAACAATGTCAACGCCCAACAACTCCGTCTCGGGAAACATCAGGCCCGCGTCGATGACGATGATGTCGTCTTCCCAGCGCACGGCCATGCAGTTCATGCCGAACTCGCCAAGGCCCCCCAGGGGAATGATCTGCAGCTTTTTTGTTTGCATCTGTCATCTATGATGCTACCACTCTTGGCGTTGCGCGAATGGGACCTGAATCGAACCCAAGACTAAACCCCAAGACCCAACATCGACTGCCCCCTGACGGCCCCGGCCCTACTGATGTAGATTGGATTCGCTGCGCTTTCACGGCTCAGGAGCCACTTCCATGAATTCCACGAGACGCAAGTTCATCCAAAGTTCGTTTGCCGGCGCCGTTGCCGCCGGATTCCCCTCGATCGTTCCCAGTTCGGTCTTCGGCGCCACTGCGCCCTCCAACCGGATCAACATCGGCGCCATCGGCACCGGTCGCATCTCGCGTGCCCACGACATGCCCGGCGTCTTACAGTTCACGGGCGTTGCCGGCCGCGACAATCGCATCGTTGCCGTCTGCGACTTGAGCGCGCAACGCGTCGAGCTCGGCAAGCAGTTCGTCAACGATGCGTACACCAAGAAGCTTGGCGCGCCTTACATTGGAACAAGAGGCTACTCCGATTACAGGGAACTACTCGCCAACAAAGAGATCGACGCCGTCCTGATCTCGACACCCGACCATCAGCATGCCAGGCTGGCAGTTGCCGCTGTCGCCGCAGGCAAGGATGTGTATCTGCAAAAGCCTGCGTCGCTCACCATCCGCGAAGGCCGCATCATGGTCGATCACGTCCAGGCCAGCAAGCAAATTCTGCAGGTTGGCTCGCAGCAGCGCTCCTGGAAGCAGTTTGCGCGCGCCGTTGAACTGGTGCGCAACGGCCGCATCGGCACTGTGCAGCGCGTCGAGATCGGCCTTCCCGGCGATCCCGCGGGCGGCAATCCGCAGCCCATGCCCGTTCCCGATGGGTTCAACTACGATGCGTGGCTCGGCTCAACACCCGATGTGCCTTACACTATCGATCGCGTCATGCCGCAATCCGGCTACGACCGCCCCGGCTGGCTGCGCCTGGAACAATTCGGAGCGGGAATGATCACCGGCTGGGGCGCGCATCATGTCGACACGGCGCACTGGGGGATGAATACCGAACTGACCGGCCCCGTCGAAATCTGGGGCCACGCCGAATTCCCGACCGAAGGCCTATGGAATGTCCACGGCCCATTCAAAACCTACGGCCGCTATGCCAACGGCGTGGTCATGACGATCTCAGGCGAATTCGAAAACGGGATCAAGTGGATAGGCGACAAAGGCTGGATCTTTGTTTGCCGCGATACTGGAACCACGCCGACATCTTCCTTCGGCTCTCCGGCGCCCGCAATCGTTCCGCTCCGCGCCAGCGACCCGAAGATTCTCGATTCCGTCATTGGTCCGGCGGAATATCACGTCTACACGTCCGACGATCAGCATGGAAACTGGCTCGACTGCATTCATTCAAGAAAAGCCCCTGTTGCGCCGGCAGAGATTGGCCATCGCGCCTGTTCCACCTGCCTGCTGCACTGGATCGCCATGAAGACCGATCACCCTGTGTACTGGGACCCGAAGACAGAGATGATTGAAGGCGATGACATCGCCGCCAGCCTGCTGTCCCGGCATCAGCGGCATCCTTACGAAATTGCCTGACGCGTAGCTTGACGCTTGGCCAATCCCGTCTCGCGCAGATCACGCTTAGCGGTTCCCGGCGCCGATTCGGCGATAGAACCTGTAGTCCTCATTCGCATCCTTATACTCATCTGCTAACTGGTATTTTTCGAGCAGAGCGGGCGGGAAGCTGAGGTCTCGATAAGTTACCAGCGTCCCAAAGTATCCTTGCCTCGCCAGGTCTTCCCATCCTCCGCCTTCAAATGGAACTCCGGCATCGTGGTCCGCTTCATATTCAAATCCAAAAACAAAATTGGGCGGCAGGGATTGCACCCAGGGCAGGTCTGAGTAAGCCTCGGTGACAAACACCGGCCCCGGCAAGTGGCTCAGTTTCTCTGCCACGGCGCGATGGAGCGAATCCGTGTACCGGTAATCCGCGCCATAGAAAGTGTGGCCCATCGCAATTCCGGCGATCAGGAGCCATGAACAGGCCGCGAGACACATCAGAGTCCATCGCGAATTCATTTGTTCCCAAAGTAGCGCAACACCAAGCATCGTGGCCCACGCAGCGGGCATGTAGTAGTAACTGCTCGCGCCAAGTTTGCTCGACGTAACCAGCGTAAAGCAAAACGAAAACAAGACCGTCAGCGTCACCGTCGCTTCAACCGGCTTTGATCTGAGCAGACGACGAACCCTCCATGAGACAAAAAGAATTGCAGCGAGACCCGGCAGCAAAAACGGGTTCCTCTCGCCGGCGATCCAGGCATTTCCGAAGCCCGTATGAACCTGCAGCGGAAGATTCTTTTGCGAGAGCAGAATAGACTCCCGGTAGATGGGTCCGCCCACGATCAAGGTGACGACAGCCAGAAACCACCAGACCCCGCTCAGGGTCACAAACGCCCGCCAGCGGCGAAACAGCGCAAGAGACAGCCCCGAACCGGCGAGCATCGTAACAGAAGTTTGCTTGAAGGCCCATGCTACGTAAAACAAGAGCGCTGCTGCAACAACGAGTCGGATCTTTGGTTCGTCGAAGTATCGCAGAACCAGATAGAGGCCCGCGGCTTCGAGTGCGAGCGCTCCAACGTCGGGGCGTACGCTGACGGGAAAAAATCCGACAAGAGGAGACAATGTAACGATCAGGAACCACGCCCACGCCGTTTGCCGGCCCGCAAAGAATCCCGCCCTTGCATACCTCCGCAAGCTCAGATAAAACACTCCCCCGGTCAGCAACGCAAAAAAGATGCTGACGATGCGGCCAATCGTCGGTATCCATATCGCATCCAGACTGAGCAGGTGAAGGAAAGCGCGGGCGATCCATCCGTAAAGGAAATAAAAGCCCCAGTTGTAATTGCTGTATGCAAAAGGAATCTGATGCGGATCTGCATAGACCGCCTGATGCTGGACGAACTTCCAGATCGGAAAGAGAGCTACTTCCTCGCCTCCCGTGGTCACGATCATGTAGGGAGTGACAAAGGAGATCGCATGACCCACGCGCAAAAGCCAAAACACCAGGCATGCGCAGGCGGCCAGGAGAAGGGAGATCTGGGCGAATTTCCTCAGGCCGTCTTCAGCCCTTTCAGACATTTGACCAAAGAATAGCACTGCCCCGCCTCGCAGCCCGCTCCGGCGTATGCTCCGCCGCGTTCTTTCTGCGCAGGAAAGATCGAATTGCCCGGCGATCTGAGTCGCATGACCTAAAATTTTTTCGTTTGTCGACTTCTTTTCATTTGCTATTTTGCTTTAATTTGTGCGCTGCCCAAAGCCGATGCGGAAGCAAATAAGTAAAGCCTGCAAACCCCTCCCATTGCGTTGAGGAAGAAGTAAGGCCGTGATCCAGTCCGGCGTCGACGACCAGATTTTTCCTAACAGGGTAGGAAAGCGCCCATAGGTTTCCAACAGCGTTCCCTTTCGTCAATGGCTGGGTAAAGTGCCATAGCTCGCCGGAAACAGTGAACGGCCCAAGCGGATGAGAGATCGACAAAGTCTGGCCGAATTGCCCCCGGCGCACTCCGCTTCCGGCCTGTTCCGAGAAAATGCCGTTGAGGTCTGCGTGGAAGCGCCCAAAATCTTCACTGAAGAGAAACAGCGCGCTTCGACGAAAGCTGCCAATGTCAGTGTCCGGTGCGGAACCAGAGTAAACAAATCGAAAGTAGCTCAGGCTGATGGTCGGCTTTAGACCCTCTCCCGGCAGAACAACGACCTGCAGTCCGGCATCGACATCGCCGGGATGATTCCCTGCTGAGGCGTCCTGCGCCGCTCCGTTGGTATAGGAGTATGGCCCCGACAAAACCAGCAACTGGAGCCGGGACGTGACGGTCAACTTCGTCACCTGGTTGATTCCTAGTTGTTTTGTGAATTCAGATGATGTAACGGCATAGAGGGCGCCATTCTCGAATTGAAGATATCCGACCGGAGTCAAAGTAGCGGGAGTTGCAACGGTCGGGCGACCGGGGTTCGCCTCCGGCGTTTCTGTGGCTTCCCCCTGCGAATGAATCTGCGCTGCGCAATACAATGCGCAGGCCACCACGAGAGCACTTGGAAAAGGTCTCATCGGCCCATGCTCCGGAATGAAGCCGGGCTGCACATCGACGGAAATTCTTTGTAGCCCATAATAGATTCAGAATCGCACGTTTCAACTCGCCGGTGCCACGGGTCAACGTCCTCACCGCCTTTTGCATTTAAAGGTTGAGGAGGGTGTGTCGATCAGTACACACGGGAGTGTCTCACTCTGCATGCTGACACGGCCTTCAGCGGCGAGAAGGTTGCTCGAGCTCTGGACAAGGTCGCGGCCGGCCGCGATGTAAGCCGGATGGAGTTTTGGCAAGGGATGGGTACAAGATTTGCCGGGCAGTCCACACCTGTGTTCGTCCCTGCTGACTGTTCTCAGGCAACTACACCACCGGAGAGCCGTGAGGTTTATTCGGCTTGAACTGATCTTGATTTTTGAGGTGTAGTAAATTTTGTGTCTGTCAAAGCACCAGGAATCCACAAGGATCAACAGCGTCTGTGCCGGCGCGCCGTTCCGCGCGTCCGATTCCCGGGTTTGGCGCCATCACTCCGATCCATCGAATCGTGAGGACCATCAACTCTGCCCCACTCTTTCACCAATGGAAATGGGCTCAGGTTACTGCCTGCGTGGCTCCCCTGTCGGCAGAAAGGCCATCCCATCAATCGCATCCCCTGACGCCAGTTCATCCCTGACTCTCATCGAGTTGACGCCGGCTCGTGCTGCAGCCTGACGCAACAAGCGAAGTGCCGCAGCCGGTGTGGCCGCGGGCGGCAGCCGAAAAATCCAGGGAACATTGGCTGAAGTCAGAGACTTGTCGGCACTCAAAGCCACTACCGGGACAAAGCACTTCAATGCCAGTTGTTCTGAGAGGTGGCCGGCGTCCCGATCAAGCGCCACGATCGCCAGGGCATGTTCGTCCATCAAGGCGTGAACCAATTGAGATGAGGCTGCTCCCCAATTCTGCTTGCTCTCCACTGGCATCGCCACCCACTGCCGGCCAGCTGGCATTTCAGCGCGCAGTGCTGCCAGAACCTCTGGCGACTGCGCAATCTCCGCCGCATTCGGTCCAAAAAGAATTACGCGCACCGGTCCCTGCGGGAGATTGGCAGATCGCGGCCCCGCATAGCTCACCCCATCTTCGCCCACGCGAGCATACGGCGTCCCTGGCGCATCAGACGGTCCTTGCACGTCAGCCGCGTGTTGCGCCGCCGACTGCTTCTCCATCGATGCGATTCGGTAGACAATCTTTCCATCGAGAACAGTTCCCAGGTACATCGGCGCGACATTCTTCTGGTTGGGATCGAAGACCATGTGCCCGGTCACGCCGTCGTACTCTTCGATGTCCGCGAGCGCGTCGTGAATGCGTGCGCGATTCAGGCCGGCCTTACAGATGGAGTCGAGCAATGCATTCATGGCGTCATAGGCCAGAGAAGCAAATTGCTCCGGCTGCTCATGGAAGCGAGCGTCGAAGCGGCGATTGAAGTCGAGCCAGTGCGGGTCATTGCGAGTTGGGTCGTATGGAAAAACAGCTTCGAAGCCCTCGGCGTCGGCGCCGGCTTGAGCCAGCAGATCGGGCCCCAGCGTGCGGTACGAGCCGAAGACGCGCTGTTTCATTCCCATCGCGCGCATTTGCTTCAGGATACCCGCGGTCTCGCTTTCATCTGCCCACAGCACAATTCCGTCGACGCGTGAATCGCGGATGATCTCGAGTTCGCGCGAAAAGTCCGTGTCCCCGGGCAAGAATTTCTGTTCGATCACCACCGGGTGGCCCAGGCGGACAGATGCACCCTTGAACTTTGGAACGGCCATTCGCCCATAGCGGTTGTTCACCCTGAGCAACGCAATCCGTTTCAGGCCAAGCTCCGTGTAGATATGACGAGCCAGGGTGTAGGCTTGCACGCGATCATCCTGCAGATCGGTGAAGTACCAGGGAATGTAGGTCTCAGGAATCGTGGGATCGGTCGATGCGCAATTGACGATTGGAATCTCGGCTTTCAGAGCAACGCGCAGGACAATGTGAGTCGACTCGGAATTGATCGACCCGAAGATCGCCCAGTCCTGGTCGTCGTAAATCATTTTTACGGCTTCGTCCGCCGCCGAACCCCAGATCCCCTCATCGGTTGGGCGGGTCGAGCCATAGACCGCTTTGGCCTGCCAGTTGTTGTAGTCGTTATGCACCATCAGCTTGAATGGCTTGCCGCCATAGCCGCCGCGCGCGTTGGCTTCTTCCACGGCCAACTGCGCCCCGTGCAGCATGCGCTCGCCGTCTGCTTTGTCCGGACTGGGATCGAGAGGACCGAGGAATCCGATCCGCACTTCAGTGATGTCTTTGGGATCGGGAATATCGCGGCCAGCGCCGGTGTAAATGTTGGGTTCGAGATAGTTCTCATAATACGGTTTCTCAAACTTGGCGTACGGCCTTAAATCCTGCGGCTCACCGGCGTAGGGCGCCACAGTCCGGTCGCGCGGCGGTCCCGGCGGATGCTTGCCGCATTCGCATACGCCGCCACTCTGCGCCAATAAGGGCACAGCAGCACCCACAGCCAGCGCGCAGAACGCAATCGGCAAAATTCCATGGCGCATCATCTTACTCCTTGCCGCTGTCGATCTTTTCCGTTCGGAACATGGCAATCGCCTCAATCTCAACGAGCAGTTCCGGCCGGCACAGAATCGCCTGGATGCCCGTCGACGCGGGAACCGGATCGAGTCCCTGCTCATTGAAAAACTCCGTGCGCTCTTCGTTGAAGGCCTCGTAGTCGCGCTCGATGTCGCGCAGATAGCAACTCGTGCGGACGATATCGTGCCAGGTGCAGCCTTCGCTGGCCAGCAGTCCAGTGATATTTTGAAGCGTGCGCCGCATCTGCCCGCGAAAGTCGCCGATGTGCACGCTTTCGCCGTTCTCGTCAATCGACGCAGTGCCCGAGATAAGAAGAATCGTCAAGCCGTTCAGATCGATCCTCATCCCGCGCGAAAACGAGCTTGGCTTGGCGTAGGCGTGGGCTTCGTTGAGTACATCGTGATTGGTGATCGCGCGCTTCCTCACTGGCGCGTGCGCGATTGTTTCCAGAATTTCAGCAAATGCGATCATGGCGTTAGCTCCTCTTTCTCTATCGTTGAAGAATTCCATGGCTCAGTCCCTCGGCTGTAGCAACCCATATGTCGCTACCCTGAAAGTCGATGCCAAGAATGTAGTTGTGCGCCGGCCCGCTGGTCACGGGAATCTCCGTAACGTTCCCCTTCGCATCGCGCACCGTCATCACCGGCTTGTGCGAGCTGAGCGAGCGCGTGTAGACGGCCCAGTTTGCGCCATCGTAGTAAGCTAGTCCCTTGTCGGTGCAGAACCAGGCATGATTGGCGTCCACACCCTTCACAAAGTTGGTGAAGTTCGAAGGCAGTCCGCTGTCTTTTGTCAGAAAATTGTGCCAGTAGCGTCCGTCGTACCGGCTATCGCCGAAATAGGTGGCCGCCCAAACGATGCCGTCAACGTAGCTTACCGAAGAAACGATGTCGTGAATCAGGCCCTGGTCTTTGAAGAGCACGAGTTCGGTTTCGCCGTCGGGGTCATCGTACAAGTCCCATCGTCCCGTTTTCTGGTCGTACTCGAGCAGCCCGCTTCCCCAAACGGCGAAATAGACCTTCGTCGCTGTGGCCGAGACCCCGTAGACCCAAATCTCGCGCATGGGCGTGTTGCGCTCGTTGTAGAGCGACCACTCGCCGGTGTGCAGGTTGAGCCGGCAAGCGCCGGAGGCTGTGGCCACCCACACATTTTCGCCTTCTACTGAAACGCCGTACACCACATCGTTGCTCAGTCCAGAATTCAGTTGCGTGTAGCTCACGATGCGCCCGCCGGAGACCCGGCTCAGCCCGCCCATCGTGCCGGCCCACACGTCGCCCGTGCGTTTGTCCAGAGCCAGCGAGAGCACGGCTCTGTGCGCCAAGCCATCCTTCGTCGAGTAAGTCTTCCACTTTCCGTCCTCGTAAAGACCCAGGCCGTTGTCCGTGCCCGCCCAAATTCTGTCACCATCCACCAGCACCGCATACACATGATTGGCGGGAAGGCCATTGGCGGTCGTGTAGTTTTCAAAACGAAAGCGCGGCATGAGTGGAACGGTTGCCGCCGTTGACGCGCCGTGAGGATGACGCTGAGCTGCCTGAGCGAATCCGCATCGCACCGCAGTCGCAGCAAACGCGACCACCAGCAGCATCACCGCAATCCATCTTTTGTTGGCAAACTTCTTCATCGCGTCCTCAGGTATTCGATCAGGTCGTTCAACTCGTCTTTGATTAGGTCGTTGGTGCGCCCGTGCTTGTCCCCCGGGTTGTAAATGGTCCAGATCTCTTCGAGGGTGCGCGCCGAGCCATCGTGCAGATAAGGTGCTGTCAGCGCGATGTTGGTCAGTTGCGGCGTGTCCAGCATTCCCGAATCGTCGGTCGGCTTTTTTGTTCCCACGTCAAAGGATTTCTGGCTGGTGCCCTTGGGCCCGCTGTGGCAATAGGAACATCGGTTTGCCAGCGGGATTGGCGCGCCAAACTTATCGACTGCGCGCTCGAAGATCGCTTTGCCGCGCTCCTGCGCCGGCGTGAAGGCCTCGTCCGGCATGCGCCAGCGATTGGGCCGCGGAGGCAGGCTGTTAATGTAGGCAGTCAGATCTGCGAGCGTGCGGTCATCGTAGTTCTCTGAGCGCCAGAAGTACTTTTCCGTCCGCGGACCGCACTCGGTGGGCAGGTTCGGGTTGCCGCCGTTCCACTTGTACGGCTCAGTGTCTTTGACGTCCTCCAGCAGGCGGTTATCGACGATGTCCCGGGCGAAGCCATCCGGCTCCAGATCCCACTGCAGACCATCGAAAGTGGAGTCAATGTGGCAGTTGGCGCAACCAATCTGGCCTTGGAAGGAGTAACGCGATGTATAGAAAGCCTGCTCTCCGCGACGGAGCGCCGACACCTGCTCGGGCCTGGTCAAGTCCATCTTCGAACCCTGACGATGGCGCTCATCGAGGTGACAGTTAGCGCACTGGGTGCGCCCTTGAGAGGGATCAGGAATCTTAGCGAACATCTCATCGCCGAAGTGCAGCGCCCATAGTTGCTTTGACCCCGCCAGTGCAACTGTTGAAGCTACGCGATTGCTGCGGGTGTCGATCACGCTGACTGTATCGTCGAGTCTGTTCGCCACGAGCAGGCGGCTGCCGTCCTGGGTAAGAGCCACGCCGCGCGGGTCGCGACCCGTAGGAATTCGTGTGACTACATAGTTGGCGCTCGCGGAAAGGTCCTCTGCGTATGGTCCTCGATGGGTATGGATATAGCGCAATAGCCGCGCTACGTCGATGACGGTCACGATCTCCGAGCCGCCGCTGGTTACATAGAGGCGAGATTTGTCCGGCGTAATCGCCACGCCGAAGGGCCGCGCCGCGTAGCGATCGAGTTCGTCGAGCGGAATTTCTACGGGCTTGCCCACATCCGCGCCGAACAGAGTGAGCGTGTCGGCAAAGGCTCCGCCGTGTTCCAAATGCGCCAAAGGCACCAGATTCTTGGGGTGCAGTTCTGCGGCTGCGCCCAGGCGCCCGTCATTGGAGATCGCCACATGAAAGACTCCGGCGATGCTGTGCAGCGGAATGCGGTCGACGACCTCCGCCCGCGCCGTATCAATTACTGAGATTTCCGATTCCGGCGGAGTGCGATGGGGCCCCGGATTCGGATAGACATGCGTAACGTAAAGCCGACTTCCATCGGGAGCAAGCGTCATGTAGCTGGCTCCGCGCCCGGCCAGCAGGCGTTTCACTTCCGCGCCGGTTTGAGCATTAAGCACTGCTACATCGTCCGAGATGCGGTCTGCCACGAAGAGGTATTTACCTGCGCGGTCCTCCACCACGCTCGATGGTTCCGCGCGCACCGGCCACGTTGCAACCACCTCCAGCAATTGCGTGTCAATCACCGAGACAGTGTCATCCCAGGAGTTGGCTACAAACAACCTGCTGCCGTTTGCCGAGAGCGAAAAGCCGCGCGGCACATGCCCGACGGCGATGGTCTTCATCGGCGCGTATGTCGTCGCGTTCAGCACCCGCACCTCATCGCTCTGCTGGCAGAGCACATAGAGTCGCGATCCGTCAGGTGAAAATAGAAGTTCCACCGGCGAGGCGTAGTTCAAGACCTCGTCGGTTCCGTCTGCCGCAGCCGCGTGCACTATTTCGCTCCCTGGAAAACAGCCTAGCGTTGCCGCGGCCAGAGCGGTCAGGCAAGCGCCTAAACTCGTGCGCAGCCGGCTCATCGCGGCTCCTCGGCATCGAGGACGCGGTCGACGCTGACGTTTTCCAGCGTCTGCACGCGCCCACTCGGCCAACGAACGATTATTTTGTCGATGACAGTCACCGCGCCTAACCCGAAGTGCAAGCGACCGTCGTTCTGCGAAAGATAACCTGAGCTCGCCACGCGCTCGGCGGTCCATCGCTTGCCGCTGGCCATCACCTCCACGCGCGCGCCAATTCCGTCGCGATTGCTCTTTGTGCCCACGAGCTTTACTTCAATCCAGTGGCCAGTGCCGGTGGAGACGTTGTGAAGCAGCTTGCCCTCGGCGCCGAGATTCACCACGTAGGCATCCACCTTGCCGTTGTTTTCGTAGTCGGCAAAGCAGGCGCCGCGCGCCACGGTTCGGTCGCTCAGCACCGGACCGGTTTCGCGTGAGACATCCTTGAATTGGCCGTTCCCCAGCCCGCGAAATAGCGTGTGTTCCTGCGGAATCAAGTGAATGAGCCCGCCGTGGAAGACGAGGATGTCGAGCTGGCCGTCGTTGTCAAAGTCGTAGACTCCCGAACCCCAACTCACGTATTGCGCATCCGTCTGCGAAATTCCGTTGGCCGCGCCCTCATCTTCAAAGCCGGCCTTTGCGGAATCCGGCTGCGTAACAGGCGAACCCTTTTCCGGTGCTCCGGTGTTTCGCAGAAAGCGGTTGTAGCTTCCATCGGTCACCCAGAGATCCAGCACTCCCCTGCCCTCAAAATCGGCAGCTACCGGACCCATCGACGAAGTGGCCTCGCCATTCTGTCCGAACGCCGTCCCGGTTTCGTTGGCAATTTCCTCAAACGTTCCATCGTGTTTGTTGCGGAAGAGGAAGTTTTCCGTCCGATCATTGGCCACATAAATGTCGTCCCATCCATCGTTGTCGAAGTCCGCCGCCGTCACTCCCATGGTGCGGCCGACGTATGCGCCAATGCCCGACTTGTCCGTCACGTCGGTAAAAGTTCCATCGCAGTTGTTGTGGAACAGCATGTTGGTCTGGCCCGCATAGTCGAGCGGCCCGGGATAGTTGTCCGCCGCGTAAAAAGCGCGGTATTTGGGATCGAACTTGACGTAGCGCCCAACAAACAGATCAACGCAACCGTCCTTGTCGTAGTCGAGCCAGGTGGAGCTGATTGCCCAGCCGTTGACCTTGATGCCCGCCTTCTCGGTCACGTCGGTGAAGTGTCCGTTGCCGTCGTTGTGATAGAGGACGACCTTTCCGTATCCCGTCACCAGCAGGTCTTCGTAACCATCATTGTCGTAATCCGCCGCCGTCACCGCGATCGAATACATGTCCGGGTCCAGGCCCGATTGCTTGGTCACGTCGGTGAAGTGGCCGTTGCCGTCGTTGCGATAGAGATGATTGTGCGCAGGAGGGTTCGGCTTCTCCTTTAACGGATAGGGATGCATCGAATCATCGAGTGGCCGCCCGCTGACGACGTAAAGAGACGGACGCCCTGAGTTGTTGTAGTCAAACCAGACGCACCCCGCTCCCGTGCCCTCCAGCAACGATCCCAGCTTGGCCGACCCAAAGCTGTGGGTAAAATCAATCCCCGATTTCTCCGTGGCGTCTTCAAACCGGATGACGGGCTGGAGTGGTGCCGGCGCACTGGCAGCCGTTGCTGGTGCGGGCACTTGCGCTGCGGCCGGCGCTCCCTGCGCGGCGGAAGTGAGCCCCGTGATCGAGACCGCGCCGAAAAGTGTAACAAGAACAGCAAATCTCATATCAATTGCCTCCCGGCACTGCCGCAACAACCTTAACTCCGGTCAAATCCACCGGTACGGTCGTTCGCATCAGCACGGCCGGCACGCGATTTTCTGAGGCTCGTTCCGGCCCAGCGTGGCAGCCTACGCAAATGCGCTGCTCGCCGCCGCGAGCCCAGAACCATCCATGCTCCTGGCGCAGAACCGTGCCTTTGAAGTCGAGCAGCTCAAACCGGATCGGTCTGTCGGCCGGCACCTTCACGAAAAACGACCCGTCCTGTTCAACCGGCGCCGTTCCCATCGCAATCGCGCGGCCCGTGGCGTCCTGCGCTTCCAGGCGCACCGACACTGGCTTTCCTTTTACATCTCCGTCGCGGCTAACACGCGCGTCCAATGCGAGCAGGTTCGCGTAGTCCCATGGGTGCAGGCCTGACGGATGCCGATTGGGCCGCGTGCGCGGGGCGATCAGTACGGGCTCGACCAGATCCTCTCCGCTCCTCGCCAAAACGGCGTCCAACCCAGACGAGCCTGGCGTCCACATCTTGATTGCAAATCTCGCGTCTGTCGCCGTTCGCGCACTCACCAACCACGCTCCTGAAGCAGTTTCGGCAATCGCGCCGGCATAAGTGCCGCGCGGCGCTTCAATCGGCACATCATGCGCCATCGCCGAGGTAAAGCGAGCCAGCGACGTTCCGTGCGTGAAGACCACATCTCCCGAAGCCAGTTGCGTTCCGCCCCAGCGTGCCCGCCCATGATCGCAGCGCACAGACTCCACTCCCGACCCGTCGGCATAAACCAGGTACAACTCAGGCGTCGACCCTTTGCCCAGCGGAAAACCGGCCTCAAACAGAATCCGTCCGTCGCGCAGCACGTCCGCGGGGAATGTGCTGGCGCGCGTGTACGCAAGCGGCAACATCCCCGGTCCAGCCGTCGGATTCAGGAACGTGGGAGTCGGTTGCCCATCTTCGCCGGACTGCAATTGGAATCCCGCGGGCGTGCGCTGTGCCCAGACCATCCGCCCGCCCGGCAGATTGAGGGGGCTTTCCGCATCCGTCGTCGTGACCATCACCTGTCGCACGGCGTGATCCTTGAAGGCAAGTTCCCAAATCTGCCAGGGATCGCCTGCAGACCGCTTGCCCGCAAACAGCACCGTCTGGCCATCGAACGATACGTTCGCGTCCGCTGAAGCTGCAAAGCCAGTCACCAGCGGCTCCGCCTTGCCGGCGCGAACAAGCAGTAGTTGTGCGCCCTCGGGGAATCGTTCTTGTCCGCGCAATTCTGCCAGAGGCACGTAGGCGGGAGCAGCAGTCACAATAAAATCCGGAGGAACTTCCCGCTCCGCATTTTGCGCAAGCCCACAAACTGGAGAAAGCATCAACACAACCGGCGCCGCAGCCGCCAGCGCCGCACAAGTCAACCTCATGCGACCGCCTCCGCGAGACGGATGCCGGCGCTTTCGCGCTGTTCCAGCTTCTCTTCGTGCAGCGACGATCCGCGCAACGCAATCCATGGCTCGAGCGCCGTCATCATGGCAGCGAACCCCTCAAAGTCCAGCGACTGTTCGCCGTCGCTCCATGCCTTGTTGGGATCGGGGTGCACTTCGACAAGAAGGCCATCCGCGCCGGCGGCGATTCCGATGCGTGCCAGTGCCGGAACCAGTTCGCGGTGTCCGGCCGCATGGCTGGGATCGGCAATCACCGGCAGGTGCGTGATCTGCTTCAGCAGCGCAATACCGGCGGCATCGAAGGTGTTGCGCATCGCCATTTCGAAAGTGCGAATGCCGCGCTCGCACAGAATCACGTTGGGGTTGCCATTGCTCAGGATCACCTGCGCCGAGCGCAGAACATCTGCAATCGTGGCCATCATGCCGCGCTTCAGCAGAATCGGCCGTCCGGATCGCGCTGCAGCTTCCAGCAGCGTGTAATTCTCCATGCTGCGAGATCCGATCTGCAGAATGTCGGCATATTCGGCGACCAGTGGGACGTCGTCCTCCGTCATCACCTCGGTCACGATCGCCAGCCCGGTCTCTTCGCGCGCCGCGGCGAGCAACCTCAGGCCTTCGAGGCCCAGCCCTTGAAATGAATATGGAGAACTGCGCGGCTTGAATGCGCCGCCACGTAGAACACGCGCCCCTGCGCTGCGAACGCGATAGGCGGTGGCCATGAGCTGGCGCTCAGATTCCACTGAGCACGGTCCCGCCATGGTGACGAACTCTTCACCACCGACAGCAAGATCGCGCACCCGCACAATCGTCCGCGGGCGCCGCGCGCCTAGCAGAACATCGGGGGCTTCGGCGAAGTGTTCCTGCCAGCTTTCGCGCACACTAAGCGCTCCATCCGGCCTCCAGTTCTCAGGGAAGCCTAAGTGTACTGCGATCTCTTGAGAACCGCCTCAATCGAAAGGTTGATACGCGCAGGTGTGCCGGGGCGTCCAATTCTGCATTCGGAGGAACACTCAGTCGACTGTGTGCGATGGATTTGGGCAGCCTGACCCCGAGTTACATCCGCGCCATCGGGGGCGGGCGATAACCGAATGCCGCGTCTATGACCGCCGCGACGCCCAGCGCGATCTCATCCTCGAAGGGCCGCGCAACAATCTGCACGCCGATCGGCAGCCCCTCGGGTGATACGCTCACCGGAACCACTGCGGCCGGACACGCCAGCGCGTTGAACCATTGTGTATACCGCATGGCATCAAAATACTCGACCGATTTCCCGTCGATCGTCCACTCGCGCTCATTGGGTCGAAACGCGGGAATGCTGGCCACTGGGCAAAGCAAAACCGGATACTCGCTCATCTCGGTCAGAGTCATCGCGCGCAGCAGGTCCAACTCGGCCCACCCGTTGAGTAACTCCGTCGCGCTGATCGGCCCGGCAGCTTCCGCGATTCCCAAAAACTCATTGAAGATGGGACTAAGCCTCGCGCGCTTCCCGCGAATCTCTGGCTCATAGAACATTGCCCCGCACTGCACAAAGAACTTCCACCACAACTTGCGCAACGGCTCCAGCGTCCGCGGACGAAACGGCTCCGCTCGAAAGCCTGCTTCACGCAGCGCTCGCGCCGCCTCGTTCACCGCGGCGCGCGTCTCCGGCGTCACTGGAACAAGGCCATCGTCCTCGAAAAACCCAATCACCTTCGCACGCAATTCATCGGGGCTCGGGTCTCTCAGCGTAACCGGCGCACTCACCGGATCCAGCGGATCATGGCCGCTGAGCGACTTGAACAGCAGTGCAACGTCGCCCATTGTTCGCGCCATCGGTCCGATTGCGCCGAGGATCGAGAACGGCCCCACGCACGGAGGCAGATGCCCTCGTACCGGTATTCGCCCCGGCGTAGGCTTCAGCGAGCAGATTCCCGTAAAGTGCGCTGGAACTCGCACCGACCCTCCGCTGTCGCTGCCCAGGCCCGCTGCGGACATTCCCGCCGAGATGGCCGCCGACTCGCCGCCGCTCGATCCGCCCGGCGAGCGCTCAAGGTCCCACGGATTGCGCGTGCGCCCATGGAGCAGGTTCGCGGTCTCATACGCCATCAGAAACTCCGGACAATTCGTCGTGCCCAGAATCAGCGCTCCCGCGGCGCGCAACCGCGCCACGACCACTGCATCGTGCGCCGGAATTTCTCCCTTGTGCAACAAGCTGCCAATCTCGCATCGGTAACCCGCGGTCGCAATCGACGACTTGATAGTCACCGGCAAACCATGCAATGCGCCGCGCGGTTCCCGTGCCGCGTCGAGCTGCCTGGCCTGTGTGCGCACACGCTCTGCATCGAAGTCAGCAAATACATTCAATTCTGGATTCAGCCGCTCGATTTGCTGGATATGAGCTTCGGCGAGCTCAGTCACGGAAAGTTCGCCCGTGCGAACCATCTCAAGCTGATTCGCTGCCGCGGCCAAAACAACATCGTTCATGGCCGCGTTCCCGGTGGCAATTGCGGAGCTCCGATCTCTGGTGGCGCCGACGGCAGCAATTGATAGCTGAACCGGTACGATCGCACAGGATTCCCCGATTCAAATCGGTTGTTCCAGTTTAGGCGGTAATCGAGTGAGGCCGCATCGTCTGGATACTTCTCGCTTGCCGGATATGGATAGGCACTCATGCCATGGAACGGCATTTGCGCCACTGTGAATGGCGACGCATCCCACCAATCCATGTCTTTCACGAACCCATTGGCATAGAAAAAGTAATCGCGTTTCCAATGTGCGGGCAAAGCGGGCAGCTTCTCCGCATCGAATTCCGCCGCAATCTCCTCGCCACTGCCGAACACAACAAACCTGTCGTCGATGTTCTCAAGGAGTGGGGTCACGTCGCCAAAGTGCGTATAGTTTCCACGCTCGCGCTGAAAGGGTCCGGTTAGGCTCACAAGATTGTAGTCGTAGTCCAAATCGCCCGGGCTCGCGCCCTCAATCTGCTTTGGATAGCCGCGGAAATGTAGCATTGCGCTGGCCAGTGGAATCTCCGTTGTCCGCGTCTGCACGCCCGAGCTCTGGTCGATCAGCACCTGGTCCCAGAAGATCTGCAGATTCGTCATCAGCCGAATCCGCCGCGTTCCCGCCGGCAGCTTGCCCGTCAGGTCCACTACGATCGTCCGCTCCAACCCTGCCGGGAACCCTGCATCTCCCGGGATTCGCTGCCACGTGCCATCCGGGAGCTGCGCTTCAACGTACGGCGGAATCTCCTTCAACCCCGCCTGCCACGCGGCATACAGCGAAGTCGCGCTAAAGTAGTTCACATAGCCGGTCATCAGCAGCCGCAGTGGTGCATCCGGTTTGATTTGGCCAAGGTCAAGTGTCAGCGCATGCAGGTCGGCAAACCCGTCGTAAGGCAGCGCCGTGAATCCGCTGGCAAACATGTGATCCCGGCGGCTTAGCTTGTCGAGCGCATCACGCCCTTCGCCATCCCACGCGCCTACCGGCGCACGCGTTTCTTCGCTCGCCACTACGCGGCCCGACGCAAAGGGCGGATCATCGAGGAATCGCTCGTCGGGATTCACCTCCACATCCTCCGGGTGATCGACCGCGACCATGCGCAGTTGGTCGATGTAGTTCACCTCTTCCATCGGCTCCATAAAGCGCACGCTGATCTTGTCGCTCACTAGCGCGGCATTCGCGCCGTCAATCTTCACCCACTCACCAGGGTTGGGCGTGTTGTGCCGTGTAGGCGTGAACCAGTGCCCCACTACAGCCGCACCAATCACGTCTGTCACGAATTTGTAGCGATGACCGTCCCACGCGAACAAAACGGGACACGAGCTGCCGCGACGGTCCACCTCTTTCATCGCGATTACCTGCTGCTGAGGCAGATCGATCTCGTCCTGCAGCACGCCAGTGGGCCACAGAATGCGCAGTAGATCGATGCCTGGCGCATCGCCGAGGCCCACAAGAATCTGCGGCGGAGCCTGCGTTTGATAGCCCGACGCGCCCGCAAGCTCCCACTTCTGCCACAGTCCGTTCGCGAACACCTCAACCTTCGCCCCGAGACCCGTCTTGTTGTCCGCAAAGCCGGTCAGGTCGATGCGCACAAAGTGGTTCTTGTTTGCGCCCACATTTCGCAGCAGGACAGGAGGCGCATTTTCCTGGGTCACGATCAGATCGGGCGCGCCATCGCCGTCCACATCGGCGGCAATCAGTCCGCGCGGCGCCGCCAACTTCACCGCATCCAGCCCCAACGCATGACTCACGTCCTCGAAACTGCCATCGCCGCGATTGCGGAAGACCTTTACCTTTGACCCGGCCCGGGTCTCCACAATCGCCGCCAGGTCGATCCAGCCATCGTTATCAATATCGACGGGCGTCAGTCCCCATCCGCGCACTGCTCCAATGAGCGTCAATGCGACGCGCTCGAAGCGCCGGCTTATGTGATCCGGCCGCGCAACGTTTCGCCACAATGAGAGTCCCGGTGCGCCGGCGTGCGTCACCGCAATGTCCATCCAGCCATCCTTGTTGTAGTCGAGCACGGCTATGCCAACCGTTGGCGAAAGCTTCACATTCGCATACAGCGGCTGCTTGGGATACTTGCCTTCGCGTGGATTCACAGAAATCAGCGGCGAAGGTCCATCGCCTGTCACCGCAAGATCCACGGCGCGATCGTTATTGAAATCAGTCAGGATTGTTGCCGCGGTTTTGCCGCTTCCACCCAGCCCGGTCGGCTCCGTTTGCTCAGTAAACGTCGCGTCGCCATTGTTGCGCCATAGAACATTCGGCGCATCGCCCGGCTTCAAAGGCGCACCGGTCAGGAGCAGGTCAAGATCGCCATCGTGGTCATAATCCACAAACGTAATTCCCGTGGGGCGGTTGCGCGGCAAAAGTCCCGACTGCCCCGTAACGTCCTTGAATTGCCCGTGACCGAGGTTGTGAAACAGAAGCACGCGGTCGTCCAGAGCCACAGCCAGATCGTTCAATCCATCGCCGTCGTAATCGCCAACTGCGCATGCCACTGCATGGCCGCTCGCCCCCAGCCCCATTGCCGTCGTATCCAGTTCCTCAAAGCTGCCGCCGCCACGATTGTGCAAAATGCGTATGGCCTGTGCGCCCGCTTGCGTCAGCACCAGATCCATTCGTCCTGAGCCCATCGCGTCGATCATGCATGCCCCGCCGGTCGTCGTCCATGACGAAGCGCCTGCAGATGTGGCCGCGACCATTGGCTGCGCCACAAGCCGCACCGAAATCATCGCGTGTTGAATCGTTTCCGGCTCTTCGACCGCCGTCACTGTGGAATAGTGACCCTGCTCTCCGTAAGACAGCCCCAGCGCCGATGAAATCTTGGTGCTCGTCAGATGCTGAAAGCGTTCGAAGTGCTCCTTCGCCTCCGCTGTGCGACCCGCCCGTTGCAGCGAACGTGCGAGACCGAACTCCGCCGAAGCATGCAGCGGGTTAATCTCCAGCGTCTTCTCGAATGTTGCAATCGCCTTGTCGAACTGCCGCATCTCCTGGTAGCAGGCGCCTTCGAAATACCACGAGTCTGCATCTCGGGGATCGAGCTTCACCGCCTCCTGAAAACTGGCCAGCGCATCCGTGAGCTCATTTCCCCCATGCTGCGCTAAACCCAGGTTGTACCATGCCTGCGGATTCTTTGGATCAACCGCAATAGCCTTCTGGAACCATTCTTTGGCCTGATCCAGCTTTTGCTCCGACAGCAGCGCAATGCCCTCATTGACGGCTGCCTGCGCCAGCCTCGGGTCCTTCTTGAATGCCTCGGCAAAGCTCTCCGCGGCACGCTCGGTGAACTGCTGGCCCATGAGCGCCACGCCTCGATTGTTCAACCGGATCGCGTCGGCGTCGAAGTGCTTCCGCGGCGCGCAGAGTGCCGGTACGCCCGCCAGAACTGCAATCGCGCACAACCCAGCTCCACGCATCGTTCTCGCACTCACGGATGTAACTCTCCCCTCATCGCGGAACCATTCAGTGTACGCGAGCGCGGGGATATGCGGCAGGGCGACTCATACACCGTGCAAGCAGGCTATATCGAGCATTCAATTTATACTTCTCCTGTGCTAGCGCCGCAAAATGACGTGAATGGACGCGGATTTCCCGCGCAGTTTCCAACGCCTGCCGCGCGGCGCCGCATCGGCGTCGTCACCACTTCGCGCGCCGACTACAGCCATCTTTACTGGCCGCTGCGTGAGCTCGCCGGCAATCCTGAAATCGAGCTGGGCGTATTCGCTCTCGGGCCCCATCTCTCGCCGCAATTCGGAAACACGCTCAAGGAGATCGAGCGCGACGGCTTTCCCATTCAGGCACGCATCGAGTGCCTGCTCAGCTCCGACACTGACACCGGAATGGCCAAAACGATTGGCCTGGCCATTTTGGGCCTCGCCGATGCGCTCACTGCGTGGCGGCCGGATCTACTGCTGCTCATTGCCGACCGCTACGAAATGCTCGCCCCCGCTGCAACGGCTCTTGCTCTGCGTATTCCCATCGCCCACATCGAAGGCGGCGAGGTGAGCCAGGGCGCCATTGACGACGCAGTGCGCAACGCTTTGACCAAGCTCGCGCACGTTCACTTCACTTCGACTGAGACCGCACGGCTCCGCGTCATCGCCATGGGCGAAGAGCCCTGGCGTGTGCACCGCGCTGGAGCACCTTCGCTCGATCACTTGCGCCGCTCTACGCTGCTCGATCGCGCATCTCTGGAGGCACGCCTGGGCCTTTCGCTCGAGCCGCCCACGGTTGTTGCCGCATGGCATCCCGTCACTATCTTGCGCGACACCAACGCCGAAGCGGATGCGTTCTTCGCCGCGCTCTCCCAGGCGCCGGGGCAAATCGTCTTCGTTTATCCCAACGCTGATGCAGGAAGCCTCGCGCTCATTGAGCGTGCCCGATCTCTTGCGGCAACGCGCGCGCACACTCACGTCTTCGTCAATCTCGACGCTGTAAAATACTGGAGCCTGCTTGGCCACGCCGACGTGCTTGTGGGCAACTCCTCCAGCGGCATTATGGAGGCGGCATCCTTCGCTCTGCCTGTTGTCAACGTGGGCATTCGTCAGCAAGGCCGTGAACGCGCGCGCAACGTGATCGATGTGCCCGCTGAATCTCCCGCCATCCGTGACGCGCTCAATCGCGCTCTCAGTCCTGCCTTCCGCGAGAGCCTCGCTGGTATGACCAATCCCTATGGCGATGGCACAGCGGCGCAGACGATTGCACGTGTGCTGGCCGCCGTTTCGCTCGACGGCCTTCTCATCAAGCAGCCCGTACCGATTCCGTCAATTTTCGAATCGGCCCAACTGGAACGCTCATGACTGCGCGCATTCCCCTCTCGGCGCCTGACATTACCGAGGCGGAGGTCGCTGCAGTCACTGCCGTTCTGCGCACGCCGTACCTCAGCCAGGGTTCGGAGCTTGCGGCCTTTGAAGCGGAGCTGGCCGCCTATCACGATGTGGATCATGCGGTGGCCGTGAGTTCCGGCACCGCCGGCCTCCATCTGGCGTTGCTCACGCTTGGTGTTGGCGAGGGCGACGAGGTCATCCTTCCTTCTTTTACTTTCGTGGCCGTGGTCAACGCGGTGCTCCAAGTGCGCGCATCGCCTGTCCTTGCCGAGATTGATCCCGTCACGCTCAATCTTGACCCCGCTGCCGTGGAGCACGCCGTCTCTCCGCGCACGCGTGCCATTCTTGCGGTTCACACATTCGGCATACCCGCGCAATTGGACGTACTCAAAGAGCTTTCTCGGCGCCATCAACTCCTCCTCATTGAAGATGCATCCGAGGCCATCGGTGCGCGCTTCGATGGGCGCATCGCCGGCAGCTTCGGCGATCTCGCTGTTCTCGGTTTCTACCCTAACAAGCAGATCACCACCGGCGAGGGCGGCGCGGTATTGCTCCGCGATTCAGCGCACGCCGCACGCCTGCGCCGGCTTAGAAATCAGGGCCGCGATTCAAGCCCCGACGCGAGCCCCGATGCGAGTGTCGACTGGCTCGACCACGTCGAGCCGGGCTACAACTATCGACTTTCGGAGTTGGCTTGCGCTCTTGGCCGCGTTCAATTGCAGCGAATCGATGAGATACTCGCTCTCCGTCGCCAGGCCGCCGAGCGCTACGATGCCCTTCTCGCGGATGTGCCCGGTCTCGTGCGTCCGCCTCTCCTACTTCCGCGCCGCGAGCTTAGTTGGTTTGTCTATGTCGTCCGGCTGCCTGAAGGCGCCGACCGCGAACGAGTGCAGGCCGCACTTGTCCGGCGCGGTATCGCCACAGGCCGCTACTTCGCGCCCATCCACATGCAGCCTGTATGGCGCGCCTCGAACATGACCGGCGTAGGCCATTTCTCTCTCACCGAATCCATCGCGCGACGTACGTTGGCTCTTCCATTTTTCAACCGCATCACAGAAGGTCAACAGCGAGAGGTAGCGAACGCACTGCGCGAGGCAATTTCCAGTGTTGCGTGAAGAGCGTCCATTTCCGTCACTTTGAAGCGGGCGTGCCCTGATCAGGCGTGTTTTGATCGGATGTGCGCTCAATCTTTGCCGGCTTCTGACGGCAAGATTTCAGGTAGGAAATCAGATCCTTCAGCTCATTCGTCTCAAGATCGTCCCCGAAAGCCGGCATGACCTTGCTGCCGTAGACAATCTGCTGCCGCAGTGCGGCCTTCGATTTCCTTCTTCCAACTCCCGACAGATCGGGCCCCCTGTGGCCGCCGGCGTTTCCTATGCTGTGGCAATGCCGGCATTCGCTTTCGTTGAAGACCGCGGCGCCGGCTGCATGGCTGATGGAGAAAGAAACGGGGCATGGAAAAGTGGAAAGCACACAACGCTTCCCCCTTTTCCACTCCCTCGAAGGAGGCGGGTTAGATACTTCACCCGCTGCGCTACACCAACAATCTACTGGCACAAAACATCGGGCAGTCCACACGAATCGCGCGATTTGCGGCTAGCGTGCGTCAGCACGCTCTTCGATCAAAAGCAAAGCCCGCTGAAATAGCGGGCCTTAGCGTGTCTTGTCTGGTAGCGCTACCGGGAATCGAACCCGGGTTTTAAGATTGAGAATCTCACGTCCTAACCCCTAGACGATAGCGCCACAGCTTTTAAGGAGGCTGCCCGCGGTCGCGGGCCACTCCTTTACTCTAACAAAAATCAGGCCCGAGCCAAAGGCGAATCGAGCATCGCCCCAAAGGCGCGGCAGCCGCTCAAATCCCCAGCTTGCGCACTTCGTCGTTGTAATATTTGCGGTACAAAATGTCCCACTCCTGCGAGCCTTCCTGGATAATCTTCCGCTGGTTGGCAATCTTCTGTCGCGCCATCGCGTCGATTTTCGCTTCCTCGGTCAGCAGAATCTCCAGCTCTTTCCGCGCCTCCTGCCGGATCGTGTTGCGATCCTCCAGGAACCCAACCTGGTCAATCTCCGCCAGCGTGTCAGCCACGGTGTGGGCCAGCTTGTTCAGCTTGTCGCGGTTGAGCCTCATAGCACCGCCTTGTATTTCTTGGTCAGCTCGGTCTTCACCTTCTTAAACATCTCGGCGTATTGCGCGCCGCTCTTGCGCATCTCATCGGAATAGGCGTCCAGAATCACGCGCACCTCTTCGTTGATGCGGTCCTCCAGCGCGAGTTCCTCGATGAGCGCCGTGTTCACGCGCTCCTCCGTCACCTTCAGATCGCTGGTGGTGATCATCTTTGCTTCGATCAGGTGCTTGACCGTGCGGCGGGTAAGATACCCAATGTAGTCGCGGGAAAAAATCATCGGTTAAGCCTCAGGATACCGCACCGCACCCGCGCCTGTACATCCAACGATCCACATGTCTCGCCGCGCTTTGCAACCTGACCGGAAATCGCCCGAAACCGAAACAAATCCGCGTCACTCCTCTGCTCTCATCAGCGTATAGTAGGGCTGATTTGAGAGTGTTTCATTGAACGCCGGCTCCAGCGTTGCCGCGCCGCTCCTCGCCGTGAGATCGAAATAGTATTCCAGCGGAAAATCGGACTGCGTATATACGGCCGGGATCGTCGCGGTGTAAATCCCTTCGTCTCCTTGCATCTCCACCCGCGTCCAGCGTTCCGCCTGATCTACATGCCGATAGTGGAGCCGGACGGAGATCGCCTCATCAGGCACCAGAACCGTTACCGAAAGCGCCAACGGCGCCCCAGCGACAAAACTCGCCGGCGGCTTGTGATTGCACGCGACGAGTGGTCGCCCGGGCCTGCCGCTGGCTTCAACAATCGCGTGCCGTGTATCCAGCGAGGACATGTCCGATCGCCCCACAGTCCTCACCCTCTCCGCCACCGCCGCAATATCCTTGTCGATCTCGCTCAACCGGTCGCTCCAGTGTCCCCGCCGCATCGGCGTGCTTCCGTAGGAAACGTCGGCCTGATAAACTCCCGCGGCTTTGCTCGCCATGTCTGCCCACGCCTCTCGCGCCATCCTGTACTGGTCCACCGCTTGGCGTCCCGCTTCCGCGTCCTCCGATTGCTCAAAGACGGCGTACATCACGCCGCCGCGCAGCTTCGATGCGAAGAACCAACCCAACCCAATCTGAATCTCCACGTCCGCTTCGATGCGGCGAAAAGCAGCCGACCGCCGTGCTGCTGTTTTGCTGCGAGCCTCGTCCAGTGCCGCGCTCGAAGCAGTCGCGAAGTCCTCCATCCACTGCGCCACCTCAATCGGCGAGTACTTGGGATTCGCTGCCAGCCCCATTTCATCCGCGGCGTGCGCTTCGATCGTTGCGAACAAAACCGGGTCGAGCGCGCTTACCGTCGCAAAGCATCGCGGCTCCGGCGTATCGCTGTAAGGCGTAAACCCGCTTCCACGCACCATCGGCATGTTCGTATACATCTCCGGCCAGAATGAATGATTCGATGCCGACGGCAAATGCGCGGAAGTCAGCAGTGGCAGAATCCGGCTCGCATTCGCCACGGCCGTCTCCACCGCAACTGCGCCCGCGCCAAAGCTTTTGCGCAGCCACCGTCGCCACGCCTCCGGATTCGCCTCCGGATCGTAAAACCGCCGCCCCCAAACCCTGTAGTAAAGCTCGAATTTCTCCCAATCGGCCTTCGGATTCAGGGTCGCGTCCGCATACGCGCAACGCCCGCCCGTATGCCCCGATCCTTCCCTTCCCTTGAACGTCAGCGGCTCCATCAAGTCCAATCCAACGGCTCCGCAAAAGTGCGCTGTCCTCCCATACGCCGCTGCCATCTCCGGGTCCGCGCTCAGCAAATGCCGCTGCGTGCCCGGCCACAGCCGGAACAACAATTTGTATCGGCTGCCGGACTTCAGAAAATCCGCATAACCATACCGAGTAAACGAGCGCGCACCCGAACTCACCGCGAAGGGCCCCAGCGCCTCGTGCACCGCCGTCGGAATCTCCAGCGGCCGAATGTCCGCCTGCTGATACCCGAGACTTTGGTGTTCCGCGGAATACTTCGCTCCCAGCTTCACTGGCATTCCGGTCGCTGCCGCAATCTCGATCATCGTTTCATCCACGCCCTTGGCGTGCATGTCGATCTCGACCGTGCGCCCACTTCGCTTTATGGCCTCAAACAATGTCCGCCAGAAGTCGTAACTCCCCTCCGGAATTCCGCTCTCGCCATGCACGCGCATCGTCAGTCCCTGTATCTCAGGGCACTCCTTCAGCAGCATCGCCAGCGCGTCGCGGCAGTAAGCGGCATGTGTCTCCGCCGTCAGCCCCTCAATCCTGTGATATGCCTTCGGGCTGTCGGTCCACTCATACGCATGCGTCCAGATTCCCAGTTGAAAGTGCAATCCTCGCGCGGCCGCCTGTGCGGCAATAAATTTCAACGCGTCCAGGTTCATTTGCCGTTCGTGGTCGCTCAGCTCAACCGGCGCAGGCAGCACCGTTCCGTCCGCGGCGGTCAACTGCATCACACGCACGTCGTATCCCGGAACTTTCACCATATATGGATAGGGAAAGTGCAGATAATCGCTCGTCACACCTCTGGGAAAATCGTACTCAAGCCCAAACGCCAGGCAGAACCGGTTGAACCTGCATGACACCAGCAAATCTAAATAGCCCAGCCAGAAATCCTTGTCGTAGAGCCACGCCTTGTCCTCGACCTCGCTGCAAAAGTAGCGCCCAACACTGCGCACTTCATTCGCCGGTTTCTCCAGAATCGGCTGCGCCAGCCGCAATCCAACTCTCGCGTCTGCGGCAAACTGCACTCGCTCCGCCATCTCCAGCAATCCATAAACGTAGCCGAGCACATCGCTGGCGGAAACCAATGTGGCCGGCATTCCGGCGTACCGTCCCGGTGTCAAAGTGAAGGACTCCGCCCCTCCATGCCACGCCGCCAGATGCGGCGCCTGCGCCAGTCCGCCCGTCGTCTGCCCCGTTGACGCCTGCCCCACCGACGTCACACTCGCCGAGTTCACCACCACATAAAACGCCGATCCGCGAACTCGCTCGCCAGGCGGTACGATCCGACACAGCGCGCCCTTCGCCGCCAGCGCCGCACGCAACTGCTCCGCGGCCCATTGCACCGGCGACGCTCCAGCTACGGGATCGTTCGCATCAATGACGATCGAACAGCCGCGGCCTGCCTGCGCCATCGCGCTCGGCACAAGGCTCGCCGCCGAAGCCGCTCCCGCAACCTTCAGAAACTCTCTGCGCTTCATCGCAAAACCCGTCCTGCGCTATTAGGTCTTTGTCTTTCTACTCCCCATCCCCTACTCCCTATTCGCTGTCTCTCAGCTCCTATGCGGGCAGCTCTTCGTATTCAGGCACTCATCGGCAATGCGCAGCCGCTCCACCGGCCGTCCGCCCACCAGGTGCTCCTTCACAATCTCTTCCGCATCCTCCGGCTTCACACCCCCGTACCAAACTGCTTCTGGATACACGACCACGGTCGGCCCGTGCTCGCACTGGTCCAGGCAGCCGGACTTGTTGATCCTCACTTTGCCGCCCAGCCCGGCTTCTTTACTTAGTTGCTGCAAGCGCGTGTGCAATTCGCTGGTTCCATCGCGTGTGCAGCTCGGTCGCGGCGCATCGGCAGGGCGGACGTTGTGGCAGACAAAAACGTGGCGTTCAAATGCTGGCAAGCTGTAATCCTCCTCAATCCATTTAAGAGTAACAACTCCGCGCCGGTCCCGGTCCCCATCAGAGTTTCCGCCCTGCGCCTCGCGCCGGCACAGACCCCGTCTGTCCCTCTCCCGCCGCCTCCCGCCGAAAAAGTTTTCCTGATCCCCTCCCCACCCCCATCTGCGAGAATGAGTGCTTGACAATGAGTACCGACAACCTCCTCTCGCTCAAAGACGACATGGTGGCCTTTATTGAAGGCCACGGCCTTCATCGCCTCCCTGGCTACGTCACTGAAGATATTCCCTCCGTCCTCTGGGAAGGCCGCGGCAACCCCGACGCGTGGAAAGATTTCGTGGAAATGGCCAAGCACGTCGGCGCTCCCTTCGTTACCTTCAGCGAGATGACGCTGGACCGCGAGGAGCTCGACACTGTCATCGAAGAAGCCGGCGAGATGAACTTCCCCGATGAAGAAGCCGCGGAAATGGTCGAAGCCAAGTGGCTGCGCAAGTACGCTGGCATGCTGGGCTACATTCAGCTCGGCTTTATCTACGAGGGCATCGTCTTTTTGCATGAAACCACTACGGAGTGGTACGAGCGCTACCAGTCGCTGCTCGAAAACATTGAAAGCTTCCACGACATCGTCATCGACGACACGCACTCTCACGACGACGAGGACGAGTAAGCCTCGGTGCCCCTTCCCGCCAGTACCACCGGGCCTCCGAATCAATCAACTCCATCTCGCACTCTGCCGCCCCAGCGCTGGCTCCTCGCCGAACCCAACCACGAACTGGCCGCATCCCTGGCCCGCGAAGCTCGCTTGCCGCTCGTCCTCGCCGAGTTGCTTGTCGCGCGCGGCATAGCCACCGCAGCCGACGCCTTCGCCTTTCTGAATCCCGAACCTGCGCACCTCCACGATCCCTTTCTCATGCTCGGAATGTCCATCGCCGTCGAGCGCATCGAACACGCCATCGCCGCCCGCGAACCCGTCCTTCTCTACGGCGATTACGACGTTGACGGCACCGTCGCCGTCGTCCTGCTCAAAACCGCCATTGAAATGCTTGCCGGCGCCGGGAGCGATCTCGTCCGATTTCACGTCCCTCACCGCCTGCGCGACGGCTACGGCATGCAGTCCAGCGTTCTTGAAGCTGCTCACGCCGATGGCGTCCGCGTCGTCGTCACCGTCGACACTGGCATGCGCGCCTTCGCTGAAGCTGAAACCGCGCGCCGTCTCGGCCTCGACCTCATCATCACCGATCACCACCAACCTGCCGCCAACGACGCGCTCCCCGCCGCCTTCGCCATCCTCAATCCCAACCAGCCCGGCTGCCCTTATCCCGAAAAATCTCTCTGCGGCGCGGCCATCGCGCTCAAACTCGCGCAGGCGCTGCTTGAGAAATCCGAACCAGTTCGCCGCGATCCTGCTCGCCTGCGCGAAAAAACTCTGCCCAGCTTTCTCAAAATGGCGGCCATCGCCACCATCGCGGACGCCGTTCCGCTTCACGGCGAAAACCGCACCATCGCCGCGCTCGGCCTGCGCGAACTCCGCCGCCCCGTTGGCGCCGGCCTGCGCGCTCTCTTCGCCGCCGCCGCGCTCGACCCCGCCAGCAAGCAAATCACCGGCTTCGATATCGCCTTCCGGCTCGCCCCGCGCATCAACGCCGCCGGCCGCATGGACGTGGCCTCCGACATCATCGAGCTTTTCACCACGCGCGACTCCCATCGCGCCGCCGAGCTAGCCACAAAACTCGAGCGTCTCAATCGCGAGCGCCGCGACGTTGAAGCCGCCGCACTCACTGTCATCGAGGCACGCCTGTGGTCCGACGCCGAAATCATCTCCGACCGCCTCCTCGTCATCGACGGCGACGGCTGGCATCGCGGCGTTATCGGCATTCTCGCCTCGCGCGTCGTCGAGCGCACCGCCAAACCCGCCATCGTAGTCAGCGTCGAAGTCGGTCCCGAAGGCGACCCTGGAAACGGCTCCGACAACGGGCCAGAAAACAGCAAAGAGAACGGCCCCGACAATCGCATCGCCTACGGCTCCGGCCGCTCCGTCGATGGCTTCCCGCTCCTCGCCGCCCTCGAATCCTGCGCCGATCTCTTTACTCGATTCGGCGGCCACGCTTTCGCCGTCGGCTTTGCTCTTCCTGCTGAAAAGCTTCCCGAGCTCAAGCGCCGCCTGCGCCTCTACGCCGCGGAGCATCTCGCCGCACGCGAGCCTGAGCGCCTTCTCCGCATTCACGCCGAGCTGCCACTCGACCGCATCACTCCCGTTCTCGCCGGCTGGCTGCGCAAACTCGAGCCTCTTGGCCACGGCAATCCCGAGCCAATCTTCATCGCCCGCACCGCGCGCCTGCTCGCTCCGCCGCGCATCATGAAGGAGCGGCACCTCCGCCTGGAACTAGCGCAAGTCGCCCTTGTGCAAGTCGCCCTCTCTCAAGACGCCCTCGCGCAAGATCCCGCTCCGTCCTCTTCTCCGTCTTCTTCTCCGCCCTCTTCTCCGTCGTTCGCTTCGTCGTCTACTCCGTCAGCCGCTCTCTCGTCCGCCGCTTCACCCGCCGCATCACCCGCTTCGCCGCCGAACAGTTTCCCCACTCGCCTGCCCGCCTCTGCCACGCCCATCGCCGCCATCCGCGCCGTCGGCTGGAATCTGGCCGACCGCGCCGCGCAACTCCAACTCACTCAGGGCAGCCTCATCGACATCGCCTACCGCATCCGCGAAAACGACCACCCCGACTTCGGCGGCCTCGAAATCGAAATCATGGGCATGGAACCCGCAAAAGCATTCGCGTGACCTGAATCGGTTATTCACTGTCTGCTTTTAGGGCTAACCAGCCATTAGAAGCTTGATAAGTCGGACCCTGAGGCGCATAATTCCACCGAATATGCCTAAACGTTTGATCCTGATTCTGCTTGCGACGCTGTGCGGTAGCGCCGCGCATTCACACGTGCTAACGAATTGGACTAGGGTATCGACGTTCCAATTCGATTGGAATGGTCGCGCAAATGTGCAGGTATCACTCGAAATCCCTGCGCAATGGAGCGGCCCCGGAGATTTCACGCGTATTCGTATTCATGTGCCGGGGCGGAAGGATTTCGTGCTTCGTAACGACAGTGGCTGGGTGAAGTACGCCTCCGAAGCAGCCAATATAATGCCAGGGCTGCTCAAAAGAAAAAACCTCGTACCCTCGCAGTACGTGCTTGCCCTAGAAGCTGGCAACCAAAACCGGGCTCTTTTGTTTCTGTTGGGGTACTCCTATGCCAGCTCTCCTGGCAGCCTTGATGTTGTCGAAGTTTCGGAGGCGGGAGATCCGCGGATTGTTCTCCACCGCGAAGAGTTTGGCTTCGCGGACCTGATCGATTTAGATTCGGATCATGTCGCTGAAGTGGTGGGGTACCCCTGTTTGTCACAGGAGTTCGGCAATGGGCTGGAAACTTATGATCCGCTTAATGTATACAAGCTAGCTGAAACGAAAGGCGAGGAAGCGCAACTCTCAATTCCGCTGTCGAGGAGCTATAACTTGAAGCACTTCTACGGGTGGGCGGGTGCAAAATGTAGCGAGAACATCGCTGTTGTCCTTCATCCACCAAAGGGCGGCAAGCCGATAATTGTCAGTACAAAAGAAGCCGAAAGGATTACCGGAGGCGGCCGGCAGTAATCCCTCGACACAAACACAAAAAGCCGGCGACAAGCGCCGGCTTCCTGCACTTCAATTCGCTTTTAACAGCTTACCCCACCACTTCAATCCCCATCGATCGCGCCGTTCCCTTGATGCTCCTCACCGCCGCATCGACTGTCGCCGCATTCAAATCCGGCATCTTCTGCGTGGCAATCTCGCGCACCTGCTTCTCGGTCACTTTGCCCTTCTTTTCCTTGTTGGGCGTGCCCGACCCCTTCTCGATGCCCGCCGCCTTCTTCAGCAGCACTGCCGCAGGCGGCGTCTTGGTAATAAAGCTGAACGTGCGGTCGCCGTAAACCGTGATGACAACCGGGATAATCAGCCCGGCCATCTCCTTGTTCTGCGTCTTCGCGTTGAACTGCTTGCAGAACTCCATAATATTCACCTGCGCCTGGCCCAGCGCGGGGCCAACCGGCGGTGCGGGCGTCGCTTTGCCGGCCTCGATCTGCAACTTCACGTAGCCGTTAATCTTCTTCGGAGGTGCCATGTTGTTTCCTTTGAAACCAGCTTCTAGCCTCTAGCCGCTAGCTACTAGCTTGTCTGTTCGTATTCCAAATTTTGAGCCCACAACCTTCTCTTCTGCCCGAACTGGTGCCCGCTAGAATGGCCACCAGCTAGAAGCTAGGAGCTAGAAGCTAGAAGCTCGCTTTACTCAATCTTTTCCACTTTGCCGAACTCCAGTTCGACCGGCGTTGACCGTCCGAAGATCGTCACCATCACCTTCAGTGTTTCGCGATCTTCGTTCACTTCGTCCACCACGCCGTTAAAGTTGGCGAACGGCCCATCCGTGATGCGCACCTGCTCGCCCTTCTCAAACTTGATCTTCATCCGCGGCTTGTCTTTGGCCGTCTCTGAACGGAAGAGAATCGAGCTGACTTCTTCCTCGCTCAGCGCCACGGGCTTGTCGCCGGTGCCCAGGAATCCCGTCACCTTGGGAGTGTCCTTCAGCACGTGCCACAAATCGTTGTCCAGCTCCATCTCCACCAGCACGTAGCCGGGCAAAAACACCCGCTCCACCGTGCGCTTTTTGCCGTTGACGATCTCCGTCACCGGCTCAGTGGGAATCATCACCCGCCCCACGCGCTCCCTCAATCCAAACGCCTGCACACGGCTCTCGATCGACTCACGCACTTTGCGCTCAAATCCGGAGTAAGCGTGAAGAATGTACCAGCGGAAGTTTTCGTTCTTCACCGGCGGCGGCTCCGCGGCCGCTGCTTCCGGCTCCGCCGCGACTTCTGTTTCTTGTTCTACCGGCGCTTCTGCTTCTTGCCCTGCCGCCGCTTTCGCTTTTGCTTTCGCCTTCGTCTTCGGCTGCGCCACGCCGGCATCTGCCGGTTTTGTCTCCGCCTCTGCTGCCGGTGTATCCACCGGAGCCACCGTCGTCGGAGCATCTGTCGCCGGCGTCTCCACCGTTGCCGCCGTCTCGGCCGGCGTGTCCGTCTGCGGCTCTGCGACGCCCGTCTCTACGGCCGGTGCCTCTGCGGCCCCAGTCTCTGCGGTTAACGCCTCTCCGGATTGCTCTAACTCTTCCTTCATTCCACTCTCGATTCCGTGCCGCTCCGGCTACTGCAATCCGCCCAGCTTGCTCAATATCCCGTGCGGCCCCATGATGGCGGCACTGAAAATGCTGTCGACGATAAAGAAGAACAGCCCAAACAGGAACACCGCGACAATCACCACGCCCGTCGTCACTCTCACTTCCGTTGGAGAAGGCGTAACAACCTTGCGCATCTCCGAGCGCACATCGCGCAGAAAGCTTGTAAATTCGGTCCACTTGCTCATCGCGCCGCCGCCAAACTCCGCCATCGCTCCTGGCTCCTTCCGCTTTGATGACCGCTGCTCGCTTTTTTCTAATGCCACCTTCGTCGCCATGCTTCAATTCCTATTCCAGAGATTAGCGTTCAGAGATTAGTCCGGCCATCTTCCAGCCAGCTATCGTCTCGCTCTGGCCGCCCGCTAATCCTTATTCGCCAATCCCTATTCCCTGTTTCTAAACTGGCAGGGGCGGAGGGATTCGAACCCACAAGTCCGGTTTTGGAGACCGGCAGTTTAGCCGTTGAGCTTACGCCCCTGTGAACCAGTTCACAGTTCTTAGTTCGAAGTTCACAGCCCTAAACCGCGCACCTGCAACTGCGAACTACGAACTACGAACTACGAACTCGCTTGCTACTTCGTTTCCTTGTGCGCCTGGTGCTTGCGACAGCGCTTGCAAAACTTCTTCAACTCAAGACGACCCGTTACGGTCTTCTTGTTCTTCGTCGTCGAATAGTTTCGCTCCTTGCACTCAGTGCATTCCAACGTAATGATTTCCCGCATGTCCATTTCCCTTCAGTTCACAATTCAGTTCACAGTTTTCAGTTGCCAGTTTTCAGTTCCCGCCGTGCCCGGCCCAACCTCATCACTATCCTTGCCGACGTCCTAACTGATCACTGACCACTGACAACTTTCACTTAATAATTTCCGAGATCGTCCCCGCGCCCACGGTCTTGCCGCCTTCGCGAATGGCGAAGCGCAATCCCTTCTCCATGGCCACCGGCGTAATCAGGTCTACCACCAGCTCCACGTTGTCGCCCGGCATCACCATCTCCACGCCCGCTGGCAACTCCGCCACTCCCGTCACGTCCGTCGTGCGGAAGTAGAACTGCGGCCGGTAGCCTTTGAAGAACGGCGTATGACGGCCGCCCTCTTCCTTACTCAACACATACACCGAGCTCTTGAAGTTCGTGTGCGGCGTAATTGACGCCGGCTTGGCCAGCACCAT
>PLCO01000050.1 GCA_003134815.1 Acidobacteriaceae bacterium | reverse complement strand
CGAGGTCGGCGATCAGATCTTCCATGCTCGGTCTGCCATCACAGTCTTCGTCGTCCTCGTCCTCGTCCTCGTTGTCGGCGTCGCCTTCTGACCTTTCGCCCTCGTCCTCATCGTCTTCGGCACTGTCGCTCTCGGGGTCGTCATCGGATTCGGCGTCTGATTGGTCTGGGTCTTCCTCATCCTCGTCGTCATCATCGTCATCCTGGTCTTCGTCGTCGTATTCGTCCTCATCTTCTTCGTCCTCATCTTCGTCGTCGGGATCGGCGACAAGATCTTCGCCGTCGCTGGTCTGGGTAACATCCTGGACGGTGCCTATGGGAATGGCCCAATTGCTGCGATCGACGGTTTGGAGGGCCAGTTGAAGCCCGTAGAGGATGAGGGATGCGCGGGACTTGTCGATGGTCTTGTTGACGACGTGGCGGAGGACTTGCGTGAGGGTGACCTGGACGGCGCAGCGGTCTTCAAAGAGCGGGATCTCGATCGAGTCCAACGAACTGACAGGTTTTTGCGCGGCGAGACGCCGCCGACTGTGAAAGTAGCAAAGGCCCTCGCCCCGGATGGCGTACCCGTGACACTGACCGCCGCCTGGCATGATGTGCCGACATTTCGGTTTCATCGTTCTCGCTCCTTTGCGCTCGCCGGTAGTGCCTTTTTGGTAACCCCGCCCCCCACCCCCGGTATGCCATACCTCCATATTTGGTTCGAAAGGAGTTACGGGCTGGGTCCATACCTCGGCCATACCTGCCCCATACCTATTGCTGACGCCCGGTCCCGCGCCGGTTTTCCGGACGCAGAGACGCGAATGCGGCGGAGAAAAACCCGCCGCAAAAGTGCCTGGTTGAACGCTTATAGATTGAGTATGCGCCGGAAGGTAGAAATGATCGGCAAACTTGGGAAAAGTTTTTGGGGAGTGTTTTCAGGGGGTTGCGGGGGAAGTGGGGTGCGGAGGGGGTTGACAAAAAAACAGGGATCAGGGAACAGGGGTCAGGGATCAGAAAAACAGACGGCGGCCGGGACGACGGGGGTGTTTGCCGTTGGGGAACGGGCGGGGTTGGCGGCGGAAAGGGCGTGTATCGGGACTAATCCTCCTGAAACACTTAAGCCGAACCTTGGATGTGTGATTTGGGCTGTTGACAACAATCGACGACATTCCGACGCCAATTTGGTTATGAACCGCCTGCCTTCGAGAACCTATCAGCCGGGTGTGCGCTCATGTGGTTCGTTGCACCGTATTTGCTCCCGGCACCAAACGCTCAGTGCTTCAGCGGAACAGCCGAAGGCGCATCTGTGGGTTTGAAGCCGGTTGGGTTTCTCGACGCCGAACAACTCGTAAGAGGCGCCCCTTCAGCGGCGTTCAGCATGCGAGACTTCAATGCTCATTGGCGTATCTGCAATACGATCTGGTGGATTGCGTCAGTTACTTCCTGGGGCGATTCATAAGGCACCATGTCCTCGCTGTTTTCGTAAAACATCGGCGCCGGAACCGAGGCCAGGATGCGGTGCACGCCATGGGTCGAAAGGAGCGCCAGCTCGGCTTGTGCCTGCAGCTTCGCGGGGCTCGCGGCAGCCGGCGATAGCACGAACAGCGGGATATCCCCGGGCCGGTCCCCTTTCACTTGGAGAGCGCTGGCCCATAGGGGAGTTTCGCTCATACGCGCGACGATGGTCTTTGGCTGTAGCGTGAGCTCCCAAATGGCGTGCCATGTTTCTTGCGAAAAACCATCCGGCGGCGCAGGGTGAAAGTTTTTGGTGAGCTGCCTGAACACTCCGAACTGCGCAAGAGTACGGGCGAGAATGAGCATGCCCGGACGCGTCGCTTCGACATGCTGCTTTGGAGGCATGGTTGGGTTGCCGGGCGCTTCGCTTACAGGATCGATCAATACAAGTCCGGCCACCTCGTGCGGATAAAGGTGTTGATAGGCGCGGACATTGAACGTGCCGAAAAGGTGCCCGGCCAGCACATACGGCTTATGCTCGCCTGCGTTCGCCAGCAAAGTGTGCAGCTCTTCCGCGATTTCGTCACTCCGCTGGGGAAAGCTCCCCGGATCGCTCCATCCGTAACCGGCCCTGTCATACCAGCATGCCCGCGTGAACGCCGCAATCCGCGGCTGAATAACAGACCAACCGATCCCTGGAACACTGTGACCGCTCTCCAGAATGACTGTCGGTGAGCCGCTGCCGCTACAGTAAATGTTCATTGTGCGGCCATTGCCTACGGACACGGACCGGCCGGCGCGCGGAATCGACGCACGGTCACGGTGCTCGGCGATCTCCTCATAGCAAAGGCCCGCGATCAGTGCGAGCACGATGGCAGCAAGCACAATTGCCGCAGCCAACCTTGCAACTTGAAGAAATCGCCTGAATCGGGGAACCGTTCCAATTCGCACTTCATCTGCAGGTCTCATACAAACGTTATATATCAATGACCGATATAAAACAATGCCGTCCGCAAACCACCTACATCACACCAATGGCTGCAACGCCTGTCCCAGCGACAAGACACCAGAAGCCGATACACGTGAGCAGCGTAGAAACGGCCAGTCCTCCCACAAGCTGCCACGGCATAGCGTTCAGGATAACGACGGGCAATTCACGAATCACGCAGCTCCAAACGTCGCGGAAGCCGGCGAAACCGCGCGAGGCTGTTGCGTCGGCAATCTGTTGCCGGAATACGTCGGCAATCTCGTCACCGAACTCCCGCCGCAGCGATGGGGCGTACAGCCGCAGCACGACCCGGAAAAGCGCTTCACTGCACCACTGAATGCTATTCCGCATGGCCTAGAACAAGCTCCATCTCGCGCCCTTGATGCACCAGGGCATTCATGCGCTCAAACTCCGCCTTGAGCAAACGTCGGCCGCTCGCGGTCAGGATGTAGCACCGTCTGCGGCGGTGCTCCGCGTCTTCTGCGGGTTCTTCGCGAATGAGCTCAGAGACAAGCAGACGCTGGATCGTCGTATACAAGACACCCGGACCAATCCGAAATGTGCCATCGGATAGAGACCTGACCTGTTGCATAATGGCGTAACCGTGTCTCGATCTGTCAGCTAAAGCAAATAAGACGAAGAAGACCGCTGGCGTCAGCGGAACAACAGTATCAGGTTTGCCGGCGAGATCGCGTGCGGTGCGGATGACGCCCTCCTATATCGATCAATGATATATCACGGATGCGGATTGCGTGAAGGGAACAGGATAGCTGCGAGAAACGCTCATGCCGCATTGAGCGCATTTCGACTCGCGCTAAATCTCCGAGACACTCATCGAGGATCAGATCGGTTCTGATATGTCGGCTTGTGGGAAGGAATCGTGGCTGTGATGGGCAGGTGGGTTGCTGCGCGAGTCGGGGTGTGAAACTTTCATCGTCCCAGCGAGGTTGGCTCGCTGGGACGTACTTTGTTTTCAGGATTTTTGTGGGCGGGTTTGTGCGGGGGTTGAAACCCCCGCCTCCTTCCGTATGACGCGAAGTGCCGGAGCACGGGGGCTGAAGCCCGCGTTCATTTTGCGTTGCTTGCGGCATGAGTGAACTCATGCCCTGATACAAGACCTGTTGATTTGGGTTCGTGGTATCCCATGTCCCAAAGTCGGGACATGGGGCACCCCATTTTTGTGGTGGGTGGAAATCGCGAAGGGCAAAAGCAGGTCCCCGTTCGACTTCGCTCAGGGCAGGCTCTCGGCTCCGCTGAAGAACGCTTCGCTCGGGATGACACGCGAATGTTTGGGTTCGCGGTATCCCACCCTAGCGAAGCTAGGATGGGGCACCCATTGTTTTGTGGTGGGGTGAGGATCGCGGAAAACGGAAGCAGGTCCCCGTTCGACTCGTCCGTTAGACGGACTCGCTCAGGGCAGGCTCTCGGCTCCGCTGAAGAACGCTTCGCTCGGGATGACACGCATGGGCGAGTGGGCCGCGCTTCGCGCGGCCCACTTGGCTGAGGATGGCAGTGCGAGGAGATTCGGCGAGGGGATCGGTGAGCGTTCGGCGCGCGACCGCAAGGATGGGGAAAAGGCAGGGAACATGGAGGGACCGATCAGTGGGTTCTTTCGCCCGCTGACGCGGGCTTGTGATTTGAGTGCATCGACTGACCCCAGGCTGGCGCCTGGGGCTACCGTCTTTTGCCCGCTAAAGCGGGCTTAGCTTCGCAAAAAGGCGGGGCGTAAGGAATCGGGAGACCAGAGGATCGGAAGACCGACGGGTCAAGGGATCGAGAGGGGGCAGGAACAAAGGAATCAGAAGCGGTCTAGTTGGCGGGTTTGGGTGGGTCGGGCCATGTGGGGCTGATGAGTTGGATGGTCATGACTGGGCCGTCGTCATACATGGGGCCTTGTTCTCTGACGAAGGTTGGAGCTTGCCCGGTGACGACCCAGATTTGAATGTTTGGCGGCGTCTTACCGATGAGAGGTGCTACGACGCCGGCGATTCCGCCGAGTATGATTTTGATTTCATAATGGGTCGCCTTGCGCGTTGTGCCGACCAAGGAGTAGCTGTCGTCTCCAATTTTGGAGATGACGAGCGTGACCAGCAATGCCTTGGGTGTGGATACGACTAAAGAGACTGTTTTTTGAGCGGCGCCGGGCGCCATGTTTTCTATGACGAGGGGAACCATGCCGTTGGCGAGATCGGCCGGCAATAGCAGATGGTCGGTCCTGAACCCACCCTTGCCATCTTTTCCTGTGTATCGGGTGAAGACCTTGCCGGCGCGAGCGTCGATGAAGACTTCCGAGGGATGAGGAAAGAAAGGCCCCTTCTGAGTATGGTGGTCGGAGATGAGCTGGAAGGTGCGGTGCTGCGTGAAGACCGTGATGTCATCGTCGATAGAGCCATCTTTGAAGTTGAAGAGTGTTTCTGAAGTGATTTGATCGCCGTGGACGACCTGAGTACTATCTCCGATGGCAACGACCTGACCGTCTGGCGAAAGCAATTCGAGGAAGCCGTGAAATGTTCCCTGGACCTTGCGAATGGGAGTGGGGTCGGCATGAAGGCGCGGCTGGATGGCGCAGACGAGCAGGACGGTCAGGAACGTGGGCAGGAACGCGGGCCCGGACCAGAGTTTGAAAGGGTGGGGCAATAGATTTTTCAGGGGACTTTTCATTTGATGTCTGCCTTGTGGGCGATAAGAGACGATAACATGCGGTCTCCACGCCGGGATGAGCAATTCCGAACATCCGACGCTACGCGTTTCCAGGTCGCGCGTATCCTGTTCGTGCGTATCCTGTTCGCGTTCCTCTTGAGAGTAGATGGGATTCGGGAGGAATGAGTTGCAAAGAGAACAGTGGTTAGTGATTAGTGGTTAGTGATTAGTGCGTCTGTGCGTGGTTTAGGATTGTGCTATCCCACCCTTCGCCAGAAAAAAGGCGAAGGATGGGGCATCCGTTCTTGTTGCGGATGCGCGCGAGCGCGATCTTAGCTGTAGCGGAGCCAGCGGAGGAGCTCGGGGAGGGTGGCGCGCTTGCCGTACATGAGGATGCCGATTCTATAGAGGCGCGACGAGAACCACAAAGCACCCCAGATGGCGAGCAGCAAGAGGCCGATGGATGCTCCTATTTGCCATATAGGGGGCATCTGCAACTCGACGCGCGGCAGCATGACATACGGCGAGGTGAGCGGGAAGAGCGATGCCGCGATGGACCAGAAGGAATCAGGATCCTTGAGCAGCAAAGGAAGAGCAGCCATGCCCGTATAGAGCGGGATGATGGCCAAAGGCATAAACTTCTGCAGATCCTGCGAGGTCTCGCAGGTAGAGGCCAGTCCGGAGAAGATGGCGCTGAAGAGAGCGAAGCCGAGCACGAAGTACACGGGAAAGAGGAGGCATAAAGTCCAGGAGAGATGGAGGCTGAAGTCGCCGGAGAGCAAAGGCGCGGCGAGCGAAGAGCCCAAAACCAGAATGGAGGCAAGGACCCAGATGGCGATCTGGGTGAGGCCTACCGATCCGACACCGACCATTTTGCCGGCGAGCAGATCGTCGGGGCGGGCGACGGCGAGCATGACCTCGAAGATGCGCGAGGTTTTTTCTTCGATGACGGAGCGGGCCATATCCAGGCCGTAGAGCATGATGGGCATGGAAAGCAGCAGGAGCAGGACAAAACTCTTGTAGAAGGGGGCGATGCCGCTGCTTTTTCCCGCCTTACCTTCCTTGTTTAGCTGGAGCGTTTCGATGGGGACCCACTTGAGAGCGGCAGTGACGTCTGCCGGCTTGATACCCGCAGCGAGCAGGCGTTGATTGACAATTCCGCGGTTCAACTCATTCTGTATCGCCCCGATATTGGCGAAGCCAACGGAGGCCAGCGAGGTATAAGTAGCGGTAATGGCTCCGGAAGAAGAAGATTCGATGGAGAGAATTCCGTCGATGGACTTGGCGTGGAGCTGATTGAGCAGAGCCGCTTGATTCTCCGGGGATGCCGGGGCGGCAACGTCCACGGTGTACTTGGCATAGGTATCGTAGAGCATCTCCCGTCGAACCTGATTGGCGAGCGATACATTCTGCGCAACGATGGCAATGTGAGCTCCGGTGCCGGCCTTGCGCCCAAAAAAGTAGCTGGCCGCCATTCCGCCAACAATCAAAAGCGGCAACAGCACCGTGGAAAAGATAAAGGCGCGGCCGCGAATCTGTTCAAGATACTCGCGTTTGGCAACGAGGAGAATGTTACGCGGCGAAGTCCGTTTCATTGGGGCTTGCCTCCGACGGTCTGGATGAAGATTTCTTCGAGTGAAGGCTCGACCAGCTCGAAGCGATAGATGGCGGCCATGGAGGCGGCGAGGTGAAGGAGCTTTTGCGCGTCGCCGCGGGGCTTGAGCGTGATTTCAGCGTGGCCGGAGTAGTTATTGGCCGCGGCGATCTCGTCGGACTTGAGGAAGTCGGCGCTGCCCTCGAATTCGACGATGACGCGATTGCGCTCATAGCGACTTTTGATCTCGCGCAGGTTGCCGCTGAGGACGGCGTCGCCATTATTGATGAGGCAGATGGAATCGCAGAGTTTTTCGACCTGGTCCATGCGGTGGGTGGAGAAGAGGATGGCTTTGCCCTGCGATTTGAGATCGAGTAGAGCGTCCTGAAGGAGCGTGGTGTTAATGGGGTCGAGGCCGCTGAAAGGCTCGTCCATGACGACGAGGCCGGGGTCGTGGAGCAGCGTGGCGATGAATTGGATTTTCTGCTGCATGCCCTTGGAAAGCTCCTGGGTTTTCTTGTTGAGGGAATCGGAGATTTCCATGCGGGAGGCCCAGTCAACGGCGCGCTTACGGGCGGCTTCAGCAGTGAGTCCGTGCAGCCGGCCGAAGAAGACGAGCTGATCGAGGACAACCATTTTCTTGTAGAGGCCGCGCTCTTCAGGCAGGTAGCCGACACGATCGAGGCTGGCGCGGCTGAAGGGTTTCTCGAAGAGGCTGATGCGGCCGGAGTCGGGCAGGGTGATGCCCATCATCATGCGGATGGAACTGGTTTTGCCCGCGCCGTTGGGGCCGAGAAGGCCGAACATCTGGCCAGCGTCAATGGAGAGCGAGAGATTGCGGACGGCGACTTTATTCTCGTAGGCCTTGGTGACTCCGACGAGCTCAACGACTGGCATGGATGGTCTCGCGGTGGTGGGAGATGGGATGCATGGATGAGCGCGGTGAGGCTTCAGGAGAAGTGTAGCAAAGAGCAGGGACCAAGGGACCAAGGGACTAAGGGACTAAGGGAGTGAGGGATAGCAAGGCGGGGAAGATAAGACATTCAGCGAGACCATACCGGAGTCAAGGAGTTGGTGGCGTGAAGGCGCGATGAAGATTTGCTCGAAGCGGCGGATTGCGGATGTATACTTCGTGAGCCTTCAACCCCCAAAGAAGGAAAGTCGCACGTGAAAGGTGATTTCCGATGGCAAGTTATCTCGTTCAAGCCTCGTATACGAGTGAAGCGCTGGCGTCGCTCGTCAAGAACCCAGAGAACCGCACCGAAGTGGTGAAGAAGACGGCGAAGAAGCTTGGCGGCAAGCTGTTCGCCTCGTGGCTGTCGTTTGGAGAGCACGATCTGGTGATGGTGATCGAGATGCCGGACAAAATCAGCATGGCATCTTTCGCGATCGCGGCGGCTGCGGGCGGCTCGCTGAAGTCGGTGAAGACCACTCCGTTGATCAGCATCGAGGATGCGATGGCCGCGATCAAGAAGGCAGCAACGTCAGGCTACAAGCCGATAGGCGCCAAGAAATAAATTCGGTGCTGTGATTTCGATCGCAAGCGGCGCGCGCTTGCACGAAGCGGCGGGAAAAACTTGCGTGGAGACCGGCGCCATGCTTCGAATGGGTTAATTATTTGGCGGGTTCGCGTGCGCTTAGGCGCACGTTCGCGAGTTGGCGGGTTCGCGGGTGAGCGTGTCAGCGGGCGGCGTGCTTTCCAACATTCCAAAGCCGGGACGCGGGACACCCGGCATCCTTCGCGTGAGATGTCATCTACAGCAGTTTCCCGGATTGATATGGCGCGGGGTCTCTCCCGTACACCTGTCATGAAGACAGGGATCAGGGAGCAGGGATCAGGCGGCCGAGAGCGGAGAGCACTGAACAGAACGCAGCGCCACTAAAACTCGGGTTCGCGGGGTTCAAATGAGGCGGCGGCGGACGAGGTCGAGGGCGAACTGCGCGGCCCACTCGCGGATGCGTTGGCGATCTCCGCGAAAGGTGCGGTCAGTATTGCTAGTACCCTGCGCGTCTGACACGGCAATGTGGACGAGGCCGACGGGTTTGGATTCGGTGGCGCCGGTGGGGCCAGCGATACCGGTAACGCCGAGGCCGATGGTTGCGCCGGTGCGGGCGCGGATGCCTTCGGCGAGAGCTTTGGCGACTTCAGCAGAGACTGCGCCGTGCTTGGCGATGAGATCGGCCGGGACGCCGGCGAACGCGGTTTTAAGCTCGTCAGAATAGACCACAACTCCACCAAGAAATGAACGCGATGCACCGGGGACGGAAGTGATGCGTTCCGCGATGAGGCCGCCAGTGCAGCTTTCCGCGACGGCGAGCGTGGCCTGGCGCAGGCCGAGATAGTAATGGACGATCTGCTCGAGCGTGTCGCCCTGCGAAGAGTAGAACCAGTCTTCTAGAGCCACTTCGATTTTCTCAGCGAGCTCGTCAACGCGCTGCTGCGCGATGAGAAGGGTCGGCTTGGAGCAAATAAGCGTGATCTGCAAGTCGCCAGTGTGGGCGAGCAGAGTGGTTTCGATATCGGTGTACATGGAGTAGATAGGCGCGAGGAGCTTGTCGGCCTGCGACTCGGGAATCATGGCGGCCTTGAGCGTGCGCACGGCGATGGCGCGCGGAGGGACGAGGGCCTTGAGGCGAGGCAAACATTCGGCGTCAAAGAGCGGAGCGCACTCGTGGGGCGGGCCGGGGAGAAGCATGACGAGCTTGCGATAGCCGGAGAAAGTAACGTCAAGCCATTGGCCGGGCGCGCTGCCGTTGGGGTTGTGAAGAAGCGCAGCGCCCTCGATAACGTCGGCCTGCTTGAGATTGTTGGGCGGCATGGTGATGCGCCATGTGGCGGCGCGGGCGTGGAGCGCGGCGACCTGCGTTGCGTCGCGGCGGAGGGTGAGCGAGAGAGCTTCAGCGGCGGCTTCGCGGGTGAGGTCGTCTTCAGTGGGCCCGAGGCCGCCCATGAGGATGAGAATGTCGGTGCGGGCGAGAGCGGTTTTGATGGCGGAGACAAGATCCTTGCGGCGGTCGCCGACAACGGATTTGAAGGCGACAGTGACGCCGATGCCGTTGAGTTTTTCCGTGAGATAGAGAGAGTTAGTGTCCTGGCGGAATGGGGTGAGCATCTCGGAGCCGACGGCGATGATTTCGCTTTTCATAGAAGCAGGGATCAGGGGTCAGGGCTCAGGGGTCAGAGATCAAACGGCTAGAAGAGGTTGAGGCCTTCGACGCCCAAGTCCACATCATAAACGGCTTCGTTGGTGACGAGGATGGCGGTGCCGAGGGGCGAGAAAGCGACGCCGACGAGGTTGGATGCGGCGAGAACGAGCGAAGCTTTGGCGTCCGGGGTAACGCGGACCACACCGTGGCGGCCATGCAGGCAGGCGGCGAGGTAAATGTCGCCCTCGCTGGAGATGGCGAGGCCCTGCGGACGGCCGAGGCCGCGATACCAGGCGCGGGTATCACCATTGGGCTCGATGGCCCAAATGGCGTCATTCGATGAGAGAGTTGGGCCCGTGACGAAAAGCGTGCCGGCGGCGTTGATGGCGAGATGATAGGCGGCGACGCTGGGCTCAAGCGTGGCGTGAACGAAGATCTGGCGCTCGGAGTTGATTTTGAAGATGGTGCCGCTGCGATCGCCGACGAAGAGATTACCTTCGGCGTCAAAGACAGCGCCGGTGGCGACGCCCATGCCTTCGACATACTGGGTGAATTCGCCGGCGGCATCGACGCGGTAGACGCTGCCTTCAGCGCGCGAGGTGACGAACAGTTCGCCTTCTGGATTGAAGGCGAGGCCGGTGGCGTTGAGAATGCCGATGACGAACGGAGTGGCGCGGCCATCCGGGCTGATGCGAACGACGGAGACGGCAGTGAGCTTGCCGCGGGGGCCGGAGATGGTGGTGTAGACCATTCCGGAACGGCTGACGGCGGGGCTGGTGACGGGATGAAGGCCGTCGTTGAGCTGGCGAGCGACACGAATCCCGGCGGAGTTGGCGGCGCCGACTGGGGTGCGAACTTCAATGAGTCCAGTGGAAGCCGTTGCGGGGACGCGAAAGACGAGACGAGTGGGGCGGCTCATAAGGACGTGGGCTGGCTGGTCGTCAACGGAGACCGTGGGCATGCCGAAACCGTTGGGGCCAAGATAGATTCCGGTCAACTCGACCTCACCGTTGGGAAGGGCGGCGGCGGGGTGGACGTCGTCAACGCGCGGCAGTTGGCCGACGGGAGGCGCGGGTTGAGGGGAGGAGCGAGGCATATCAAAACCAGATGCGCAAAAGCGAAGCTATACCCAAAGCATACAGTCCGGCAGCCACATCGTCGAAGACGATGCCCCAACCGCCCGGAAGACGCTCGAGGCGGCGCACGGGGAATGGCTTGACGATGTCGAAGAGGCGGAAGAGGACGAGAGCGATGAGGCCGTGCTTCCAATCGGCGGGGCTGAGGACCAAAGTGATCCACTGGCCGGCAACTTCGTCGATGACGACGAATTGGGGATCGTGGCCGCCGGATTGGCGCTCGACGACGGAGGCCGCGGGAATGCCGAAGAGCAGGGTGAGGAAAATTCCGATGAGAAGAGCGATGAAAAGAGTGGCGGGACTGGGATGGGCGAGCCAGGCGAATGCGGCCCAGAGAAGAACTGCGGCGACGGAGCCCCAGGTGCCGGGGCCGGGCTTGAGGTAGCCTGCGCCGAAGAAGGTGGCGATGAGCCACCAGCGAGTGGTGTGCTGCATCGTTTGGACGGGAGCCGCAGGTGATTCGTGCGGCGGAGTCTCAGCGCTCATCGGAATCTCCGCCGCGATTTGGGCCAAGGCCGCCGAGGTCTTCAAGGACTTCGGGGTCGAGGACGGGCGAGCTGATTTTGTAGACGCCCATGGCCCATTTGCCGAGATCGATTTTGCGGCAGCGATCGCTGCAGAAGGGGAAGTCTTCGTCGGCGGGGCGGACGATGGTTGCGCAGGTGGGGCAGCGGAGGAGCTTGGCGAATTTTTTGCGGGGCGACATGATGTGGCGCGATTTCGAAAACGCAGCCATTGAATGGCGAAGGCCGCGGTCAATCAATATGGTAGCGCGGACGGTTGCCTGACCGGAGCGCGTATCGTTAGGCTCTGTGCATTCCCTGGTGAGGAGGGACGTGGAGAGCATGGCGGAGAGCGAGGACATACGGAATTTCGCCGAGCGCGGGATGCAGCCCGTTACCAGCTACGCGCCTGCGCGCATTTTGCTGCTGGGCCTGGCAGAGGCCGTGTTTGGATTGATGGTGCTGGGCATGGGCGCAATCACCATTTGGGCGACGTGGGGCGGGGACATGAAGCCGACCAAACCGGGAGATATGCCGGAGTGGTGGATGTATATCGTAGGCGCGGCGCTCGGGTTGGGGGGAGTGGCCTTGTTCACCAGTGGACTGGGAAGGATGCTGAGTGGGCTTGCGCGCAACTGCTTTTTCATGGCCGGGCCGGAAGGGATTGCGCTTCGCATGCCGAAGCAAGGCTGGTTCGGGCGTTTCCGCGTGGTTGAATACGACCTCAAGTGGGATCAGATTGCGCAATTCGTGCGCTATATTCACCGCGCCCATTTAATTCCAGTGGGCAGCGACCTGCGCATCGAGCTGAAAGTCGGCGGCAGGGTCGTGATCGCGCGGCACTATTTTCGCGATAGCGTGATGGAGATTCAACAGCGGCTTCTTGCGATGCAAACGACTTTTGGCCGGTAGAGATTCTACAGAAAAGGTCGCCACGGGAAAGAGACAGTCCCTCAGCGGCTAAAGCCGAACTCAAAATTGCAGCTATTACGGCACGGCTGAAGCCATGCCCTGACACTTCGTGCGCCTTCGGAGCAGTTCTTCCGCAGCCTGTAGAGTCCAAAGCGTTACATTCCTTTGAGCAGAGTTTCCAGGCGCTTGAGAGCTTGCGCGCGGGCGGCGGTGTTGGCGGGGTTGGTGTTGGTGGGGTCTTCGCCTGCGCGCATGAAGCCGTGGCCAGCGCCATCGTAGATGACAGGGTCATACTTTTTGCCGGCGGCGGCCATTGCGGTTTTTGTATCGGGGACGGTGGCGGAGATGCGCGCGTCGCTGCCGGCGTAGAAGCCGTAGACGGGAGCAGTGATGGCGGCGAGGCTCTCAGTTGGCGGCGGAGGGCCGTAGAAGACGAAGGCAGCGGCGAGGTTTTTGCGGTTGGTGGCGAAGCGGAAGGATTGTCCTCCGCCCCAGCAGAAGCCGGCGACGGCGAGCTTGCCGTTGGCCGAGGGGAATTTGAGCGCGTAATCGGCGGTGGCGTTGAGGTCGGCGGTGACGGTAGCGGGATCGAGGCCAGAGACGGCCTTGATGACGGATTGCTGGTCTGGAAAGGAACTGGTGCCGCCGCCGCTGGGGCCGAAGCCGGAGAGCAGATCGGGAGCGATGACGATGTAGCCCATGGCGGCAATGTTATCGGCCATGGAGCGCGCCCAGTCAGAGAGGCCGAAGATCTCATGGATGAGCAGAACGACGGGAGCTTTGTGGCTGACTTCGGGATAGACGACAAAGGCGTCGACTGTGCGCGATCCGTATTTGACTTTGACCCATTCCTGATGGCGCGGGGATTTGTCGAGGATGGTTTTGGCCCAATCCTGGGCTGAGGCAGGCGAGGAGGCGAGCGCGGCGATTGCGAGTGCGGCGCAGAGGAGGAGGAGCGTGGAGACGAGGCGGGGAAGCCGGTTTTTCATGGCGGAAGGATAACAGAAAGGCAGGGAATAGGGAGTAGGGAATAGAAAGGCGGGGCATAGGGACTAAGCCATCCCATGGAGCAAAAGCCGCTCGATGGAGGGCGCCCCGCAGGAATCAGAGAACCGCAAGGCCGCGCGGGGAAGGGATATTCCCCACCTTTCGGGACCGAGATGCAACCTGATTTTCATTGAGGCTGGAGACGGTGTTTTTCCATTGATTCGACCCACCCGGTGTGATAGACAGAGAACAGTTTCTTACCCCCCGATAATTCCTCTGCCGATTCGCCTTTGTTCGTTCAAGATTCGACGGGTTCCCTGCGCTGTTCCGGCCAGGTGCGCGAAAGGAGTCTTCGCTATGCGTGTTTCCTTTGCAGTAGGCCTCTTCTCAGGTGTTCTGGCACTCGCCGGTTGCGCGCGGATGCAGAGCTCGGGGACCTCATCGATGAACTCGCCACAGGGTGCGGCGATTTCCGGAAGGGTGCACGGCGGGCAGAACCCGATCAAGGGCGCGCACGTGTACTTGATGGCTGTGAATACCACTGGCTACGGGGGCCCGGGGATCGCGGCGTCGAGCGCCAACAAGTCGGCATCGGTGCTGACCACTGGCGCGGGGCAGGACAGCCTCGGCTACTACGTGACGACGGACTCGAACGGAAATTTCAACATTACCGGCGATTACACATGTCCCAGCACCTGGGCGCATCCTTATCTTTACGCGGTGGGCGGCGATTCGGGTTCGGGAGCGAATTCGGCAATTACGCTGACGGCGCCGGTGGGCAGTTGCCCGGGCGCAAGCGAGTTCATCACAGTGAACGAGGTTTCGACGATCGCATCGGCATACGCCTTCGCGGGCTTTGCGAGCGATCCGACGCATGTGTCGACTTCAAGCAGCGCCTTTGACGCAACCGCCGCGACCAACGCGGCGAACACGATTCTGAACCTGGAGAACCCGAACACGGGTTTGGCATACGCCACAACGCCGGGCGGCAACGGAACCGTGCCGCAGGCGGAGATCGATACGCTGGCGAATATTCTGGCGGCGTGCATCAACTCAACGGGGCCGGGCTCAACGCAGTGCAGCACGCTGTTCTCAAACGCGATGAACGGCGGCACGCAGCCGACCGATACCGCGACCGCGGCAGTGAACCTCGCGCACAATCCCGGGGCCAACGCGGGGAATTTGTTTGGACTGCAGACGCCAAGCTCTCCATTCCAGCCTGTGCTAGCTAGCGCGCCGAACGACTTTACGATTGCGGTGTTTTACGCGGGTGGCGGAATGAACGACCCGCTGGGCCTGGCGATCGATGGCGGTGGCGATGTATGGACAACGAACACCAACGGCGGGGCAAATTCGTTGAGCGAAGTAAGCCCAGTCGGCGTGGCGATTTCGAGTGCGGGCGGATTTACCGGCGGAGGGCTGAATGTGCCGTACGGGATCGCGATCGACTCGGCCGGCAAGGTGTGGGCAGTGAATTCGAGCAACAACACTCTGAGCGAATTCAATTCTTCCGGCACTCCCGCTTCAGCGACAGCTTTCTCCGGTGCCGGATTGGCGAGTCCGACCAATGTCTGCATCGACGCCGGCGGCGATTTGTGGATCAACAACGCATTCGCGAATAACGTGTCCGAGTTCAGTTCGAGCGGAGTGGCGGCCACGAATTCGCCGTTCAGCGGCGGAGGGATCAACGGCGGCATTGACATAGCGTGCGATGCCGAGGGGCATGTGTGGATCAGCAATTCCAATGCGGTGCTGGGCGAGCTGACGACGTCCGGCGGGGTAGTGACGAGCGGCGGCTACACGGGCGGCGGATTGAATCAGTCGTATGGGATTGCAGTAGACGGCTCGGGGAATGTGTGGACGGCCAACAGCGGCAATAATTCCATCAGCAAGTTCAATTCGAGCGGCGTCGCGCAGTCCGGCTCCAGCGGATATACAGGCGGGGGCCTGACTTCGCCCCAATACATTGCAGTCGACAGGGCTGGGAACGTGTGGGTCGCCAATGAGGGCAGCCACTCGATCAGCGAATTCAACTCCGGTGGCACGGCGATTACAGGTTCGAACGGGTACCAACTGCCCACGACGGCGGTCACCAGGGAGCTTGCCATCGACGGAAGCGGGAACATCTGGGCCACGAGCTACAACGTCAACATTCTCACCGAATTTGTCGGTCTGGCGTCGCCGGTGGTGACGCCTACTGCCGCGAATCTTACAGGTTCTCCCGTTGCACCGGCGATCACAAATATCCAGCCGAACCCGGCGGCCGTGGGAACCTCGGTGACGATTACGGGGACGAACTTTGGCGCGACACAGGGCGGGAGCACGGTGACGTTCAATGGGACGACAGCTTCGCCGACGAGTTGGAGCGCGACGAGCATAACCGCACTTGTGCCGGTGGGAGCGACGACGGGGAATGTGGTTGTGACTGTGGGCGGGCTGGCAAGTAACGGATATTCGTTTACGGTAAGTCCTCCCGCGCCAGACATCACAAATATTCAGCCGAACCCGGCGACAGTGGGGACATCGGTGACGATTACGGGGACGAACTTTGGCGCGACGCAGGGCGGAAGCACGGTGACGTTCAACGGGACGACGGCCTCACCGACGAGCTGGGGCGCGACAAGCATTACCGTACCTGTGCCGACAGGTGCAACGACAGGGGACGTGGTTGTAACCGTTGGTGGGCAGGCAAGCACAGGGTACTTGTTTACTGTGACCGCCAGCGCTTTGCCCGGCGATAGTGTCACTTGGCGCTACAACAATTCACGCGACGGCCTGAACCCGAATGAGACAACCCTTACCACTGCGAACGTGAACTCGACGACGTTTGGGAAAGTGGGAGAATTCACCGTAGATGGCCGGATTGACGGTGAAGTGCTCTATGTAGGCCAGATTTCGATTTCGGGAACGTTGAAGAATGTAATTTACTTTGCTACTGAGAATGACACGGTATATGCAGTGGATGCGGACAGCATCAGCGGCACGACGGCGACGGTGCTTTGGAGCAAGTCGCTGGTTCCGAGCGGAGAGGCGCCGGCGACCCAACAGCAGACGGGCGGCGGGTGCGGGAATGTTTCACCCGTTGGCGTTCTGGGCACGCCGGTTATCGATCGCGGCCGCAACGCGATCTATGCGGTGGCGAAGACCATGAGTTCCACGACGAACACAAGTCAGTTCTTCCGCATTTATGCGTTGGACCTGACGGACGGGAACGAATTGTTTGGGGGACCGACGACTGTTTCAGCCACCTATCCGGGGACCAAGGGAAATGTCTCCGGCGGTGTCGTCACATTCAGCGCAAGAGATCAATACAACAGGCCCGGGCTCCTTGAGACCGGTGGCAACATCTATGTCGCATTTGGAGGCGTGTATGGCGATTGCGGTCTTTATTCAGGATTTCTCATTTCTTACAATGCGGACACGCTTGCGCAAAGCGGCGTGATCGATCTGAATCCCAATAGCACCGAGGGAGGCATGTGGAACGGGCAGGCGGGTCCCTCGGCCGACACAGCCGGATCGGTTTATGTGGTTACCGGCAACACCGGGGATACGACGACGCTGGGAGCCAATGACTATCCCAATTCGGTTGTCAGGCTTACCAATTCCGGGACGCTGTCGATTGCCGACTACTGGATACCGTACAACACCGTGGCTATGAATAATGGTGACGTGGATCTCGGCTCGGCAGGACTATTGTTGCTGCCGGATCTGGTGGATAGCTCATCTGTGGTGCATCACTATGCCGTGGCCGCCGGCAAGGATGGGAAGATGTACGTGGTCAACCGCGACAACCTGGGCCAGTTCAACAGTTCGACCAACAGCATTGTCCAAACGATTTCAATCGGCGGCGCCGAGAATTTCTCTACGCCGGCTTATTACAACAACAACGTGTATGTCTGTCCCTCAGGCCAGGCTCTCAAGGCCTACGCGATTTCAAACGCGCTGCTGGCAACATCAGCCACTATGAGCACCACACCGACCATCGGCACCGCGGGATTCACGATTTCGGCAAATGGCACGAGCAACGGAATTATCTGGGCGATTCAACCGACGAGCGGACATGGGATTCTGTATGCTTTCGATGCCTCGAATCTTTCCACGATGCTCTACGCATCGAACCAGGCTGCGAGTAATCGGGATCAAACTGCCCAGATCGTGGGGAGCTTCCATACGCCGACGGTTGGGAATGGAAAGGTCTACTTTGGCACGGGATCTACGGTGGCGGTGTTTGGATTGTTGCCGTGATAGAGCAGACTGCGCCGGTCTCCGAAAGCAATTGACTTGGATGCGGCCTTGGAATGCACGGCGCGAAGCATGCGATCGGGAGGAAACGATGAATATGGGGAAGGCCGCTCTTGCTCTTGGCTTTGCGATCATGGTCACGATTGCGGTTCCGCTACGCGCGCAGACTGGCTGCACGGACTCACCGGAAGATCCGACGGTGGTGCTGGCGCTGGTGGGCGGGGCAGGCGCTTTGGCCGCGTGGGCGTGGCGAGGATTCAGGCGGTAGATTGCAGGTTCTCAAGAAAATTGGTTTACTTTGCGGCGCGTCGTCAGGACTTCCAGAAGGGCGACGGGCCGATCCACTGCATATCGTAGCGGTTCATGAAGTCTCGCGTGGGCGCGAGTTCGGGATGGGCAGCGGCGTCGATGAAATACTGCTCCATTTTGTCCGCGGGCGTGAAGGCGATGAGCATTTGCGCGGGTGAGCCGGCGGCGGAGAAGGTGTGAGGGATGCGGCGCGGGGCGAGGATCGACTCGCCGGGGCCGAGTTGGATGCGACGATCGCCGACCTGGAAACGCACTTCGCCTTCCATGATGTAGAACCATTCTTCTTGAGAAAAGTGCAGATGGAGAGCCGGACCCGTGTTGGGCATGAGATTGGTGTGCTCGATGACGAGGAGGTTGCCTGCTGTGTCGGAAGGGATGACCTTGAAGGCGAGCGAGCTGAAACCGAGAGAGTGAGGATGGCCGGAGCGGTCGGCACCGGCGGGGACGGGGTGAAGGGTAGGATCGGGCAATGTTGGAGCAGACAGGGTTTCGGGCGAGCTTTGCGCGAGGACATTTTGGAAAGCGGCGGCGGGGATGACCGAAGCGGCGGATTTGAGGAAGGTGCGGCGGTGGATGGACATGGAGGAATGATAAGCGAGGGAGTAGGGAGTAGCCAATAGGGAATAGGTCTAAGGCTAGTTTGCTGCGGAAAGGATGCGTGCGACGAGATCGTAGTCGTGGGATTCGGTGATCTGGGCGCGGTAGAAGCGGCCGGGCTATTTCAAGTGGGGAATTATTTGCCCGAGTTGATCCATCCACGTCTGCCAATTCGCTGAAGCTGCGGCTGCCGCAGCTCCGCCTACGAAGTTTGCCAAAGCCCCCTTCACGATCTCCTCGATCGTTTGGAGACTCTTCGACATCGCAGATCTGTCAGGGTTTCTCCTTTGAAGCTCCGCTTTCGCTAATCGGAATTCGGACTTGAGCTCGTTTGCATCTGTGATAGAGAGTCCGAGGTCCGCATGGCGCTCCATGATCTTTTCGAGAAGGTCAAGAATCGCGGTATTGTCGTTAACTGTTTGGTGGTATTCCACTTTGGATTGCCCACTCGGAATCACGACTCCGGTGACGGGTGCGTTGAAGACATTCTGCGGCGACCCTGCAGTAATCATTGCGGGGATGAGCTTCCCTATGAATAGCCGCTCGATGTAGTCTCTCTCGATCTGCAGTCGCTCTGTCTCTTTATCGCGGAGGGCTAGTTGGGACTGATAGACACGTGCAGCGTCGGCCTTGATCTTGTCGACTACCGCTGGGGGGACATCGCCCACGCTGATGGAGATTTTGGCGCCACCACCGGTTTCCTCGATGGACTTAAGGCGGATGTTTGTTTCTGGATGCAGTGATGCCAGGTGTTGAAGGAGTGCAGGAAGGGTGTTCAACTCGAAGGTAGAAACCCCACCCTGGTAGAACAACTCGATGCAGGTTTGGTCGGAGTAAAGACGTTCGAATTCGCCGGGCGTGTAGGAGGTTGGTTCTTTGGCTTCTCTGTCCCAATATGCACGTTCGCAGACTACCCCTTTGATGGACCAGCCAGCTCTTTGTGTTTCCCATAGCATGATACCGTTTGCCAGACTGTTAGTTAACTTGGCATTTTGCAGGTTGGTATTGCGTAAGTCCGCCCACCCCAGGTCCGACGCGCTAATGTCCGCCCCGGCCAACGTCGCCCCGAAAAGATCCGCCCCTCGAAGGTCCGCCCACCGCAGATTCGCCTCGGTTAGGATCGCTCCGCGCAAGATCACTTCGGTGAGGATCGCTCCGCGTAGGTCCGCCCCGCGCAATTGCGCAGTGTGTAGGTTGGCCCTGCTCAGGTTCGCCTTGCTTAGGTTTGCTTCGATTAGGTTTGCCACTCGCAGATTCGCATCGACCAGGTTGGCTTCGCTTAGGTGTGCCCCGCTCAGGTCGGCCCGGCGCATGCTCGCCGCGGTAAGAGTCGCCGCGTGCAGGTTGGCCGCGCGTAGGTTGGCCTCGTCCAAGTTCGCGTCGTTCAGGTTCGCTCCGCTTAGACTCGCAGCACTTAAATTCGCCGCGCGAAGGTTTGCTCCGCTCAGGTTCGCCCCATGTAGATTTGCTTCGATCAGGTTCGCCTCGGTGAGGTCTACCGGCCCCAGGTTGGGAAATCTCTCCCGCCAGCGATTCCACTCAGTGCCGCCCTTCTGAATCTGTGCGAGATGCTCTGGATTGGCCATAGTGGAAGGATAACGACAAGTTACCAAGCCCGATAGCAATTGTATGGGGAGAGGGGGGCTTTTATGCAGGGCCGGAGAGGATGCGGGCGACGAGGTCGTAGTCGTGGGATTCGGTGATTTGGGCGCGGTAGAAATTGCCCGGTTCGAGATTCTCAAAAGAACCGAAGTCGTTGATGAAGACTTTGCCGTCGATTTCTGGGGCGTGGAATTCGGTGCGGCCTTCCCATAGGAGCGGAGTTTCGGTGCTGGGGCCTTCGGCGAGGACGGTTAGTTCGCGGCCGACCCAATTCTTCTTGGCGCGGCGGGAGATGGATTGCTGCAGCTTCATCAGACGGCGGCGGCGCGACTCGATTGTGCGGTGGGGGGTCTGTGCGTCGAGAGAATATGCTGCTGAGCCTTCTTCGTGCGAATAGCTGAAGACGCCGAGCCAGTCGAATTGCGCCTCGGTGATGAAGTCCTGGAGGACGGCGAAGTCTTCGGAGGACTCGCCGGGAAATCCGACGATGAAACTGGTGCGGAGGGCGATGCCGGGGACGGCGGCGCGGACCTTCGAGAGCGTTTTGAGAAAGATGTTGGCGCCTGCGCCGCGCTTCATGCGCTTGAGGACATCGGGCGAGGCGTGCTGGAGGGGAAGGTCAAGATATTTGCAGATGTTGTCGTGGCGAGCGATGGTTTCGAGTAACTTGCCGGTGATGCGGTTGGGGTAAGCGTAGAGGAAGCGGAGCCAGCGGAGATTGGGAATGCGGGCGAGCGTGTCGAGGAGGGTGGCGAGGCCGTCGTGGAGGCCGAGGTCTTCGCCGTAGCAAGTTGTGTCCTGCCCGATGAGGGTGATTTCGCGGACGCCGCGGGCGACGAGCTGCTCGGCTTCAGCGACGACGGATTCGAAACGGCGAGAACGGAATTTGCCGCGCAGGTTAGGGATGACGCAGAAGGTGCAGGGATGGTCACAGCCCTCGGCGATTTTGATGTAGGCGGAGGCGCGCGGCGTGGAGAGAAGACGCGGGGTGGTTTCATCGTAGAGATAAGTGGGGAGCGCGGACGACGCGCCGGCCCAGGCGTCGCGAAGAAAGCGGCCGGAGCGCTCGCGGGCGTCGCCTTCTTTGCGCGAGGCGGGTAAAGATCCCTCAGGGGCTAAAGCCCCATTTCTTTTCGCGGCTTTTTCGGCACGACTAAAGTCGT
>PLCO01000056.1 GCA_003134815.1 Acidobacteriaceae bacterium | reverse complement strand
ACGATTTGCAGCGTGTCGCGCACGTTATGATCGGTGATCAGAATGCCGATGCCGCTGGTCTTCAGATCACTGATGATTTTTTGCAGGTCGAGCACGGCTATCGGATCGATGCCGCTGAACGGCTCGTCGAGCAAAATAAAATTCGGCTGAATGCATAGCGCCCTTGCGATCTCAACGCGCCGCCTCTCGCCGCCGGAGAGCGCATACCCGCGCGTAGTGCGAATGTGGCCCAGATTCAACTGGTTGATCAGCTTCTCGGCGCGCGTGCGCCGCTCCCGGTTGCCCAGCGGCTGCGCTTCCAGCACCGCCAAAATGTTCTCTTCCGCGGTCAGTTTCCGAAAAACCGACGGTTCCTGGGGAAGGTAGCTGATCCCAAAATTCCGTGCCCGCAGATACATTGGCACTCGGGTAATGTCGGTCTCGTCCACCAGCACGCGGCCGGTCTCCGGCTGCACCAGCCCCACGATCATGTAAAAGCTGGTCGTCTTGCCGGCGCCATTTGGTCCCAGCAGACCCACCACTTCGCCGCGGGAGATTCGCAGGTTGACGTCCCGTACAACCTGCCTCCGCTTGTAGCTCTTTCCGATTCCCTCGGCAATCAGTGTTTCCATGCGTCTCGCTGGGGCAATCCCTGCGCCTACTTCCCGTGCGCGTCCGGGGCGGTCGTCTTAGTCTGGGTCTCGCGGCCGCCGCCTTCGATACTGACCCTATCATCGCGGCTATGGAAAATCAAAGCTTCACCCGTCACCGTTCCGTGCTCCGGATCGGTCATCTTCGGCGGCGTTGCGGCGGTGCCGGTCAGCACGTAATCCCCGCTTGCGCCCGAGTACACAAGTCGCTCCCCAATCCCGCGCCGTCCCTGCGAAGTCAACACCACATGCCCGGTTGCTATCATGCGATCCACCTGCGCCGCGCCGCTCCCGTTCTGATTTCCCGCCGGCATCAAATCAAGTTCCACCGCGTCGGAGGCCGACGTAGCAGTTCCTGTCTCCGCAACCACCGCGCCCAGCGCGCCTCCATGCATCACTGCCCTGCGATCGAAATCGGAATATCTCAGATCCCCTCCGTGTACCCGAATCAACGACGTCGCCGGCTGTGCGCCGGCATTGTTCTCTCCCGTCTGCCCCGCTGGCTGAGTCGTATTCTTACCCCCGCTCGCGCTCAGCATCACAGCCCTCACCGGCTCCGCCGGGTCGCTACTGCGCGCTACCAGTGTGTGCAAGTGCTGGTTCAGCACGATCTCTGGCCCGCTCACAAAGTTCGTCTCCTGCCACAAGCGCGCATGCCCGTGAAAGGTCGCCTCTCCAGTTGATTGATCCAGTTGCGCCTCAGCCGCAACCACATGTGCCGGCCCCTTGCCGCCCAGCGTCACGCCGCCCTGCATCACTCCGCCCGGCCCCGCATTGCCGCTCCCCGCCGCATTCTGGCCGCCCGTGCTCGTCGACGTCCAGGTCGCCTTCACATCCCCGCGCGCCCACGCGTCTCCCGACTGCTGCGATACATCCACCTTGTCCGCAGTCAGCTCCATTCCGCCGTCAACTACCCGCGGACTCATGGTCAAATGCAGCCACTCGCCTTGGCCCTCATACACTGCTTTTCCCGCTGTCGCGCGCAGCGGTGGTTGCGACTGCGCGCCGGGTTTGGCCGCAGGCTGCTCAAATAGCACCACATTCCCATCGAGTTCAGCCGACCGAATCTCGGCCGCCCCCGCCGCTCCGCTCGCCGTCGCCCCGCCCCCCGCAAACTGCGCCTCCAGCCGGTCGCCATTCGCGGTCTGCCGCGTCCCCGTGGCCGTCGTCTGCTCAATCCCTGCATGGCCCACGCCGGTGATCGCGCGCAGCACCGAGCCTGCGCCGAAGGTTCCCGTAACGTCATCGGCTTTCATTGTTGAGGGCATCGTCGACGCATTGCCACGCCGGCTTTCGCTTGTAATCGTCACTCCGTCCGATCCGTGCATCGTCTCCACTTCCAACTGCCCGTTGCCCCGGCCCTTTGTCCGCGCCTGGCGAATTGTCCCCGCCTGCCGAAAACGAATGTCTACCACCGGCGAGCGCCACGTCCGGCTCATGCGCAACGCGCCCTTTCCCGGATCCTTTCCCGAATCTTGTCCCGCACTCTCGTCGCTTGTTTCGATGCTTGTCTCTTCGCTCTTCATCTCCACGCCGCGTTCGAGATGCGCGCTCTTCAGCTCGCCATTTGCCCCAAACAACAGCTCCGCGGTCGGCGACGTTCCATGCATCGTTCGATGCAGATTGCGGCCTCCGTTCCCGGAATCGCTTCCTGAATCGTTCGAGGAGTCCATCGTCACTCCGCCCTCCATGTGTCCCTGGCGCGGCTCGCTGTGCTCGTCAAAATCCATCCACGCTGTAGGCGCTGCCACATGTCCGCCGTTTGCGGACGCCAGCGTAAACCCGCCCTTCGCATCCAATCGCTCCGCCGACCCATCCTCGCGAAACAAAATCTTCGCTACAGCGGCATCGGCCTGCCCGCCGCGGAATGCCGCCGACGCCTTCTCCATTTGGCACGTTTGCGCCCCGCGGTCGAACTCCGCACGTTGCGCGTGAATCTGCACCTCATCGCCGCCGCGATTGGTCGTTAGCTCCACTGCCTGCTCCAGCGTCAGGTAGCCGCTCTGCGAGTCGTAGCTTGCCCCCATCGAGCTCCCCTGTCCCTGTCCCGCGGAAAAATCCACCTGCTGATCAGTCGTCACCAGCCCCGAGTTTCGGTCGAAGGTCACTCCGCTCGTCTTCACATCAATCTGTCCCGCTGAGGCTGTTGTCGCGCCAACCTGGGCAATAATGTGTTCCTTGGCTTTGCCTCCCTTCGCCTTGCCCGCCGTCTCCACCGCCGCTTCGGTGCTCGCCGAAGGCCGCGTCAGCAGCATCTCCACCGGTCCCTGCGCCGTTGCCTTGCCTGTCTTCTGGTCGTACTCAAACGTGTCGCCAGAAATCCGGTCAATTTGCTTGCCGTCTTCGCCGTAAAGGTCGATCTGCACGTCGTGCAACTCTACAAAGTCGCTATTCAGCTCCACCTCGCGCGACGCGTGAATCCGGTACTGCGAGTGCGCTCCATACGCGTGCACAAACGTGTATCCGTCGGACTCCTGTGTGATTCCCTTGGCCAGCTTCTGCGGCAAATCATGCCGGTTCAGAAAATTCTTCCACTTCGCCCGCACCAGGAACACGCCCAGCGTTACCAGCAGCAACGCTCCCGCCACCAGCACCAGCGTCCGGATTCGCTCGATCGTGAAGCGCACGCCTAGTTTTCCATTCCCAAACGCGCCGCGAGCCTTTTTGCCAGGCTCTCGCCCAGTTCGCTCCACAGCAGCCGCGCAGTCGCGCCCGATGTCTTCTCCACGCCCGTCGTCAGCTCCACCAGTTGGCGCACATTTTCTTCCACGTGCCGCGCGTCCACTTCGCTCAAGTCGACGTCCTCTTCGAGAAACGGCGCGTCTGTGCCAAAGTCGATCCGGATATGCCCATCCTGCTCGTATGTACCCCCGTCGAACAGTGGCCCGTACCCCGTCACCCGCACCAGCTTCGGACCCCGCGCCCAACGCGGATCGAGCCCAGGTGCGCGTTCCAACTCCCACAAATTCCACCCAATCTGGAACTCGTAGGCGTAATCGTCGTGCAACAGTTCCGTCGCCTCTTCCACGGCCAGCCGCGGCTCGGCCCCCGGCAGTTGGCCCGGCACAGGCCCGCTAAGCAACTGCCCGCCTGCCAAGCGCCCGTACACCCGTTCAAACACCGGGGTCTCGTTCCAGCTCACCGGCCACACCGTCGCCGAATACACCTTGGTCTCGCCGCCATGCGCAGCAAAGGCGCCCAGCACCGCAATCAGCTTGTCGGGGAGCGCCTCCAGGCGCAGGTTCGGATACCACAAACTCAAATAAAGTGTGTCCGCCATCTCTCTTGATTCTAGACGCGCTGCCGCCGCTTTCCGTTGCGGCGTGAGCACTCCGCCTTCCTCGATGTAGACTTTCTGTCATGCGAAAACATGCCTTCCAGTTCCTCGCGCTCTTCATCTCCTTCGCGGCCTTCACAACCGGCAGGGCGCAACAGCCCGCGCAGCCGCCCGCGCCCGACGGCCAGCAGCAGTTCGCCGATCTTGGAGCCTGCAATTTGGAAAACGGCCAACAGATCGCGGGCTGCCGCCTTGGCTACCGCACCTGGGGCAAGCTCAGCGCCGACCGTTCAAACGCCGTGCTCTTCCCCACATATTTTTCCGGAACCAGCTCGAGCCTTGCCGGCTTTATGAACGCGGACTCGCTCGTCGACCCATCGAAATACTTCGCCATTGTCGTCGACGTATTCGGCGATGGCGTTTCCTCCTCACCCTCGAACTCCATCGCGCAGCCCGGCCCGCTCTTTCCCGCGTTTACTATCCGCGACATGGTCAGCGCAGAATACCGCCTCGCGACCGAGACGCTTGGTCTCAAGCACCTTCACGCGGTCATGGGCGTTTCGATGGGCGGCATGCAGACTTTCGAGTGGATGGTGGATTACCCCACCTTCATTGACGTCGCGATTCCCATTGTCGGCTCGCCGCGTCTTACGGGCTACGACCTGCTTCTTTGGCATGCGGAAGAGGATGCGATGCGCTCCGATTCCGCCTGGCAGAACGGCCATTATGCCCGGCGCCCGCCCCTTGGCGCGGTTGAAGCGCTGCACGACATGCACCTCACCACTCCGGCATACTATGCGCGCATGCACCCGCCGGAGAAGTTTGCCGCCGATTATGCCGCCTATTACGCCAAGGGCATTCTCCCCTTCGACGCCAATGACTGGCTGTCGCAACTGGAAGCCATGATCCATCACGATGTGGCTCGCGCCGGCGCGATGGATGCCGCGGAAAGTCGCGTCAAAGCGCGTGTGCTGGTGGTGGTGGCAGCGCAGGATCACATGGTCAATCCCCTGCCGGCAGAGGACTTCGCCAAGGCCATCGGCGCCAAGGTCTTCGTTCTCGATTCCGAATGCGGACACATCTCCAATGGCTGCGAAGCCGCCAAATTGAGTCCGGTTGTACGTGCTTTTCTGGATGGGCAGTAGGGTGGCTGGAAATTCCGAGCTGCGGCGAAGGAGTAGCCCTCGACGCTACGCCGTCACAATCTCGCTGAAGTCCGCGATGGTAGAAAAATTGCGCAAAACCTCATCAATCAGCCCAAGGTTCGCGCTGCGAACCTTCTCGTCAGGATCGAGCACCATCACCTTATCGAAGAACTGGTCGACCGTGGGTCGCAAGGTTGCGATGAGCGCGAGAGCCTCGCGGTAGGCGCGTTGCTCGCTGAGCTTGGAAATCTGCGGCCCAATTTCTTTTGACCGGTCCCACAAGTCAATCGCCTCCAGGGCAAGTTGGCCGAGCTTCGGCGGATCGGGACGAAAACCTTTTTCCTCTGCCTGCCGCAGAATGTTCTTGATGCGTTTGCACGCTGCCGAAACCGCCGCGAAATCCTCTGACCCGCGCACCGCCGTCAGCGCTTCGGCACGTGCAACCGCGTCGCGCACATCGTCCGCGCCTACGGCCAGCACCGCATTCACCACGTCGTACGCGAATCCGCGCACATCTTTCAAATAGAACTGCAGCCGCTCGCGGAAGAACTCGTTCACCTGCGCTTTGCCAGCATCGCTCACACTACTCGCGTTGATCACATCGCTCAGCGTCAGCGGCAATCCAGACTCAGCCAGAATCTTGACAATCGCATTCGCCGCGCGTCGCAGCGCAAACGGATCCTTCGATCCCGTCGGCGCATTGCCAATCCCAAACATCGCCACGATCGTCTGAATCCGGTCGGCGATCCCGAGCAATTGCCCCTCTACCGTCGAAGGAATCGCACCCTCCGCCGAAGCCGGCGAGTACTGGTCATAAATCGCCTGCGCAACCTTTTCGTCTAATCCTTGCGCCCGCGCGTACAGCCCACCAATCACGCCCTGCAGCTCAGTGAATTCCTTCACCAGTTCCGTCGTAAGATCGGTCTTGGCCAGCTCGACAGCCTTGAAAAGCGCCGCCTCGTCGAACGGTGCGTCGGCGCCCCTGACAATCGTGGCCAGCGCATTCGCTACCGCCAGGTTTTGTTCGCACTTCCAGTAGTAGCTGCCCAGCTCCTTCTGGAACGTGACATTTTTGAGGCTCTCCATGCGCTTTGCCAGCGGCGTTTTCTGATCCACGTCCCAGAAGAATCGCGCGTCCGCAAACCGCGCCCGCAGCACGCGCGCATTCCCGTGCCTTATGATCGCCGCGCCCTCATCGTCCGCCTGTGTATTCAGCACCGCCAGAAAATGCGGCGCAAGCTTTCCCTCTGCATCTTCCACCGCGAAGTACTTCTGGTGGTCGCGCATCACCGTTACAAGAACCTCTTCCGGCAGGTCCAGATATTTTCTCTCAAAGTTGCCGAGAATTACCGTCGGCCACTCGGTTAGGTGAGTCACCGTCTCGACGAGGGCTTCGTCCTCGCGCCAGCGCGCTCCGGCAACCGTCCGCGTCGCCGCGTCCAGTGTTTTCCGAATGATCTGTCTCCGCTCGGCAACGTCAACTACGACGAACGCCGCGCGCAACGCCTCGACGTAGCTCTTCGCCGTATCGATCACGACCGGCTTGTCTCCGGAGAGCACGCGATGACCGCGGCTCGTGTTGCCCGCAGCGATTCCCGCAATCTCCAGGGGAACCACGCTTGAATCGATCATCGCCGCGACCCAGCGCACCGGCCTTACAAACCGCTCCGGCTTCGCCGCGCGCCAGTACATATTCTTGGCCCAGTAAAGCCCCAGCACTTCCTTGGGCAACTCGGCAATCAGGATTTCGCTCGCCGTCCGCCCCGTCAGCTTCACCGAGGCGCCCACGTACTCGCCCTTCGACGTCTCAATTTTTTTGAGGTCGGAAACTTCCACGCCCGCCTTTTTCGCAAAGGCCTCGCCCGCCGCTGTCGGCTCAGCGTCTTTGAACGCAATCTTCCACGATGGGCCCATCACCACTTTTTCGGTGTCGGCCTGTTTCGCCTGCACGCCTTCAGCCAGCACCGCCAGCCGCCGCGGAGTGGAATATGTCGCCACCTTCGCGCCATTGCTCATGAGGCGCTCGCGCTTCAGCAACTCGCTCACGCGCTTGCCCAGCTCGGCCTCCGCCGCGGCAATCATCCGCGCCGGAACCTCTTCGAGCCCGATCTCTAATAAAAAGTCAGACATAACTTAGAGTTCTTCCATCTGTTCTGCTTCACGCTTCGAGCTTTTAGCTCTTAGCTATTAGTTCTTTTCTTGCCGCAACCCGCTGCCTCAAGCTCAGCAACCGAAAGCTAATGGCTAAAAGCTAAGAGCTCGTCTCCTGCTGCATCGCCCACGCCTTCGCCACGCCCACTACCAGCGCGCGAATCCGTCCAATCACGCCCACACGCTCCGTCACGCTGATCGCGCCGCGCGCGTCGAGCAAATTGAACAGGTTCGAGCACTTCAGCGCCAGCTCGTATGTCGCCAGCATAGGAAATCTTTTCTTTTCCTTCGGGCTCGCATTTTCGTCCGTCAGCACGGCGTTCGCCTTTTCCAGCAGTGCCTGCGCCTCGGCCTCATAAGAATTGAAGTGCTCCCAAAGTCGCGCCACATCGGCCATCTCGAAGTTGTACACGGAAAACTGCAACTCGTCCGCCAGCCGCACATCGCCGTAGGTCACCGTTGCACCTGTCTCTTTATCCCGCGCCCACACAATGTCGTAGATCGAGTCCACATCCTGCAGGAACGCTGCGATGCGCTCCATGCCGTATGTCAGCTCGGCGCAAATCGGGTCCAGATCCATCCCGCCGCACTGCTGGAAGTACGTGAACTGCGTAATCTCCAGGCCGTCCAGCATCACCTGCCAGCCCACGCCCCACGCGCCGCCCGCCGGCCACTCCCAGTTGTCCTCTTCGAACTTCAAATCGTGGTGCTTCAGGTCGATCCCCATCGCCTCAAGCGATTCGAGATACAGCTCCTGCACGTTTACCGGAGGCGGCTTCAGAATCAATTGGAACTGCGTGTGCTTGAACAGCCGGTTGGGATTCTCGCCGTATCGCCCGTCGGCCGGCCGCCGCGAGGGCTGCGCATAGCCCACCTTGTAGGGCTTCGGCCCCAGCACGCGCAGAAACGTCTCCGGACACATCGTGCCGGCGCCCACTTCCACATCGTAGGGCTGCTGCAGCACGCATCCGCGCTCCGCCCAGAACGCCTGCAGGCGAAACAAAAGATCCTGGAAAGTGAGGGAACTTGTCTTCAAGCGCGCTTCGGGCTGGGCAACGGACACTGGCAGCTCTCTCTCATCTGAACTAAGCAAAGATTCTACCAGTCAGCGATCTGCCTTCATGGTTACCAAGGTACGCTGGTCGCTCACCCGCCCAGCCTCGCCAGCGCCTTGGCCGCATGGCGATCCGATAATCGCGCGTACTCGAGGCCAGTTCTGCGCGCCATGATAAATGCGCGCAATTTCGATTGCGTCGTGTTTGACTCGATAAACAGCTATGTAGGGCAGTGGCGAGAAAATCAGTTCGCGCCACCCGCTCATACGGGTGCTTGTACGACCCATGCCGGGAAGATGCTTGAGTTGAGTGATTCCGTGATAAATAGTCGTCGCAACCTGTTTGGCAGCTTCCGGATTGTCGCGCTCAATCCACGCGCAGATGCGCTGAAGGTCTTCGGCCGCAGGCAGGGACCATCGGATCTCCATTAAGGCTCGAGAAAGCGCCTCAACCGGTCGCCAACCTGCTCGTGGGTCAAAGCCTCGCCCCGATCCAGAGCGGCCTCACCGCGTCGGACAGCTTCAACGAAGCGATCTTCGTCCCGGAGGTATTTGGCAACCACGTCCCGAACAAGCTCATCGGGGCTGAGGCATTGCCGGGCGGCCCGCTCCGCGAGCCGCGCCTCAAGATCGGGGGTGAATTGCACTTCCATCGCTATAGTGTAGGAGGAATCTGGCTTCCGGGCAACGCAGCAGGCTTCGGCCCTTCACCCGCCCAGCCTCGCCAGCGCCTCGGCCGTCTTCAGCTTCCGCTCCAAATGCCGCTCCAGCGTCTGCAGCGTAAAGCGCCGCAGATCCTGCCCCCGCTTCCGCGGCCACGCCTCGCCGGCAAAACTGGCCGCCGGCGCCTTCAGCATCCGTTGCGCCAGTTGCCAGCTATCAGCGCTCAGCCCGCTCCCGCTCCCATTCGAATGCAGCCCACAAAACAGCCCATCCGTATATGCGTTGAAGCGTACGTCGCCCGTACCCAGCGCGTCTCCACACACCATGCAATGGCCAATGTCCGGCAGCAGGCCCATCAGCCGCGTCATCCACAAGGAGAAATACGTCAGCGCCATCCACGGCTGCACTGTTTCGGACTTCGCGGCACTCGTCTGCTCTAGAACGCTTGCCAGCAGCCGGAACACCGTCGCCTGCGGGTCGCGCTCCGGCAGCGCCTCGTCAATCACTTCGGCATAAAAGCTCAGCACCGCCATGCGCGTCTGGTCTACCGGCGTCGACAAGGGAGACCGCAGAATCTCCAATTGATCTAGCCGCACCAGCTCTTGCCGTGGCCGCTCGGCAAACCACGCCCGCGCCAGCGTCATCGGCTCCAGCGCGCCACCAAATCGCTTGCGGCTCTTCAGCGCCGCCTTGGCCATGCCCTTCAGCCGGCCGTAATCCCGCGTAAAAAAGCTCACCAGCAGGTCGGCCTCATGCACCGGCCAGGTGCGCAGTACCACCGCTTCCGATGTGAGCACATTCATGCGATTCCATCATCGCATCCTCTGCATCCGCGAGCGTTACTTCAATCCGACCACAATAATGTAAGGTAAAATTATCAGAGTAAGGCAATTTTCATAGGACTAGCATAAATCATAAAAAGTAAGATACAGTCGGAAAGGTAAGGAGTAGCTCATGCCCACGGCAAAAGTCACATCCAAAGGCCAAATTACCATTCCTGTCAAAGTGCGCAAAGTGCTGGGGCTCAGGCCGGGCACGCAGGTTGATTTTCGTGAGACGGCGAAGGGGGAATTCATTTTCCGTGCAAAGACCGGTTCCATCCGGGATCTTCGGGGCTGCCTGACGGGTTTTGATGTGCCGAAGACCGATGAGGAAATGAACGAAATCATTCACCGGCGAGCAGCGGAACTGGATGCTGCAACAAAGAGCGATGCGCAGATAATCTCAGACGGAGAATAGCCGTGATCGGCCTCGATACCAATGTGCTCGTGCGTTATTTCGCGCAGGATGACGCGCAACAAAGCCCCAAAACTGACGTCATCTTCGATTCACTTACTGTCGACGATCCCGGCTGGGTTGGATTAGCCGCAATCCTTGAGTTGGTCTGGGTGATGACCGGCAAGAAAGGCGCCGGCAGGAGTGCCGTTGCGGATATTCTTAATCGATTGCTCACGATGGAAGCAATGGTGGTGGAGCAGGCGGCTGTTGTGGACGATGCTGTGGAGCGATTTCGTTTGGGCAAAGCCGATTTCGCCGACTGCCTGATCGCTGCCTCGGCGCGAGCCACCGGCTGCAGCCGAACCCTCACTTTCGATCAAGTCGCGGCTCGCGATGCCGGGATGGAACTGGTCGCATAGTTTCCCGCATCGTCGGCGCAGACACAAACGCGCATTCCGCAGGACGGGATGCGCGTTCTCTTGGGCTACTGCGGCTCGTTGATGCTGGGCCGTCTAACGGCCGAAATGCGCGGCGTTCTTCTCGGTAAAGTGCGCCCACTTCTCCGGCAGATCGTCCTGCGCAAAGATGGCCGACACCGGGCATACTGGCACGCAAGCACCGCAGTCAATGCACTCGACCGGGTCAATGAACAGCTGATCGGTTTCGGCGAAACCGGCTTCATCTTTCTTAGGGTGGATGCAATCGACGGGACAGGCGTCCACACAGGCGCTGTCCTTGGTGCCGATACAGGGTTCTGCAATGACGTATGCCATGTCTGCTCTCTCCAGGAGTTCCCGCGGCCTCGCGCTCGCGATCCGCTCTGATCTTTACGACCCGATCTTTACGACCCGATCTTTACGACGCTGATAGTAGCATACGGCCTGCGCCCTGATTTCCACGCTATCTGCCCGCGTTTTGCCATGCGGGAAGGGCCGCCGCGCTCACTCCCGGCCCGTTTTGGCTCTCACCGCTCGCGCCCTCGCAAACTCCTCCGGCGTCGGAATGGGCGCCAGATTGCGCCCGGCAAACATGTCCTTGAACAACCCGATGAGTTCTTCGTGAATCAGCCCGTTCGACGCCAGAATCTCTTCGCTCTTCAGTTGGAACCGCGCGCCCGCAAAGTCGGTCACTCGTCCACCGGCCTCTTCTACAAGCAGAATCCCGGCCGCCGTATCCCACGGATTCAGGTTGAACTCCCAGAACGCATCCATCCGCCCGCAGGCCACATACGCCAGGTCAAGCGCCGCAGAACCTGCCCGGCGCACCCCGTGTGAGCGCAATGTGAACTCCTGGTAAAAGTGAATGTTCGGGCTATTGTGCCGCTTGTGGCTGGGAAAGCCAGTACCCAGCAGCGACTCGGCCAACTTCGCGTTGCGCGAAACTCTCGCTGGCTCGCCATTCAGTCGCGCCCCACGCCCGCGCTCGGCCGTGAACAGCTCGTCCCGCAGCGGATCGTAGATCACTGCTGCCGCCAGCGTCCCGTCTTCGCCGGCCTTCAAACCCCCCGCCGGGTGGTCCAGGTTCGTTCGCTGCTCCAGACCTAGGGACACGCAGAACTGCGGAAAGCCGTGCGCAAAGTTCGTCGTCCCGTCCAGCGGATCGACGTACCAGCGGAACTCCCCCTCCATCCGGTCGCGCGTGCCTTCTTCGCCGTACACGCCGTGCTCCGGAAACGCCTCACCCAGCCGCGTGCGAATCAGCTTTTCCGAAGCGCGATCGGCCGCGGTCACAATGTCCACGTCGCCTTTGTATTCCGTCTCTACGCCCCTCGCATAGAATTCGCGCAGCAGCGCGCCGGCCTCGCGAGCAATCTCCGCTGCCTTGGGAACAAAAACCAAATCTGCCGAAGTCGCCGGCTCCGCCGTGCCGCTCACAGACCTGCCTCACGCGCTCCATGTCCGCCCGGTTCGTGTCCGTCTGGTCCGTGCCCGTCCGTCCCCGGAGCCTCGGCGGTCTCATAGCGCGTGACTCGCCGCCGGCCCGCTTCGCTGATCGTCCGTATCTGGTTCTTGTAGATGAAGAGATTAGGAAGGCCCTCGCGCGTCAATCGCAGCATCGAGTCGTCGAAGTACTCGATCCACCCACGAACCGTCTCGCCGTCGCGCAATTTGATGTTCACAATCACCTGCCGATCGCTCAGTGAGCGCAGGTAGAGTCCTTCCTGGCCGGTTTCGCCCGGCGGAGGTGTCTTGGAGCGGCGTCGCGAAGGCAATGGAGGAGTCATGATGCCATTTTAGATGCAAATAGGCCGAACAGCGTTCCTGCCGCCGCAACTCCGCCGGTATCAATCAAATAAAGATCAATCAAATTAGGATGAATCAGTTTTAGGGAATTTTTCCAATCCGGCGTCAGTTGCTCTTCGCCGGCGAGTTTGCGTAGTAGCCAGCTTTGTTCCGGACATTGAACTCATCTGCAGCGGCGCGCGGAATCGTCACCACCACGCGATGAAACTCCGTGCCGGGCATCTGGTGCTGCGGATAGTACCCAATCAGGTATTGCGTGCGCAGGTCGTCGCTCACCCTGGCGAACGCCTTGTCCAGCCCGCCCTCGCTCACGTAGAAATGCTTTCCACCCGTCTGTTCCGCCAGCGTAATCAGCGCGTGTTCGCCGCCCGTGTCGCGCCCCGCGCTGGCTTCAATCGGCACGTCGATCAGCGAGTAGATCATCACTTCATTCCGAAGAGCCGCCTCCAGCGCCTGCGCGTAGGTCGAAGACTTGGCCGTGTCGTCGCCGTCCGACACCAGCACCAGCACCTTGCGCCCGTGACGCTTCCCCAACCCTTCCGACCCGAGGCGAATGGCGTCGTACAGCGCCGTCGCAAAATCGGATCTCAGACCGCTCAATCCGTGGTCGATCTGCGACAGGTTGTTGGTGAACGGAGTCAGCTCGGTCACGTCCGTGGCAAATTCGAGTACGCTCATCTGGTCCTGCGTCCGCACAATGTCGTGCGCGAACTTCCGCGCCGCGCTCGCTTCCTCGTCCAGGTCCTTCCGCACGCTGCCCGATGTGTCGATGGCCAGCGTCAGGTTCAGCGGCACCTCCGACTGCCGCTCGAACAACGCGATCTGCTGCAGCCGCCCGTCCTCCTGGACTTGAAAATCCTCCTTAGTCAGCCCGCCCACAATGGTGCCATTCTTGTCCGTCACATTGACGAAAATGTTCACCAGCTTTACGTCGACGTGAAACGTAGTCTCCTGCGCCCTCATCGCTATGGGCACTGCCGCCAACATCGCGCACACGCCAGCAGCCGCACACAAGCCTCGAAGACCCGTCACTCTAGCCCTCATCTGGCGCCTCCGCAATGCTCAATTCTTCAGGAAACGGCTCGCCCGGCGCCCAAACTGCGCCGTCGGCAAACGTCTCCTTCTTCCAGATCGGAACAGTTTGCTTGACCGTGTCGATCAGCCAGCGGCAGGCCTCAAAGGCCGCCGAGCGATGCGCCGACGCCACAACGATCAGCACGCTCGTCTCGCCTATCTCCAGTCGCCCCAGCCGGTGAACCATCGTCACCTGCCGCACGCTGAATCGCTCGCGCGCTTTTTTGCCCAGTTCCCGCATCTGCCGCACAGCCATCTCTTCATAAGCTTCATAGTCCAGGTGAAGCGTCCTGCGTCCACGCGAATGGTTACGCACAATTCCGTCGAACACTACCACCGCGCCGTCTTCGCCGCTCTTGGCCGCGGCAACAATCTTGTCTGCATCGATCGCCTCGCGCGTCAAAGCGACAGAAACATTCTCCCGGCTGCTGTTCTCGTCCAAAACGTTCGCCGTGCGTGAAGCACCCCCGCCAGACACCGGCGGCAACAGCCCCACTTCATCGCCGTCATGCAGAATCTGCGCAGCCTGCGCATATTCGGCGTTCACCCCCACCGCGATGCTGCGCAACGCTTCTGCAGGCGCATTCTCCGGCAGCTTTGCGCGCAGTCGCACAAGCAATGTCCCCACCGTCGCGCCCTCCGGCAGCTCCACCGTGGCCGCGGCGGGGCCTAGCCACTCCTTCAACACTCCAAAAGGAATCACGCGTATCTGCATAGTCAGGGAAAGCATACTGCCTGCTGCTTAGACGCGGCAGACGGTAATTCTCGATCGGCCGACAGGCACTCGACCAGCCGGCCAACGCGCGATCAGCCAGTCCGATCGATTTCATCCGGCCTCGCCGCCACGAGCTGCTACGCCGGCTTGCACTCGATCACGGAATAGGCCCCAGCCGGTATTACGCGCTTCAGCGAGAACCCGGCCGACGCAACCAGTTCGCGATACTCGGCTTCGCTGCGTTCTCGTCCGCCGAGCACCAGCATCATAAGATCCATCAGCCCCGCTGGCTGCGTTGCGGAGTCAATCAGCGCCTCGAGGATCAGCAGCGTGCTTCCCGCGCTCATCGCGCGCCGCACGTTGCCCAGAATCTTCACCGCATCCGCGTCTTCCCAATCGTGGACGATTCTTCTCAACACATAGGCATCCGCGCCCTCTGGAATACTCTCGAAGAAGCTGCCGCTGACAATCTGGATGCGCGCCGCAACATCGCCTTTGAACTTGTCCTTTGCTCCGGCCACCACCTGCGGCTGATCGAACAGGACTCCCTGGAGCTTTGGCGAGGTCGCAACGATCTGGCACAAGAACAGGCCATGCCCGCCTGCTACATCCACCAGCCGATTGAATTGGGAAAAGTCGTAGGCGCGGAGCACCGCCGGAGTGGTCCACAGAATCTCTTGTGTCATCACTTGATCGAAGACTGCAGCTTCCTCCTGGTGGCTTCTAAGATAGGCGAAGAAATTCTGTCCATGTGCACGATCGAACGGCGATTCACCGGTCCGGATCGATTCTGTAAGTTCTCCCAGTGGCTTCCAGAGATACTGCGCAGGCAGAAACATGGTTCCAGCCCACAGCGATTGAGGATGGTCTCTGCGAAGGAACTCGGCTAGCGGAGAGTTGCGGTAGCGGCCGTCCACCGTTCTTTGGAAGACTTCTATGCTCGTGAGCGCCCGCAGTAGTCGCTCCAGAGTTGGCGCATGCGCGCCGCATGCCGGAGCAAGTTCCAACGAAGATTTGGGACCGGCGGCAAGAAGATCGGGGATTCGCAACTCGACAGCCGCGTGAATCGCCTGCGCGGCGACAATGCCCGGATAGATGCTTTCAAGAGTCTTCGGTGCCATGAGCGAGCCCGTTTTCCAGCTTACAGGACCAAACTGAAGCATCAACAAAAAAGGCCGGCAGTTTCGCCGGCCTGGTCAGTTTCGCTCAAGCGCAATTTACGCCGCGGCGCTCGCGGCCATGCTTGCCGGAACCGGTTGCAGTTGCGGCCGTGCTATCAGCAGCGGCAGCGCCACAGCCAGAACGTCTTCGATCTCCCTGGCGTAGTGCACCGTCACGCCTTCCATCATCTCCGGCGTCAGGTCCTCTTCAACATTCTGCCGGTTCTCCGCAGGAAGAATGATCTGTTCCACTCCGGCTCGCCGCGCCGCAAGGAACTTCTCCTTGATTCCGCCCACCGGCAGCACGTTGCCGCTCAGCGTGATCTCCCCGGTCATCGCCGTCAGCGGGCGAACCGGCGTATCGGTGAGCAGCGACGCCAGCACCGTGGCCATGGTCACGCCGGCCGACGGCCCGTCTTTCGGAATGGCACCCGCCGGTACGTGAATGTGCAGGTCGAGATCCTTGGTAAAGTCCTCGGCCAGGCCCAGACGTATCGCATTCGAGCGTACCCAGGTCAGCGCCGCCTGCATTGACTCCTGCATCACCTCGCCAATCTGTCCCGTCATCGTAAAGCCGCCCTTGCCTTTCATCTTGTTGGCCTCGATAAACAGGATGTCACCGCCGGCCGGCGTCCACGCCAGGCCAACCGCCACGCCGGGCCGCTTGACCCGCTCCGCCACCTCGGTCTCCACGCGCACCTGAATGCCGCCAAGGAATTCTTTGAGAGTCTCCTTGGTCACCACCAGCTTTTCCGGGTGCCCCTCCACCACGCGGCGCGCCTGCTTTCTGCAAGCTGTACCAATCGTCTGCTCCAGCTTGCGCACGCCAGCCTCGCGTGTGTAGTGGCGGATGACGGCACGCACCGCATCCTCGGGAAACTCGATCTGCTCCGCCGTAATCCCGTTCTCCTTGATCTGCCGCGGAATCAGGTACCGGCTCGCGATGTGTATCTTCTCCTCTTCGCTGTAGCCCTGCAACGGGATGATCTCCATGCGGTCGATCAGCGGCGGAGGCACCGTGTCCAGCATGTTCGCCGTGCAGATGAACAGCACCTTTGACAGATCGAACGGCACATCCAGGTAGTTATCGCGGAACGTGTTGTTCTGGGCCGGGTCCAGAATCTCCAGCAGCGCCGATGCCGGATCGCCGCGGAAGTCTCTTCCCAACTTGTCTACCTCATCCAGCATGATCACCGGGTCGTTGGTTTCCGCCCGGCGAATGCTCTGGATGATTTGTCCCGGCAGCGCACCGATGTACGTTCTCCGGTGCCCGCGAAGCTCCGCTTCGTCGTGCATGCCGCCCAGCGATACGCGCTGGAATTTGCGCCCCAGTGCGCGCGCAATCGAGCGGCCCAGGCTCGTCTTTCCCACGCCCGGAGGTCCAACGAAGCACAAGATCGGACCCTTCATGTCGGGCTTCAACTCCAGCACGCTCAGGTAATCGAGAATCCTGTCCTTCACCTTCGTCAGTTCGTAGTGGTCCTCGTCCAGAATCTCTTTGGCTTTGCCGATGTCGATCTTCGATCCTGAACTCTTGGCCCAGGGCAGCACCGCCAGCCACTCGATATAGTTCCGCGTCAGCGAGTAGTCCGCCGCCATTGGAGACATCCGTTGCAGCCGCGATAGCTCTTTCGATGCCTCTTTCTTTACGTCCTCGGGCATTCCTGCCGCTTCAATCTTCTGGCGCAGCTCGTCCATGTCGCGCTGCCCGTCATCCTGCTCGCCCAGCTCCTTCTGGATGGCCTTCATTTGTTCGCGCAGATAGTAGTCGCGCTGCGACTGCTGCACCTGATCCTGCACTTCGGTCTGGATCTTGGCGCGCAATTGCTGCACCTCAATCTCCTTGGCCAGCAGTTGGTTCAGTTGCTGCAGCCGTTCTGCAATCCCCGGCGTCTCCAGCAGGTGTTGCTTGTCGTCGGTGGTCAGGAAGGGGAGAGAGGACGCCACGAAATCCACCAGCCTGGATGGCTCCTCGATGTTCGCCGCAATCGTCTTCAGTTCGTCAGAAAGGGTAGGCGACTCCGAGACGATCTGCTGGAACTGCCCCACCACATTCCGCACCAGTGCCTCGAACTCCGGCGAAGCCACCTGGTCGGCGTCCTCCAGCACCTCGATTTCGGCCACCATAAACGGTTCCGACTGCTCAAACCGCACCAGCCGAACCCGGCTGACGCCCTCGGTAAATACAAACCGGCTCTGGTTGGGCATGCGCACAACCTTGTGCACGGTCGCCAGCGTCCCCACCACATGCAGGTCGGCCGGCTTGGGGCTATCCAGGCGCGGGTCCAATTGCGCCGCCACCACAATCATTCGTTCTTCGCCCAGCGACTCGATTAGTTGGATCGAGCTTTCACGGCCCACTGTCAGTGGCAGCACCGCATGGGGAAACAGCACCGTATCGCGCACTGGCAGAACCGGAATTTTCCGCGTCCCCGCGGCCTTATGAGGATTTTCTTCGTTCGATGGTGGGTTCGACTGCTTTGGCATTGAGTGTCCTCGTGTCAACTTTCCTTCATTAGATAAATCAGAAAGGTAAAAGTTTCAAGTTCCATGCCCGGCCATCTTCTTTGGTCACAAGCGGTTTGTTCTACGTGCCCAGCCCAACAAGGGTTCCCAAGAGCCTCCAAACAAACGCGAACCGCGCCCGCCTGCGAAGGGTAGCCGTGCACGAGAACGCCCAACCCTACGGACTTTACGTCCTGAATTTTCTAAGGGTTACCCCCAACGGAGGCCGGCTCCCGCACGGTCGTTCGTGGGGTCTGTCGGCGGAATGAGCCGGAGAATGAGCCGGAATGCGAAGCAAACCTGCCACCATTCCCCTGCATTCCTTAGAACGGCTCCGCACTCCGAAGGCTGCACGAGGCCGCGTTCATTTTCATTTGCCTTCCCGATTTATGGCCGACTCGATCTGCGTCCAGACCTCGTCCGGGGGCTCGGCGCTGGGAAACAGTTGCCGGGCCGCCTCGGCGATCGTTTGCAGGTCCGACAGAAGGGCGCGGCAGCGCTCGCAGCTTTGGACGTGAGGATGCGCCGCAGCATCCTCCCCTGACCCAATCAACTCGGACAGTTGGGCCTGGAACTCTTCGCAGCTCATATTGCCGGGATCGCCCGTCATGACTGCTCCTCAGAGCGCTTTTGCGCGCGCATCGCGTCGCGCAGCTTTAGACGCGCCTTGTGCAATTGCGACTTGCTGTTGCCAATCGAGCAGTTGAGCATCGAAGCAATTTCATTATGCTCAAAACCCTCCACGTCGTGAAGGATGAAGATTAGCCGGTACCCAGTTGGCAGATCCGCTACCGCTCGCTCGAGCGCCAGTCGATCAATCGCTCCCGTAAGAGCCAAATCAGGGGCACCGAAGCTCCTGCTTGGCCCTTCTTCCGGCGTCGGCTCCATTGCCTCGTCGAGCGAGATGAGCGAAAGCCCCTTCTTGCGCAACTGCATCAACACAACGTTGATCGCCAGCCGGTGCAGCCAGGTTGAAAACGCTGAATCTCCCCGAAAAGTGGCGATCTTGCGATGCAGTTGCAAGAACGCCTCCTGCGTCAGGTCCTCAGCCTCTGCTGCGTTGCCCACCATGCGCAGGCATAAGGAATAGATGCGTCTCTTGTGCAAGGCGTACAGTTGCGCAAACGCATGGTGGTCGCCTGCCTGTGCGAGCGCCAAGACATCCGCCGCTGCCGCAGCGTCCGAATCCGGTGCCTTGCGGGCCGGCTCAGTGCCTCCATTCGGCAGGTTGCGGTTGGGGCTATGCGTAGGGGGGGTTGAATTTGGCATGCCCTTCCTTCCAGAACTTGCTGGGCAAAATGAAACCCAAAACGAAATCTTGACGGCAGTTCGCTCTTAGTCCACCACAACCGATGCTGCGAACCCGGGTCACTGACAACAAGCGCTCTTCACTGGCGTCAATGCACTGCCTGCCCTGTTGCAAGCGATACGGAGCACACTTTCACTGGTTTTGTCACAGCTTCATTCCTCGTTAGTATAAGGTTAGGCAGTTTGGGTTGGCTGAGCTCGAATAAAAACAGAGAAGCCCACGCCTTTCGAGAGCGCGTTCCATCAAGAGCGCGTCCTTCGAGAGCATGATTTGAGCCGCTCCCGCTTTGCATTGGGACGCCGAGGGTTCACCGCACTTCATCTCACGATATGGTATCTCCCACAAATCCGGCAGAAAGATGCGGCGCGCCCCCGACCCGCAGTCGACAGCTCTCTGCCGTCGCGGGGTCTCATCGGTGTACGCGCAGAAAGTTTTTCTCATATCCGACCTTATATTTCTTGCGCTCGTTTTCCTTGCACTTGCCAGATTACCTTGCCGCTTTCAAACCTCATCGCCTGGCTCTTTATGCCCCAGCTTTTTGCGCGTTGCTTCTTTTCGGCGCTAACAGTGCGGCGCTTTCCGCGTGGTGCCAGGCGGTCCCGGACGCTCCCTCCCCTGCGAGCAGCGCCGTTGTCGCGTCCAGCGATTCCGTTTCCAGTGACTCCGTTGATCGTTGGGAGGGATTGCCTGTACGCCACATCTCCTTTTCGGGCGTTTCGGCCGACCGCCTCACTCCGCTTTCCGGCCATCTCGCGCAGACTGAGGGCGCGCCGCTCATTGCCGAAGACCTCAAGAAAAGCCTCCGCCAGCTCTACGCGACCGGCCTCTATGACAACGTTGAAGTCCAGGGATCGCGCCAGCAAGATGGCCTGTCGCTGGTCTTCCTCGGAACTCCGCGCACGTTTATCGGACTCGTCAGCGTAGATGGCGCAACAGGGGCCACCATGAACTCGCTTCTACAGCGCGCCACTCAGTTGGAAGCCGGAACGCGCTTTACCCAGGCCAAAGTCCTTCGCGCGATCGACCAGATGCGCGCAACCCTCGAGGACAACGGCTATCACGAATCGTCGATCTCGCAGGCCGTAACGCCCCACCCCGATCAGCAGCTTGCCGATATCGCCTTTCGCGTCGTTTCAGGTCCAAGAGCACGCATCGGCAAAATCACCGTCACCGGCGACGCCGGGATGAGCCTCGAATCTTTCCGTCGCCTCGCTGGCCTGCGCACCGGCGCGCACGTCGATCGCGATACCGTGAATCACGCGCTCGATGGCCTTCTCCGCAATTTTCAAAAGCAGAACCGCATGGAAGCCGACGTCAAGCTCGAGTCCGCGCAATACAACGCCGCCAACAAATCGGTCGACTATCGCTTCTCCGCCAACCGTGGCCCTGTAATCAAAGTTGAAGTGCATGGCGCTGCTCTCGACTCCGAGCGCGTCAAGCGCCTCATCCCCATCTATTCCGAAGGCAGCGTCGACGAGGATCTGCTCAATGAAGGCAACCGTCGCCTGCGCGATTACTATCAGCGTCTGGGCTACTTCGATGCCAAAGTCGATCACCAACTGCAATCATCGGGCCCCAACCAGAGCGCCAACCAAAACGCGAATCAGGTCGTCGATATTCTCTACACCGTCGTGCTTGGCCCGCGCCGCCGCGTAGACAAAGTCTCCATCGCCGGCAATCATTTCTTTTCGACCGCCACGCTCGCAAACCTGCTGAGCGTCCACGCCGCCAACATTCTCGACCGGCACGGACTCTACAGCCAGGAGTTGGTCTCTGACGACGTCAGCGCGATTGAAGCCGTCTATAAGAACAATGGCTTCTCCAAGGTGAAAGTCACGCCTGAAACCAGCACCCCTGAGACGGTCTCGGTCGACAACCCGCCCCCCGCAGGCACAGCCTCGTCGCAGCCTTCGATCGCGCGAACCGCTCCCCTCACCGTCACTTATCACATTGCTGAAGGCCAGCAACTGCGCGTAGGCAATCTCACCATCGCCGGTAACGAGCACATTGCGACGCCGGTGGTCACCGCACTTTTAAATACCGCGCCCGGCCAAATGCTCTCACCCCTTAATCTCGCTGGAGACCACGACGCGATCGTGACCGAGTACTACAGCCATGGCTTCGATCAGGTTGCGGTCACAGTCGCCCAGCAGCCCGAACCCACCGATTCCAGCAAAGTTAATGTCGTATTCAACGTCGAAGAAGGCGCGCAGATTTTTGTCCGCAACGTGGACCTCACCGGGCTCCACTTCACCCGCCCGCAAACCGTGGCGCGCGCTATCACTCTTCACGCCGGCGATCCGCTTAACCAGACCGCGCTCACCGACACGCAGCGCAACCTGTATGACCTCGCCCTCTTCAATGAGGTAAATGCCAACGTCGTCAATCCCAATGGCGAGGCGACAATGAAAACGGTCCTGTTGCAGACTGTGGAAGCGCGCCGCTGGACGTTAACCTACGGCTTCGGCTTCGAGGCACAGACAGGCCAGCCGCAAAACAACTGCGCCGGCGCAGTCGCCGGTGGCGTCCGCTGCAATCCCAACGGCAAAACCGGTGTTAGCCCCCGCGTCCTCGCCGCCATCACGCGCACCGGACTTTTGGGCCGTGACCAATCCATTTCTCTGCGCGGCACCTACGGCCTGCTTGAGCAAAGCGTCGGGCTTCAGTACCAGGTCCCGCACCTTGAAGGCAATCCAAACTTCGCCTTTACCTTCTCCGGCGGCTACGCCAACAGCCTCGATGTCTCTACATACGTCGCCTCCCGCCTTGAGGGCGCATTCCGTTTCACTCAGAACTTCAATCGGCCCGGCTCCTGGCTCTCTCGCGCCAACACCTTCATCTACGAGATTGATTTCCGCCGCGTCAAAGTGTCCGCCAGCAGCTTGCAGGTGTTTCCCGCGGAAATCTCCGAGCTCTCGACCGCAACCCGTGTCGGCGGCCCGGCTTTCACTTGGATTCGCGACACGCGCGACGTGCCCATGGATGCCCACCGCGGCACCTACACCAGCTTTCAGGAGTTTCTGTCTGACCGCTTCTTTGGCGCCGAGGCCGAATTCAACCGCATTGACACTTCAAACGCGAGCTATTACGCATTCGACAAAGGCCGCTTCGTGCTCGCCCGCAACACGCGTTACGGCCAGATTCGCGCCTTTGGCAGTGGCAACAACGGGATCATTCCGCTTCCCGAGCGCCTCTACGCGGGCGGCGCCGTCTCCCTGCGCGGATTTTCACAGAATGCCGCCGGCCCTCGCGACCCCGAGACCGGTTTCCAGATCGGCGGCGCCGGCGCCCTCATCAACAACACCGAGCTTCGCCTGCCCCCGCCTACGCTGCCCTTGGTGGGCAACACGGTCAGCTTCGTCATCTTTCACGATATGGGCAATGTCTTCACCAACGCCGGCGACGCATGGGCCAGCGCCCTCCGCGTTCGCCAGCCCAACAGCAACGCGTGCAGGAATGCGGTGGCAAATCCCAACGATCCCTCTCCCGACCCCAGGTACACTCCTTCAGGCCCATACACATCCACCGGTCACCAAGGCGTGTGCAGCTTTAATAATTTCTCTCACTCGCTCGGCGTGGGCCTGCGCTACCATACGCCTGTCGGACCGATCCGGTTTGATGTGAGCTACAACCTGAATCCGCCTATCTATCCGGTGAATATCAATTACTCCATCCCCACCCTGTCACCGAATCCTTTGCCTGTTCCCGGTTACGAGTCGGATCCTTATTTAGGACAAGGGCCGCACATCAACTTCTTCTTCAGTCTTGGGCAGGCCTTTTGATGAACCAGCGCGCCCCAATCACGACCGCACGTCTCACGACCGCACTTTGCCGAGCCGGCAGTTGGTTTCTGGTCGCGTGTCTCACCGCAATCGCCGCTTCGTCCGCAGCTCAATCCGACGCCGCCGCTACTTCCGTCGTCCCGGCGTCTCCAGTCGTTCTCGACCGCGTTGTCGCCGTGGTCAATAATCACGCCATTCTCTTCAGCGACCTCGACGACGAAATCCGCCTCTCCGTTCTCGATCCAAAACTTGTCGGTGAAGGCGAACTCACCCGGCCGCTCGCGCTTGACCAGCTCATCAGCCGCGCGCTCATCCAGCAGCAGATTCGCCAGGAAGATGTGCAGGCCATTGAGCCTTCGCAGGAAGTGGTGAACGCTCGTCTCGACCAGATTCGCAAACAGCTCCCCGCCTGCGTCCACCAGAACTGCGCCGCGGATGCAGGATGGAACGCATTCCTCACTTCCCATGGCCTCACCGCCGATCGCGTCGAATCCTATCTTCGCTACCGGCTTGAGATTCTGAGCTTCATTGAGGAACGCTTTCGTCAGGGCATTCAAATCAGTCCGCAGCAGATCGATGCTTACTACCACGACACGCTGCTTCCGCAGTACAAACCCGGCGAAGCCGTTCCGCCGTTGGATCAGGTGGCTCCGCGCATTCAGGAAATTCTGCTCGAACAGCAAGTGACTGTGCTCTTCGACGCTTGGCTCACAAATCTGCGCGCCCAGGGCGACGTTGAAGTTCTCGACCCGTCGCTTGAATCGGTCTCGACTCCGGGCCCAACCCCCAGCGCAACTCCGAACGCAAGCGCGGGCGCAAGCCCAGTCGCGAATCCAGGTGCAACCCGATGAGTGACCCCATCGGCGATCTGACCGATCGCGAGCTCAATCCCGCTTCTCCCACGCCGAGCAGCTCGCTGGAACCCCAACCGGGAAGCGCGCGCGCTCGTGTGCGCCGCTTCTTCCTTCGCCACCTCCCGCTTTCGCTTGCGGCAGCCGCGGTCCTGTTCGTCTTCACAGCGGTTGTCGCCTATTTCGTCATGAGCTCCGCCGCGTTCGAGAATTTCATGCGCAAACACCTCATCGCTCAAATTGAAAACGTAACCGGCGGCCGCGCGGAGATCGAATCCTTTCACTGGCGTCTTCTCCACCTCGAAGCAGAAGCGGACGGCGTCGTGATTCACGGCACCGAAGATTCCAATGAAGCGCCCTACGCGCAAATTGCCCGCCTTCGCGTCGCCGCAAGCATCTTCGGCTTCTTCACTCCGCATATCTCCCTACGCGACCTTGAAATCGTGCAGCCGCAGCTGCACTTCATCGTCTACCGCGACGGCTCAACCAACCAGCCGCGCCCGCACATGCCCGTAAGCCACGGCAAGTCGGGTCTCGACACGCTCTTCGACCTGCGCGCCAGCCAGATCACCGCGGAACAGGGAATGCTGGATGTGGACGATCGCGCCGCGGGCTTCGACGCGCAAAATCGTTTCCTGCCTCTAGACTTCAAAGCCGATGACGTCTCGCTGCAAATGATCTACATGCATGGCGCATTTGGCGCGACGGAGCACTATCGCATTAACGCCGCGGCCGAGGACCTGGTGATTGCCCGCGATATCCCGCGTAGGCCGTTACCGGCCGTACATGGCAAGCTGCAGCTCGTTCTCGATCTCGAGCGCAATCGCGCCTCCCTGACCAGCCTGCGGCTCACGAGCCACAACCGCGGCGAGCCGGACCGTACGCTCCAGGTTTCTGGAGTTCTCGATGATTTCACGCACCCGCATTGGCAAGCCAAAGTTGCAGGCGATCTCGATATGCGGCTCCTCGATCCGGTTGTCGGCTACCCCGATTCGCCCGACGGCGTCGCTCATCTCGATCTCACCGCCAACGGAATCGCGCCCGCCTTTCAATTCGGCGGCAGCATCCATATCGATAATGGCTCCTACACTGGCGCAAATCTGAACGCCGCCGGCGTCAACCTCGACGCGCGAGTCGACGCCGATCGCGGAAAGCTTCTGATCACGCAGATTGTCGCGCGCCTCCGCCAGGGCGGCGAAATTGACGGCTCCGTCCAGCTTGCGCCCTGGCTTCCCGGCGACACCGCCGTCCCTGCGCAAATCGCCGCTTCGGGCCCCGAAGAATCGCAAGCCGCACGGAATGTCCTGGTCCACGCCCCGCTCGTTCCAATCTTGTTCAACGGCAAAGTCATAGCCAATATCAAAAGCGTCTCGCTCGACACGATTCTCGACATCGTTGCCGCACCCGAATATCGCCGCCTCGGTTTCGACGCCCGCGTCAACGGCCCGGCAATGGCCACCTGGTCGAATGGCGATGTGCGCACCGTCGCCGTCATCACCACAAATCTGGCCTTGATCCCGTCGCAACATACGCCTGCTGGTGAACTCCCCGCCAGCGGCGTCATCGATGCCACCTATACTCAGCGCAACGGTGGCGTCGATCTCCGAAAACTCGAGTTGCACCTGCCCTCAAGCGACGTGACAGCGCAAGGCGCGCTCGGCGCATACCCAGTGGGCAGCGCGTCACAACTTACCGTCGATGCTCACTCTCATAACCTGTCGGACTTCGATGGCGTGCTGCGCAGCCTCGGCTACAATCGCAACGGCAAATCTGGAGTAGCCGCTCTGCCGGTCGCCATGTCTGGCCAAGCCGATTTCCACGGAACATGGACCGGCTCGCTGATCAAGCCGCATCTCACCGGCTCGCTCAAAGCCACGCAATTGGCCGTTGAAATGCCATCGACAGGCGCCAATACAGCCGCGCCGCAAATGGTTCACTTCGATTCAGCTGACCTCGAAGGCAGCTATTCGCCAACTCAGATAAACCTTTCGCGCGCTGAATTGCTCGTCGGAAACTCCCGAATCTCCGCAAGCGGAACTCTCGACGCCTCCGTCGCCGGAGCCCCAGCTTCACGCCGAACGCGCTCCGTCGCCGCTGCTCAGTCTACTTACGACGCTGATTCCGTTCTTCACGCGCACGCCGACGTAACCAATCTCGACGTCGCTCAGCTTCAGCCGTTCCTTGGCGCGAATCCCCAAACCCTCCCGGTCAGCGGCACATTCAATGCGCAGTTCCATGCAGACGGACCGCTCCGCGATCTTGAAGGCTCAGGCTCCGTCGCGATGGATCATGGCTTGATCTACGGTGAGCCTGTTACGCGGCTCCGGGTTGAAGCCTCGTTGGCAAATAACGTGCTCAAAATCTTCTCCGCCAGCGCCGGCGAGGCTGCCGGCGAACTCTCCGCTTCAGGCAGTTACGACTTCAGCGCCAAAACGTTCGCTCTTGACGCGCATGGCTCTGGAATTGACATCGCGCAAATCGGGTGGGTCAGCCGTCACAATCTTGAGGCCGCGGGCAAGCTGGCAATCTCAATTGCCGGCTCGGGCTCGCTCGACGATCCGCGGCTCACTGCCAACGCCACCTTCAACTCCCTCACCTTGGGCGGGCAACAATTCGGCGTGTTTGAAGTCACCGCGCATACCGCCAGCCACAGCCTCGTTTACAACGCAACCACGCAGTTGCAGGGGGCCGATCTACGCCTTCAGGGCCAGACTGCAATGAAACCCGGCTACGACACCAAGGCTCGGCTCGAGTTTTCCCGCTTCAACATCGGCGCTCTCTTTCGGATGGCGCACGTTGACGCTTTCACCGCCGACTCCGCGCTCGCCGGAACGGTCACGCTTGAAGGCCCGCTCGCGGACCTCAAGCAGCTTCGTGGCGAAGCCAGCCTGCAGCAGGCAGCCGTCACTGTCGCCGGCGTGCATCTGGAAAGCGATGGCGCGGCGCACGCCACGCTGGCCGACGGCAAAATCCATCTCGACCCGCTCCACGTCACCGGCGACAACACCGATCTTCGCGCCCAGGGCAGTCTTTCGCTTGAGGGTGCGCGGCAGCTCGATCTCACCGCCAACGGATCCATCAATCTCAAGCTCGCCGAATCCCTTGATCCCGACCTGACCGCGAGCGGTGTCACCACATTCCAGTTGGAAGCGCACGGCCCTCTCCAGAATCCCGGCCTCCAGGGCAGCGTTGACTTTCAGAACGGCGCGCTCTCCCTCGAAGATCTTCCCAACGGCCTCAGTCAGTTGAACGGCACGCTTGAATTCAATCAGAACCGCCTCGAAGTAAAATCTCTCACCGCGATGACCGGCGGTGGTCAGCTTAATCTCGGCGGCTATCTCGCCTATCAGCACGGAATCTTCGCCGACCTCACCGTCACCGGCAAAAGCGTGCACATCCGTTACCCCGAAGGCGTCAGCTCGCTCGCCGACCTAACGCTGCATCTTCAGGGCTCGCAAAATAATCTTCTCCTCGGCGGCGATGTTCTCATCACTCATTTTGCCGTTAGTCCCGATCTCGACCTTGCCTCCCTCGCCGTCGCTGCTGGTTCTTCCGTGCAGGCGATCGCGCCGCCCGACGCTCCCTCCAACCACGTCCGGCTCGACGTACACATCGCCTCCTTGCCGCAGTTGAACTTCCAAAACGCCTTCGCCAAGCTCGCCGGTGACGTTGATCTGCGCCTGCGCGGAACCCTGGCCACGCCGTCGCTGCTCGGCGCCGTCTCCATCACAGAGGGCAGCGCTCTTATCGCAGGTACCCGCTACGAACTCGAGCGCGGAGACATCACCTTCACCAACCCGATCCGCATCGAGCCCATCATCGACCTCAGCGCCACGGCCCACGTTGAGGACTACGATATTTCACTGGGCCTCAATGGAACCCTGCAGAAACTCAGCGTCTCCTACCGCAGCGATCCTCCGATGCCGGAAGCCGATGTCGTTTCGCTGCTCGCGCTCGGCCACACTGCCAACCAGCAGCGCCTCTACACGCAGCAGCAGGAGCAGGCCAACAACAGTCTTACCACCGATGCCCTTCTCGGTGGCGCTTTAAACGCCACCGTCAGCAACCGAGTCCAGAAACTCTTCGGCGCCGGCTCCGTAAAGGTCGATCCCAACTACCTCGGCGCATTCGGCAACTCCACCTCCCGCGTCACGGTACAGGAGCAGTTGGGCCGCAACGTCACCCTCACCTACGCCACTGACGTCAACACCACCAGCCAGCAGTTGCTCCAGGCGGAAGTGGCCATCAATCGCCACTTCTCCCTCGTCGTCGCTCGCGACGAGTCCGGCGTCTTCTCCATGGTCGTAAAGAACACGCGCCGTTACCGTTAACCCTGCCGACGGGCGATTTCGAACCGAATTCACGCAACCAATCGCACCCCACCTGTGTCTAAACAGACCAGCGGGCTCATTGCCGTCGTCGGCTCATTCGTCAGGGAGCCCGCGCAGGAAAGACACAAATCCTGATGATGGAGGATTTTCCAATGACAAGAAATATGAATCGTCGCAACTCTCTTCTCTTTGCCGCGGCCCTTTTCGGCACCGCTCTGCTCCTTCCCCAGCTCGCGCAAGCAGCTCCCGACCAGCAGGACCTGGCCGGCGCGGTCCACGCCAAGCTGAATAAGTCGCAATTCAAGGATGTACAGGTCAATGTGGACGCGAACGGCGTCGCGACTTTGTCCGGCACCGTTGCCAACTACGAGTACAAGGCCGATGCCGACAAGATCGTCCACAAAGTGAAGGGCGTAGCCGCCGTCCGCAACGATATCCAGGTCGCCGGACCCGAAGTGTCCGACGCCCAGTTACAAAAGGTGCTCCTCGATAAGCTCACCTACGCCAGCATGGGTTACGGCAGCATGTTTGATGCCATCACTCTCGATGTCCACGATGGCGTCGTAACACTGGGCGGCCATTCCCACGACTACCCCAATCGCGACACCGCTCTGGCTGTCGTTTCCACGCAACCCGGCGTCAAGGATGTGGTTGACAACATCGACGTGGATCCCGTCTCGCCGATGGATGACGGCATCCGGCTCGCCGTCGCGCGTGCCATTTATGGCTACGGCTCGCTGAACCGGTATGCCATCGATCCCGCCAAGCCCATCCGCATCTCCGTGCAGAACGGCCATGTGGAGCTCTATGGCGTGGTGGACTCCCAATCTGACAAGGACACAGCTTACATTCGCGCCAACTCGGTTCCAGGAGTCTTCAGCGTCACGAACAATATCCAGGTCGCCGGCCAGCATGGCGAAAAGTAACTAGCCCTGTGAGCAGAAATGCGAACAGTAACTTGAACAGTAATCGGTAGCTTCACCCTTCCGGGCCCCGGTCGCGCATTTGCCGCCGGGGCCTCTCTTTCTCTGAAAAACGTATAAGCTGGTGTGTGCCTTTTCGCCCGCTTTGCCGGGTGAAGAGATTTCTGCGTGAAGAGAGGAGCGTCGATGGAGCCGGAGTTACGTCCCGCAGAAGAAGCGCGGCCGGCCGCCCCCGCTCCAAACGCGTCGGCCGCTCAAGCACCGCTGGCCGCACTGCAACAGGGCCACGATTTCGACTGGGTCTTCATCGGGCCGCACGGTCTGCGCGCCGGCTGGTCCGTCCTTCTCTTCGCTGCCATGTACTACCTCTTCCGCGAAGTCATCGGAACGCTCTTCTACGCCGCCGGGTTCGTTCATGACGAGCCCATCGATTCCGCTCCCGTCGTCCTGGTCTCAGAATTAGTTCCGTTTATCTCCCTTGTCGCCGCCGCTCTCATCATGACTCTCATCGACGATCGGGGCGCCAGCCCGAATCTCGACCGGCACATCGAAAGCTACAATCTCGCCGGCCCGCGCCGCGTGCCGCATTTCCTCTCCGGCCTTGCCGCCGGCTTCGCCGCGCTCTCGCTGCTCGTGACAGCGCTGGCCTGGGGCGGCTGGATGCATCTCGGCTCCGCTTCGCTTTCCGTAGCGCAGGCCGCGGGCATCGGCATTGTCTGGGCCATTGCATTCCTGCTCGTCGCCTCGGTTGAGGAAGGCCTCTTCCGCTGTTATTCGCTCTCCACGCTCGCCCGCGGCATCAATTTCTGGTGGGCGCTCGCGGCGCAAATCGCAATCTGCCTTTACCTCGCTTTCACTGGCGGCGGCAACGGCGCATGGGGAGTCTACCTCGCCGCCGCGCTCGGTTTCTTCCCCTGCCTCGCGCTCCACCTAAGGGCTGCTGCATGCAATGCCGCATTCTGGCAGGCCTCGTGGGTCACCTCCACATTCTTCGGCTTCTATCACACCTCCAACAATGGCGAAAACTGGATCGGCATCTTCGCCGCCGCCTTCATGGGTTTCGTCTTTTGCCTCAGCGTTCGTCTCACCGGCTCGGCCTGGTGGGCCCTCGGCTGCCACGCGGCATGGGACTGGGCAGAAACCTTTTTCTACGGCACCGCCGACAGCGGCCTTCAGGGCCAGGGCCACTTTCTCAGCGCCAGCCCCGCCGGCAATCCCCTCTGGAGCGGCGGCGCAGACGGCCCCGAAGGCAGCCTGCTCGTCCTCGGCGCTATTCTGCTTCTGCTCCTGTTCCTGCTCGCACTCTACGCCCGCAACAGATCCGAATCCCCGGCGGCCGCGCGCCTCGCGGCACGGCCGGCAGATTGAGACTCCACCATGCGCCTCTGGCTCAATCGCAGCGCCGAAGTTCCTCTCCGTGAGCAGTTGATCACCCAGGTTGTCCTCGCCATCCTTACTCGCGAGGTGCTTCCCGGCCAGCGTCTGCCCAGCACCCGCGAGCTCGCGCGCCGCTTCGGCATTCATCCCAACACCGCCAGCGCCGCCTATCGCCAGTTGGAGCAGGAAGGCTGGCTTGAGCTTCGCCACGGCAGCGGTGTCTTCGTCTCAAGCGCCCGCCACGCCCTTTCGCTCAGCCATGAAGTGGCCCCAGAATTAATTGTCGACCACCTCATCGGCGAACTGGCCGCCCGGGCGCGCAGCATGGGCGCATCCGACGCGCTCCTCCGCGCTCGACTGCTGCGCTGGCTCTCCTTCGAGCCGCCCGCGCGTTGGCTCGTCATTGAGCCCGATCCCGAACTGCGCCGCATCGTCAACCTCGAGATGGAAGAGAATCTTGCGCTTCCCGTCACCGGCTGCGAGCCTGCCCACTGCGCCTCGCCGGAGATGCTTGAGCGATCCATCCCTGTCGTTCTGCCCAGCAAAGCCGAGGCTGTTCGCAAACTGCTGCCCGCGGGAACCGATCTCACCGTGCTCCAGGTGCAGGCCATCACTCCCGCCCTGCAGGCAAAGCTGCAGCGCTATCTGCCGGAGCACGCCGCAGATCTCATCGGCATCGCCTCGCGATGGTCTCAGTTCCAGCAGCTCGCAAGCATCATGATCGTGGCCACTGGCGTGGCCCAGGAGAACCTTCTCGTCCGCGACGCCGCTCGTCCCGGCTGGAAGCGCGGCCTTGAAGCCACAACCGGCGTCATCTGCGACGTCGCCACAGCGCAGGAGCTCCCCCAGCGCTGCTTCCCCATCGTCTTTCGCCTCCTCAGCGAGGCCTCGCTTGCCCAGCTTCGCGCCATGGAGACTGCGCTTTCTGAAAAGCGCCCCATCTCAGCCTCCCAGCCAGCACTGTGACAGTCTCGAAACTGTCCTCATCGCGGCCCCACCCAAATCCCGCCCCGCCTAGCATCGCTAGGTATGAAGCAGCCCATCCTTATTCTCATCGCGCTTTTCCTAGTGCCCGCCGCCCTCTTGCCCGCCGTCGCCCACCCGCAGGCATTGCCTGACGCACCGGCCCCTGCGCCGCCGCCCGACCCCATGTGGGATCGAGTCCAAGAAATCGCGCGCGGCGCAGCCATCGTCGTCCGTAATGACAATGGCCCTCCCCTCCACTGCCTCTTCGCCGGCGCGACCGACGCGTACCTCTTCTGCGATCCGCCGGGGAACCCGCCGGACACAGGCTTCCGTCTCGACCGCGCCGCCATTGTCAGCGTCGATCTCGATCGGCCCACGCCGTGTTCCGCGCGCTTCGATCGTCCGCATCCGAACTACCACCCCGCTTATCTTGCCTTCATCATCGGCGGTGGCCTCATCGTGGGGATCGCCGCCACACGCACCATGGATGCCGGAGATGCTGCCTACACCGGCGCTATTGGCGCCGCTGTAGTCGCAGCCACTGGCGCGCCGCTCGCCTTTCTCCCGCACCCGTATGACGCAGGCTTCGCCTATCAGCCGCGCGGATTCGGGCGCATGCGTTCTCCGCTTTTCGGTTTTCACCCGCGCCCGCTGCCTCGCTTGTTTCAGGCACGTTGAGGATTCCTCATGATCCGCAGACTTCTGTCATCCGCGCTGTGCATTTGCCTTTCGCCGCTGCTCGTCGCGCTTGCAGACGGTTGACTCGTCTTCCACTGCTCCAGCTCAGGTGAACGTCGACCTCTCCAAGGACACACGAGTGCGCTTCCTCTCCCCTGACATGGCCGCGTTGGCGGCAATCAAGACTGGCGCACCAGTGCAATTTGTTATTGACACGAATTTGACCGCTGGCGACGCAGTATTGATCCGCGCGGGTGTGCCGATGGCTGGGGTTGTCGTTCAAGTCAAACACGCATTACGCATCCGGCATCGCGACGGACAAATCTCCGTTCGCGTAACTGAGATGGTCTCCGGAAGAATGACGGATGTTAATCTGCGCTGCTCCAACCCGGCCGATGCATACGTGGGGGCATATTCTCATGCGAGGCCGGGGAACAAGTGGAAAGTCGTGAAGATTGCTCTTCTAGTCGCCGTGGCGGTCGTCGCAGTTCTTAATCCCCCGATCGGGGATTAGTGATCGTCAGGGACCGGGCTGCGCGGCGTATTCTGTAGCTGACTAAAGCCCGAACGCCGTCCCATGCCCGACTCATCTCCAACAAGTTCGTTGCGGTCGCCAACCGCGCAACATCCAGCCGGGAGCGCCACGCCTTGGGATATTTCGGGGCTTGATGCGCTGGGTTGACTCAAGTGGTGTCCGCGATCTGGTGAGTGGTTCTTGCGGGAATATGACCCGACACGTATACTTGCGCGACTCTCCCCAATATGACTGCCGGAGGGACGGATCCTCACCTGGATACGAATCGTTTCGACAATCGCTGTATGCGAGGGAAACTACCATGAAGAAGATTGTGAGCGCGATTGCAATTTTGTTGTCCATTGGAGCGGCTGCGTGTGGCCAGCCCCCGAACCCGCTGATTGGAACGTGGAAGGCAGTCCCGTCGCCCGGGGCGACCACGGTTGGGTACTGCGCGTCGCCCATTGTGTTTACCAGTACGACGCAGACGTTGACCTGGCCAGGGCAGCAGCCGTGGCCCCCCGAAAAGGTGAATTATATCGCCGCGCAGACGTCTACTTATCCGACGACCGTGTATGTCACCGGCAATACGTCGGCGAACCATCAAACCTATCAGTTTTCAAGCAAGAACAGCATGGTGCTCGATGACGCAGGTCTTTGTCACTATCAACGGCAATGAGCAGCAAACGCGTTCAACAGGAAGCGAACAGCGGCTCGTAGAAGGGTAGTGCTTTTCTATAGGGCGAACACGACTCCGCGACACGAATCCAGCCTTAAGTCCCCCGGCAACCTCTGATGAGGTTCGCCACATGCTTCGCGCAAGTTTGGGCAGTAACGTATCCGCCATCTCAGGCCCGATCTGGAACTACCTGATGGACCTCGCGACTCACAAGGCCACAAAGAAATTCAAGTACGTTGCGCCCGTCTACGGATGGCCATCTAAGGATGAATTGACCCGCGATGAGGGCTTAGCGGCGGCCATCCGTCGGCGGTATCCTGAATCTGCCCGATGCCCGACTCGCTTCCAACAGATCCGTTGCAATCGCCGTTTGCGTTCAACGCTTCGCCCAACGCCTCGCCCCGCAAACGCCGCTGGCCCGTTGTTCTCCTTTCGCTCTTTTGCGTACTCTTCGCGTTGCTTCTCTTCGCACCGTTGGCCGGCGTCTTGTGGCTTCGCGCGGTTACAAGAGCCGCGCTGCCCCAGCTTGACGGCGACGTGCATCTGTCTTCAGGCTCCGCCGCGTCAGGTCTCTCCGCTCCCGTACTATCTGCGCCGGTTACTGTCCGCCGCGATGCACACGGCGTGCCCCACATTGACGCCGCCAATCTCGACGACCTCCTGGTCGCGCAGGGCTACATCACCGCGCAGGACCGCCTGTGGCAAATGGACGGCATGCGCCGCAACGCCAACGGCGAGCTGGCTGAAGTCATGGGCCCAGCTCTCATCCAGCACGACAAAACGCAGCGCGTACTCCAGATTCGCCTCACCGCCCAGCGCGTCTACGACCAAATGCCCGCGGACTCCCGCGCGCGCCTCGACGATTACGCCCACGGCGTCAATCTCTTCATCGCGCAGTGCGAGCAGTCGAATACCCTCCCCGTCGAATTCCGCCTGCTCCACTACCATCCGCAACCCTGGCGCGGCGTGGACTCCATCAGCGTCGGTCTCTCCATGGTGCAGACCCTCGACATGCACATCGCCACCAAGCTCTCGCGCGGCCGCGTCGCCGCCAGGCTCAATAATCCCGCGCTTGAAGCCGATCTCTACCCTGTCGGCTCCTGGCGCGATCATCCGCCCACCGGCGTTCGCGTTGACCTCACCCAGCCGCAGCCAATTCCCCCGCCCTCGAAAAATGACGATGACGACGACGAAAACACCGAGTCCCGCGCCACTCGACGCGACCAAATCGCCGAGCCCGTCGACACGCACGCACTCATGTCTCTTCTTGGCCAGCCCGATTGCGACGGCTGCGCGTCAGGCTCGAACAACTGGGTCATTGCCGGCACGCACACCGCGAGCGGCAAGCCGCTCCTCTCGAACGACATGCATCTCACTCTCCGCGAGCCGGACACCTGGTACATGGCAGATCTAAATTTGCCTGATTCTCACGGCGCGCCCGGCTTCCACGCCGTCGGCGTCACGCTTCCCGGCATGCCTCTCATCGTCGCCGGCCACAATGAGCATGTCGCATGGGGATTCACCGCGCTCTACGGCGATGTGCAGGACCTCTACATCGAAAAACTCGACGGCAAAGGCAACTATGAGAGCTCTGAATCTACGGGAATGGGCGGCCAGTGGCGCCCGCTGCTCGTTGAGCATGAAGTGATCCACGTCCGCGGCGGCAAGGATGTTGTCCTCAATGTCCAATCCACCGCGCACGGTCCGCTGTTGAACCCGCTTCTTCCCGCCGGCGATCCGCCTACTGCACTCATGTGGACCCTCTACGACAAATCGCTCAACACGATTCCGCTCTATGAAATGAATGTCGCCTCCAACTGGACCGAGTTCTCTGTCGCGCTCGCCCAATGGAACTGGCCCACGCAGAATATCGTCTACGCTGACGATCAAGGACACATCGCTTATCGTGCCGTTGGAGCGATCCCCATCCGTCCGGCAGGAATTGCAGACGTTCCCATCCGCGACCAGGCGCACGAATGGCAGGGTTACATTCCCTTCGACCAGATGCCCAACGTAGTCGATCCGCCCTCGGGCTTTCTGGCCACCGCCAACTCCCGCATCACCACTGAAAAAACTCCTTACCCGCTTACAGAGGAGTGGGGCGAGCCTTATCGCATCGAGCGGATTTATAAAACTTTAGACGGCCGCGACCATCTCACCGCCGCCGACCTGCTCGCCGTGCAGACTGACATTTACAGCGAGGTCGATCAGGAGATGGGCCATCGTTTCGCCTACGCTATCGACCACACTCCCGGCCCCGAAGGCAATGGCGACGCGCGCATGCGTCAGGCCGCCGACCTCATGCGCAGTTGGGATGGCCGCCTTACCACCGATTCCGCTGCCGCGTCCATCATCACCGAAACTCGCGCGGCCCTCTGGCCCATGATCCTCCAGCCCAAGCTCGGCAACTTCGCCGGCGACTACCACTGGAGCGAATCCGCGTTTGCTGAAGAAGAAATCGTGATGAACGCGAAGCCTGCGTGGCTTCCGCCCGCCTACAAAGACTGGAACGCGCTGCTCACTGCCGCCGTGCGCAAAGCGATGCAGGACGGAAGAGCGCCCCTCGATGTCACTCACTGGACCTACGGCCGTTGGCATGTGGTCGATATCGAGCACCCGCTCGCCCATTTTCTTCCTCTCGTCGGCCGCGTCGCCGGAACCGGTCGCCAGCCGCAGAGCGGCGATGGAACCACCGTCAAGCAGGTTGGCCGCGAATTCGGGCCCTCGCAACGCTTCACCATGGATTGGAGCAACATCGACGGCTCAACCGAAAACATCGTCCTCGGCGAGAGCAGCAATCCGCTCAGCCCGTACTTCCGCGACCAGTGGAACGACTGGTACAGCGGAACTACCTTCGCGCTGCCCTTCACGCCGGCTGCTGTCGCCGCCCAAACCACGCACACGCTGCGGCTGCTGCCATGAAAAGCCCGGACATGACGTGCCAGGAAACAAAGAACGCACGTCAGCGCTTCGCCGGCCCCGCGCTCATTCTCTTCGCCGCATTCGTCGCCATCGTCCCGCAACTTATTCGTGGAAATTCCTGCGGACACGACTTCAACGTCCATCTCGTCTCCTGGCTTGACTGCCTCAACGCCTGGCGTCACGGCATTCTCTATCCGCACTGGGCTTCAAGCCCCAACTACGGCGCAGGCGAGCCTCGTTTCGTCTACTATCCGCCGCTCACCTGGATGCTCGGCGCCGCGCTCGGCGCAATTCTTCCTTGGAATCTCGCGCCCATCGCGCTCACCTTCCTCATCCTCTCCGCCACCGGCCTTGCCACGCGCGCACTCGCGCTTGAAGGGCTCGACGATCTGCCCGCCACCCTCGGCGGTTGCGTCTCCATATTTTCCGGCTTCACGCTCTTCACCGCCTACGAGCGATGCGCGTTCCCGGAATTCGCCGGCGGATTCTGGCTCCCGCTCATCATCCTCTTCGTGCTGCGCGATCATTCTCGTTCCGCGCCGTTTTTTCGCCGTGCATTTGACGGTTCCACCGTACCGCTCGCTCTCGCGCTTGCCGGCGCATGGCTTTCGAATCTCCCGCTCGGAGTCATCGCGGGTTACCTGCTCGTCGGCCTCGCCCTTCTTTGGGCGATCGTCATCAAATCCTGGGCCCCGCTTCTTCGCGCCGCCGTCTCCACAATTCTCGGCCTCGGCCTCGCCGCCATCTACTGGCTCCCTGCAACATTCGAACGTCATTGGGTCGACATCAGCCAGGCCACCGACGACCCCGGCTACAACTTCGAAAACAACTGGGCCTTCGACCGCCACGCCAACCCGATTCTCGCGCTCCACGATGTGATCCTGCGCCAGGTCTCCTGGATCGCCGTCTCCATGATTGCCGTGGCGCTCGTCGCTGTCCTCATCTGCTGGCGCCGCCGCACGCTGCCTGCTCCCCCGAACGGCTCCTCCCGCCTTTGGTGGATTCCTCTCGCCGCAATTCCAGCCGCAGTCCTGTTTCTGCTTTTTCCCATCTCGCGAATCGTCTGGCACACGCTGCCTGAGATGGCCTTCCTGCAGTATCCGTGGCGCTGGCTTGAGGCTGTTGAAGCTCCCATGGCCGTCTTCTTCGCCGCCGCTATCTGGCCAACAAGTCACGATGCCCGCCGTGCCCAAATCTCCAGCCGCAGCCAAATTCCCGGCCGCAGCGAAATTGCTGTCCTCGCCGCCTGCGCCGCGCTCTTCCTCGCCGCAACTATCTACGCCGCCAACTCCTTCTTCCAGGTCTGCTATCCAGAAGACACCGTTGCATCCTCGCTCGCCGCCTACCACGCCGGATCCGGCTTTGAAGGCATGTACGAGTACGAGTCCTCCGGCGCCGACATCACCACTATCGCCACCGGCCTTCCCGATGCGTGCCTCGTCGGCGATCCCGAAGTTGTCTTCGGTAAGCCGGCTCCCGACGACCCCGACGCGAACCCTGCCTGGTCTCCCGATCAAAAATCTTGCCTGGCCACATTCACCTGGGACGATGGCGCTCAGGTCAATCCCGAACATCGCATCCTTCGCGCGGTCATGCCCCGCTCCGGCTTTCTTGTTTTTCGCCTCGAGAGCTCGCCCGTCTGGTCCATTCGCGTTCTCGGCCGCAACACCACCTGGATCGGCCGGCCCGACGCCCTCATGGTCATACCGGTTCCTCAGGGTCCGGTCATCGTCACCTTCGATTGGGAAACGGGCGCAGATTCCCGCGCCGGCTGCATCCTCACAGTCTTGAGCGGGCTCTTGCTCTTCGCTCTTTCGAGATATGAACGCCGCCTCGCCCGTTCTCGTCTAACATGATTGCAATGGCCGCCGACGTAAAAACGCTCATACAGGAAGGCGCCGACCTCACCGACAAGGCGCTCGAAAAGCTGATTCCCTCCGCGGACACTGTTCCTGTCTCCATCCACGGCGCCATGCGCCACTCAGTCTTTGCCGGCGGCAAGCGTCTCCGCCCGGTGCTCGCCATGCAGGCCGGCATCGCCATCGCGGGCCGCCTGCCCAAAGGCATCGAACGTCTCGGCGCGGCCATTGAAATGATTCACACCTACTCGCTCATCCACGACGATCTGCCCGCCCTCGACAACGACGACCTCCGTCGCGGCAAGCCCACCTGCCACGTGGCCTTCGGTGAAGCCATCGCCATCCTCGCCGGTGACGCGCTGCAAACCCGCGCCTTCGAAGTGCTGTCTGGCCTCGCCTGCCCGCCCGACGCAACCACGCAGATCATCGGCCTCATCGCCAACGCCGTCGGCACCGTCGACGGCATGATCGGCGGCCAGGTGCTCGACCTCGAAAGCGAACACCTCAAGCCCACGCCCGAGCTTGTCGAAGCCATTCATCGCGCTAAAACCGGCGCTCTCATCCGCGTCAGCGTTGTCACCGGCGGCGTCTATGCCGGAGCCACGGCAGAAGACATAGCCCGGCTCAACCGCTTCGGACGCAAAGCCGGTCTCGCCTTCCAGATTGTTGACGATGTTCTCGACATGACCGTCGACTCAGCGCAGCTGGGCAAGACCGCCGGCAAAGATGCAGCCACCGAAAAAGCCACCTGGCCAGCCGTCTACGGAGTCGACAAGAGCCTGCGCGACGCAGCGCAGCTTGTCGAAGAGGCCTTTGCCGCACTCGATCCATACGGCAGCCGCGCCTTCGGCCTCAAAGCCGTCGCCCGCTACCTCATCGAGCGCAAAAATTAGGAATTGTTTTCGGGATTCCGCTTTGCAGGCCGCGCCGCCGCAAGCAATTCAGCACGAATCGCCGCAGCGTTACTTGCCCAACGCCTGTCGCAGCTTCTGGCTCTGGTTTGAAATATCCTCAACCGCAGCCTGTGTCTTGCTAAGCGTTCCTTGCAGGTCATCAAGAAATTCAGGAAGCCTGTTCCAGCAATTAATTACGGCATCCTGCTGATCCATCAGCGCCAGTGCAGCGCCGGACAGAGCTGCTATCAGGCCGATTCGCCGATGGCCGCTCACCAGCAGCGCGCCGCTTGCGGCCAGCGTTCCCGCCGCCGCATACCGGATCCAGTTCACGGATTCTCCCCCGTCTTCGCGCGTCTCAAAACTCGACTCGCTCGACCTGTATTCTCCCCTGGCTAACGGCACAACCACCATAACTCCTCCTCGCGTTCGCGTTCGGCGAGCGCCTTCTGACCTCAATCCAAATCGATCTCGCGAAACGGCTTGCCCTCCGGAGCGTCCTTCGCCTTGCGCATTGCCTCGGCAAACTTCTTCTCCAGCAAATCTTCCTTGTTCTTCTCGGCATCCACACTTTGCCTGAAGATCGACTCCGTCCGTTCTCCATGCTCGCGCATCGCCTGCGCCGCCGTTTCAAGGTCCTCGAACATGCGCTTGCGCGGCGCGGAAGTGTGGCTCACTAGCACTCCGGTCGCCGCGTCGATCTTCAGCATCGCCCCGCAATCCGGGCACGCCACTTCAAACGTCTTGTGCTTGTTCTTTGTCATCGCCATTTAAGATTCTAAGCGCACTCGCCCCTCGATTGCATCTCCCATTTCATGGTCACTTGCACAGAGTGCAATACAGCCCTACCGGGTTGCCGATCTCGTTGCAAAGTCGTTCGCGCCATGCTTCAATGGTGGTCGCGCCTGCGGCGGCGGAGCGCCGGCGAGTAGACCATCGACGAACCCCTGGCTTGCTTTCGAACCGATTCGCTGGCGAGAATATCTGACAGTTCGCCTGAGGAGAAAACATTGAGCGGCATGAAGAGAAGACTTACACGAAAACGAGTCACCGCGCTGGTATCACTGGGATTTGGTCTATTTGCATTTTCCTCGGTCCATGCCCAGAACGTCTGCTGGTGTTGGCACAGCCCTGGTGCACTCGGAAAACCTCGTACCTGCACTCTGAAGGAAAAGCCTCGCCCGACATCGCAGCAGGAGTGCGCCTCGGTATGTGCCAGGAACAATTTGTTTTATGGTTGGGGCCCCATAGGCGGATACTACGACTGCGATGATCCCGGCTCCGGCCCGGTCAGTCAGCAGACGCCTGCAGGTCATGAGCCGCAACCCTCCGCCGCGCCAACTCGCATCACCTCCGCGCCGCTTCAAGTCGACCGGCTTGATCCCGCCAGCAGCCGCATCGTCCCCGCCAACGCCAAGCTCGACCGCATCGCCACAGGTTTCACCTGGGTTGAAGGCCCCGTCTGGGTCAACGGCAGTCTCTTCTTTGCAGACATTCCTTCCAACTCGATTCGCCGCTGGACACCCGGCAAGGGCGTCAGCATTTTCCTTCAGCCCAGCGGCTACAAAGGCAGCCCTCCCTATGGTGGCCGCGAGCCGGGTTCCAATGGAATGACGCTGGACGCCCAGGGGCGCCTCACCGTCGCCGGCCACGCCCAGCGCGACGTCTTCCGCTTTGAATCTCTGAACCCTGAAGCCGTGCAAACCGTCCTCGCTGATCGCTACCAGAGCCTGCGCCTCAGCAGTCCTAACGATCTGGTGTATCGGTCGGACGGATCAATTTATTTCACCGACCCGCCCTACGGCCTGCGCAAGCAGAACGATTCAGATCCTGAAAAGGAGATCAAGGTCAACGGTGTCTATCGCATTCCGGGCGCTGCCGCCCAAAAGCCCGGCGCGCCGCCCTCGCGCGATGACCTCCAGCTTCTGATTTCAGACTTGCCGCGGCCGAACGGGATTGCTTTTTCGCCCGGCGAAAAATTCCTCTATGTCGACTCCACCGAGCCAAAGAAAATCTGGATGCGCTACAGCGTACTCCCCGACGGCACTCTCGCCGATCCCACGCTCCTCTATGACGCAACCGCCGACCCACTCCCCGGCGGCCCTGACGGCATGAAGGTTGACGTGCAGGGAAACATCTACAGCGCAGGCCCCGGCGGCGTAGTGATTCTCTCGCCCGAAGGCAAGCACCTCGCCACACTGCTCATCCCTGAGCGCGTCGCCAACGTAGCCTGGGGCGGCGCCGATCGAAAAACTTTGTACATCTGCGCCAGCACCAGCATCTACCGAGTCCGCCTCTCCATCCCCGGCGAACCCATCGTGCAAAGCAAGTAAACCTGACTCCATTCGCGCAACGACCCGCTTCAGCGGGTCGAAGACGGTAGCCCCAGGCGCAAGCCTGGGGACAAGAGTGTCGATTTGGATGGAAGCCCCCAGATGCGGACGAAAGATCGTTGTCGAGAGGCAAACACACCTGGGAGAAATGAGCGCCAGTGCTCTCGATCTTGGGACTAATGTAGAAGGCTAACGACCGCTCAAGAGTGAGGCTGTCTTGCGGGTCGGGACATGCAGCAGATTTTGCGGCCATAGACCGGCCCATCTACGGCGTCGAGAGCCTTATGTGCAATGTCTTCAAAGTTGCCCAGCTTGCTAGTCCATTCTCCGGAAGGGAGCAGGCGGGCTGCGTGAGTCGGCGTTACCGTGCCGTCTGGATTCTCGATTCCGTAGATCGCGATCTTGTCTAGCCCTTTTTCGAAATGATCCTCATAGCAGAGCTTGTAGCCTAGGGATTCGTAAGCGAGCATGAATGCCGGAATAGTTTCCTCGCGTGGTACTCCCTGAGGCCAATACCCCATGTTGAATCGGTCGGGCCACCAATTCTGCGTGTCATCTCCAGCAGCCCAGGCAATGCAGTTGTATCGACGGGCTGGCGGGGACGTAATCGTGCAAGTGGAATTGTTGAGGTTAGGAAACTCGGCAGGCGACCAACTACCCGACATTTTTCTCCTCGCCCCACGCAAGCCAAGCCTTTGCCATTTTCAGGTTGTTTCCTTGGTCTTCCGGGCGAGAGGGGCTTTCTTGGGTGATGCACTCAAGTGCCCAGAACCACTGGTCAGGGTCGTCTCCCTCTGAGCGAATCTGCGCAAGGAGAAGCGGCACGGCAGGCTCCCCCATCCCGATGATTGCTTGATAGGCCGGTGACATTATCGCCTTTGTAATTGAGGAACTTGCTCCCCTTTGCTTGTGCCAATCCTGCATGAGAAGTTCGAACTTCAGCCAATTCAACGCGCCCTTTTCGAAATACACTTCACCTTCGCGCTCTTTCGCGGTGCTCTCGATCAGCACGGTCCGATTCTGAAGTTCGACCGTCGCAGCCTGTTGCTCAACTGAAGCAGACGTGAGGCCCCAACTGGCGGAGATCGTCGCGCTAGCGATCAACCCGGTAACGATTGTTGACACGACGCGGAGTTTCATACGCTCAATTCTTCCTGGGTGCGACGTACCCCTTTTTCAATTCCGCTGGGGAAGTGGCAACAGTCATGATGATGTTCGACCTGATCGCGTACAGGGGATTCCCATCAGCATCCCACTGATCCGGGACTCTAATGACTGACACGACGTTCGGCTTAACGCGCAGTGTTGAACCATCCGAGAGGACAACCTCTGTCCATCTTTCGGTCTGCTCGTTTATCGACACGTCTGGTCCGGTAAAGGTTCGACCGTCCGGCAGGGTCACGTTAGACTGTGGCATTGTGTTTCCTTCTTCCGTTTAAGAATCGCGCCACGCGCTTGACTGGAATGGTACACCGACTACCTGTGCCTAACCCTGCGCCACATATGATTTTAGCAGTTTTCCATATTGTAGATGTCCTTACTTTGGTGACTACGGAGCGTGTTCCATCGTCATCAACTACCGAGAATCAGGCTTTCTTAGGGCTCTATCGAGGGTTTTGCCTGCTCCTCAAAAGGAAAGTACTGCGAAGAAGGCAAAAACCGGAAAACGACGCGCCGACACCCTTTCCACAAGGGGCAGCGCCTGACTCGTTCCCTGCTTTATCCCCCCACAAACACCGTCGATCCCGCCGGCGTCGCTGCCGTCTTGAAGTTCACCACGTGATAAATCGCCGGATCGGTGCCCACGTTTCTGAATCCGTGCGGCTGGTTCGACCCGTTAAAGATCACGCTCCCCGGCCCTACGCGAATCCACTCCCCGTTCGAGAGCGTCTCCACCGTGCCTTGTCTCACGATGATCAATTCCTCGTTCGGATGCTTATGCGGCGGATGCGACATCAGTCCCGGGTTCAGCGTCGAGATGTGGATCTCCAGATTTTCCAGCGTCGCCGTCGGCGAGCTGCAAACCGACCGCACGGACCCAGTCTTGTTCGGCTTGTCGACCATCGCGTTCCAGTCGAAGACTTTTGATCCCATAACGGGCGATCCCATCACATTCTCTGCTGCGGGCGCCCTCGCTGCCGCGGGCGCAGCCGCTGGCGCAGCGGCAGGCGCAGATTGCGGATTAGCTTCGGCAAAGGCCAGCACGTCGCCGGCCACGGCAGTAGCGGCCAAAGCCGCGAACATCTCTCTGCGATTCATCGTTGTTTCCCCTCTTGTCTGTAATCCTGCGAATGGCGCCGCGCGAGAAAGCACCCGGCTCCCATTTGGCCATCAATCATCGACTTCTGTTACTTTCCGTCCGCTGTTACTTATATTCGACCCGCGCTTGCGTTTGCAAACTCGCCAGCTTTCTCTATTCGCTCGCCCAGCGCGTGCCCGCACTCAACCGACCCAGGAAAATGGGTGCCCCTCCCTGGGTGCATCCTGCGCGACCAGTGTCCCCGCCGACGGACGACGGGAGTCGAAAGCCTGCCCTGAGCGAAGATCGCGGAAGCGATCGAAGTCGAATGGGGACCTGCTTGCTGGAACTCCGGCGAAGGATGGGACAGCACGAACCAGGCTCCGCGGAAGGACGATTTTGGGGCCGGAAGCGAGGTCGATTTTGGGGCTGAAAAGGGCCATTTTGCGCAAAAAAATCGAAGAAAATCAAAGAAAAACGCAAAAAATCGCAAAAAATCGAGACGGCTTTTGAGTCGGTTATGTTGATTCTAAAGATAGTTATAGGCAAAAAGCGTATTTTGAAGTGCACAAAATTATTTTTTCGGCTATTTTTGGCCTGAAGCGAGCCTCCGAGGGAGGGTATTTGGATGAAACTCGCGAGGTCCCTGGCCCGAAGGAAATTCGAATTGAGCATCGGTGAGTTGGCGAACCGAATTTGTCTTGAGTTGAAACTCATAGTTTGAGTATGCGCCGGAGGCGGGAAATAATCGGCAAACTTGATAAGACAGGGACTAAGGGACTAGGGACTAGAGAATGAACAATTTACGGAATGTGGGCGGATTTATTTTGGGTTCGGGGGCTTGACAGAAAATGAGGTGAGCCGCCGCTCGCTAGCTCCGCAAACTTGGCTAGCTCCGCCAGCTCAGCCATTGCCGCCTCACGCGTCGGTCTTTTTGACGAGATACTCCTCAACCAGCACGCTGACCAGAACCGCCGTTGGAATCGCGACCATCGCGCCGGCGATTCCGCCAAGCGCCGAGCCAAGCAGCAGGGCCACGAAAATTGCCAGCGCGGGAAGCTGGACGCGACTGTGCATGATGCGTGGAGTAAGCCAGGAGTTTTCAATTTGCAGATACAGGACGAAGAAGATGGCCACGCCCAGCACGCGGCCCCAACTGTCGATGGCAGACACCAGCATGGCAAGAACAAGCGAAACGGCAGCGCCCAGGACCGGAATGAGATTCAGCAGCCCGGTAATTACGCCCAGCACATAGGCGTAGCGCACACCAAGCACGAGATAAACGAGGGTGCTCAATGTTCCCAGAATCAGCATCAGGCTTAGTTGGCCGAGCAGCCACTTCTCCATGCGGCCGGCTGCGCGCCGGAGCGTCGCGTCAAGCCGGTGCCGCGGCTGAGCGGGCAGGAACGAAAGAAACCATCGATACGCGCCGTCGCCCTCAAGAATGAAGTAGAGCGTGAGCACAAACCCGGCGATTACCTGGACCAGTACGCCCGCCCATGCGCTGAACGAAGTGAGCAGGTAAGTTGCTCCGCCGCTCAGCCCGCGCTGAGCCCACGAGACCACGTCGCCGGCGTCAATGCGACCGGCGAATGGGACCGCTTTGATCTTGTCCAGGATTCCGGGCAGGCGAGCCGGCAGCTCGCCCGCCAGCGACTGAAGGTCGTTGATGACCGGCGGCAAGGCGAAAAAGCCAAACGTCGCGAGCGCGCCGGCAACAGCAAGCAGCAGGATGAGGATGGCCGTGGATCCGTGGAACGGCTTCCAGCGGCCAAGTTGAATGCGCGAGGTGGCCCGCACCACCGGCGTGAGCACCACGGCAAACAGCGCCGAGACGTAAATCAGCGCCAGCACGTCGCGAATCAGCCACGCTACGTAAAGCGCCAGCGCGACGGCGAAGAAGAACACGATGTGCCCATGAACGCCGCTTCGCTGCTGGGAGGACTCAGTCATACTTACCGATTCTTGCACGCCGATTCAAGTACGCGCAGTTCAACGACTGCGGTAATCTCCGCTCCTCGAGCGCTCATCACTTCCTAGAGCGTGTTTCAAAAATGGTCGTATTGAATCCGGTTGTAATCCCTCAGGGGTTAAAACCCCATAATTTTGTTGCCTTTTTCGGCCCGGCTAAAGCCGTGCCCTTGTTACAAAGCCGATTGTTGAAACGCACTCTACCGACAATTGATCACTGACAACTGACAATTGATCACTGACAACTGACGGCTGATCACTGACAACTGACAACGGATCACTGACGACTGATCGCTGACAACTGATAACTGGCCAACGTTATTGGCCGCTGATGATTCCGCCGACGATTCCGCCAAGCAGTCCGGCGCCTGTTGCCTGCTGTGCCGCCTCGGGGTGCGGCAGATACTCATAGATCTGACTCGCCAGCCGCGAGATGGGCAGAGTTTGCAGCCAGATTGTGCCCGGGCCGACCATCCGCGCCAGAAAGATTCCGTCGCCGCCGAAGATCATGTTCTTGATTCCCGGAACCGTAGTGATCTGGAAGCCGACCGTCGATTGGAATGCGCCCACATGGCCGGGATGCACAAACAGAATCTCGCCGGGAGCGAGATCCTTCTGGATCAGCTCGCCGGAGAGCTCGATCCAAGCGGTGCCCACGCCGCCGATTTTTTGCAGCAGAAATCCGCTTCCGCCGAAGATGCCCGCGCCCAGCGACTGCTGAAAGCCAACCGAGATCGTCACCTGCGGCGTGGCACAAAGGAACCCGTGCCGGTGCACCATGTACTCCGGCCCTTGGCCAACCTGCACCGGGACAATGTGGCCCGGCACCCGCGTGGCAAACGAGACAGTGCCTTGATACTGCATCGCGCGGTACTCGGTCATGAAGAGGCTGCCGCCGCCGGCCACGCGCTTAATCACGCCGAGAAACCCGCCACCACCGCCGGCCTGCGTGTGCGTCATCATCTGGATCGACGCGGTCATCCATGAGAGCTCTCCACTCTCAGAAAAAACGCTTTCGTTGGGATCGAGCAGCACTTCAAGCACCGGCATGGTGGTGCCCAGAATCCGGGTTTGCATCGCGATAGCCTCCTGTCGCCGATCGGTGTAACGAACAGTGTAACGGCCCGGAAGTTCGCCTGAGAAGAAACTTTGCGGAATCGGCCTCACGGTCCGAAGATCGCTACTTGACGCGGTGCGCGATGATCGAGTCCTTGATGTGGTCATAAACATCGCTGGGGAGCACGCCGCGCTCGAGCAAGTCTTGTTTTGTCCGGTAGGGACGAAAGCGCACGATTCGCCCGGCCCAACTCGGCGTCAAGCCGGGGACCTTGGCTAATTCCTCTGCGCTCGCGTGGTTGATGTCGACGCGCGCCTCGGGAGGCGGAGTGGGTTTGGATTTGGTTGCGGTTTGCGGGGTGGAGGGACGGGCCAGTGCCGCAGAACAGCGAGCGCCTCCGCAAAGGCAAATTGCCAGCGCGGCGGCCGCCAGTACTGCAAGGTGCTTTTGAATAGGCACGGTTTCATTGTCCAATTCCGGCCGTTCGATCGCAAGGGGCGACAATCCCGGCCGAAATGGCGCCGAATGACAGGGAAGACGAAAAGGGACGGGATACGCGGCCTGACGCGCGAAAATAGAAACATGCCGCCGTCCCCGATACCCCCAACTTCCGACGAAGCCAGCAGCCCCCGTCTTTTTAACAAGACCCGCACTGTGCTGTGGGGCACGCTGCTCGTGCTGCTGATTGTGTGCGTTGTTTTTACCTGGATGACACGCGGCGCGCTGACTTATCTCCATGGCAGGAGCGGTGCGCGTGGTGGCGGGCAATCGCTGGTGAATCTGCAACCGTGGCAGACGGCGCAAGCGCTGGCAGCGCTGGCGGTGACCGCCGAGGAAAACGAGTATGCGCACGACGCGGAGCGACTCGCCGACCATGAAGTGGACCAGGCGTTTGCCGCCGCGCTGCGACAAGCGCGGTTGGACGCGGAGCACGACAATTTGACAGGCGAGGCGCAGGCCCTTGCACAAAAGGTCGCGCAACTGCAGCAGCTAAAGCAGCAGGACCAGGCCCTGTTTGACAGCCTTACGTCGGGAGCGGGACCTGCGGCCGGGGCGGCGAAAAACGGCGCCCAGAACGCTCCACCCAGTGACGATGCGGAAGTGGCGAAGGCGCAGCTTGGGCTCGACACTGACGAGCTGGCCGACGCACAGAGAGACCTGGAGCGTGCCTCTGGCGATCACAGCGCGGAGATTCAGGATGAGCTGACTGCGCATGAAGCATCAATGCGCAAGTACGACAGCGAAGCGAAGAATGGCGGCCAAATTGCGATCGTGTCGGCCAAGCAGGACCACACGCTGGCCACGCGCCTCGGGGCATGGTTCCGGCAACGAGAGCGAGAGGGCCTGATTGCACAGGCTCTGGAAGAGGCGCAGAACGACGTGCGCAACCTGACTGCCGAACACACTGCGCTGGAGGCCAAGGCAAATGCGGCGCCGCCCGCAAGCGCTGCGCCCAATCAGGCGACCCACCTGGCGAATCTGACGGATCTCAGCGTGGAGCGGCAGATTCTGAGCATCGACGACGACCGCATTGAGACTGAGCAGCAGTTGGCAGCGGTTTACGCAAAGTGGCAGGCGCAGGTGAAACTGCAGCACCAGATTGTTGTGCACATGATCCTGCAATCGTTCACTTTGATACTCATCATCCTCGCATTCATGCTGGTCAGCGACGCTATTATCCGGCGCGTGATGGACCGGCCGGCGAAGGATCGCAGGCGAATGCGCACTCTGCGCAGCATTCTCGAATTGAGCGTTCAGGTGCTGGGCGCAGGGATCATTCTGGTCGTGATCTTCGGATCGCCCAAGGAGACGCCGACGATTCTTGGGCTCGTTACCGCTGCGCTTACGATCGCACTGCAGGATTACATCCTGGCATTTCTGGGTTGGTTCATTTTGATGGGTAAGAACGGCATTCATGTGGGCGACTGGGTGGAGATCTACGGCGTTGGCAGCGTTAACGGCGTTGCCGGCACGGTGACGGAGATTGGATTGATGTCGACAACACTGCTTGAAACCGGCGGGCTGGCAGACCAGGGCTACCCGACGGGGCGCCGCATTTCGTTCATGAACGGATTTGCGATTCGTGGGCAGTATTTCAACTTCTCGACTGCGGGCCAGTGGATGTGGGACGAGATTGCGGTGAGCGTGCCCGCGGCCACGGACGTACACGCACTGATGGAAGAGGTGCAGAAAGTTGTTGCCGAAGAGACGGTGGAGAACTCTCGCCGCGCCGAGAAGGAGTGGAAGCATGGCAAACACGGTGAAGAACTGGGCCGATTTAGCGCGAGGCCTGTGGTGAACCTGCGGCCTTCCGGGTCGGGGATCGATCTCCAGATTCGCTATGTGACGTCGGCGTCGCGGCGAATCGATTTGCGCAATCGGCTCTACCAGCGAGTGGTGGATCTGCTGCACGCGCAAAGCGAACCAGTGCGGTAACGGCGATGAAGGACGCCGCGCGGGAAAATTGATTTGGGAATTATATACATTACTCCCTTGACAAACTCGTGGGAGTTATCTACCATTAGTCATGAGCAGAAGTACAATCAGCACCTTACAGCTTTTCGCAATGTTCCCCGACCAAGAGACTGCGCGGGTCTATCTCGAATCCCGGCTCTGGCCTAATGGTCCCACTTGCCCGGCCTGTTCCTCGACGGATCGGATTACCACTCGCAAGGGCGGATTCTATCGCTGCAATCAGTGTAAGACCGATTTCACGGTTCGGACGGGCACAATCTTTGAGCGGTCACACGTTCCTCTCCACAAGTGGATTCATGCCATGTATCTCGTGGTAACGGCACGGAAGGGCATTAGCTCCATGCAGCTTGCCAAAGAGATTGGAGTCACGCAAAAGACGGCGTGGTTTATGCTCCAGCGGCTGCGTGAGGCTTGCGCCGGGAAGACGGATAAGCTTTCGGGCATCGTCGAGGCCGATGAGTGCTTTGTCGGCGGCCTAGAAGCCAACAGGCATCAATCGAAAAAGAAGAGGCTAGGCGGAGGCGCTGTCGGAAAGACAGCCGTCATGGGTCTTCGTGAGCGCGGCGGTAGGACAATCGCGATGCCAGTTGAGAACACAAATAAAGAGACTCTGCAAAATGCGATCTACGATCACGTAGAGCTTGGGTCAACAATCATGACCGATGAGGCGCTGGCCTATAAGAGCTTGAATGGTCCATTCTTCAAGCATGAATCGGTCAATCACCTTGGCGGGGAATACACCCGTGGGCCGGTGTCCACAAACAGCATCGAAAGTGTCTGGGCGCTCTTGAAGCGCGGCATCTACGGCACATGGCATCAGGTCAGTGCCAAGCATCTCGGGCGCTATGTGAATGAGGTTGCCTTTCGGCTGAATGAGGGAGATGTGAAGCGGCATACCCTTGACCGTCTGGACAGCTTCGTTGACGCGGTGAATGGTAAGCGGCTCACCTACGCGAGGCTGATCGCATGAAGGATGTACCAGAAGAACTAAACGAGATCGTTGATGCTGTGCTGTCATATCGTCCCGAATCGAAGAATAAAAAAGGAGTTTTCATGCCGTTCGACCATAAGCATTTCGTGCCAATCTTGAAAGGCAAACAAGGGGAGTTCACGGCGCTGGGGAATATCACATCAACTGAGCAGATTGCACAGTTCACGCCGCTAATAGAAGTCCCTCCAATTCCTCTCACGTACTATCCCGGCCAGGACCACGGCGTCACGGCCAAAACAATCGACGAGCATATCGTGGGTTGTGCCGCAAATCTTGCCGACGCCGTGAAGCACTTGCCGTGCGTGTTCATCGATGGAGTTTACGTCGAATCAGAAGACGATCTACAAGATGGTTCGTCTCCAATCGACACAGTTTTTCGTGTTCTGCGCGAAAAGGGAATCCCATTCGTTCCGGTGATCGGCCTAGATCGCGTCGTCGATTATGCGGATTCGGTCAGCATTGCAATGAACCTAGACGGGCGAGGGTGCTGTCTGCGCCTGTTTGAAGCAGATACCGATGCCGTCAGCACAACTCTCGGGGCGCAGATTTCCGGCCTTCTAAACGCGATTGCAGTCGAACCCAACCAAGTAGATTTGTTGATCGATTTTGGGCCAAAGGTTCCACAGAAAGGCACGCTCCCACTTCTTATCAATGCAGTGCCATTTCTTGATGAGTGGCGAACTGTTACGCTCGCCTCATCCTCATTCCCCCCGGACATGGGAGAGGTTGCGCGCAACTCAGTGAAGCAGATGGAGCGAGAAGAGTGGACCACATGGAATTCATTGCGAGTAAACCCAACCGTCAAGCGGATTCCATCCTACGGAGATTATGGGATCAATCATCCGGTGCTCACGGAATACAATCCGCTCACGATGAGTATGAGTCCGAACATTCGCTACACGGACGTGTCTGAGTATGTGATTGCGAAAGGACAGGCACAGCCAAGAAAGAAGTGGGCCGACGGTGACCCTGCGAAGGAAAAGATTCGCGCGCAGTTGGCTCCCTCCGTGCAGTATCCGAAGCTAGCAGCGATTATCAAATCTCACGCCGCGTGGAAAGGAAAGAAATTCAGTTGGGGAGACGCGTTCATCGATAAATGTTCAAATAAGGAGTGCGGAAACGCGACCGTCTGGAGGGCGGTTGGAATGAATCATCACATTGCTTTAGTCGTGCAGCAGATCGCCACTCTCCCCTAGCGCGCAGAATTTCCCTCACATGGGATGACAGCCTATCAAGCTGGACGTGCACTGCAAGCCGTCCGGCAAGAGCCTCGACGGGCTTGGAGCGCACACCGGAATCCAGACCCAGCCTCGACAAAAGATCAAGCAATTCTGCGCGCCAGAGTAGCGATGCAATCGCCACTCCAGAAGGAGCCGGATTCAATTTAGATTCGCGAGTGCGACGGAGCAATCCATCAGGATTGTCGGAAGAGCGCACTTCTATAATTCCCCACCAATCAGGAACGATGCCTTTTATGTGATCGAGATGCCGAGGCGCAGAAACAAGGGTAGCTCGCTCGAAAACAGCACAGTAGGCTTCCACTTGGCGGCGCAATCGTTCCAGCGTATCAAGTTCGCTCTTGATTTCGTATCCATGTGAACAGCCGTTCAGGGCGGCAACGTCTGCGCGGTTTGCGCCGCCGTAAATAGCAAACTCCTCCAGACACTTTACCTCGTGTCCGGCGTGCTCCAGATGGATAAACGGCAGCAATAGCTCCCGAATGCCTACGTCGTTTAGAGCTTGATTTGGCATCAACGCAACCCCTTGGTTTGTGATTCGAGCCTTGGTTGAAGCCCAAATCGCGTTAATGCAATTTCCTCGTAGAACCAGTGCAAACCACTGAAAGGGCGAGACCTGATGGCGGCAAGTCTCCCCCACAGTTTACACCGTTCTGACGGCCTTAACGCGACACGGGAATTAAGTATGTAAATCCCATTGATTTGACAATGCGGCGGCGAAGCCTATACGTTGATAAGAGATGCAGAGCTTCCGCCATCACGGCCACCACCATCACCATGGGACAACCATGCCGGCGGACTGCCATGGCCTGAGCTAACAAGGCCAGAGAGATCGAAGAGAAACACCAGAAGCCCGCCGGCGAATGACGCTGGTGGGTTTTTTCGCGTTTGGACACAAAACTTCAACCCCAATCGGGGATAAAGACAGGACGAGAGATGAGCGACCAGAAAGCGACAGTCAAAACGGCGCCAGAGCAGACGGCGGCAATTGATTTCGACAAGATGGATGGCCTCGTACCGGGGATCGTGCAGGATGCGCGCACCGGCGAGGTGCTGATGCTGGGCTTTTTAAATCCGGTCAGCTACCAGAAAACCAGAGAAACCGGCTTTGTGACCTTCTGGAGCCGCACCCGCCAGAAGCTGTGGATGAAGGGCGAGACCAGCGGAAACCGGCTGCGCGTGATTTCGGCGGCAACCGATTGCGACAACGACACGCTACTGTTTCGCGTGCAGGTGGAAGGCGACGGCCTGGTTTGCCACGAGGGCACAGTGAGCTGCTTTACGCGGCCCATTAAGCTTGACTCGGAGGTGAGCCGTGGGTAGCAAGCTTCGACTCGGAATTCCCAAAGGCAGCCTGCAGGACGCGACCATTTCGCTGTTCAAGCGCGCGGGATGGAATATCTACGCCGACGGCCGCTCCTACTTTCCTTCGATCGACGACGGCGACATCGAGTGCATGCTGATTCGCGCGCAGGAGATGGCGCGCTACGTCGACCACGGCGTGCTCGATGCGGGACTCACCGGCATCGACTGGGTGGTCGAAAGCGGCCTGAACGTTGCCAGCGTGACCACGCTGACCTATGCCAAGCAGAGCCGGCGCAAGGTGCGCTGGGTACTGGCCGTGCCCGAGGCGAGCGGGTTTGAGAAGGCCGAAGATCTCGAAGGCAAGATCATCGCGACTGAGCTGGTCGAGGTGACCAAACGCTACTTTGCGGCCAAAGGCGTGAACGTGAAGGTCGAGTTCAGTTGGGGCGCAACCGAAGTGAAACCGCCCATGCTCGCCGACGCCATTGTTGAAGTCACGGAGACGGGCAGTTCGCTCAAGGCCAACCACCTAAAGATCATCGACACGGTGATGGAGAGCGAGACACACCTGATTGCGAGTAAAGCCGCGTTAGCCGACCCGAAGAAGCGGCAGAAGATCGACCAGATTGCGCTTATGCTACGCGGCGCAATTGACGCGCAGGCGCAGGTGGGACTGATGCTTAACGTGAAGCGCGGGGACCTTGACGCCGTGCTCGCCGTGTTGCCGGCGTTGAACTCGCCAACTATCTCGCAGCTGAGCGATTCGGAATGGGTCGCGGTGAACACGATTCTCGAAGAAGGCGCGGCGCGCGATGTGATTCCGCGGCTGAAAGCCGCGCGCGCAACGGGAATCGTCGAGTATCCGCTGAACAAAGTTGTCTTGTAGAGGTCGTGTTGTAACGAGAGACGAACGATGAAGGTGATTCGGACCACAGGACGAAGCTCGAGAGCGGCGGCGAAAGCGCTGGCCGCCCTTGAACGGCGTGGCGGCGCCGCGCTGGACTCGGTGCTGTCCGCGGTCGAGCGTATTGTGGCAGATGTTCGCAGGCGTGGAGATCGCGCGTTGCTGCGTTACGCGGCGAAGTTCGATGGGCTCGCCGGCCCGAACGCGATGCGCGTGAAACCCGAAGAGATGACGGCGGCGTGGAAGGCGCTCGATCCAGCGCTCCGCGATGCGCTGACTACGGCTGCAAATCAGATTCGCGATTTTGCCGAGCGGCAAATGCCGGAATCGTGGAATGTATCGACCGTGAAAGGCCTGACGACGGGACAGCTTGTGCGCCCGCTCGGGTCCGTCGGCTGCTATGTGCCCAGCGGACGGCACCCGCTGCCTTCAACTTTGTTGATGGCGGCGATTCCTGCGAAGGTCGCGGGCGTGAAGCGAATTGTTGTGGTTTCACCCAAGCCTGCGCCGGAGACGCTAGCTGCCGCGCACTTGCTCGGGATCGAGGAGTTCTACCGCCTCGGTGGCGCGCACGCCATCTCGGCGCTCGCGTATGGAACTGAAAGCTTGTTGCGCGTGGACAAGATTGTCGGACCGGGGAATCTTTATGTCACCGCGGCAAAGCGGCTGGTTTCGTTTGATTGTGCGATTGACATGCTCGCCGGGCCGACGGAGATCGTGGTCACCAGCGAGCGCGGCAGCGCGGCAGACATTGCGAGCGACCTTGTCGCACAGGCTGAGCATGATCCTGAAGCGTTGGCAATCTTTGTAACAACGAGTGAAAAATTGGCGCGGGCGGTAATGGCCGAAACGAAGGAACGCAGCCGCGACAACGCCGTTGCGCGCGAGGCGCTCAAGCGCAACGGTGTGGTGATTGTGGCCGGCTCGGTTCAGGAGGCGCGTGCAATCGCCAATCGTCTTGCACCGGAACATCTGACCGTGGATGCGGCGAGCGATCTGGCCTGGGTTGAGAATGCAGGATCGGTATTCGTCGGCCGCTGGTCTACTCAGCCCATGGGCGACTACATTTCAGGTCCGAATCACACTCTGCCCACGGGCGGCATGGCTCGGGTGCGTGGCGGTTTGAGCGTGAACGACTTCGTGAAACTCATCACCGTGCAGCAGTACACAGTGAAGGGCGTACAGGCGCTGGGACCAAAGGCTGCGCTCCTTGCTGAAGCCGAAGGGCTCGTCGGCCACGCAGATGCGATTCGAACGCGAATCAAAAGGAGGGTTAATGGCTGAGGCAACGATAACGGCAACTCCTGCGCCGCGTGCGCGCGTGCGGCAAATGAAGGAGTATCACCCTCCGCTGGGCAGCCGTGACGCCATGCGGCTGGACTTCAACGAGAACACTCTCGAGTGCTCGCCGAAAGTGCGCGAAACGCTGGCGCAGATTTCGGCCGGAGCATTGACGCGCTATCCCGAACGCGAGCCAGTGGAGGCAATCGTGGCCGAGAATCTTGGCTTGCGCCCCGAGCAGGTCGTGCTGACTAACGGCGTCGATGAGGCAATTCACGTCCTCTTCGAAACGTTCCTCGAAGCGGGCGACGAAGTCTTGATGCCTGTGCCTACGTACACCATGTATGAGGTGTACGCCTCGGCGACGGACGCGCAAGTGGTCACAGTGCAGGCAGCCGACGATTTGCAGTTTCCATTCGAGCGGCTGCTAGCAGCGATAACGCCGCGAAAAAAAGTGATTGCAATTGCCAATCCCAACAGCCCATCGGGTTCCGTGGCCACACGCGAGCAGCTACTCGAACTGGCGCGCCGCGCGCCGCAGGCCGTCTTGCTGGTCGACGAGGCGTATTTTCATTTCTTCGGCGAGACGGTGATGGACCTTGTGGGAACGCTGCCAAATCTCGTCGTCGCGCGCACCTTCTCGAAGGCTTACGGGCTGGCGGGATTACGGTTGGGATTGCTTGCCGGACCGGCCGACCTAATGCGATGGGTTCGGCGCGTGCTCTCACCCTACAGCGTGAACTCTCTTGCGCTGGCGTGCCTGCCGCCAGCGCTCGAAGATACGGTTTACCTCGATTGGTATGTGGGCGAGGTGCTGGCAGCGCGTGCAGACTTTGAGGCGGCGCTCGATGCGGCTGAAGTGCGGCGCTGGCCGAGCCGGGCAAATTTCGTGCTGGTTGAGATTGGCGCGCAGCACGCGAAATTTGTGCAACTCATGCGCGATGCCGGCGTGCTGGTCCGCGACCGATCGAGCGATCCCGGCTGCGACGGCCGCGTGCGCATCACCATTGGGACGCGCGGGCAGATGCGGCAGACCGTTATGGCGCTAAACAACGCTATAGCCACGCTACGCGCGGAAAGCAGGAAGCGATGAAAGCGAAGAAGAACAAAGCGGCGAAAAGGCGACCGGCCGCGCGCACAGCAACGGTGGTGCGCAACACCAATGAGACGCGCATTGAGATCGAGATGACCATCGAGGGACAGGGACGGTACAAAGTCTCCACTGGAATTCGCTTCTTCGATCACATGTTGGAGCTGTTCACGCGGCACGGCGCGTTTGACCTCGATCTCGCCTGCAAAGGCGATCTGGATGTAGACCAGCACCACACTGTTGAGGACGTGGGCATCGCGTTGGGAGAAGCATTCGACCGCGCGTTAGGCGACAAGCGAGGCATACTGCGTGCCGGCTACTTTGTGATGCCGATGGATGAGACGCTGGCGATTGCGGCCGTGGACTTGAGCGGGCGCGCGGCCTTTGCTGTCGACACGAAGGTACGCACACGGCTTGTTGGCGATTTACAGTCCGAGTTGGTAACGGACTTTTTCGAAGGCTTCGCTCGCGGCGCACGGGCCAACGTACATGTGAAGACCATGTACGGCCGTTCGAATCACCACAAGATCGAGGCCATCTTCAAGGCATTCGCGCGGGCACTTCGCGTGGCCTGCTCGCGCGACAAGCAACTAGGCAAAATGTTGCCGTCGACAAAAGGGCTGCTCTGATGCGCGTCGTTGTCATCGACTACAAAGCCGGCAATCTGACATCCGTGCTGAAGACGCTGCGACATCTTGGCGCGGAGACGGTTGTGACGGACGGCGATTTGTCGCTCGTTGAGTCAGCGGAGCGCATCGTTCTTCCCGGTGTGGGCCACTTTGCAGCGACGGAGCGGCTGGATGCAACAGGGCTGACAGGTGCGATCCGAGCGGCAATTGCGCGCGGCGTGCCGTTTCTAGGAATTTGCGTCGGGATGCAGTGGCTTTATGCCGGATCGAGCGAAGCGCCCGAGCAGCCTGGGCTTGTGCATTTCTCTGAATCTTGTACGCGCTTTGCTGAAAGCACGGAAAAAGTTCCGCACGTCGGTTGGAATTCGCTCGAAGTGCGTCCGAGCTCGCGATTGCTGGCAGGCGTCGAACCGGGCGAGTTTGTCTACTTTACGCACTCGTACAAAGGCCCGGTTACGGCGGACACCGCGGCCGTGGCGCAATATATTGAGCCGTTCGCGGCGGCGGTGGAGCGCGGCAACGTGATGGGCGTGCAGTTTCATCCGGAAAAGTCCAGCGAGACCGGGCTGAAGATTCTGCGGAATTTTTTGGGATGGAATCGATGACGTTCAATTGCACATTATCCGTAGGGGACTACGACGAGGCGTTTCGGCTCCACCAGCGCCAGAATGCCGGCAGGTGGGTGCGCTTCCTATTGCTCTATCGAATTGCTCCCGTCCTATCTGTAGTTGGGTTGGTGCTTTTGGGTGCCTACGGCCCAAAGACAAACACCTTACCGGGCTGGCTTGTCCTCAGTTTCGCATCTGCTCTGCTTTGGGTCGGAATCGTGACGGGCCTCGCATCCCGCAATATTGCTCGACGCCGCCATAGGCAAAACGCCGGCCAGGATCAATGCTCCGTCTTCGTTGATGACGAATGTGTTCTGATCCAGGTTCCCGGAGTTAGCGAGACAAAGAGGTTCTGGAATTGTTTTGTCGCCGTCGCGCGAAATGACAAAATTATCCTGCTCTACACCAGCAAGGATTGCTTTGTTATTTTTCCCATCAGCGCAATGTCGGTGGAGCAAAAGATGGAACTAATAACTATCATTCAACGAAATCTGGCGAGGAAGTAAGCCATGCTGACTAAGCGCATTATTGCCTGCCTCGATGTGCACGCGGGCCGCGTGGTCAAGGGCGTGCAGTTTGTCGATCTTGTCGACGCGGGTGATCCGGCGACACAGGCGGCGAGGCACGCACGCGAGGGCGCAGACGAGATTGTGCTGCTGGACATTACGGCGACGCACGAGGGACGACGGACGCTGCTTGACACGGTTCGTCGCACGGCGCGTGAGCTGTTTGTGCCGTTTTGCGTGGGCGGTGGCATTCGCTCGGCGCGGGATGCCGAACAAGTGTTCGAGGCGGGCGCGGACAAGGTCAGCATCAACTCAGCGGCACTGGCCGACCCCGCACTCATCAGCGCGATTGGCGCGAGCTTCGGCGCACAGGCTGTCGTCGTCGCCATCGATGCGAGGCGCGACCCGGCTGCCGCAGATCCTGTGCGCGATGCGCAAGTGTACGTGCAGGGAGGCCGCCGTTCCGTCGGTCGAACCGTCGTCGAGTGGGCGCGCGAGGCGGAACAGCGCGGCGCGGGCGAGATTCTTCTGACCTCGATGGACTCCGACGGAACGCGTGCGGGTTTTGACTGTGAATTGACCGCGGCGGTAAGCGAGGCCGTGGGCATTCCCGTGATTGCCTCAGGCGGCGCGGGAACGGTGGCGCACTTTGCCGATGTGTTTGGGCGTGGCAAGGCCGACGCGGCGCTCGCGGCAAGCATTTTTCACTTTGGTGTTTCAAGCGCGAGAGATCTGAAAACAGAACTTGCGCAAGCCGGAGTTCCCGTGAGGCTGCCATGTTGATTCCTTCGATTGATCTGATGGGCGGCCGCATTGTGCAGCTTGTGCAGGGTGAAAAGCTGCGCCTGGCGTTCGACGATTTTGAGTATTGGTTCGAAAAGTTTTCCAAATTTCCATTGGTCCAGTTGATCGACCTGGACGCAGCCATGCGGCAGGGCGACAATTCCGCGCTGGTGGAGCAGATCGCAAAGCGCCTCCCTTGTCAGGCGGGCGGCGGAATCCACTCGATAGAACGCGCGCGGCAAGTGCTGGATGCCGGAGCGAAGCGCGTCATCATCGGGTCGGCTTTCTTCTCGCCGGAGGGCGCGGTCAATACAGCGTTCGCTGCCGAGATGGCAGAGAGCGTTGGCGCGGAGCGTGTGGTGGCCGGCATCGACACGAAAAATGGCCGCATTGCCGTAAAGGGATGGAAGGCGCAGGTGGAGCTGACTCCCGACGACGCGATTCCGCAGCTTGATACCTACGCCGCGGCATTTCTCTACACGCATGTGGACGGCGAGGGAATGATGCAGGGCTTTCCCACAGAGACCGCAGCGCGTTTGCGCAAACTTACAAAACGCCAACTGATCGTAGCCGGTGGCATTCGCAGCCAACAGGAAGTGGACGCGCTCGATGCGATCGGCGCCGATGCCGTCGTGGGCATGGCGGTGTACACGGAGTTGCTTGCAGTTTGATTCTGCTTTCCGGCGCGTTCTTTCCGGATACTGGCAAAAGCTTTCCCCGAGTCGCTTCGGCTCAGATGAGTTCGTTAGATGGATTCGACAGCGTGTTTGGTCTCGCCTACTGCTTCGCTGGTTTCAATACGCGCGGAACGAAGCAAACGGGCGATTTGCTTGAGATGAAGCTGGACCGCATAGGCACGCAGCAATTCGGCCTGCGAGAAGCCGATTCCTGTGTGACGAACTTCATCCATGCGGGCCTCGAGATTGGCGATGTCTTGCTCCAGGTCGATTCCAGGGGCGGATAAATAAAATCGCCATTTGTGAATGCAACTCGCCACATAAATGAACCCGGTGTGGATGTCCGCGGCAAGACGCGAGAGCGCCGGCTCCAATTGCTGCGCGAATCGGTCTTCGTGGCTGTCCTTTACCGCGAACTCAAGGGCGACGAGCGCGTCATAAAGAGAGCGGCCAAATTGCGAAAGCATGCTGAGGCCCTCGCGCGTGCCGGGGCCGCTCGGCTCGTTGCGCGCCGCGTCGAGAAGCTGGCTGTTTCGGCGGAGCAAGGCCAGAACGTCCTCGCGCAAAGCCAATAGATTCTGCGATGGCGCGCCGCGAAAGCCCTCGAGAATTGCCGCGAAGAAGGCGCCGAGCATCAGAAACTCCTGGCCCAGGCCATCGCGCAGCCAAAGGCGCGCGCGATCAGGGAAAACGAGCGTAGTGATCGCGAGCGCGACAACGATTCCGAGCAGCACCTCGCCCACGCGATCCAGCGCCAGGCCCCAACGCGAGCCGGATTTGGGAACAAGCATGATGATGGTGATGGTGACCGCGGCAAGCCGGGAGCTGTTACGAAGGCTGAGCAGGCCGCAAACGACCACCGCGAGGATTACGGCGAGAATGTAATTCCACGGAGGCGCGCCGAAAACGGAACAGGCAAAACCGAACGCCGCGCCCATCAATGTTCCAAGCAAGCGATCGCGTGAAGCCGTTACCGTGGCGCCGACGTTCGATTGCAAGACTATGATGGCGCTTATCGAGCCCCAATAGCCGTCATGCAGGCCGAATCGCAACGCGAGCCACCAGCAAAGAGCAGCGGCCAGTGCGGTCTTGGCCGCGTCGATGAGCAGGCGGCGTCGCTCGAAGTTCAGCAATCCATGCTGGCCACCGCCCTCAACGCGCAGTTTCGCGGTGAGTTGGTGCTGTGACCACGTTCTCTTGGGTTTCAAGCGCATGATTGCAGGTTGAGGTCAATTCTTATGCTCTTTCAGGATAGATTGCGACCCGCATAGCTTTGCGCGATTTCCGTCTTCGAACAGCGGCATTCAATGATGGCGGTTGCCGCGAATCGCGCAATCGCGACTGGGATACCATACATTCAAGGAGCCCGCGGCCGCCTGCGCCGCATTTCCATGCTGCGAGTCGGATACCCAGCCACTCTATCGTTTGAGCTTTTCCGCGATTTTCCCGAGGGGATCGAATTGATCCCCGTGTCGGACAAAATCGACCGCGACATCGACATCGATGTGTGGATTCCCGACCCGTATTCCACCAAGGCGATACGCGCATGGCCACGGTTGCGCGGCGTGAAACTGGTGCTCGCCATGATGGCGGGAACGGAGTGGATTCCTGAGACGGTGGGGCCGCACGTAACGATTTGCAATGCGCATGGCGCGCACAACATCTCCACTGCAGAGTGGACGGTGTCGTCAATCCTGGCCATGCTCAAGTACTTTCCGTTGTATCTCGACATTCAGCGCTCCGGAATCTGGAAGCGCCGATACGAGGCCAGCGAACACTACGCAAGAATCACTGGGAATGCACAACTTTATCCTCCAGTGCTCGCGGAAGAGCTTACCGGTAAATCTGTGCTGCTGGTTGGCTATGGAGCGATCGGCAAGGAGATCGAGCGCATGCTGACGCCGTTCGACGTGAAGATGATGCGCGTAGCTCGGAGCGCGCGCACCGAGCCTGAAGTGCACGCCGTGAGCGAGCTGGACAGCTTGCTGCCGTGTGCCGACGTAATAGTGCTGATCTTGCCGTCGACGGCAGAATCACGCGGGCTTATTGGCAAGAGACAGCTCGCGCTGCTGCGGCAGGGCGCGCTGCTGGTGAATGCCGCACGCGGCCCAATTGTGGATACCGACGCGTTGGTTGATGCGCTCAATTCCGGACGCATTCGCGCTGCCCTCGACGTGACCGATCCTGAGCCCTTACCCGAAGGCCATCCGCTATGGAGCTGCCCAAATCTGCTGCTCACGCCGCATATCGGCGGATCGACGCCTCAGTTTGCACCGCGCGCATTGCGCACTGTGGCCGATGAGCTGAGGCGCTACATGAACGGCGAGCCACTGCGGAACGTGGTGCAAGCGGCGAGTTAATCGCTGGCTGCCGCGCGGTGCCAGTCGCGCAGGCCGAGCACCGCGAAAGGCACAAAGGCCGCATAGAGCAGCGCCGTTGGCCACAGATCCTTGTAGATGTATTCGCCAACGTAGATCGCGTCCACGAGAATCCAAAGCCACCAATTGGCGATGTGCTTGCGCGCCTGCCACCAGGTTGCGACCAAACTGTAGCTCATCAACATGGCGTCAAGGTATGGCAGCGCGGCATGAAGACGCTTGGCCAGCGTTCCCAAAGCAAAACTCCCTGCCACGCCAAGGACGAGAGCGATTATCAGGTTCGGCATCGGCAGCGGGACCACACGCACTTTGCCATCTTCGCGCAGGCCGCGCCACCAGTGCCACCAACCGTAGAAAGTAAATACAACAAAGAAGACTTGCAGCAAAGCATCAGAAAAAAGGCCCGCACGGTAGAAAACGATCATGTAAATGAAGATAGAGACCAGCGTGATGGGCCAGCAGATAAGCAAACGCCGCGTGGTGAGCCAGATTCCGAGAGCCGCCGTGGTGACTCCGGCGAGCTCCAGACCGTGAGCAGTTAGATAAGCGGCGATCGCAGTCATGAATGATCCGTCCCTTGATTCGGGCGTGGCTTTGACCGTGCGGCGGCGCGATTGCGAAGAACCCCAAGCAGTTTGCTGCCAGCTTGGCTGCGAAACCAGCGTGCATGGCCGACAATCCAGCCGTCGTAGGCCATCGCCGCTCTCTCGTCGGAATGCAGAACGCCGAGAAAATAGTCAGCTTCAGAGAGAGCAAACTCAGCGTGGCACAGCGCCGTCATGGGCGCGAGCGCGGCTGATTCTTCGTCGGTAAGCGGACGAACCGATTCGTAGCCATCGAGGAGCGCTACAAGGTGGTCGAGGTGGATGGGTACTTCTTCAGGGCGCGCCGGCTCGTCAACGAGGGCGAGCCACTCAACGATGTTGCGCTCGATGGCGTGGGCAATGTCGTGTACGGCGTTAGTTCGGTCGGCCAGGCCGAAGTCGATAATGGCCGTTGCATGAGCAACGTGATCAGTTTCAAGAGCCGCATCGCTCCAGAAGAGATTCGAGGCGTGAAGGTCGTTGTGCGTCCACAACGGTGTGAGCGAATACAAAAGCGGCGCAAGCTCGGCGTGAAAGGGCGAAAGCAGTTCAACCGCTTGCTCGGCGCAGGAGTGAACGGCTTTGTGCGACGCAAGCGAAGGACGCGCGGCGAGGTAGCGCTTCAATGCTACGGCCGGATTGTTGCCGGCAAAAATGGTGAGGCCGGCGACGAGTGGCCGGGGTTGACGACGTGGCGCATCGAAATTCTGCGCGGCAACGTGAAGACGCGCCAGCGCCGCGCCGGCCGAACGCGCGTGATCGGCGCTGCGAAACGGCGTCCACGAAATAGCGTCCTCGTAGAGATCGATTCCCGGCGGAATCTCGTGCACCTCGTAGGCCCATTCGCCGGATTCGATAGCCGTCTCACCGGTAGTAGACACGAAGACACGCGGAACGGCTGCGCCATGCGCCAGCAAATGCGCAAGAAAGCGATGCTCCTCGAGCAAGCCTTCACGATTGCGCACAGCGCGGTGATGGCGCTTGACGAAGACGCGCTGATTCTTGTCGCGATCGCTGCGCACGGCCACGACGCCAGCCGCGGAAAATGGGCGCGGGCTCGCGGAGAGGATCTGCGTGGGTTCGCCGAGATCGGGGAATCGGGCGAGAATCGGACGCAGCTCATCGAGCGTGAGGGGCGGCCAGTCGGGATCGACCAGCGTCCCGTCGAGGCCGTGAGATTTGGGGCCGTGGGCTTTGAGGTGCAGGTTCATTCCATGTTCCATTTGGTGTTGGCCGACAAAACAGCCTTCCCTCAGGGGCTAAAGCCCTCAATTCTTTGTCGCCGTTTGCGGCACGACTGAAGTCGTGCCCTGACACTTCTTGCTCCCTTGAAGCAGTTCCTAAAAAGTGTAGTGGGCGTCGAGGCGCACTGTCGGCGGCGCACCCAGCCACACAAATGTGTCGCCGTAACTGGCGCCGGTGTCGGACCAGTAGTGCTTGTTAGCGATGTTGTTCGCGTAAATGTGAAAGGTGACGTGACCCCGCTCGCCACCGGGCGTGTACCGCGCGCCAAGGTTGAACAGGTTGTAGCTGGGCACGCTCACTTGGTCGTCGCGCGTAGCCTCCTTGCGCGAGGTATAGCTCCAGCCGGGCATCAGGTGCAGGCCGTGGAAGTGGGGCACCGTGAGATCGGCAAATACATTCGTATGCAGGTGAGGCACGTTGATGACCTGCTTCGAGTCGAACGAGAGTGTGCCAGTGTCTGACGATACCGCCTTCAGGGCCGCTGCCGAGCCATTCAGGCGCAGCCAGTTTGCAGCCTTGCCCTCAGCATTGAGTTCGATTCCGTCGTGCGTTTCATGGCCCTGCTGCTCGAAGCAGATATCGCCAGCAGCGCCGCTGGGACAGACGCTGTCAGGCGGCGCTGCGATCATTTTCGGATAGAAGAACGGCGCGCGCATGTGGAAGAGCGCGCCGGTGAGCAAAATGCGCTGGCCGGGCTCGTACTTCGCGCCGATCTCGGCCTGGCGCGTGAAGAACGGCGCAAGAAACTGGCTGCCGTTGTCGGTCCAGAAGGGGGCCTGCGGACCGAGCGACAGCACCACGCCGTAATTCGAGTAGAGAGTCAGGTTCTCGATTGGGCTGTACGTAACGGCGAACTGCGGCAGCCAGACGGGCTTGTTCGTAATAATCGGCGCGCAGGGATTCGGATTCGTTGCTGTCGTTGGATCCAATTCTGAGGGGTCGGAACAGCTGGCGTAGGCGGAGTAATTGTGGTCATGCAGCGAATCGTAACGGCCGCCGGCGATAAGTTCGACGCGACGAGGAAGATGAATGCGATCCTGAATGACGCCGGAGGATTGATGGCTGTCTACCCACAGTCGGCGCGGGCCGGCTGATTCGTACGTGGGTTCAAGCGAATTCGGATCGCCAGGCGGAGGAAGAGCCGCATTGGACTGGTAGATGTTCTCCGAGCCGACGTAGGTGTATACCGCGCCGTCCTGCACAACGCCATCCGGCGAGTACGGATCAGATGCCGAGTAGAAACCCGGCTCCTGCAAGCTGCGCAGGAAGAGGCTGCCGCCGGCGGTGACGTCTTGCGTGATCGCTCCCGTCTTGATATGACCGGTGAGCATGGCTTCGGCGTCGGCGTCGATGCGCAGCTCGCCGGGATTGCGATAGTCATAAATGTCATATGTCCCGTCGGGCGCGAAGAAGTAATCGGGTGCGGTTCCGCCATTGCCCTGGCACTCGGCCTCGTAGTAGCAGCCATACGCGTAGATCACATTGTCCTGGATGAGCGAGTGGCTGAGGCTGGCGGCGGCGAAGGCGAGCCACGAGGGCGAGAAAGTGTGATCGAGACGCGCGCCAGTGTTGAAGGTGTCGTAGGTGTCAGGCAGTCCCCATGGCTGATCGCCGACCATCGTTGAGCGATAGATGCGGTTGATGTCCGGCAAGGTTGTGCCGCCGAGCAGTTGATAACCGCTGCCGTCGCGCTCGGTTTTGTGCTGGTACTCGAAGTCGCCCTTGAGGATCGTGGCCGGACTCAACTTCCAGTCGGCCGCGCCCGCGCCCACAGCGCGCCAGCCGTTGGTGTCGTTCATGTACGGGACGATTCGTTCGCCGGCGAGATTGACGCGCGCGCCCACTTGCTTGCGGGCGCCGAAGAGATGTCCCAAGTCGGCGGCGCCGTACGCGGTGCCGCGATGATCGGTGGCAAGATCTATGGCCTGGATGTTGGCGGGGCGCTTGGTCACGTAGTCGATGAGGCCGCCCGCCGAGGCCACACCGCTCTCCACGCCGGCTATACCTTTGAGAATTTCGACAGCCTGCTTGTTTTCGAGCGGCACATCCTGCTCGCCGGCAATGGTCATGCCGTTAATCTCAAGCCCGGTCGCGAGATCGATGGGAAAGCCGCGAATCTGGTAGTCGCCGTAATAACCGACGGGAACGTAGTCGTCGCCAACCGAAGCGTCGTTCTGGATCACGTCAGAGAGCAGGCGCGAGACCTGGTCGTTGAGCAGATCGCGCGTGACGACGGATGCCGAGAGCGGCACGCTCTTGAGTTGAGCGCCATCAAGCGTGCCCACTGTAACTGACTCGGGAAGATAGTTGTCTTCCACCTGGCCATGGACAACAACAGTTGTCGTGAGAGGCGCGGGCTTCTGCCGCTGCGGCGGAGGACTCTGCGCGTTCGCTCGCGGCGCAGTTTGCGTGGTCGGAGAGGTTTGGGCCCGGAGCGGCAAAGAGATCGGCAAAGCGAAAAAGAAGGCCCAAGAAAGAACGAACGCAAGCGCAAGGTGAGCGCGGCGAAAGAGCGATGAGGTAGTGCCCCGGGTGAAAGCGGCTGAGGACATGCGGACCCTTCGTTTCGTAGTTCACATGAAACAAAGGAGCTTGCGCCGCAAAGGGAGTTGAAGAAGAAGGCCGCTCGGTTCGGAGAAAACTTCCCACGCCGGTATTATCCGGATCGGGTTCGAGGGTATTTCTCAGCCCCACTCGCGTGGAGCACCCCTGTTTCAATAGTTCGATTGAAACACCGCGGGCGAGCAATTGGCAAATTAGTGTGTGGCGCCGCAGGGCTCGCTTGGCGGCTGCGCAGAAGTGCCGTTTGGGTGGCTTTTGGGGCCGAAAAGGAGCGATTTGGGAACAAAAATCAACAAAAATCGCAAAAAATCGATGTGGATTTTGTGGTGGTTTTGTTGATTCCGAAAGGGTTAAGTGGCCTTTTGTACCCAAAATGAATCCATTTTTTATTTCATTAATTTCTGACCTCCGGGATTTTGAGGTCGTTTTGTTGATTGCTAAAGGGTTAAGTGTCATTTTAGCCCCCAGAAAGTCAAGAAATGATTCTTTGATTACGGACCTTCGAATTCGGGTCCCGGGACCAAACCGGTGGCCAGCGAAGGTGAGGTTCTGGTCTGGCGTTATGCGAGGAACGGGGATCGCGGAAGTTGATCATGGAATGAGTATGCGCCGGAACGGGATAATGATCGGCAAACTTGGGGAAGAGTTTTTAGCGAGTGTTTCCAGTGGGTTAGGGTGATCCTTGGCTGGTCAGGCTCTTGACATCCAGCAAAAATTGAAGCCGATCGCTGTTTCCTTATTTTTCGTTCTGCCAGTTGCGCTTGCAGCCTCCGCGTTCGTTCTGGCATCACGTCTAACAGTGGAGGTCCACAATTTGGTTCGGACACAAAATTGCCGGATCTTTCGCATGGCGCGGGAGTTAGTGCCGGTTTTAGTTACTGCCTCGGTCTTATTCGTTTCTCTCAATCTGACGCCTTCAGCCGCTCATGCGCAGCAGAGTTCTGATTCGACTAGCGCATTGCCGAACGCACCTCAGCCGGCACAGGCTACCAATCAACCTGCAGAAATGGGAACCCCACAGGCCGTGACCGGGGACATTTCCGGGACCGTGCTCGACACGAATGGAAATGTGCTGCCAGGGGCGGAAGTAACTCTTTCGGACCCATCGGGCTCCGCGATTCGCACAGTGGTGTCTGGCAGCGATGGGCAGTTCGCATTCGCGGGCTTAGCCCCGAACGTTTATACGATCACTGTGATGGGGCCGCGGATGAGCACTTTCACGTCGATCCAGATTCCATTGCAGGCGGGCGAATCTCATATTGTGCCTCCGATCACATTCTCGGTCTCGGGCGGAACTACCAGTGTGACGGTGAATGGGAACAAGGAGGAGCTGGCCGAGCAACAGGTTCAGATTGCGGTGCAGCAGCGTGTCGTAGGGATCATTCCGAACTTTTACACCACTTATGACTGGAACGCTCCGCCGATGGAAGCGAAACAGAAGTTCCAACTCGGCCTTCGGTCAGTCTTCGATCCGATTTCATTCTTAACGGTGGCGGGCATAGCCGGCGCGGAGCAATACCAGAACATATTCCCCGCATATGGCGGTGGAATTGGAGGATATGGAAAGCGATACGGCGCTGCGCTGGCTACTCACGTTTCGGCCGGCTTGCTGAGCAGAGCCGTTTTCCCTGCGATCTTTCATCAGGACCCGCGCTACTTCTACAAGGGCAAGGGAAGCTTCGGGTCGCGTGCACTGTACGCCATGTCCGCCGCCGTGATGACCCGGGACGATGATGGGCGGTGGAGGGTGAATTACTCACAGATGCTCGGCAACTTCTCAGCGGCAGGCCTTTCAAATCTTTACTATCCGGCTTCCGATCGAGGAGCCTCGCTGGTCATCTTCAATGGATTGGCGGACACGGCTGGAAATGCCGCGGGGAATCTGATACGCGAGTTCGTTCTGAAGAAGTTCACGAAGCACGTCCCTAAAGGGGCGAACGGCCAGCCTTAAGGGCGAATGCGGCGGGGCCGGCAATAAGGCGGCAGCGTTTTTGGCGCGGCTGGCTTACGCGGGCTTGACGGGTGAGGAGCTGGCGTAGCCGGAGTCCGCGGTGCTTCCGGAGTCGACATCCAATGACGATAATCTCGCTTCATCTAAAGCCTCCATTCCATGTAAATGGGGCTTTCCTGCTCTGTCTCAGTTTAGGGGGTCGCTCCAGGCGTGGGAGCAAGGGAGCGAGGGCTAAGGGGGTTAGACAGCCCGTGAGTCTCGGCCAAGGGCCGGACAATTCAGGGTCGCGGTCGAAGATTTTCTGAATTTGGACATAGGAGATTGTCAAGTAAAGTGTAAACTGTCAAGTAAAGTGTAAAGTTTGACGATAACGGAGTCAGAATCCGTTTCTCGGAGGGAGTCAAGGACATGGGCGAGAAAATGCAAAACGCTCCAATTTTTTTCACAATTGGACAAGTACGTTTCAACCCAATCCTAGATATGCACCGCCATATAGAGGCTCTTCAAACGGAGCTTAGGAAATACAGCTTTTCCGGGTTTAGTGAAGAAAACCTTACGTCGCTCCAGATCGACCCAGCAGGCGAAGCGCCCAAGGCGGTGTCTACGAGCCAAAAGCGGTGGCGGTTCACTAATTCAAAGAAGACGGGGGAGATCGTTCTCTTTCCGAATTCAATCTCGTACCAAACGACCAACTACGGAACATCGCAGGATTTCAAGTCCCGCCTCATGATCGCAATTCGGGTCGTGCACAAAGAACTGAATCTTGATTACGTCGAGCAGATTGGATTTAGAACGCTCGACGCCGTCATTCCAAGTCAAGACCATCCGCTGGAGGCTTGGCTCAAACCAGAGCTGCTCGGCTTCTATTCGGGTACCAATGGCACCCTAAAGCACAGTATCCTCGAAGGCGTGTCAACCGTCGGTCCCTCGGGCCTCCTTGTTCAGCGTGTCGTGATTCTTCGTGGAGTGCTTGCGACCCCGATCGATTTGATGCCTATTGGCCTAGCGATCGATACGCGGTTCACGTCGATTAACGACTGGCACGCCATTCTTGATACGGATTGCACGGCCCGTGAGCAGTTCGACTTCGATCCTGATGTTATAGGCGAGCGCCTCACGGCTGTAAAAGAGGAAGCCTCAAAGGCCTTCCGCGGTGCCGTCTCGCAGTTAGCATTGGATCTGTGGAGGTAGCTTCATGAATGTTGAAAAGAGCGAGGGTAAGGTCTTCAGTTCTGCATCGGTTCTATACGCGAGGGGCAATCCGCGGCAATTTGCTGCTGCTGTGACGCTATTCGGAGCATTCGTCGCCGGTACGGGTGGATTTTACTCGCCAATGAATGCAGCGTTGGTCTCCCAATGGACCACTGCCCCAGCGGTTGCGATCAGCTGCGCGCCTTCTCTAGAACGCAAGAAGTCGACCCAAGAGATCAGCATTCCCAAAGCGATCCTTCAAATTCGAGACGGGCTCGGACTCAAGATGTCAGAGGTAGCGGATATTTTCGGTGTTTCTCGGCAGGCTGTTTATCTTTGGCTGAAAGGGGAGAATCTGAAAAATGAATACGCCCAAAGAGTTTGGCAAATGAGCCTTATTGCAAAACGCATCCGGGTTGCAGGCATTGATAGACCCGAGCACTTCATTCATCGTCCTCTCTCGCCAGAGGGGGATTCTCTGTTCCAGCTACTGGTTAGCGGTGCGAATGTAGATTCCGCAATTGCACTTCTAGAAGAGCAGTCTGTCGCTGAGCAGGGTTCGCGCGACCGGTCCATTGCGGAGCACCAAAACACGCGCCATCGCGAGCAAGATCTTTCGTCAGTTATGGAATTGGCTGCGCCAATTCTGGAAGAGTTTGATGGATAGATCCCGCGAACAGTCCGTCGCATCATCCTCCCAAAAGGATGATGCGACGATGAAGCTGAGGCAGGGATCAATTCTCCCCAAGGCTGTGCGCGATCGGCTCGGCATAGCGACTCCAAAGGATAATCCCAATCCGGTGCTTGTTGTCGTCTCCCACGACTGCGACCTAGTCAGGCCGTATGAGGTTGAGCCGCATGTGGAGTTGATACAGGGACGAAACACGAACGAACAGAGTGGCGGCCTATACAACGGGCGGAACCCGCGGAGACTGCATCTCGAATACAAGCAGGATGGCGAAAAGAAAGTTCTCGAATTACATGCCCGTAATAAGATCCCTGTTGACAAGAAATTGCTGATGGACGTGGTCCCCGACCCTGATGCGGTTCTCGGGAGAAAGGGTGTGCAGATATTGCAGGTGTGGCTTGCGGCGCGCTACAACCGTGCAGCATTTCCCGATGATCTAGACAGCCGAATGGAGCCGATCAAGAAAGGGCTCCGGTCTGCGGATCCCGACGCCATCAGCGGCATTTGGATGATGTACGACCCGGAAGACAATCATCTGCCTGACGAGGTTCCATATGAGCTATCGGTCAAGATCGTGTACTCAACGCTTGTGCTCGGGGGCAAAGCGGTGGCGGAGGACTACGCCAACAAGCTCCGTATGAGCTTCGAAAGGAACTTCTCTAAACAGGGCCTTTGGCACTCCGTCGATCTCCGTGCTTGCGAAGCGGTCGCTGACACCGTGTTTTCTGTGCGGCACATGTTGGATGGCTATAAGCAGTGGCGTTTAGAGGACGTCAGCCTGAAGCAAGATCCGCCTGGGGAATACATATAGCAATCAAAGAACGCCGGTCCCGTGCAGAGAAAGAGCCAGCCGGAGTTCGTGCCGTCCAAGGTCCCCGAACGCAAGGGACCTGGGGCACCCACATTGAGTGGAGGAACTCACAGGCCCCGAGGATCAGCCGGTCGATCAGGGCACGGCGTTTTTGGCGCGGCTGGCTTACGTTGGCTTGACGGGTGAGGAGCTGGCGTAGCCGGAGTCCGCCGTGCCTGCGGAGTCCGCGGTGCTGGTGTCGAGCTTGTCCATGAGGAGCGATCCGAGGCTTTCGAGGATGCCCTGATTGCCGCTGCCGCCGACGACAAGGATTTTGGGAACGAACGCGACATTACCGACCGAGAGCGCTTTGATGGCATTGACGAGAGCGGTGGGCCCCTTGCCGAGCGCTCCGACCTGGCGCTCATAGGCCTCGGCGTTGGCCAGGCCGACGGCACGAACTTCGGCGCCCCTTGCGGTTCCGGTCTGCTCAATGTACGCGGCTTCGCCCTGGGCCTCCTTCATCCTGGCCTCGGTCCGGTTGGTTTGAATGTCGACACCGACCTTTGACTTGGCAAGGTCCACCTGCATATCGGCGGTGCCGCGAGCCTTCTCCGTCTCGATGCGCTGGTCTTGCGCCTGGCGCTGCATTTTGAAAGTTTCCACTTCCTGATGGGCGACTTCGCGCTGGGTGAGAACGGTGACCAACTGCTCGGGGTAGACGACATCCTGGATATAAACTCCCCGCGTCTCGATTTCATACTCGGCGAGTTTCGACTGGATGTAGTTGAAGGCCTGTTCCTGGACGCTCTGGCGCGTCTGGATAAACGTAATGGCTTCCATGCCGCCGATCTTGTCGCGAAAGAGGTTGCCGACGGCAGCCTGAAGAACCTCGTTGACGAGATTTTCCATGGAACCGACCATGGAGATGACGCGAGGCGCATTCGTATCGGGAACGTGAATGAGAACCTGGAGGTCGATGCTGAAAACAAAGCCCTCATTGCTTTTGGCTATGATCGGCTCCAGGCGCGCGTCAAGGCCGTGAGCGCCAGTGACATCCTTTGCCCAATCGAGCTTGAGAATTGAGGTAAGAACAAGTTTGGCGTCGTAGATCCGGGGATTGATGGGGTACTTCCCTGTTCGCAGCGCCTCCTGCCAGATGCCCTGGTGGCCGGGGCGAACAAGGCTGCCGAACTTGAAGTTTGCGCCGGACGTGTCCTGCGTGGGCAATCCTACGTACGCCTTGATGACGGCGACCTGACCTTGTTCCACAACCAGCATCGGAACCGGCTCCACGCGGATCAGGAACGGGTTGAGGTTGTAAGCGCCATAGAGCAAAGGGTCGTGCTGAAGGCCGATTTTGCCGCCGGCTTCAAGAAACTTCTGGAAGTCCTGATAGTTATTGTGCTGGTCGTTCTTGCTGCCGAGAATTATCCCCATCAGCTCGAAATCGGTTACGTCCGCTTTCCCTTCTAATTGACTTACGTCATTGAATCCACCGAGGCGGCTGGCGATAGCGCCGGCGGGCAAGGGCTCGCCGTCGAGCGCGGTGACCACTCCGATCATGTCCGCGACTTTGCCGCCGTCGCCGGTCGGCTTGGGCGCAATGCGCGTGACATCGAGCTGCCAATCTTCAAGGCCGAAGGCTCGAAAGTCCAGCTTGCCGCCGCGGGCGAGCCTGCTGTACTCGTCTGACACCGGCACGCCGAAAACCTGCGGCCTGGTGATGACCAGGAATGCCACGGGGTGAATGGGCGCCAGTGTGCCGGGGGAAAGAACCGGCCTTTGCACGCCCTTCTCTCCGTTCTTGTCCACAAACACTCGCAGGTCAGTAAAGTTGCCGAAGGCCGAGTCGTACCTGCCTGACTTTGCGCCGATAGGCGTGGGCTTGCCAACCTGCGCGATCACAACGCCGATTTGCCCGGCAGGCACCTGAACCCACGGATGCTTTGTGACGGTGAATAAAGGTTTGAATTTGAAGCGTACGCCGGGCATGAGAAGGTCGGCCTGATAACCCGCTTCGCCCAGGAAGGCGATGGGATTGTTGCCGGGCAGCTTGCTGCCAAACCTTTTTCGCACCAGTCCGATTTGGGTGGGGCCAATGCTGTAGAACGACGCAAAGGCAGTGGCGAACACGAACAAGACCACAACTACGACAAGAAAAAGCAGAATCAAGCCGGCAGCATCTGGCATTGTGCATCTCCTTTTTGAACGCTGAGTCGCAAGAATTGTACCGCTGCTGGGTTGTTGCGGGATCAATGCTGAATTTCCGAGCGGAGAAGGAGGGGTTCCACGCTGGTATAGTCGCGCGGGATTTATTGCGGGTGGCGGCGGAGCTCGAGCTCGACGACGCGGAGCATTTCGGCTTCGGGAGCGGGCTTGCCGGTCCAGATTTCGAACTGGCGAGCGCCCTGATGGACGAACATTTCAAGGCCGGAGATGACGGCGAGGCCGCGCGACTTGGCCAGCTTGAGGAGTGGTGTTTCAAGCGGCGTGTAAACGAGGTCGAAGACGATCGAGGCGTTGAGTTCGCTTTCCTTGATAGGCAACTGCTGCTTGATGCCGGTCATTCCGCACGGGGTGGTATTGATGATGGCGTCAAAGCGGGTCTTCGAGAGCAGGCTTTGGCGGAGGACGTGAGCTTTGGCTTTGCGAGCTAATGCCACGGCCTTCTCGTGCGTGCGGTTGACGATGAAGACTTCAGCGCCCTGCTCGACAAGGCCGAAGACGGCTGCGCGTGCAGCGCCGCCTGCGCCGAGGACGAGAATGCGCGCGCCGTGGAGCTTGATGCGGCGCTCGAGCGGGCGAACGATGCCGGCCACGTCAGTATTGAAGCCGTAGAGCTTGCCGTCTGCGCCGGTGCGCAGGGTGTTGCATGCGCCGATGCGGCCAGTGAGCGGGTCCATGTTGGCGAGGTGCGGAAGGACCTCCTGCTTGAGCGGCATGGTGACGGCGACGCCGTCGAGGGGCAGGTCGCGGACGATGGTGAGCAGGTCGTCGAGGGTGCGAACCTTGAGCGGAAGCATGACGGCGTTGACGTTTTCGCGGCGGAAGGCCGTGGAGTGCATGAGCGGCGAAAGGGAGTGGGCGATGGGATTGCCGGCGACGGCGAAGATGCGCGTGGCCCGGTCGAGCTGGTCAAGACGAAAAATATCGAGGAGCGTGCGCGCGGGGACCTGGCCAGCGGCGGTTTCTGCGCCGTCAGTTGCGGAGGCGAATGTGAATGCTGCGCCGGCGCGCGGACTCAGGATCCGGCTGATCAGGCCTTCCTCGCCCATGGCGATGCCGACGACTTGGGCATTGATCGACTGATCCTCAATCATTTGGAGGACGGAGAGATTGTCAGCCAAGCTGCGAGCGGTGGTGACGACTTTGACGAAGTCGGGCTCGTATGCGGCGATGCGCTTGGCGGTCTGATTGAGGCCCTCGGGGCGGCGGGTGCGGGTGAAGTCGTGCGAACTGATGAGGAGCGCGGCACCGGCGGCTTTGAGGGCGGCGCGGAACTTGGCCAGCTGGGGGCGGGTACACTGCTCGGCTGACTCGACCTCTAAATCGACGATCTGACAGCCGGTTTCGGCAGCTTTGAGGAGGATTTCGAGCTCCGCGTTAAGGGACCCGGTGAACTTGCCGCCATAAGGCTTGCGCCGGCAGGTGGCAATGGCCGTGATGTCTCGACGCCGGTTGAGGAGGGCCTTTATGTCGGGTAGGACAGCGGGGGGCTTGGGCAGAAGGTCGAGGCGGAACTCGATGAAAACAGAGTCTTTAATGGCAGCTTCGGCGCGCGAGATCAGCTCAGCCGGGGTGGCTGCCTGGACGGCGATACACAGCTTGCCCATGCGCAGGCGGGGCAATACTGCAGCCGGTGCGGTCGGCTGGTCAATCGTACTGGCGACGGCGAGAGGCATTCTCTTCAATTGACGCATATTAAAGGGGTTTTGCGGCGAATGCAACCAAGAATGTGCAGATTGAGGGGGTATTTCAGTACCAAAACTGGCTGGTTTGGGAGCTCGCACACCGTTCGAGTCGAGTACTTTAGTCATTGAGCGGTCAAATTCCTCGGGAGGGACTCGGAGATGGAGATTAAGAGAAGCGGCTCCCAGCCGTCAGGCAAAGGGCCGGCAGATTGGTTCACTGGGACAGTGCGGATCGATCCGCTGTTTCAGGCGCCGGAGCCGGCATTTGTGCAGGGCGCGAGCGTGACGTTCGAGCCGGGCGCGCGGACGGCGTGGCACACGCATCCGCTGGGGCAGACTTTGATTGTGACTGCGGGTTGCGGGCGGGCGCAGCGCTGGGGTGGCGAGATCGAAGAGATTCGCCCGGGGGATGTGGTGTGGTTTTCGCCTGGCGAGAAACACTGGCACGGGGCTGGCCCTGACACGGCTATGACGCACATCGCCATCCAGGAAAGGCTCGACGGGAAGGTGGTGGACTGGATGGAGCACGTGAGCGACGAGCAATATCGGGGCTGATGAAGCGAAGTGCGGCGGGCTTGACACGGGCATCCCGGTCTTGGAAGATTGCTGACGCTCGGAAGATTGCTAACGCGTATCGAGTGGACTGACCGCTGGCCGCACGGCCGAGACGCGTTTGTGCCCGATGCGGGGAGAAATGAAAAACGTGAACAGAGTCGCGAGCGGAACTTTGGAGCGAAGAGACTTTTTGAAAGCGGCGGCGCAGGGTGCGCTGGCAGCACCTGTATTGGTTGCGCTGAATGGGATTGGGCTGGCGCAGCAGGCAAAAACTGGAGACGCGCGCCGGGCGGAAACGCATCAGGCAACTGCGAACGCGACATCCGCGCACACAGGACCGACGGTGACGCTGAATGTGAAGGATTTTGGTGCGGCTGGGGACGGTAAGACGAAAGATACGCTGGCGCTGCAACAGACGATCGACCGCTGCGCTGCGTTGGGCGGAGGCGAGGTGGTGGTTCCGGCGGGCGACAACGTGACGGGTGCGCTCGTGCTGCGCAGCAATGTGCTGTTGCGCGTGGAGGATGGCGCCAGCCTGCTCGGGTCAGGTGAGATGAATGATTATCCGGTGACGCAGGTGCGCTGGGAGGGGCGATGGATCAAAGGATACAGCGCGCTCATCTCCGCAATCGACAGCGAGAACGTTGGGATCGCTGGGCCGGGAAAGATTGTGGCAAGCGACGCGATCAAGGGACGGGTGGAGCACGCGACGGGAATGCGGCTGCCAGCGCTGCTTGAATTCACGAATTGCCGCGATGTGCGCGTGGAGAATTGCTACACCAGCCAGGCGGGGATGTGGTCGATTCATCCGGTGTATTGCGAGAATGTCGCGTTCAGAAATGTCGTGGTTCACAGCGGCGCGGACGGCATCGATGTGGACTCATGCAGGGGCGTCGTGATCGATGGCTGCACGTTTGAGACCGGCGACGACTGCATTTCGCTCAAGTCGGGGCGCGGCGAGGAGGGATACACGATCAACCGGCCGACTGAGGATGTACGCATCGCGAACTGCACATTCAGCGACCGGAACTTTGCGTGCGTGGGAATTGGGAGCGAGACGTCGGCGGGAATTCGCAATGTGGTTGTGGAGCATTGCAAATGCGTGGGCGCGCGCAGCCACGCCATCTACATCAAGAGCCGGCCGGGGCGCGGAGCGTTTGTCGAAAACATTACCGTGAACGATCTGGATGTTTCGGGCATGGGGCAGGGATTTCTGCGGCTGAATAATTTGAACAGCGGCAAACAAGATGAGTTTCCTGTTCCCGGCGATGAGGGGATTCCGAAGTTTGCCAACTTTCGCTTTTCGAACATACGCGTGGCGGATGTGCCTGTGCTGGTACATGCGACGGAGATTCACCCGCGCAAGCCGCTCGTGGGCTTTTCACTGAGCAATGTCACTGGAACCTGCAAGAGCGGTATCGCGCTGGCGAACATGAAGAATGTGGTGATTCGCGATGTGAAAGTGACGGGGTTCGATGGGCCGCTGATCAGCATCGACAACGTGACGGGCGTAGGGTTGGCGGGCGCGGCCAAACTTGATGTGGCAAAGGTGCCGAAAACGCCGGACGCAGTGCCCGCGCCAGAGAAGCCGTATGAGTTGCGGTGAGAAACGCGGCAAGTTGGCGAGTTGGCGAGTTAGCAAGTTGGCGGGGTCCAATCGAGATGAAGATAGTGCGCAGCAGATTTGTTGTGCTTGCTTTGGGCGCGCTGACGTTACAGTCGGTCGCATTTGCGCAAACATCGGCCGAACCGCAGGCGACCGTGTGGCGGTTTGACAACGTCGATTCCGTTGGCGGCCACCCGACGCATGTGTTGGGACATCCGCACCTGATCGATTCGCCTTATGGCAAGGCAGTCGAATTCAACGGCGTGGACGATGCGCTTTTTGTCGATGCGCATCCGCTGGCTGGCGCGAGCGCATATACATGGGAGGTGATCTTCCGGCCGGACGCAGACGGCGCAGAGGCGCAGCGATTTTTTCACCTTGCTGAAATTGACCCGGCGACCGGCAAGGATACCGACAACCGCATGCTCTTCGAAATTCGCATTGTGAAGGGCGAGTGGTGCCTCGACAGCTTTGCGGAATCGAATGGGTCGCGGCGAACTCTTCTGAACTGCAACGATCTGCATCCGCTCGGCCAGTGGTACCGCGTGACGGCGGTGTACGACGGCCAGACGCTGCGCAACTACGTAGGCGGTGAGATGCAGGGCGAAGGCCAGTTGCATCTGACGCCGCGGGGACCGGGGCACTCGTCGATTGGAACTCGCATCAACCAACGCGACTACTTCAAAGGCGCGGTTTTCGAAGCGCGATTCACGTCGCGAGCGCTCAAGACGGAGGAGTTTTTGCAGATGCCGCCGGAATTGAGTCCGAGCGCGGAGAAATAGCGAGTCGGTCCGCCTCGGCGGACGAGTTGGCAAGTCAGCCGACGATCCCACCCTAGCGAGAAAAACGGCGCGGCAAGCCGGTTGCAGGCGGATAATTGGTTGCGAAGCGAAGAAAGGACGTGCCATGCGCAAGTGGGGCATCGTCATCAGTTTGTTTTATGCCGTGATCGTCTTCGGCCTGCTCGTGCCGGGCGGAATGATCCTTGCCGGAGATGGCAGTCCGCTCCGGCTCGTCTTCTCACGAGACATGTTTGAGCTATTTGGGGAGTGGCTCGTGTGGGTGCCGGTTATCGCGCTCGTTGCAGGGCAGGCGATTCTGCTTTTTCTCTCTGTCGACACCTCCTTCAAGAAGCTCAAGCCCCGGGCGCACGTTGCAGTCTCTGTCATCGTCACATCGATGCTGTTCGCTCTTCTTGCGTTCGCGGGCCTGTCTGCTGTGGGAGCCGCGGCGAGTGGAGAAAAATTCGTTGATCGGTATTGGCTGAGCGCGGCGCAAATGTTCGGCGTTTAGGTTGCGATTTGGCTGTTGTGGGGGATTGCCTTTTATCTGTATTTCCGGAATTTCGCGCAGGTGACTACGCGTGCCGCTTCGTGGCTCCTCAAAGGAAGCGTGCTGGAGCTCCTGATTGCGGTTCCTTGTCACATGTGGGTACGACGGCGCGGCGATTGCTCCGCGCCCATTGCGACGAGCTTCGGCATTGTGACCGGGATCGCGGTGATGCTGTTGTCGTTTGGCCCGAGCGTTTTGCTGCTATATAAAAAGCGGCTGGACGGCTATGCGGCACGGCCTGCGAAATAGAAATTGAGGCAGGAAACGTGCGCAGTGCGCAAAGCTAGAGGTGTGTCCAAATTCGCCTTGATAGTCTAAAGGTTTGGAGGATTCCCGAACGATGGCAACCGAAACTACTGCTGGCGCTACCGAAAGCAAGTCACTGCACGTATGGGAAGCCGGGGGCGCCGCATCTGCCGATGCCCTGACAACATGGGTGAGCGCGCGGCTGGCTGCTCACGAAAGCGCATTGGCCGCGCTGCTGGCCATCGATGGCGAGCGCACGCCTGAGAATTCGCTGCTGCTCTACGACAAGGCGATCGAGCACTTGAGTTTGGCGGGAGCACAGGCGGGAATTCTGAATTCCGTGGCTGCCGACAAGGGTGTGCGCGACCAGGCGCAAATGGAGGCGCAGCGCGTGGCGATGGCGGGAAGCGCTCTGAGCCTGAACCGCGAAGTTTATGACGCGCTGACGGCGATTAAGCTGGATGGCGCGAGCCCGGCGACGAAACATTATGTGAAGCGGACTCTGCTTGGCTATCGACTATCTGGCGTGGACAAGGACCAGGCGACGCGCGCCCGTTTGCACGCGCTGCACGACAAGGCCACTGGCCTGTCACTCGAGTTCGGCCGCAACATTCAGGAGGGTGGAAAAACGATTGAGGCGACGCTCGAGGAATTGGATGGACTGCCCGCCGACTATATCGCGCGGCACCCGGCGCAAAAAGATGCGGATGGCGTTGCGCGAGTGACGCTGACAACTGATCCGCCGGACATGATGCCGGTGATGACGTTTGCGATGAGCGCGGCGCTGCGGGAACGGATGTTTCTGGCCTACAACACGCGCGCGTATCCGGCGAACCGGCGGATACTTCTCGATTTGTTGGCGACGCGGCAGGAGATTGCGTCGATTCTCGGGTTTCGCAGTTGGGCGGATCTCGCGACTGCCGACCAGATGATGAAGTCGGCGGCGAATGTGCGCTCGTTTTTGGCGAAGCTCGACGAGGCGAGCCGCGACGGCGCGAAGCACGAGCATGCGCTGGTGCTCGATTTTGCGCGGGGTACAAATCCGGGGCTGAGTGAGATTGATATTACGAGTCGCGGGTATTGGTACGAGCAGTTCCGGCGCGCGCGATTTGATTTCGACTCGCAGTCGGTGCGGCCGTATTTTCCCTACGCACGGGTTGAAGCAGGCGTGCTGGAAACGGCGGCGAAGCTTTTCACAATCGAGTTCCATCCATCGAATGCGCCTGCGTGGGATTCAGCGGTTTCAGTGTTTGATGTTTTTGATGGCGGGCGAATGGCGGGGCGATTCTATCTCGACATGCATCCGCGCGAGGGCAAGGACAAATGGTTTTCTGCCGCGCCGGTAGTGACCGGCGTTCGCGGGCGCACGCTGCCTGAGGCGGCGCTGATTTGTAATTTTCCGGCGGGCGATGGGGATGATCCGGGGCTGCTGCAGTATTCGGATGTGGTAACGTTCTTTCATGAATTCGGCCACCTGATGCACGCGATTCTTGGCGGGCATACGGAGTGGGCGGGGCTTTCGGGATTTGCGACGGAGGGTGATTTCATCGAGGTGCCGTCGCAGATGCTGGAGGAGTTCTTCCGCGACGAGAAGCTGCTGCAGGTGTTCGCGCGGCACTACGAAACAGGCGAGGTGCTGCCGGCAGAGCTGATTCGGACGATGAAACTGGCGGGCGCGTTTGGGCGCGCGGATTGGATACGGACGCAGCTCTACTACACGACGCTTTCGCTCAATTTGCACGACGAGGATCCGGCGGGGATTGATCCTGACGTGGTGACGCGCGAGCTTTACAAGCAATTCCAGCCGTGGACGTGGCTTGAAGGCAATCGCATGTACGCGAGCTTCGGGCATTTGACGGGCTACTCGTCGAACTACTACACGTATGCGTTCGACAAGGTGATTGCGCTGGATTTCTTTGGGCAGTTCGATCCCGAGGACTTGTTGGGCTGCGAGGCGGGGACGCGCTATCGGAAGGCGGTGCTGGAACAGGGCGGGTCAAAACCGGGAAGAGAGATGGTGCGGGATTTTCTGGGGCGCGACGAAGAGTTTGCTGCGTTCGCGAAGTGGCTGAATGAGGAGTTTGAAGGGCAGGATGTAGTCGGTAGAGGGTAGGGAATGGAAGACCGATGACGGCAGCGGATTTTCGGCGGATTGCGTTGAGCCTGGAAGGTGCAGAGGAAGGCTCGCACATGGGCGCGGTGGACTTTCGCGTTGGCGGGCGGATTTTTGCAACGCTGGCTTCAGTCAAAGAGGGCTACGGAAATCTGATGCTGACGCCGGAGATTCAGGCGGAGTTTCTTAGCGAGCGGCCCGATTTGTTTCTGCCGATTCATGGCGGATGGGGCCGCAGCGGCGCTACACACATTCGGCTTGCAGTTGCGGACGAGGACTCGATGCGCGGAGCGCTGCACGCAGCGTGGAGACTGCGCGTGGAGAAAAACAAGAAAGGCGGCAAGCCGGCGGGGCGGCGAGCCGGCAAGACCGCGAAGCGCGAGTGAGTTGGCGGTCGTGCTATCCCAGGTCCCCAAATGCGAGGGATCTGGGGCACCCGGCTAAGACATTGGGAACTTGCCGGTGCCACCGCAAACCGGGCATTGCTCGAACAACTGAGTATCGCCATCCAAGCCGACAACCTTATAGCCCACGCCGTTGTCGTTATGTGTTACCCCTTCGCTCTTGCAAGCCACGCAAAAACCGTGGGCACGGCAGAAGGCTTCATAACTCGATGGCCTCGCCGCTTCGGCTTCTGCCGTTCGCCACGCTTTGATCTCCTCCAAAGACATTCCTTTGGGCACTAGCTTCGACCGGACTTCCGGATAGGGTAGTCCCCGCTTTTCCACGCCAACACCCCGCAATTCATTCCATTTCGGCTGTGCGCCATCCTTGGGACATTTACATTTTCTCCCTGGCTAACCCTGCGGACGCCCGACTCTGTGGCCAGGTCAGAGGTGGGTGTCCCAACGGATCGGGATAATTTTGCGCCCTGGAAACCGACGCTGTGAATCAATGATGACGATGGAACAGATGCTGGTTGATGTCGGGCCAGAATTCGCGAAATACATTGGTGATCGCGTCACGGCCGACGGCGTACGCGTATTTCTCACCGAAGGCCGAAGGGGTCTGCGTCTTGCTGGGATAGTAGGCGAGCGAAATGGCCTGTGAGATACCGCGGCCAAGAACTTCAGAGGCGTTGAAGCCGTTCTTGCCGTGATAGTCGGGCGTGATGAGCTCGCGGGAGGCCGCGTAGATTCCGCGCTTGAAGATTCCGCCCTCGCCCATGGCGTAGTAGCGCTCATCCTGATGGAAGACGGTGGGCATGGCCCAGTCGACCCAGTAGTTGCCGTCGGTTTTGTCGAGACAGCCGCGCCAGTAATAGGCCCAGTAGCCGCCGACTCCTTTGCCTAATTGGGTGTGCGCGTCGGTGCCTTCGGCGAGCAGCGAGGTGACACCGACGAAGACGAAGGCGGAGTAGTCGAAGCTGTTTTTGGTGGCGATGACGAATGCCTCACGCGGCGTAGGCGGCGGAGGAATCTGGCCGGCGCTGACTGCGCGGTAGTTGGGCATGATGCCGAGGATGCGCTTGGGTTGCGGAGGCGGCTGATGCTTTGGCGGGTTGTTCGTGTCAGGCGTTTGGCTTGCTGCGTTCGGGTTTGGCTGCGCCTGGCTCGACGATTGGGGCGGGGCTGAAGGGTTCTGCGGGGCGGGAGCTTCGGGCTGCGCGGTTGAGGCTAGTGCGGTACTCGAATTCGGCTCCTGCGAGCGAAGAGATGCGGGCAGACGCAGGGAGAGAATTAAGGATATGAAGGCTGCGGAGGTAAGCCTGGAACTGAATCGCATTCATTCACCTGGTAGGAGGAAATCGGCGTTAGCCGGCGCAACATGCCTTGGAGGCAAGATGACTCGGGGGAGACCGCTCGGATCGTTCTTGTCTGTCGAAGCGCCGATTCAAAGGCAGTAAGCCGCCTGTTTAATTATCGACAGTTTCTTTTAATTAGACGCATTGGTGCGCCAGCCGGACACAAAAATGTCCCATTCCCGGCACCCCGGAAGTGGCAGGAAACGCAAGGATGAATGGCGATTTGCCGGTTTTTTAATTCGCTTTAAGGATTGCGGCGGCTTACGCTTCGAAATCGATGTATCCGCGTTGAGGATCGGTCGAGACCAGCTTGACGGTGACTCTATCGCCCACGTCGAGGCCTTTGCCGCCACGCACCACCATTCCATCAACGTGGGGATCGAGGGTGCGCACGAAGGTTCCGTGGTCGGTGGCGCCGGTGACGATGGCCTGAAAGGTTTGCCCGATGCGCGGATGAAGGACCACGGCCGCGATGCGCTTTTGCATTTCGCGCTCGACTTTGCGCGCGGCGTCTTCCATCTGGGTGCATCGCTGGGCGATGGCGTCGAGGTCGTTCTCAGAGTAAGGGGCCGCGGTGTGCGTGAGTTGCGCCTTGAGCAGGCGCTGCGTGACAACATCTGGGAAACGGCGATTGGGCGCCGTGGAGTGGGTGTAGTCCTGGACGGCGAGACCGAAGTGGCCGGGCGACGGAGCGTTGGGCTTGACGAGCACGTATTCGCCGGGACCCATGAGCTTGACGACGGCGAGCGAGAGATCGGGAAAGTGGTCGGGATCCTTCTGCTTTTGCGCGAGTAGAAAGTCGTTAAGGGCCTTGGAGTCGGGATCGGCGGGCAGCGTGGTGCCCTTTTGCGCAGCCAGCTCCACGATGCGGTCCCAGCGCTTGGGGACGCGCACGATGCGGCGAATGGAGGCCACGCCTGCACTTTCAAAGGTGCGCGCGACAACGCCGTTGGCGGCGACCATAAACTCCTCAATGAGTGAGGTGGCGCGGTTTTTCTCGATGGGCGCAATGCCGACGATTTGATCGGTGTGCAGGATGGGACGGACTTCTATGGTCTCGATATCGAGCGCGCCGTGCTGGAAGCGGCTGCCCTCCATACGCTGCGCGGCAGTGTCTTGCAACTTGAGTTGAGCGGCCAGATCGGAGTTGGCTGCGACTTTGAGCGGCGGCGCGGCTTTGCCCTCGAGCCACGCGCCGATGCTCGGATACGCGAGTTGCGCGCGATTGCGCACCAGCGCGCGGTAGGCTTTTCCATCGGAAGCAGCGCCATTGGCGTCGATGGAATATTCGACCACAATGGCCGCGCGATCCTGATTCTCATTCAGGGAAGTGATGCCCTCAGAGAGTTCCGTAGGCAGCATGGGAAAGATGCTGACGCCGGTGTAGACGGAGGTGGTTTCGAATGCGGCGTGCTTGTCGATGACCGTGCCCTTTGTGACTCGCGAGTCTACGTCGGCGACTCCGACGAGTACCCGGATACGGCCGTCCGGCAACTGTTCGGCCCACTCAATCTGATCGAGATCTTTGGAGGTGTCGTTGTCGATGGAGGACCAGAGGAGGCTGCGGAGATCTGTGAAGCCGTCGGCGGCGGGAGCGGGTTGCGCCTTGATGGCGGCGAGCTCAGTGTCGGTTCCGGCAGGGAAATCGGGCTGAAAACCGTGCTCGATCATGGAGGCGTGGGCTGCGGCGACAAGATTGAAGTGGGAAGGCTGCGTGGAATGCATGAAGGTTTTGCTCCTGGAAGCCGGATGTGGAACGCGAAACGCCAGCCTAACACGCTTGAGCGTCGGCTGACTTGCCTACTGCGGCTGTGCGGTAATGGTGTGCGCGCCGATTGTTCGGTGCGGAGTTCGGCCGGCCCTACGGGGCGGCGCAGTCGTGGGTGATGCTGACCCAGGGTTTCACCCTGGGCTATTCTCGAGCGCTCCTACGGAGCGGAGCGATCGGAAGGACGGACAAATCAAGGTAAGGAATGCGCACCTTGCCCAGGGCGGTTTGCGCCGGAGCGGTGGGCCGAGGGTTATTGAATACCGAGATCGGCGAGAACTTTTGGCTTGGATTCCTGGACGGCAAGCAGGTTGTGGCAGACGGAGCAGTCCTGAGGAATCGTGTCGCCGCTTTTGGCGGTGTGGCTGCCATCGTGACAGCGGAAGCATCCGGGATAATCCATGTGGCCGATGTTGTTAGGATGGGTGCCCCAGGTGACATTCATGAACGGAAAAACATTCTGGTCGTAGAGCGTGACCAGTTCCTTGCCGGCCTTGTCGACTAACGCGGCCTTCTGGGAGAGAACGGCAGGATTCTGCGAGCGATAGAAGGCTTGAAGCTGCTGCGGAATCTGGACGTCGGCTTCCTCCTGGGTGGAGTATGTGCCGTTCAGCAGCCCAAGTCCCTCCTTGTGGATCCAGGGCAGATCGGAGCTGATTGTGCCGCCCGCCATGGCCTGGTCAACGGCCTGCTCGGCAGTAACAAATGTGTGCGCAGCGCGGTTGTGGCAATCGATACAATCCATGACCCTGCGGTCGCCTTTGGGAATGCCGCTGCCGGCGGGGAGAGAACTGAACTCTGTAAACGATCCGTCGGCGTTCTGCCGCTCCACCCAGGGAATCGTGGTGCGCGCGGGATCGGTGGCGACATACTCGATGTGGCCCAGGTGGACGCCGTGAATGCCGGTATAGCGAGAGAGCGAATCAACGCCGCCGAGATGGAGAATGAGTACCGTCTGCGTCTCGGTGTTGGGCTCATCGTCAGCGAAGTTGGACTTGACCAGCAGCTTGTCGCCGTCAAAGCGCGTGGGCGTGTGGCAGCCCTCGCAGGTGTAGCGCGCCGGGCGCAGGCTGGTGACCGGCGAGGGAATCGGCGTGGGATAGTTGGGAATGATTTTGGGCGCGAGCGGCGCAAAAGGGTGGAAGCTGACTTCGATTAATTGCTTAGTGCCGTTCACTTTGGCGTTGACGTAGGCTTGAGCGCCGGAGCCGATGTGGCACTCGACGCAGGCCACATGAGAATGCGGGGAGATCAGGTAAGCCGTATACTCCGGCTTCATCACGTGGCAGGAGCGGCCACAGAACTGCGGCGAATCCATGTACTCCGCGCCGTGATAGCTGGCCGTAGCCACGACGAGGAAGTTGACGATGGTGAAAACGAGAACAATGTCGAGCCCGTGACGGAACTTGCGGTCGTTGAGATCGATTTTGGGAAACACGGAGGGAATCTGGCCGGCTTTCAGCAGCTTATTGCGCCGCAAGAATACGCCGACAGGGATGAGCGCAAGGCCCAGCAGGAATATGAGAGGCAGGAAGAGAAAGAAGATGATGCCCAGATAAGGGTTGTCACTGAGATGGCCAGAGAGCTCGGCCAGCCAGTAGCTGATCATGGTGACGCCGGCGGCGGTGGTGATGGCGCCGCCTGCGAGCGATATGGGGTTGTTGCCGAAAAACAGCGCCGGACGAAGCCAGCTATCGCGGAATCTCTCAAACAACGACACGTTTCCTCAGCCTCCGTGTGCAGGCGACCCGCCGGGGATGGCGGGGCCGCCCTCAAATCTCTGCGGCGATTGTAATGCTTACTTGAGGGTCTTGAAGTATTCGGCCACGGCAGTCACCTGCGCATCGGACAGGCCGGCGACGGGCTTCATTTTGCCTTTGCCGTTCTTTATTGTCGCGTTGACCTGGGCGACTGTTAGAGCCTTTATCGCCGGGTCGGAGGCGGGCTTGATGCCCATGGCCTTGGCCATGCCCGCACTTGGAGTGCCGGTAGGTCCATGGCACATTGCGCATTTGGATTTGTAGATGGCTGCGCCGTCTTCAGCGAAGCACATGGAGCCGGCCAGAAGCACCGTTGCGGCCAGAACGATATGGGAACGAAAACTCTTCTTCATTGCGAAACTCCTTGGGGTTGTTTTAGGCTCGAACGCGCGTTCAAGCGCTTGCCGTCGTTAAGGTTGATGCCGCCGGCCGGCGTTCGTGGCCGTTGGTTCCGCAATCGCGATAGTAGCAGGAACCACCTGACACAAACCGGCGCGGTCGGGATGTTTTGAGCGACGACCGCGCCGGCATGTTCGTGCACAACCACTTCGTCTTGCTTTTCAGACCGCTGCCCTTACTTGGCGAGGGAGCGGAAGTAATCCACTGAAGCCTTGATCTCGGCATCAGTGAGCTTGCCCTTGAAGGCCGTCATCTTGCCCTTGCCGTTGGCGGTGTCGGCAATCATCTGCGCTTCACTCAACGACTTGACCGAAGGATCGCTTACGGGCTTGACGCCCATCATCTTGGCGATGCCTGGATTCGGCGTTCCCTCGGCACCGTGACAGCTTTGGCATTTGGCCTTGTAGATGTCTGCTCCCGAGCTCTGCGCGAAGGCGGTTGTAGCAGTCGTAGCTGCAATCATTGCGGCGATGATCATTCCAGCCCTGATCTTCATTGCGTATCTCCTCGTGCTAACCATTCGTTTCATCTCGATCGTGGAACACGAACGTGAAACCCGATCGTGAAACAGCTTTCCCGGGGTCAGAACTCGTAATGCAGTCCAAGCGTCACGTTGTTGGCGTGGAAATTGCGCGGCGCGGTAAACCCGTAAACCGGAGTGCCCGGGGACATGGCGGTATTCGGCAAAGAACTGCAAGCTACAACCGGCGCGGTGGTGCTGCCTAGCGCAAGGGCGGGGTTGTTGTTGCACCATTGCGCGCCCGAGCGGCCCCCCTCGCCGTAACCGTAGTATTCGTATTCGCCCTTCCAGATCAGCCCCGGGTGCATGGTCCATGCGGCGCTCACGAAGGGAGTCTGGTAGGCGGACACCAGCGAACCATTGACGTCGCCGGCATCGGTGAAGAACCGGCTGCCGTTGACGGAACTGATGCGGTAGCCGAGGTTGGAGTGGATCTTCTTGTTAGGCGTATAGGTGAAGGCAACCGATCCGAACTGCGTTGGAGCGTCTTCAAAATCCCTGGCGGGCCCGAAGAGGATGGTGTTCGATCCATGGCCGGCTGCAACGGCGCCACAAAGCGAGCCGCTCTGGGTTGCGGCGGCAGGTGCGACGGTGCCACCCGGCATGACGCCAGCCGCGCCCTGGAAGCAGATGTTGTCTGCCATGTACACATCGCTATAGGTGTAGTTGAGATCAAGCCCATAGCGATCGTTCGGGAACATCTCGGCGCCAAAACTCACCAAGCGGGAGTGATCGACGTGATCGAGCGGGCCGAAGTAGGGCGTGGTGTTGCCGGGGAAGTTCTGGTTGTTATTTGTATTGTTATGCCGCTCAAGGTCACTGAAAGCGCCGGAGACCGTGGCCCATGATTTTGGCCGGTAGATGGTATGCACCCTGAAGTGCTGGAGCTGCCGGAATCCCATCGGAGTGAAGGCATTGTCGTTGTACATGACTTCGGCGCTTCCGTTGAGGTCCCAGTTACTGGTGGGATGCAGGGCGGCGTTGAAGATTCCACCGTTTTCGTGAATGACCACCTCGCCGGAATTCGTATTGTTGGCGGGAATCGGAACATTGTGCGCCGTGCCTGGCCCGGTTCCCTGGCCCTCGGAGATCAGGTGGTCCTGATAGCGCCAAGTGAGCGAAAAAGTGCTGCGCGGCGTCGCGTCCCAGCTCACGGTGAAGTCGTTGGTTGCGAACCGCTGGCCGAAGTAGGCGGGCAGAGGCGATCCGATTCCGGGGCTACCCGTAAAGGGCGCCCCACCGGTGATGACTGTCACCGAGGTCAGATTTGTGTTGTTGATGGTGTCCGCACCCGCCGTCGCGGGCACCGACACGGTGGTCCCGCTGATGAACACGGCGGTTCCGGGCTGGTGAACGTTGGAGTAGGTGACCTGCTCCTCGAGGCTGACCGTCTTCGCCAACTGCCAGACGATGCCGTAATCGAAGGCCATCACTTCCCGCTTCGCGCTGGCATTGGCCGCATAGGTGAGCTGGCGGCTGGTTTTGCTCAGGCCCTGGAAGCTCTCGTAATAGTTGGGCAGATTCATGTTCGCGTTGGTATAGCGGATATTGCCGTTCATCGAAACGTTCCTGATGCTGGAGCTCTGGAGCCGGAAGATTTCGGTGGGGAAAATGACGCGCGTGGGCTGGTACCGGGCATAGCTGCTGATGACGTTGCAAGCCGGATCGATGATGGGCAAGCCGCCATTGGGATTGGCATAAAGTATCGTGGACGAATTGATCATGCTGGTGCTGTTGCAGTTACTGCTGGGGGCAAAAGCGCCCGTGGCGCTGCTATAGCCGTACGGCAGAAAGCTCTGATAACTCGCCAGGAGGGCGACCTTGGTTCCGTCCGACTCCTGCACGGTGAAGTCGCGGGGAGCCATGGTGAAGTAGGAGTCACCCTTATAGTGATCAATTTGCTCTTCATAGGTCAGCTTGGTGCCCTGCACCGGCTTCCAGTCGATCGAGCCCGTAAAATCGTCGGTGCTGTTGCGCTGAAACTCCTGAAGCAGGACCTCCTGCCCGGCCACCGAATTGCCGCTCGGGGAGAGGCTCGGTCCCTGGAAGAGGTTCTTTGAATACGCAATGCGGAACGTGAACGTCGACAGCGGAAGGAGGGTCAAGTTGGTGTCGGTCATGCGGCGCACGGTGTTATACAAGAATGGCGATTGCGTCACCTGCGGCCACGCATAGGAGCCAGTGGGTGCCGTAGAGGGCCCGATCGGAATGGAATACCCGCTGGGGATATCCGGGTTGCCCAGCAGATCGTAGTCGAAGTACTGTCGGTCGCGGCGGAACATCCCCGAAAACTCGTAGTATTTGCTCTTTGAAAAGTCGAGCTTGGCGAAGTTATTGGGGTCGCCGCCGAAGCCGCCGGCAAAAACACTCAAATCGTCGAGCGGGGTATTTTTGGTACCCGGCAGCGCGTGCAACTGGAAGGTCTCTCCGAGAACGCGCGGCCCGGACTGCAGGTTCACCATGGTGTCGTACATGGCGCCGCTGCCCGAAAGGCCGGCCACACGCCCGCCGAGATCGACGGACTCATGGACCGAATACCCTTGCGGGATAGACATCGTTGAATTCGATGTAGGAGGAGGCTCGGCTGGATTCTGCGCAACGGCGATGCAAGCCACTGCAAGAAACATGGCCACCAGCATTCCCAGGAACATTGCAAAAGATGGCTGTTGATTAAATAGCCTTGAGAACCGGCCTGCTTTCTTCATATAAAGCCTCACTTGAATGAAACTCATTGCCAACATCGAATCTTTGAGACCCCGTACAATCTTTTGCTGAGCCGTCCTGCGCCGAAGTAAAGAACGGACGGCGCAGTGCTCCATCACAGCTATCTGAGAAACGCCGGATTCATATTCGAACCATGAATGTAGGTGTGGCAGCTGGTGCAAGGCACGCTATCCGACGATCCCTGCCCTTGACCATGAACGGCGCCGGAAGCTACCGCACTATGGCACTGGTTGCATAGGACGTTCACGTTGGGCATGTTCAGCATCCGAGCGTTCTGCGAACCGTGCGGCGAATGGCATGACAGGCAGCCTTCCGCCTTGACCGGGGCGTGCTCGTACACGAAAGGACCACGGACATCTGTGTGGCACTTGGTGCAGATCATGTTTTGATCGACTGTCGCTTTCAGGTTGTTTGGCTGGAAGGTGCCGTGCACGTCATGACAGTCGGTGCACTTGACCGTGCCTTCGTTTACCGGGTGGTGGAAGGGCATGCCAAACTGCGCCTTCTGATCGGCGTGGCATTGGAAGCAAAGCGTTGGTTGCGGAGCCTTGAGCAACGCCTCTTCCTTGCTGCCGTGAATGCTATGGCAACTGATGCAGCCGACGTTGGCCTTGGCGTGAGGAGAGCGGTCGAAATTTGGATGCGCGCCCGCGTGGCAACTCAGGCACTTGGTGTCAACGTCTTTGGTCGAGGCCTTGGCGGGATCAAAGATCTTGGTGACGTCGCCGCCGCCCGCTACGTGCTCGCTGCCCGCCCCGTGACAGTTCTCGCAGGTCACGCCATCTGCGTTCCCGTGCATCGACGCCATTTTGGTGTGAGGATTGGTGGCGAAATTCTTGGCCACCTCTGCGTGACAGGTTGCGCAGGTGTCAGAGCCCACAAATTCGGCGTGTCCGGGCGGAGTGGCCGGCGCGGCCGCTTGTGGCGGAGCAGCCAGTGCCGTTGCGCAGAACATGCCGGCGCCCAGCAAAACCATCAAAAACACTCGCAGCCCCGGACAGTTCCCGAGAACCGCACCACGGAACGAACTGGATAGTATGGACAAACGCGTTACCGGCCGATGAATATGCATGCAAAATACCGCCTTCGAAGAACTTCGTGGCACTGCTTACTACGAACCTCAGCCGCCTTTTCAGGCTGGATGCGGTGGATTCTCTCCAGGCCCATTTTTCCCGGGTGGGCGCGAGCACCGCTGAGTCCTTTTGCTCATGTTCCGGTGCCGAGCATCACCACATGCACGAAAGATTACGGTTTCGTCGTGGCGGGGGACGGTGATGTCTATCACGTTCGAAGGGGGAGAGGCTCGTTTTGAAGCCGCAGGCCCCTTGGCCGCGTCAATTGCGGTCCTTGGCCCGAGGGGGCAAGACGGAGGCCCATCGCTCAAAACAGAACTCAAACGTGAGGCGGGTCACATCCAAAGCCCCATTAACTCAAGGAAAATCCAAGTAAGTGCACCTGCCAATTTGGAGACGGTAGAGCATTTCTATCTCAACCAGAGCCTGGCCGAGCCAGAATCCAAGGCGGGAACGGGCGAGATGAGGGGCCGCGTCGTTATGGGACGAGGAAAGACGATGGCGGACATGCAGATATCAGATACGCAGATACAGGGCACGCAAATACCGGGCACGCAGAAGTCGGCGCAAGTGAAGACGCGACCAACGCACCTGAGCCAGCCGTCGCCGTTGGGCTGCTCGGCTTGCGCGAATCGCCGTCCTGGTTGGTTCTGCTCGCTCGGCAGCGCTGTTCTCGCCGATCTGGAACTGGCCAGCAGCACGATTACGCTTCCGGCGCAGGGTGCTCTCTTCACCGAGGGTGAAGACGCTCGCTGCCTTTACGTAATTTGCAGCGGCTATTTGAAGCTGACCGCGGGCCGGTCAGGGGACCGCCGCATGATTGTCCGCGTCGCCGGCCCTGGGTCGATGCTGGGGCTTTACGCGGTGCTCTCGCATGGCGTTTATGAGGTCTCGGCGGAGACCTTAACTGCCGCCCAATTGCGCCCGGTGGAACGGGAGCGGTTTCTGAATTTCTTACGCAACCACAAGGAAGCGCAACTGCGCGCCGTGCAGTGCATTTGCCAGGAGTACCGTTTCGCCCTGCAGGATGCATGCCGCATCGCGCTGGCTGAAACCGTCGCCGCGCGGCTGGCTCGCCTGCTGCTGGAGCTTGCGTATCAGATCGGCGAACACTCCGAGGGCGGCGAGTACCGTTTCCCTTTGCTGCTGACCCACGAGGAGATGGCCTCGATGACATGCACCACCCGCGAGACCGTCACCCGCACTCTCGGCCAGTTTCGCAAAGACGGCTGGATCTCAATCGAAGACTCCAACGTGACCATTCACCAACCCCGCCGGTTGCAAGGCATTCTTTAAAGACCGCGAAAGGGCCGGCCAAAGGGCCACCGATTTTTCGCTCCCGCGCGCACCCGTAGCCGAGTCCAAAGAGCTATGATTCTTGTTGGAACACTGGTTTCCAGGCTGGAGCTTGAAACGCGCATGAACCGCTTTTTGTTGTTCTTTTTTTCCTCTCTTCTGTGCTGTGTTGCAGCTGCTCAAAGTCCTTCTACTGATCCAGCGGCAAATCCTCCGGCAGCAATTCCCGCCCCGGCTGCGGGCACGTCCGGCGCGACGGAAACCGTCAGTCCTGAGATTCTGCAATTCCAGAAGATTGAAGACAGTTGGTCCGACGCCGTGAACCGGCGCGACCAATACGCCCTGGAGCTGGTGTTGTCTCCCTTGTTTGTTGACGTCTCCGCAAGCGGCGATGTGACCACCCGCAACCAGCAAGTGGCGCAGGTGCTCAGCAGCGAGGATAAGACGCTCTACCTCACGCAGAGGGTGATTACGGTGCGCATGCTGGGGGACATTGCCGTGGCAAACGGCACCTACACTTTGCACCATAAAGCCGCGACCGGATTGGTAGACGAAAGAGGCGTGTTCACGCAGGTCTTTGAGCGCGTGCACGCCGGGTGGCTGTGCATCAATTCGCAACGCACCGTGCTGCGGCAGGATGCGAGCACAAAGAAGAAAGATTCGTCGCCGGAATCACCGTTCCACTTGCCGAACCCGTTCGCGAAGGGCGAAAAGGGGCCGCAGTAGCGGCTACGGCGGGCCGGAGCGCAAGCTCATGGCAAAAATATACTTAGCTCGCCGACCCGCGAGGCGCTACGATTCGAGCGTGGAGAAATATGCGTAGTTTTCGGGAGGCCACGCGCGTCTTTTGGACGGGATGGACGGAGATTTTCGATTATCTCGCTGCCGTCAAGGAGCACGCATGGGAAGTTATGTGGGGTGCGGGCATGATCGGCCTGGCGTTTACCATCGCCACGCTGGTCTGGTCCCCGTCATGGCGCGCTTTTGGCTACGTCGTCGCTTTCGTTGTTTTTGTCGCTGGCTATCAGCTATGGCGTGACTATCACCTTCGACTGCAGCCAAAACTGCGCGTTGCGCGGATCATTGCCCGGACAACACCTGCGTACGGTCGCGTGCTTTACGACAAGAGTCCCATGCCCCCCGGAGGGGTCAAGGGAGATCCAACGGCCAGTTATTTTGAAGTCGCAGGTACGAGCGAAGCCGTCACCATCAAAGATGTGCGCGTCCAGATTGCGGAAATACAACCGCCCGTTTCGAGTCTGGCGTTGTTGCCAGTCTGCCTTCGGCAGAGAGGCGATAATGTGATGAAAGGAGTGCCACCCGCTCAGAGTTTCGACCTGCACGCAGGCGAGCACAAAATAATCGAGTTGGTTTCTGCTCTAACGGGAGCGCACCAGTTTACCGTCGAGCACATCGCTTGGGATACCAATAAAGAAATCCCACGCGGCCGATACAGGATCAACGTAAATATCTCGGCGCAGAATGCGCCTACGCTATCGTCATGGTTCACCGTCTGGATGGATGAAGACGGAAAACTCCAATGCGAAATGGAATAACTCAGGAAATGCAGTCGGAATCCCCAAAAAATTGACGCGGCAATGCGCCAGACTCTCTCGGTATCCAAAAAGGAATCGCAGAAACAGCTGGGCGAGTCAAGTAATTATTGCCAAGCTCATTCATTCACTTCATTGGAATTCAGCGCGATTACAGTGCGGCCATGGCCTCAGCCTGGTTGGGAAACAGGCGCGCGTACTTGGTGATGCCCACCATCGTGAAGACCTTGGTGAAGTGGGCCGAGAGACCGAATGCGAAGACCGTTTGCCCGGCGTGGGCGGCTTGAATAAGCAGTTGGATTACGAGCGCAATGCCGCTCGAGTTAATGTAGTCCACCTTTGTGAAGTCAAGCAGGATCAGTTTTGTGGTCTCCTTGGGCAGCCCTTCGTAGGCTCCCAGGACCGCTTCCTTCGAAGTGCTGGCGATATCGCCCTCAAAACGCAGGATGGCTACGGGGTATCCCGTTGGGGACTTCAACTGGTCAACGTGCGATTTGGTCTCGCTCTCCACTTGTCAACTGCCTCCACTTTCGATTGGGCTCTGCTTTAGACTACGCCGCCGCTTTGCCCAGCTTGATCACCAACCGCACATAGCTGCTCTTGCCGTCCGATCCGGTTACCCATTCGGCTTCATCCACAAGCGCCTGGATGAGGAACATTCCCATGCCGCGCGCGTCTTCTTCACCGTGCATCTTGCGATCGATGTCCGGCTTGGAGGGCTGAGTCGTGATTCCCCTGCCGTCATCGAGGACTTTTACTTCGAGCTCGTCGTTATCGGCGCGAAGAACCACGCCGACCGAGAGCTTTTCATTGAGCCGGTTGCCGTGCTCGATAGCGTTGATGCAGGCTTCGGCCACAGCGGTCTTCAGATCTTCGATCCGGTCTTCAGGAAAGCCCATGAGCTTGGCCACCGACGCCGCCGTGCTCATGGCCACCTTTTCGTAGCCCATTTTAGTAGGCAGACGAACCTCGACGGTGGTGGTTTTCGGCTCGGTCATTCTCGTATCTCTCCGGCTCGCATCTCTCTGGCTCGCATCTCTCTGGCTCGCGTCTCCTCAGCCGGCAACTCTCCGCTCATCATCTCTCCGCGGCACAAGGCCAGCGCGGTCATGTCGTCAGATTGCGGGCCTCCTTCACCAAACGCCTGGATGGCTACCCACAATGCATCGAGGATACCANNTAGAAAATTCATTCAAAAGCCTTTCCGGACCAAATTCCTCATCTCCCCTAAAGACCTCAGTCAAGCCGTCTGTATAGAAAAGCAAGCGCGCATCGGACCCGAATTTGTGCCGTTCGCTGGTATAGCGCATGCCGGGCAAAAGGCCCAGTGGCGTTCCTGCCGCGTCAAATTGGATGGGCAGCGCGCCCGGTGCGACCAGGAACCCGGGATTGTGACCCGCATTTACCACCTCTATTTCGCCCGCCTCTGGATGCAGCCGGAGAAAGATTGCCGTGACGTAGCGCCGGCGAGCCTCCTCGCCTTCGGC
>PLCO01000034.1 GCA_003134815.1 Acidobacteriaceae bacterium | reverse complement strand
CCGTCGGTCGCGGCAACCACCAGAATTCCGCCGTCCATCTGCGCCGCGCCGGTAATCATGTTCTTGATGTAGTCAGCGTGGCCAGGGCAGTCGACGTGCGCGTAGTGCCGGTTCTTGGTCTCGTACTCCACGTGCGCCGTCGCGATCGTGATGCCGCGCTCCCGCTCTTCCGGCGCGTTATCGATCGAGTCGAACGAGCGGTACACGTTCTTCGGGTTGTGCTTCTGCAATACCTTGGTGATGGCCGCCGTCAACGTCGTCTTGCCGTGATCGATGTGCCCGATCGTCCCCACGTTTACGTGCGGCTTTGAACGATCAAACTTTTCCTTCGCCATAAAAATCCCCGCATCCCTTTCATCGCTCGTACTGCCCGTTGCCACTCGGGGCGCCGGCGGTCCGGCTCCAGCCCCAAAAACTTAAAACTAGCTCTCAGTCGTCAGTTCTCAGTTCCGTCCTTCTCGCGCTGGCCACATCAACTTAATCCACCACCGACCGAACTGACCCCTGTTCCCTGTTCCCTGCTTTTCTCAGTAGTACGCGTACGCCTTGAAATACCTCTGCCTTAACTCCAACGGCACTTTTTCCACCAGCCGCAAAAAACGCTCGCGCGTCAGCGCCTGATCTGAGACCGGCAGCGCCTTGTACAGTCCTATCGCTTCCTTGCCCAGCAGCCCGCGCTCCAGAATCCCTTCATAATCTCTCACCCGCAGCTTCGACTTGCGTACCCGGTTCAGGAAGACTTCAACGTCACGCGCGTCAAACGCCGCATCGATTAAAGCGTGCAGCTTCGCATATCCCTGCTCGTCCGTGACCGCAATCGCTGCCTGCTCAAACATTCTCTGCAACCCTCATGCAAAAATAAGCCTCACAAAAGCTAATCACCAAACTCTGGAGCGGGAGACGGGGTTCGAACCCGCGACCAACAGCTTGGAAGGCTGTGACTCTACCACTGAGTTACTCCCGCCTGAAACTGATCTCTGGAGCTGATGACCGGGCTTGAACCGGTGACCTCTCCCTTACCAAGGGAGTGCTCTACCAACTGAGCTACATCAGCCCTCGAACCGCAACTCGCAGCCTTCAACTGAAAGTTACGAGCTGCCTCTCTCCCCATCCCTGCGAATCTTCTCCGCCTTCCGGGCCAAAACCGTTCTCAACGCCATCCCGCCAATCACAATCAGCGGAACCAGCTTCAACTCCACCGGCCTGCCGAATACGAGCACCGAACCATCGCCCATCGTCAGCAAAACCAGCACTGCCAAAACCGCAAACATTCCCAGCGCCGCCCAATACTTCCGATCCAAATCCCTGTCGGCGCTCTTCACTGTCCACTGCCCACTAGCAACTAATCACTAACCCCTAACCACTAATCACTGTCTTGGTGCACAGGGGAGGATTCGAACCTCCGTAGCTCCAAGGAGCGGCAGATTTACAGTCTGCTGCCATTAACCGCTCGGCCACCTGTGCCCATCTGCCCCAGCGTCAAAAAACCGACGCCGGAAATCCAACCCAACTCCCCGCTCTTCCACCATCCGCGCACGCCGCAACCTCCGGTCGATCTCCGGAACTTCCCGACATTTCGCCTGAAGTGGATTCGCCGCGGAGTCAAAGCCCGGCGTTCAAATTCTTGTCCCCGCCGGTCACTCTTGCCGTTCCCGTCTTGCCGCTTTCGTCTCCCGTTACGGCTTCCCCTTTGTGGAGCTGGCGAAGGGATTTGAACCCCCGACCCTCTGATTACAAATCAGATGCTCTACCAGCTGAGCTACGCCAGCTCTTGACCCACCCGGAAACCCTCCCGGAGCCGATTCGTGCGCGGACACACTCCAGCTTTCCGCGTACACGGCACAGAAATCAAGGTTAGCACACCGCCGCACTGCGAGCAAACGCTCAAAACCACTGAATCGTGCCAGTAAATCGCGCCCGGAATCGCATCCAGCAACTCCGGCAAACAACGCCCCGATAATTGAAGCCAATTGAAGCCGCCTGCGCTGCGCGGCAGTGCAAATTCGGATGCGCCCGGCGCTCATCCCTCAACAGTCATATTGCGAAAACACCGCGCCCCGGTAGATGATTTACCTGGTACCCTGCAACATGTTTCCCGATCCCAATGGCCAAGGAAAGGCTTTTATGCGCAAGGGCCTCGTTGCTCTTTTGTTTCTTGCTTTCACTTCGTTCATCGCCGCTCAGGCCCTGAATAACGACTCCGTCGTCAAGATGGTAAAGGCCGGGCTAACCGACGACGTCATCGTCGCCACCATCAACGCCAACTCCGGCGCATACGACACTTCGGCCGACGGCCTCATCGCGCTCAAGCACGCCGGCGTCAGCAACAAAATCATCGACGCCATCGTCGCAAAGTCGACTGCCTCCGCACCAGATTCCGCCCCACCTGATGCCGCCGCAACTTCCGCTCCTCCGCCGCCGGGGCCACCGGCGCCGACCGACTTCGCCCCGCTCCCTCCCGGCGTCGACAACATCAGCGCCTACTATAAAGACAGCGGCGGAAACTGGCAGCCGCTCCCATCTGAAGTGGTCATCTTCCAATCCGGCGGCCTGGTCAAGCACGTCGCGTCTGCCGGCCTCGTAAAGGAAGATCTGAACGGCCTCGTCGGAGGCATGCGCAGCAGGCTCGTCGTCAGCACTCCAGTCACCTTCATCCTCCACGTGCCACAGGGCCGCACCGCCAGCGACTACGAGCTTGTCCGCCTCCATGTCGTCGCCAACAACCGCCAGTTCCAATCCGTTGCCGGCGGCCTCATGCAGGCCTCCTCCAGCTCGCTTCGCGACGAGATCGATTTCACCAGCAAGCAAATCGGTCCCTCCGCCTACCAGATCGTCCTCAACAACGGACTGGGCGAAGGCGAGTTCGGATTCCTCGCGCCCCCGAACACGAGTCCGATCACGGGCGCTGATACGACCGCGCCAAAAACCCCCGCCAGCTCCGGCCAGATCTTCACCTTCGCCATCGTCAACTAGGCGAGTTCGCGGCGACCACCAGGGTGTCGCCTCTCTCGTCGGTTCCGGTCGCTTGCACCCACGACCCAAACCAGCAAACAAAAGTTCTATTGCGTAATTCCGAGTTTCGGTACATTATTCTAGTACTTCCCTTCAGGTCTACTTTGTTGTTCTGAACGACAAGGAGAAACCTCGTGCGTAACTTTGTTCTCTCGCTTCTGTCCTTGGCGCTTTGCCCGCTGCTCGCAGCTCAACAAACGCTCGCCACTGCAAATCCAGCATCACAATCACCTAATCAGACCGCGGCGATCCAATCGGGTCCTCCCCAGCCGCACACCTTACTCGACGGCACACCCGTCAAGCTGCGTCTCAGCCAGACGCTCTCCTCAGCAGACGCCAAAGTTGGTCAGGAAATTCCCTTTGAGGTCGTCGAAGAGATCAAAGTCGACGATGTCGTTGTTCTCCCCAAGGGAGCTACAGCAATTGGAACCGTCACCGAGTGCAATCCGAAGAAAAGCATGGGTAGAGCCGGCAAGCTGAACCTCAACATCACCTACGCCCGCCTCGCAGATCAGGAAAAAGTCGCGCTGCGGGCAACTCAGGACAACAAAGGCGGCGGCCATGTTGGCGCGATGACGGGGGCCATGGTGGCGACGGCGATCGTCTTCTTTCCCGCTGCGCCGCTCTTCCTGTTCATCCACGGCAAGGACATCACAATCCCGCAGGGAACCCAGATCACCGCCTTTGTCGAAGGCGACATGCATCTGAACATGGCCAATTTCGGAGTCGCACCTGCGCTCGCGGCCCCGACCGTTGTCTCCCAAGCATCACTCGTCGTTGACTCCGTTCCGCCCGGCGCGGACATCGAGATCGACGGCGCGTTTGTCGGCAACACACCCTCCACCGTTCCCGTCGCGAATGGAAGCCACGAGGTCACCGTTAAGAAAAAGGGATTCGCAGATTGGACACGCAAGCTAAGCGTCACCGGAGGCAGCATTCATCTGAGCGCAGACCTGGATCCGGCGTCTGTCCCCACTGAAACACCGGCCTCACCTTCCGCGCCCGCACCGGCCGCGGCACCTCCGCCAACAACTCCAACCCCACCCACTGCGGCTCCCGCCCCAGCGCCAGCGCCAACGTCCTAGGACGAGAATGCTAAACTCTTCGCCAAGGAAAAACTGCATGCGTCTCATCTCGCTCGCCGCACTGGTTCTGGCCGCTACGTCATGCTCTGTTTACGCCGCTAAGCCCACTGATCATCAATGGAGCATTGGCAAAATACTCGACGAGGATCGGGCACGCTACTTTGCCGGCATGATCAATAACTCCTCCTCCCAATCAACGGAAAATGGCAGCGGGAGCGGCACCGCGAACAGCACGTCTTACGGCGACTCCACAAATACGCAGATCGACGGAAGCTATCAGGGAACAAGAAGCACCTCGTCTTCCGGTTACTCCGTACCCGTGTATAGGGTGTACGACAACCTCGTGATTGAAGGAGACGATAAAATTTACATCACGTCGGAACACATCAGGTGGCGCTGGTCAAAAGGTGCACATGTTGCCGTCAATGGAACGGTCAAATACTACGTCGATGGTAGAAAACTCCATCTGTTAGACGACGACAACAAAGAACACACTGCCGAAATCGTTAAGGAGATCAGGAGGACTCCCCCAGCGACCGAAGCTGCAGTCCCCACTTCGTCTAACAGCCCTCAGATTGCAGCGGCAGCGGCCCCAAGTGTGCAGGTCAACCCGGCCTCGGTTGCAATTGATTCAACTCCACCAGGCGCGGACATTGAGATCGACGGCGCATTTGTCGGGAACACGCCTTCCACCGTTCCCGTCACACCGGGAAGCCACGAGATCACAATCAAGAAGAAGGGGTTCTCAGACTGGGCCCGCAAACTCAGTGTCACCGGTGGCAGTATTCGTCTGAGCGCTGACCTAGTTCCAGAACCAGTACCCGCGCTCGCCCCCGCCCCCGCTTCGGCGCCCGCGCCCCAGTAACAATGCGGGGAGCCCTTCCCCTCGCGAGCCAACTCCGCTCTGTTACGCTCATTCCTGTCGGTTGTGCCTCCATTACCTGAATGAGCCGACGCACCCGCATCTTGCCACCATCAGGTGCGCAGTCCCTCAGGGCCGTGGAATACGTCGCGAAACTCATAAAAGAGGAGTAGCGTCGTGGCCGATTTTTGGTGAGCGGCAGATTTTTGGTGAGGGGCAGATTTTTGGCGAGGGGAAGACTGGCTATGAAACATTTCGCTCCGTTTTTCGTTTTGCTCGCAGCTTTCTTCGCGGCCGCGCCGCTGGCCGCCGTCACCAATGCGCCTCTGCGTTTCAACACCGTGGTTGTAAATCACTTCACCAATGCTAGCGGAATGGCTCAATCGCAGGACTTCATCAATTACTTTTCCGACGACCTTTCCGAGGGGCTCGAGAGAGATAAGGTCGCCGCTCAGGTAGTGGATCAAGGAACCAATGTTCCCGACGCAGTCGCCGCTAACTCGCTGGTGATCGAAGGCAGGTTTCTCTCGCACGAAGACGCCGCCCTCCTCAAACCCGGCAAGCTGATCGTGGAAATCAGCATCTACCGGCTCAGCGATCATGCTCTGGTAAAAACGTGGGCTGCCACAACCCACTTCCCGCTCAAAGGCGACCAAAAAGTCAGGGCCTATGCTTACTACACGGGATTCGCAGCCGCGGAAACGATCGTGGATGCGCTCAAAACCGTGGACTTGTCGAGCATTCCCCCCGCGGCCGCAGGCTCCAACCCCGCGGCTTCTGGCACAGCACCCGCGCCGCCCGGCTCCAGCCCAGCGCCTTCCGTCACAGCGCCGGCACTGTCGCCCAACGCCACGCCCGCAGTCCCTGACAATGCTGCTTCCGTGCAGTTGTCTTCGAACCCCGCCGGTGCCGAGATCACGATCGATGGCGGCTATGTGGGCAACACGCCCAGCCTCATCAAGCTCAAGCCCGGTGCGCACTCCATAACAATGACCCTGCCCGGATACGCACCCTGGGTGCGGTCGATCGAGACCGCGGCTGGCGAATCGCGCAACTTTGCGGCTACGCTCGACAAAACCAGCCCATCCAGCCCATAAAGACCAGCCCCTGACGTCACGCTCTCCGACGTCACGCCCTCCGGCGCCACGCTGTCCGTCCGTATATCCGTCCGTATTTCCGTCCGTTTATATCGATACGCCCTGAGGCGTTACACTCATTCTTGACGGATCGTGTACGTCCTCCTCCATCACTGAATGAGCCGACGCACCCGCAAAACGCTTCTCATCGTCGCCGCGGTCCTGCTTTTGCTGGCCCTGGCCATCTTTTTGCGCTCCAAGGCCCCGCCCGAGGCTGCGCGCCTGCTCCCTGAGTCCGACGGCATCGTCTACTTCAACCTCAAGGCAATCCGCACTCTCGCTCACAAAAACTTCAAGCCGCCCGACCGCGTCCCCGAATACCAGGAATTCATTGACGACATCGGCATCGACCCCGAGCGAGATCTCGACCAGGTGGCCATCGGCCTGCATCGCATGCCCGATCCCAACGGCCCCAACGGCCCCGTCGCCTACTCCATGGTTCTCGTCGGCAAAATCACCGGCCCCAAGCTGAACGCGTGGCTCGATTCTCATGCCACTTCGCGCGAAACCTATGCCGGCCACACCATCTACAACATCACCTCTCAGGACCGCACCGTTCGCGTCGCGCAAATCGGCTATGACTCGGTGGCCATCTCCAACACCCCCACCCCCGAGCAGATTCACTCCATGCTCGACCGCCATCGCGCCGCCGCATTGCCCTTTGCCGGCTCCTCGCTCCTCGAGCAGCACTATCACGACGTGCCGCTGCTCTCGCTTGCCTGGGGCGTCGGCCAAATCGGCCTGCCCTTCTCTGATAGCGGCTCAATACACGTCTTCGGCCTCGCTCTGCCCCTCGAGCCCGACTCCACTATCATCGCCAGCGTTTCGCCCGCGCTTCCCGTTCCCGGCGCGCTTGAAGCTCTGCGCTTCAGAGTCGAGGAGATTGCCACCAGCGAAGACAAAGCCACCAGCCAGGCCGCCGATCTCGCCACTCTGGTCACTCTCGTGCGCGGTCTCGCCAATCCCCTCGGCGATTCCACCGCCAGCGACGCCTTTAAGGAACTCCTCAAGACCACGGAAGTCACTCAGCACGGCGAGCGCGTCGTCGTCACCGCAACCGTATCCGCCAGCACCCTCGGCCATCTTTAGATAAACGCTGAAGCCTCGCCCGCCTGCTAACTCCGCCAACTCTGCACCCCGCGTTGTACCATTGGACCTGCTTCGAACACTTAACCCGAGACCTAACCAAACCCTATGCTCAAGCGCGCGTTGTCCACGTATTCCCTTCTCTTATTCGCCGCAGCCATCGGAATCATCTCCGCACCAACCGTCGCCGTCGCCCAAACTGCCGCCACGCCCCCGAGCGTCGCACCAGACACTTCCAGGCCGCCGGACACTAGCCGGCCCGATTCTCCCCGCGCCGATTCTGCCCGTCCCTGGATGAATCCAAGTCTCTCCCCGGACGAACGCGCCGATCTCGTCCTCAAACAGCTCACTCTCGACGAGAAAATCGCTCTCCTGCACGGCAACGGGATGGCTCGCTCTCCCCGGTGGACGATGCCGCTCACCGACCTCGTTAACGGCGGCGCGGGTTACGTTGAGGGCGTCCCGCGACTCGGCATTCCCGGCCTTGTCATTTCCGACGCCGCCTATGGAGTCCGCGATAGCGGAGCGAATGGTCGATACTCCACGGCCCTGCCCTCAAGCCTGGGAGCCGCGTCAAGCTGGGATCCGGAATCCGCATGCGAATACGGCGCAGTCATCGGCAGCGAGCTTCGCGCGCAGGGCTTCAACATGACTCTCGGCGGCGGGGTGGATCTCGCCCGCGAGCCACGAAACGGCCGCACGTTCGAGTACGCCGGAGAAGACCCGCTCCTCGCCGGAACCATCGTTGGCAATTTAATGAAGTGCGAGCAGGCCCAGCATGTCGTCGGCGACATCAAGCACTACGCCATCAACGACCAGGAAACCGGCCGCAACTTTGTCAATGCCGTCATCTCCAAACGCGGCATGCAGGAGTCGGATCTGCTCGCGTTTCATATTGCCATCTCCATCGCCAATCCCGCCGCGGTCATGTGCTCCTACAACCGCGTCAATAGCGACTATGCCTGCGAAAATTCCTACTTGCTCCGCGACGTGCTCAAGAACGATTGGGGCTTCAAAGGCTTCGTCCTTTCCGACTGGGGCGGAACCCACTCCACCGAGAAGGCGTCGTCGGCTGGCCTCGATCAGGAGCAGCCCATGGCCAGGTACTTTGGCCCAAAGCTGAGAGAAGCCGTCGATGCCGGGCGCGTGCCGCTCTCAGAAATTGACGATCATGCCCGCCGCGTTCTTTATGGGGAGTTCCTGTCCGGCATCGTCGACGACCCGCCGAAAAAAGGCGTTGTCGATGTCGAAAAAGGTCTCGAAGTTGCGCAACACGTAGAAGAGAACAGCATTGTTCTCCTCAAGAATCGCCAATCCGTGCTTCCCATCGTTCCGGCGCGCGTCCATAGCATCGCCTTCATCGGCGGACACGCCGACGTCGGCATGATCTCCGGCGGAGGATCGGCGCAGGTTGACCCTCCCGGCGGAAACGCCATCATGCCCCCGGGCAAGGGCGCAACAAGCTGGCAGCAGCACATCTGGTTCCCCACTTCTCCGCTCCAGGCGCTTCGTGCAAAACTGCCGAATACAAAAATTGAATTTGATCCCGGCACGGATTCTGACTCCGCCGCCAAGCTCGCCCGCAACTCCGACCTCGCCATCGTCTTTGCCTGGCAGTGGGAATCCGAAGGCATGGACCTGCCCAATCTCGCGCTCCCCGACAATCAGGACGCTCTCATCGAGCAGGTCGCAGCCGCCAATCCTCACACCATCGTCGTGCTTGAATCCGGAACCGCCGTCACCATGCCGTGGATCGACAAAGTCGCCGGTGTCGTCGAAGCCTGGTACGCCGGTAGCTCAGGACACAAGGCTCTGGCCAACGTGCTCGTCGGCGAAGTCAACCCATCCGGCAAGCTGGCCATCACGTTCCCCAAAAGCGAGCAGGACCTTCCCCATCTCGTCATTCCGCCTGCGCCGCCGCGTCTTCGCGGCCAAGGTTCAGCTCCGGTCAATGCGGACGCCCCGCCTTCGAATTACGCCGTTCAATATGACGAAGGCGCGGAAGTTGGCTACAAGTGGTATCAATCCGAACATAAGACGCCGCTCTTTCCCTTCGGCTTCGGCTTGTCCTACACCACCTTCGCCTACTCCGCTCTCAGCGTCGATTCATCGGCGAAAACCGCGCGCTTCACCGTCCGCAATACCGGCACGCGCGCAGGCACTGAAATCGCCGAAGTCTACGCAACACTTCCCAGGGGCTCAGACGAAAGCTTCCAACGCCTCGCCGGCTTCGCGCGCATCGCCCTCGCTCCCGGCAAATCGCAAACCGTCACCGTCTCAATCGATCCGCGAGTCCTCCAAACCTACGACGAAACGGCGGCCCATTGGAACCTCGCACCAGGTAGCTACCAAATCCTCGTCGGTCCATCGTCGGGCAACACGCCCCTCACCGGCAGCCTCCTAATTCATTGACCTTCCGGTCGCTTGACTTGACCGCTCTGACTCGTGGACTCTGACTCCCCAACTCGGACTCGTCGACCAAGGCTTCATTGAGGCGAGATAGAATTCTGTATGCCGATTCCAGTCAAACCGTGCGACGGCTCCTTCAGCGAAGAGACAATCGGATTACTCCTCGCCAATAGAGATCGAGCACAATGGCTTCTTCATCCCTGTCAGCGTTGCGGGCAACAGGTCGGCGCGCGCCTCGAAAAAGGCCGCTGGTCGCCTGAAGCACACTGGCCCTCGGTCCCACGCCGGCCTTCCTCGCGAGCACCAACAAAGATCGCTGATGCTAAACAACAGGAACCGGAACAACGGGACCCGGAGTAACAATCGCCTTAGTATCGGTGCTTTAAGTCCGGCGCTAAAGCCGATCTCCTATATGTCATCGCTCCTTAAGCAGCACATATCGGGCCCGGCAACGCGGGCCGTATCACTCGCCAAGTCCAGTCCGATAGTTGATGAGATCAGTTCCCACCGTGACGCCCCGCAACCTTCTTGCCGGGCGCCGCTGCCGGTCCCGCACCATTTCAACGCTATTGTTCCAGCGTGAGTGTAGGCGAGGTTGTGCTGCCCTTCGTCAGCGTGAAGGTGTACGTCTTCCCGTTCACCGTGAGGCTGTAGTCGCCATAATAGCCGGTAAACTTCACGCGACCCCGGCCGTCCACGGTGGTGGACACCTGCGTTTTCCACGAGTTCATCTGGTTGATGTACGCCGTGCCCACAGGCGTAATGTTCCAGTTGGTATCGTAGAGCGCGGCATACGGAGCCTGGCTCCACATGTCTCCACCCCAGAAGCCGAACATCGTAAAGCCCTCGACCGCGGGGTTGCCGTAAGCAAGGCGCATGGTTTCCTCAAGGATCTGCGCGTCGGTTTGCGGATTGTCCGTGGTGCCCGTCGCTCCCTGGATGCCGAACTCCGTGAGCTCAATTGGGAGCCCCAGCACGGCCAGGTTGTTCCACGTTTCCATGATGCGCGAAGGATTGTGCGAAGAGTTGTCGCCGTTTGCAATCGCATTCTCTGAGTAGTCTTCGGTCCCGATGGCGCTCAGCGCGCCGCCCGCGGCCAGAATCGACTCGTCGTGCTGCCGGTACCAGTTCGCGTAAGGATCGTTCACATACGAGCTCTGCCCGTTGTAGGGCGGCGGAGTCGCCGAGTTCGACAGCACGTTGTAATCGTTCGTGAAGAGCTTGACGCCCGGGTTGCCGGCCTGCTTGGCCGCTTGCGCCACGCTGTTGTAGATGGATGCGATGCCGCTGGCGCCGAAGATATTCCAGTAGTCGGCGCAGGCGCATCCGCCGCCCGATTGCACGTCGCCGGTCTGCCACGCTCCGGTGTGCACGCTCTCGTTGTAGACATCGAGAGCATCGTAGCCGGTGGCGCGATCGAGCACGTAGTAGCCAATGCGGAACTGGATTGCCGACATCAGATCGTCGGCCGGCGCGCTCGCTCCCGAAACCGCCGGCGTTTCCGCTTCCGCCGCCAGTTCGCTGGTGAAGTTCGGCTGCTGGCTGCCCCAGATCAGGTTGTGCATGCGGGCGCGCAGGTGGTTGGCCTGGGCAAACGCGAGAATGTCGTCCACGCCCTGCATGGTCACGGTGCCGCGCGTGGCTTCGTCATACGCCCACTTGCCCATGTTGCCGGGGACGACGCTGTTGAACAGGGGCAGAAAGTGCGCTTGAAAGATCGCCGCCGTCGATCCCGCGGGCGGATTGAGCGCGAGATAAGTGTCGACGCTCGCCTCATCCGTGCCCGGCACCTCTTCACCCCACCGGAATGCGCTGCGCTCTAGCTGAATCTCGACCGCGGCGCCTCTGCCCGCGATGCCCGACAGATTCAATTTCGCCATGCCCTGCCGAAAATTCGCCACATAGGTGTCGGCGGCGGCCAGCGAGTTCTGACTCATCGCATTGGGATCGCTCGAATTCTCCACGGCGGCGCCCTTCACCTGGAAACTCGCAATGGAAACGTTGGATCCAGGCGCGGCCAGTGCGTTATCGAACTGGATGCGAAGAAAATGGGTGCCCGCCGGCAAAACATGCGTTGCAGAGAAAGTACTGGAGGCCGAGCCCACGCTCCATCTGGTTTTGTAGTCGTCCACTATCGCGCTCATAGTGGGCTCTGTTCCGTTGCTTCCGGCGGCGCCATTCGCGACCACTGAAATACTGACGGCCGCGGGCGCGGTGAGCGACAGAAACGTGCCGATGTATCCGTTCTGCGTCAGAGTCACGTCAGTTCCGGCCACCGTTCCGCTTGAGTTGTAAATGGCGTCGGATCCGTTGATGAGCGTGCTTTGAGCGTGATCCATGGAAGCCGAAAATGCGGCTGCCAGCGAGAATGCGACAAACAGACTAAGTGCATGTGCTCTTTTCTTGGGGGTCATCGTTGCTCCTTTAAAAAACGCCCTGCCGAAGAGTTGGCAGAACTGGGGGAAATTCGATGCCGGGAAGGCGTCGGATGGCGTGCACTTTTCAAACCATCAATTAGATAGTTGCCAGAAGGGGTAAATCGGTTATCCAAGGTACAGATTATGCGGCGTTTGCAAAATAAATTCCGCATTGAAATCACACAAATCGATACAAATTCGTAATCTGGAATCCGCATGCGCGCATCTAAATCGTTACGCTACGGTGTATGAAAATGCAGAAAATGACTTGGTGCTGAAGTGAAATGCCGCCGTACAGCATAGGCAGCTGAAAGCCCAACAGCGACTAAAAACCTCGCTCTGCTAGATCGGCTTTCACGCCATGAGCGATTTCCTGCGTTGCTCCTTCCGTCCGGGCCGTGCATCTGAAACAATGGATGCCGTGCGCTTTATCACTGCGTCCCTGCACCGTGCCCCAATTCATCTCATCAAGAGGTCTCATGAATCACCCGTACCGCCTCCTTACCGCTTCAGCCGCCATCGCTCTCGCCTCCACTCTCATCGCCTCCGCTGCCTCTGGCCCCGCCGCCGCGGACTCCGCCTCCAAGCCTCCCGTCCTCACCGGTCAGGCCGCCTTCACTGACGCGGCTCACGAGGCCCCCGGCATCCGCCGCCATCTCACCGTCGCCGACCTGCCCGAGCCCATGCCCGAGCAATCAGTCGACAACGGTCCCACCGTCGTTCCCCGCCCCGCCAACGCCTGGCCCATCGCGCCCAAGGGCTTCAAGGTTGAGCTCTACTCCGCCGGCCTCGACAACCCGCGCCTCATCCGCTTCGCGCCCAACGGCGATCTGTTCGTCTCCGAAAGTGGCACCGGCAAAATCAAAATCTTCCGTGGTGTCGACGCCAACGGAAACCCCAAACAAGTCTCCGTCTTCGCCACCGATCTCCATCAGCCATTCGGCATCGCCTTCTATCCCCTCGGCCCGAATCCAAAATGGGTTTACATCGGCGATACCGATGAAATCGTGCGCTTCCCGTACCACAACGGCGACCTCACAACCACCGGCCCCCAGCAGCACATTGCCGATCTGCCCGGCGGCGGCAAACTCCGGGGCGGCGGCCACTGGACGCGCGACCTCGCATTCACGCTCGACGGCTCGAAGCTCCTAACCTCCGTCGGCTCGCACTCCAATGTCGATGATGCCGACACGCACCCCGAGGAATTCCATCGCGCCGATGTGCTCGAGTTCACTCCCGATGGCAAGTTCGTCGAGGTCTATGCCTGGGGCATTCGCAACTGCGTCGGCGAGGCCATCAACCCCATCACCGGCCAGCTCTGGTGCTCCACCAACGAGCGCGACGTTCTCGGCAACAATCTCGTCCCCGACTACATTACCCACGTGCAGGAGCATGGCTTCTACGGCTGGCCCTGGTGGTACATGGGTGTGGGCGGAGGTCACCAAGATCCGCGCCACGTGGGCAAGCACCCCGAACTCGCCGGCAAAGTCATCACTCCCGACATTCTGCTTGGGCCTCACTTCGCTTCGCTCGAGATGACCTTCTACGAAGGTTCGCAGTTTCCAGCCGAGTTCAAAGGCGATGGTTTCGCCTGCGAGCATGGCTCCTGGAACCGCGCCCAGCGCGCCGGCTATGAAGTCATCCGCCTGCCCATGCACGACGGTCACGCCACCGGCGAATACGAAGACTTCCTCACCGGCTTCACCGTCGGCGCTGGGGATGGCGATGTCTGGGGTCGTCCCGTAGGCGTTGCCGTCGCTCCCGACGGCTCGCTCTTCGTCTCCGACGACGGCTCAAAATCCATCTGGCACGTCATTTACACCGGCAAGTGAAGCTCATCCGCAAACAGAACAGGCCCCGATAATTGGGCCTGTTCTGTAACTCGCGAAGATGAGCAACAATGGCTGGGTGCCCCATCCTAGGCGCGCCTTTGTTTTTGCGCCTAGGATGGGATAGCACGAACCCCGTTCACCAGCAGCCTTTTTCGTTTACTTCTTGAGCGCCGCCATCACCGCGCCTGCATCCGCGTCTTCAAGGCACGGAGTCGTCTCGATCGGCAAGAACTCTGTCCATTCCGCGAACCACGCGTACAGAGCTTTCGGATCGCTGGTCTCCACAACCGCAAATCCCTTGCCGCTCATTCCATGCCACCGTCCAATCAAATTCACGCCCGCGGGCGGCATTCCGCCCGTCTTCAAGAACCTCTCTGTGGAACCCTGATAGGTCGCCTGGGGCAAACTCCAACTCACAATAAATTTCATGCGTTCTCCTTTCCTTCGGGGGAGGCGCTGGTTTGTGTCGTGCAGCGGCTAACCTCGCAGCCGCAATATTTATCTGCCGAGAAATCCGCCGGGTGCCCCCGGTCTCGCTTCTGAGACCGGGGAGGGTTGCAGTCCCGACAACTCCGCTGCCTTTACTTGTACGCCCCATTCCCCTTCAGCAGCTCATCGCGATGCTGGCTGTAATCAATAAAGGAATCGAACGCCGGTCCGATCAGTGGATTGTCTTTCTGTGAACCCCGGATCGCCTCGCGCACCGTATCCACGCCTTCCGGCTGCGGAGTCACGTAGACAATCGCAAATAACCCCGGCGCATCGGTGTGGATGGCCTCGGTGTCGATCTCATATTCCAGAATCGTTCCATCGGCCAGCAGCTTTTCCATCGCCGGCACAACCACGGTCTTGCTCAGCGTGCTCACAGCATCGTCAGGCGCGTTCGCCTTCAGTTGATACAGCGCCACATTCACGTATGCGCCCGTATACGCGCCCGGCTTCCAGTTGTAATAGTGGCTCACAAGCACCATGTCCCAGTGCTTCGTCGGGCTTAAAGAGTGCGGCGAATCGGGAAGGTCCAACGCTCTCAGCTTGTCCAGCACCTTTAACAGTCCCGCCAGCGAGGTCGACGACCACCAGCTGTCGTTCGACTCGCCGTCCGGCGTGTGAACCATATTCACATCGTTGCCATAACCCACAAGGGTTCCGTCGGCAAAAGCAGCCTGGAAAATTGTGTTGTCTGTGGCATTAATCTTCGCCACGTCCGCTCCCCAATGCACCGGCGGAATCTGCCAGTTGGCCAAATACGTGTACATAGGCGGTTTCTCTTTGACCTCTGTCGTCTGCGCGCCCGATGGAGCCGCGCTCATCGCGAACGCCGCGAGCCCGCACAAACCCGTGAAGACACTCCAATGCCTTGTGTTCATCTGCTTTCTCCTGTCTTGATTTAGTCAGCGATGCTCGGGGAATGCCTGACCACCGCAAGTCTACCCCCGCCAGGCTGTTTCCCCGCCTGTGAATCCTTCGTATCTTCCAGTGAAATTTTCTAATTTCCCCATTCTCGCGAGCTCGCCAGCCCTCGGCTTGCACAATCCTTCGCATAATCATCCTGCCTCAGCTGCTTAAGCGACGTGTGCACTCGATGGCTTGCTGCCGGTGCCTGGTGCGATCTCGTTCGTTTGTTGTCCTCTGGAGAGCCAGATCAACCCCAGGAAGCCTACGATGCCGAAGAGGAACACGATGCCTTCCACAGTCCAGATTTGGCTGGTGGTGTTTGCCTTGAAGCCTAATTGCGCCCACGCCGCAACAGCATCGATCAGTGACTTATAGGCAAAGGCAATCCAAAAATACCCTAGCCGATTTCGCCCCGCGCCGCGAATAATCAGCACGCAAGAAAAGATGTGCGCGATAACGGCGACGATTCTCTCGACGATCGGCGCCGGTATCATCCACGCACTTACGGCAAGACTTTCCACAATCTGCTTGGGTAACAAGGCGGGGGCTGCGATCGCCAGCGCGACCACTGTCAGACTGCTAATTCCGAGCATGACCGCCTCTATGGCCCCAAATCCGATGCCAAAAGCAACCGCCGTGTTGAAATCGTAAGTTCTGATTCGCCGCCAGAGCGTCAGCAGCAAGCCGCATTCGAAGACCCCTGTCAGAAGGCCGATATACAACCAAAACAGTGGATCGGCCACCGACGGCCTCAGCGCACCGCTTAACAGGTGCTGGATCCTGTTGTTCAATAACAGCGCAAAGCCAAGTTTGAGCGAAACTGTAACAAACCACGCGATTGCGCCTATCAGAAAAGGCGCGATAGAAATCCTCTTGCTGAGCCGCCAGTAGAGGACGAACGCGATGCCAACGGCAACCATGCCCGCACCCTGCAAGAGCATAATCGGACTAACGGTCATGGATCTGCTTCCTTTCTGATCGAGCTTTAAGCTACTGTGACAGCGGCGCTGTCGCCGCTTGGCATGCAATGCGCACGATTGTACGCCAATCATGTCGACGAATCCGTGGTTGCCTTTCCATACATTTCGGATTGACGGTGCTAACTCCGCTAACCCCGCTAGCTCAGTTGCCTTCCACCGCTAACTCGCTGAATCGCTCTCTAGTCCCTACGTCTCTCAGTCCCTGGTCACTACGTCCTTAGTCCCTTCTTCATCGCTGAATATCTCTTCAATCGGCCTCTCAAACAGCCGCGCCAGCTTGAACGCCAGCGGCAAACTGGGATCGAACTTCCCCGTTTCAATCGCATTAACAGACTGCCGAGACACCTCCAGCCGCTGAGCCAGATCCCCCTGCGACCAGTCCCGTTCCGCGCGCAGCACTTTCAGTCGGTTCTTCATCGGTACCTCAGCTGGACCAGAAATTTGGCGATCGCCATGAATATGCAGAACAGCGGAAAGACAAAGATCAAATTGAGGTGCGGCGCATGGGCATAGTCTTCCAGATATCCCCAGATCGTCGTCGTGGCCAGAGTTCCCCCGGTGCCCCACAGGAGGCATTGAACCAGCAAATTGCGCTGGAATTCGTCCTTCTCCGCAGCCAGGAACCTGCCCCACTCCACGATGAACCACAGAATCGGAAGCGCAGGTAGCACCGCCACAACATAAGCCGGTAGACCCTTCAAATGCCAAAAGCGAAACGACTCGGCGACGCCCACCGCGAGCAGCACCAGCAATGCGGCGCCTATCAAGGAAGAGCGTATCAACCTGCGTCGTGCTGGACTTTTGATCGTACAAAACATAGTAAGTCTCCTTTACATATTGACAAGGAAACATTACATCTGATTGCCAAAGCTGTCAAGTGTTGTTGACAGATTTCTGTGCAAATGTTGCCAAATCGGCGAATATAAGCCACTTCTTATGACCCAACCCCCATCAGGGCCCCTCTGTCCACGGTGACCCTCCACTGCTACTCTCGTTCCATGGGTTTTCAGGATTTCCTCGGCAACGCGGCCACCGTCACGCACCTGCGCGAGAGCATTCGCTCCGGCCGTTTCCCACACTCCATGATCCTGGCCGGCCCCCGCGGCGCCGGCAAATACACGCTCGCGCTCATGCTCGCCCAGGCCGTCAACTGCCTCAAGCCAACCGAATCCGACGCCCTTCCCGACTTCTGCGGCGTCTGCTCCAACTGCGTCCGCATCGCCGCCTCCGCCAACCTCGAAACGCTGGTCGATGAAGCCGTCTCAGCTCGCGACGACCTGCGCGAAACTGACAAGCGCGAAACGCGCATCCTCATCCAGACCCACCCCGACTTGCTTGTCGTTCCGCCCGACCCGCCGCAGCTCATGATCAAGCTCGGCCAGGTCCGCCAGGTCATCCACGTTGCCTACTACCGCCCGCCCGTCGAATCCAAGCGCTCCTTCTCCATCTTCACCTCCTCGGCCTTTATGAAAGAGGCGG